>JAZLLF010000081.1:0-20573 GCA_045598005.1 Saccharofermentans sp. | reverse complement strand
AGCTCAGTCGGTAGAGCGTTCGGCTGTTAACCGAAATGTCACAGGTTCAAGTCCTGTTTGAGGAGCCAAAGCCTTAAGAGAAATCTTAAGGCTTTTTTGTTGCCTGAAAAGTGTACGATTATTGGCGTGCGCCTTTTGATACTATGTATTTACAAGAGAATTTATTGACTGGTGTTACACAACGTAATACAATGTATTACAGAAAGGTGGCGATATTTATGGCAATTTCATTGAGATTGAATGAACAGGAAACTTTGTTAATTAAGAACTATGCTGCGCTCCATAATGTTAGTGTTTCTGAATTGGTGAGACAGGCTGTTCTTGAAAAAATAGAAGATGAATATGATTTAAAAGCATATGAAGTAGCTATTGCTGAATTTAAGAACGACGGTACAACTTATTCTCTTGATGATGTAGAGAAGGAGTTGGGACTTTCATAATGTATAGAGTATTATTTTCGAAGCATGCTTTAAAACAGCTTAAGAAATTAGATAAGCCAACGGCGGCTCTCATTATTGGATGGATAAGGAAGAATCTTGAGGGATGTGAGAATCCTAGAATCCATGGTAAGGGCTTAACTGATAATCGGGGTGGTCAGTGGCGATATCGTGTTGGCGACTATAGAATAATTGCTGAGATTAATGACTTAGATATCGTAATTCTTGTTGTTAATGTTGGGCATAGAAGTGATATTTACGATATGTAGTTATATCGATTTTTGTTTTCTAATTTTGGTGTTTAAAGCCTTAAGAGAAATCTTGAGGCTTTTTTGTTACCGCTTTTTATTTGATATAATGTTTAATAGTTTATTAGTGGGAAGCGTTTCAAATGTCTAGAATATACGGATATTCTTTCAATATTAAATATGAAGGTCTTTGTAATCAAAATGAGTCTGTTTTTTGTCAGGCTTTTAGCAGTAACCATATTTTAAAGTGGGCTTATATTTTCCGTGATAAGGAGACTATCAATTCTCACGATGTTGACGCTTTTAAATTAGAATTGAATAAAGTATGGGCAGAAGGCTTTGAAGGGAAGGATAGATATTCTTCTTTCGATGATTTTGTTTCAGATAAAATTAATAGTTTTCCTGGCAGTGGTGAAAAGATACAACCATATTGGCGTGTTGTGATAATTACTGACAAGTTTATTGACAATAAAAGCCTGGAAGAATTGTTTGGTGTGAAGTTATTTGTCATCAATTGCTATAGATATAGGTTTGAAGTTTCTAATGCACTTTTGTCTCTTGTGGGAGAGGATCGTTGGTCCCCAAGCACCTGCAGGCACTTATATTCTGATGATGATGTAAATTCGAATTTTGATTTCAGAAGCTATATAGCTGATGCAAAGAAAGTAGAGAAATGGGAACTTTGGCAAAGTAAGTTTGATCCAGCGATGATTCTTTCGCTAGGGATATTTGCTTTCTTTATATTTGCTGCGGTTAAGATGGGAAAAGTTAGCCTTGGTATTAATCCATGGATTATGCCTTCTATTATTGGCGGAATTGGTATTTTATATATTTGCCTTAATCTTATGGCTATAAGAGCAGGCAAGCGTCAGAATAGATTTGTTTCCGGTATTCCTTTTATTGCAGGAATACATCTTTTCCTGGCGGGATTGATGTCACCTATTAAGTTGTTGTCTTTATTATTCCTTCTTGATTTTACTATCTGGAATTTTATTTTTTCTTTTATTGGCAGCAGAAAATAAGAATAATTTAACGGAGTTGAATTGGACTTTTGTTATCCAATAAGCTTGTTTTCATTTCGCAAATTTAATGATTTTTCAAAAATGCGAAATGGTATAAAGGTCTGAAAGGAATTGAGATGAGCTTTTATATTTCAGATAACAAAGACGAACTTCAAATTAATCGAGTGACGGAATTACTTAATAATACCTATTGGGCCGCTACAAGATCCAAACAGGTAATAGAAGACTCTATAAACAATTCAGTATGTTATGGTGTATACGACGATGAGACAAATATACTGATTGGATTTGCCAGAGTAATAACAGATTATGCAACAACATACTATTTGTGTGATGTTATTGTTGATGAAAATTACAGGGGTAAAGGAATCGGTAAAGATTTGATTAAAAAAATCACTGAAGATTCCAGATATTCTGGTATGGTTGGATTGCTTTTAACAAAAGATGCACATGGTTTATACAAGCAATATGGATTTAATGAAGAAGCCACCAGATTTATGATTAAGATGAAACTGTAAAATGTAATTCTATTTAACTAGTTTGTTGTTGATAAATTGGTTGTTTGCGATATGAGACTGGCATCGGATTTTCGTGTAAGTTTTCGTGTTATGTCCTCGAGACGTGGCAGGCTGCAATAAACAACAAGTAATATTCGATTAGGTTACTAATAAGAACTAACGAATCGCCTCACAGAAATGGGAGGCGATTTTTGTGTATGATAAAAGCCTATAAGGGATAACTTAGTTAAGGGATAATTTACACGAGTTAGATTTTGATTCAACTAACTACTATAAAGAAGAGTTATTAAAGTTGACAATTGCAATTTAAGGTATAAAATTGAAAATGGTTTTCAATTTGGATGTGAGGAGAAATAAAAAGTGAGACAGAAGTTGTTTAAGAAAATGACTTGGTTTTTAATTGTAATCACTGTGGTTGCAATGCTTTTTTCAGCACTTTTTATAGTTTCGCACGTTGATCATGACTGTTCAGGTAATGAATGTCAGATTTGTCATGAGATGATTTTGTGTAGTGAAAACCTTGAATTATTGTGCGCAGTGGTAGCAATAGTATGCGCAATAGTTCTTTTAAAGAATGGTGTAAGTCATATAGTTTATTACTTTAGTAACTTCGTATATTTCGCTACACCGATATCCCAGAAAATTCAAATGAATAATTAAGAATCTTCTGTTTAATTAGCAGTTGGCGTTTAGTGCGCCTGTTTTCGATGCTTAAATTAAATAGGAGAATTTTATATGCGTAAAATTATTAGCTGCATTATTGCTGTTCTTATGCTTGGAACAGCACTTACTGCTTGTTCAGCAAACGTAGAAAAGAGTGAAGAACTTTCAATTGTAACAACTATTTTCCCTGCCTATGACTGGGCTCGTGAAATTACTAATGGTAATGAAAATGTAGAGATTACTATGCTTCTTGATAGCGGAGTTGATCTTCATAGTTTTCAGCCAACAGCAGATGATATTATCAAGATTTCAACTTGTGATGTATTTATTTATGTAGGTGGAGAATCAGACGAATGGGTAGAAGATGCTCTCGCTGAAGCTGTAAATCCAGACATGGTAGTAATTAATCTTCTTGATGTGCTTGGTGATTGCGTAAAAGAAGAAGAGTTAGTTGAAGGTATGGAAGGCGAAGAAGAGGAAGAAGATGGCGAAGAGGAAGAAGGTCCAGAATATGATGAGCATGTATGGCTTTCTTTAAAGAATGCTTCTGCTCTTTGCCAGTGTATTTCAGATGAATTAGTAAAAATTGATCCAGATAATGCTGAAACTTATAAGGCCAATGTTAGTAGTTACATTGATGATTTGAATGCACTTGATAGCAGATATCAGGAATTGGTTTCTTCATCTGATGTAAATACAGTTTTGTTTGGCGACAGATTCCCATTTAGATATTTGGTTGATGATTATGGGCTAAATTACTATGCCGCTTTTGTAGGATGCTCAGCAGAATCAGAAGCAAGTTTTGAAACTATTATTTTCCTTGCAGGCAAAGTAGATGAGCTTGGATTAAACTACGTTTTCCAGATTGAGAGCGCAGATGGAAGTATCGCCAGAACAATTATTGAAAATACTGAATCCAATAATCAGACAATTCTTACATTAGATTCAATGCAGTCCGTTACATCTTCAGATGTATCAAATGGAGTGACTTATCTTTCGATTATGGAAAGTAACTACAGCGTATTAGAAACCGCTTTAGGCTAATAGAAAGAGGCGTTTTATGGCATATGTAACTGGCAACAATCTATCAATTGGATATGATGGAACAACAATACTTTCAGATGTAAATTTCACCGTTAATAAGGGTGATTACCTTTGTATTTTGGGCGAAAACGGATCTGGAAAATCTACTCTGATGAAAACCATACTTGGACTTCAAAAGCAGCTTTCAGGCGAAATTAAATTTGCTGATGGTGTCTTACAAAATGAGATAGGATATCTTCCACAGCAGACAACAATACAAAGAGATTTTCCTGCATCTGTAGAAGAGATTGTTATTTCGGGTTGCCAGGGACGTATGCGTTTCTGCTCTCTATATACCAAGAAGGAGAGAAGCCTTGCTGAAAATAATATCGAAAGAATGCATCTTAAAGATATCAGAAAGAAATGCTACCGTGAGTTGTCTGGTGGCCAGCAGCAAAGAGTGCTTCTGGCGAGAGCTTTGTGTGCAACACAGAAGATGCTTTTGCTTGATGAACCAGTTGCCGGTCTGGATCCTAAGGTTACATCAGAAATGTATGAGTTAATCAAAGAACTTAATAAAGAAGGACTTTCTGTGATTATGATTACACATGATGTTCAGGCTGCCACTAAGTACGCTACTCACATCCTACACATTAAAGAAAAGCCGTTTTTTGGAACCAAAGAGGAGTATATGAATACTTCTGTAGGAAAGTCATTTATTAGTTTAAATAATGCAATGGAGGATAAGTAATATGGAAAAACTATTATTCTATCTTCAGTATCCATTTGTTAGATATGCTATTGTTGTCGGTGTTCTTATTGCACTATGTTCATCTTTGCTGGGTGTCACATTAATACTTAAGCGTTTCTCGTATATTGGTGATGGATTATCACATGTGGCATTTGGTGCCATGGCTATATCAGGAATACTTGGAATAACTAATGACACTTATGTTGTACTTCCTATTACAGTTTTAAGTGCCGTTTTGTTACTCAAAACAGGTCAGAATGCAAAAATCAAAGGTGACGCAGCAATTGCCATGATTTCTGTTGGCTCGCTTGCTATTGGATATTTGCTTATGAATATCTTCTCTACATCATCTAATTTATCAGGTGATGTATGTTCAACTCTGTTTGGTTCAACATCAATACTTACTTTAAAAATTGAAGAAGTCTGGCTTTGCGTCATTTTGTCAGTGCTGGTTGTTGTTTTCTTTGTCTTGTTTTACAACAAGATTTTTGCGATTACCTTTGACGAGAATTTTGCGAAAGCAACTGGAGTAAATGTTGAGAAATACAATTTAATAGTCGCAATTATTGTTGCAGTAATTATTGTTCTAGCGATGAATCTGGTTGGTTCTCTTCTGATTTCTGCATTAATTATTTTTCCAGCGTTATCAGCAATGAGAATTTTTAACAACTATAAAGCTGTAACTATATGTTCTGCGATTATATCAGTAATATGTGCACTTTCAGGAATTTTTATTTCTATTCTTTCAGGAACTCCTGTTGGTTCAACAATTGTAGCAGTTGATATTGGAGTATTTGTATTTTGTAGCTTTATTGGCATGGTATGTGGAGGTATAAAAAAATGAAACGTTTAGTCTCAATGTTTGTTGTTCTATGTATGATGGTCGGATTAACCGCATGTAATCAGAACTCTAAAGTTAATCAGGTTCTGGAAAGTCAGATTAGTAGTACTGAGGCCTTCCCTGATCCGACTTTGTCTAGTGAGGTTGTATTGCAGTCACAGGAGAGTACGAGTGAAGTGATACTTAGCAATACCGAAGGTGTTGATGTTGATTTGTCTACATTAAGCAGCACCATGGTTTATGCAGAAGTTTATGATATGGTTTATACCCCTGAAATGTATCTTGGAAAAGTAATAAGGATGCAGGGTGTTTGTGCGGCGTATACAGATCCTAATACAGGTATTGTGTATTATGCTTGTATAATTCAGGATGCTACTGCTTGCTGTTCTCAGGGATTGGAGTTCACTTTGGTAAACGAAGATGAATATCCAGATCAGGGAACTGAGATTACAGTTACAGGCACTTTCGAAACATATGAAGAGGATGGTTATCGATATATAAGACTTGCCAATTCAGTGTTGACTTACTGATAAAAGACATATTTAAGTTCGCAACTTTTTTTCCGTGATAATGATATTGAAGCACTGTAGAATTACATCATCAACAGCAAGCAATAAACAATTCTTGCAGCTGAGATGTACTTTGACAACTTCATATTGTTCACAATGCTAACTATGTGCAAATGGTCTAATCAGCCAATCATAGGATCCTTGGAGAACCTCCGCACGTACGGGTTCGACTCTGCATGCGGAGACCTGAGATGTCATAAGAAGGATACTTCGAATGGTGTCTTCTGATTTGCAGGTGACTGCAGATTGGGGAAGAGAGATACTCTAACAGGTAAGAGGAGGCGTTGTCGTGAACGTAGGCAATAGCACACCGGTGTTTGCAGCAACAATAGACGCTCCGCGTGGAGAATAAGCCTTTAGACCACGTCATCCCAATGATGTGAGTAAATGAGGGTAACGGGAAATAATGCTGCTGGCTCTACAGCCTTTCAGAAATGGAGGGTAAACCGAGGTGGTACAAGTAGCTCAAGAGCTAATCTATCGCGATTATGACTCTGAATGATGGGTGAACGTTGGAGGAAAACAGTCCTCTCAGTGCTTTGACAAGGGCGAGAAGTTTTAAGGCGACGGCTTTAGGGCTCAGACTCGTTCTCACTGTGGCTGAATAATGTTGATTTTGCGATCGTACCGTGATCAAAAGCGGAGTTTGTGAACAATGTGAAGTTGTTAAACAAAATAAAATTGGCCTTAAGTATCAGACTTAAGGCCATATTTTTGCGTAAATATATTTTCAAATTACTGAGCAGTGTATGTTCCTGAAAGTATTCCACAGGAGATAACATTACCTCCTTCTCCTGATTCATTAACATCAAGAGGTGAGAATAGGAATTCAAGGGAAGATGCAGCTCTGTCTAATAATCCCTTTGTCGCTACAGGAGTTTCTCTTAAGGCAAACACGTAGATGACATATTCGTGAGTTCCTGAAGGTGGGTATGGACCAATGTAGGCGCTGTTATCTAATTCGCCAGCTTCAAGTGAGGTAGAATTGACGCCAGTAACCTTCATGTGAACCCAGTTGCCAGCGGATAAATCAACCATATAGATTACATACATTGAAGCTCCGTCTACTTCTTCCCAGGAAAGTTCAGGTGACAAATTCTCGCCTGCGTTTGTATTTGATATGGCATCATCCCAAATACCATTATTGAGATTTTGGGAAGTAACTTCAAAAGAAGGAACGCTACTGATATCAAAATCAGGAATCACTATTTCTGTTTCTTCTGGAGCTTCAGTAGTAGTTTCAGTTGCTTCAGTAGTAGTTGTTGTTACAGATGTAGTAGCAGTTGTTTCAATCTCTTCCACCTTCTCGCAGGAAGTAACAGAAATAAGCATAGCCATAGTAAGTAAGGAAGATATCAGTTTATTATTCATTGTTTGGTCCTTTGTTTTTTTCAAATATGATAATTATATATTATTTATGTTGTATTTTGATATTATGGCAAAGTAATTGATATCATTTAAACTTTCTTTGGAAGAAAATTACGGTATGAGTAATTCTAAGAAATTTGAAAAAGATCTGACGCAGGGAAGTATCTTCAAAAATCTTATTCTCTTTGCGATTCCGTTTTTCTTAAGTAATTTGTTTCAGTCTGCATATAGTGTCGCAGATATGATTATTCTCGGCAATTTTTCTAATGCCGGAAGTATTTCTGGTGTTAATTCAGCAGGTGGGGTTATGATTATCTTTACTAACCTTGCTGCGGGTATTTCAACTGGTGGTACTGTCATGATTGGTCAGTACTTAGGTTCTAACCAAAAGCAAAGTATCAATAAGACAATTAGTACCCTTCTTTTAACTTTGTCAGGTATGGCAGTAGGTTTTGCTGCTATTAGTTTTATTTTTATTAATCAAATTCTAAGTGCTTTGAATCTTGAGGGAAGTGCTTATACTGAAGCAAAGATTTATCTTGCTATTAGTTTACTTGGAATGCTTTTTATCTTTGGATATAACGCACTCAGCGCCATCATGAGAGGGCTTGGAGATAACAAGACTCCACTTATCTTTGTTGGTGTAGCAGGAGTACTTAATATTATTCTCGATTTAATCTTTGTAGCAGGACTTCATTTTGGCGCTGGAGGAGCTGCTGCTGCGACAATTATTGCACAGGGAGTTTCAATGCTTTCGTGCATTATTTATCTTAAGGTGAATAACTTCAGATTCGACTTTAAGTTATCTTCATTTAAGTTCGAATCAGGTATGTTTAAGACCTTGATGAGAGTAGGTCTTCCTACAGGTATTCAGCATGTTTGTACTAATTTGTCATTCCTTATTCTTACAGCTCTTATTAACGGCGTAGGTGGTATTGCAGCAGGTGCAGCTTCAGGTGTTGTTATGAAGTTTAATTCATTCGCGCTTTTACCTAATATCGCGGTTAGTTCTTCTGTAGCGGCCATGATTTCGCAAAATATCGGTGCTAACAAAATAGACAGAGTAAAGAAAGCTATGTACATAGGACTTGGACTTTGTCTTGGAATATGTGCTGTTATTTTTACTGTGGCAAATCTATTTGCTCCACAGATTTTTGCTATCTTTGGGTGCGATCAGGAAGTAGTAGAAATCGGCGTTAAGTATTTACATGCATTCTCTTTTGAATATGCGACAATGGCATTTATTGTAAGCTTTAACTCAGTATTCTTAGGTACTGGCTATGGCTGGATTTCAATGATCGCAGACATTATTCCGGCGTTTCTGGTAAGAATTCCGCTTGCGTATTTGCTTGGAATTGTTCTTGGTTACGGAGTAATCGGAATTGTGTACGCTATCCCAATCGCTACAGTTTGCGGATCAACAATAGCGGCTCTCTTTTACTATCTTTACATGAGGCCAAGACTTAATAAGGGACTTCTCAAATATAAGGTAAGCTGATTTGAAAAAATCCTATTTCGTTTTATAATTAGAAGGTCGTTATACACGAGAAAATACAACGGTTGGATTAATTTTAAAATGAGTTCAATTTACTTTGATAACGCTGCAACAACTATACATAAGCCGGACTGTGTAATTGATGCAGTAGTTGAGGCTATGACTACTCTCGGCAACAGCGGAAGATCTGCTGGGGAAGAGTCACTTAATGCTTCAAGGAAAATCTACGAAGCAAGAGAAAAAGTTGCAAAATTTTTTAATGCCAATAATCCTCGTAATGTTGTATTTACTTCAAATGCTACTGAGAGTTTGAATATTGCAATTAACGGCATTCTTAATAAAGGCGATCAAGTAATTACAACAGACCTTGAGCATAACTCTGTATTAAGGCCTCTTTATGCGCTGGAAGAAGACGTGGAGATAAGTTTTCTTAGAAGCGACAGCAAGGGGAATATTAATTATGACGACATTGCGCCATTAATTAAGAGTAATACCAGAGCAATCATTACTACACACGCTTCAAATCTTACAGGAAACGTCATCGACATTAAGCGCGTTGGAGATATCGCGCGAAAGCATAATGTTCTTTATATAGTAGATGCTTCCCAGACTGCTGGCGCATTCCCAATTGATATGGAAGATATGAATATAGATGTGCTCATCTTTACTGGACATAAATCCCTTATGGCGCCTCAGGGAACAGGGGGCCTATGTGTTAAGGATGGCGTAGATATAAGACCATTTAAAACTGGTGGTACAGGTGTTCAGTCTTACTTAAAGACACAGCCATCTGAGATGCCTACTAGACTTGAGGCAGGCACACTTAATAGTCACGGAATTTGTGGCCTATTAGCTGCGATTTCTTATATTAACAGCATTGGAATAGAGAATATCTATAGTAAAGAACAGGAACTCATGAACCGTTTCCTTGATGGCATTAAGGATATTGATGGCATCACTATTTATGGTGATTTCAGTGGGGAACATGCTCCTATAGTTTCATTAAACTTCAGAGATGTTCCATCTTCAGAATTAGCAGATGCTTTATCTGAGGAGTATGGTATCGCGACACGTCCTGGAGCACACTGTGCACCTAGAATGCATGAGGCTCTTGGAACGGTTGAACAGGGTGTTGTCAGATTTAGTTTTGGCTACGGAAATACGTTTGAAGAAATTGATACTGCCATAAAAGCATTAAAGGAACTTTGCAGGTAAGTAGTATGAGAGAAAAGAAACTTTATTTTGTAGTTACTTACTATACGACAGCTGAAGCAATGGCTACTGAGCGTCTTTGCAAAGAGAAAGGAATCGAAGGAAAACTCTTCTCGCTTCCAAGAAGTTTAAGTGCTGACTGTGGTATCGCGTGGCGTACTTCGCCTGATAATAAGGAACTTATGGTTAATGCTTTGACTGACGCAAAGATAGAAGTTCAGGGCTTTCACGATTTGGAACTTTAAGCATGGAAATATCTAATTTACTTCAGATTGAAAAAGGTGTGACTTCAATTATCGGAGGTGGTGGAAAGACAACTCTGATGTTAAAACTCGCATCTGAACTTAAAGAAAAAGGCTCATGCATAGTCTGTACTACAACGAGAATTTTTCCGCCGGAAGACATCAGGCTAGTTACGTCAGATGACCTGGATGTTCTTCAAAATGAACTTAATAGATATGGAGTAATTTGCGTCTCGGAAGGGATGGATCAGAGCGGTAAGTTAATGCCGCCTGGTGTTACTTTCGAGAAGCTTTTGAAAGTAGCAGATTACATTATATGCGAGGCAGATGGCTCACGTGGGTTGCCACTTAAAGCACATAGCGAAAGCGAGCCGGTAATACCTGATAAGACAAGCCAGACGATACTCGTAATTGGTATCGATGGTATTGGCAAAACGGTAGAGGAAGTTTGCCACAGGCCTCAAATATACTCTCGAATCTCTGGTTTTAATGAGGATGATACTGTTACGCCTGAAGTGGCGATGGCTGTTATTAACAAAGAAAACTTTGGTACGAAGATACTTATAAACAAAGTTGAGAACGAATCGGAAATGCGTCTTGCCAAGGAAATGGCAGAACTTACAAAATTACCTGTTATAGCAGGAAGTTTAAGAAACGGAGAATACGAATGCTTGTAGTAATTAAAGGTGCAGGAGACTTGGCAAGCGGTATCGCTTTAAGGCTTTATAACGCTGGTTTTAATGTTGTAATGACTGACCTTCCGAGTCCCCTTGCAATACGAAGAACTGTTTCTTTCTGCGAGGCTATAAGAGATGGTGAGACTTCAGTTGAAGGAATTAAAGCAATACGTGCTGCTACAAAGGAAGAGGTATTTTATGCTTTGGATACTGGTTATATTCCTGTTCTACCTGACCCAGAAGCAAATATAATTCGTGCGATTAATCCTGATGTAGTTGTTGATGCAATTCTTGCAAAAAGAAACACAGGAACAAAGATTACGGATGCTAGTGTAGTAATCGGTGTTGGCCCAGGATTTACTGCAGGAGTAGACTGCCACGCTGTAATTGAATCAATGCGTGGTCATACATTAGGGCGAGCAATCTATAAAGGTCCTGCTTTACCTAATACAAATGTCCCTGGTTTAATCGGAGGCTTTGCTGGAGAAAGAGTTTTAAGAACGCCAGCTGATGGTAATTTCCAGTCAGTTCATAAGATTGGAGATCTTGTTAAGGCTGGAGATGTTATTGGTTACGTAGAAGGTAAACCAATGATTGCTACAATCGATGGAGTTCTTCGTGGACTTATCGCTGATGGAACTCCTGTAAGAGAAGGACTTAAAAGTGGTGACGTAGATCCAAGAGGAAACACAGAATACTGTACTTTGGCTTCTGACAAGGCACTTGCAATCGCAGGTGGCGTCATGGAAGCAATTTTAAAACTTAGTGGGTGCATAAATGGAAGAGATTAAACTTACTAAACTAGCTAACTGCGCAGGCTGCGGAGCCAAGGTTGGAGCTGGAGTTCTTTCAAAACTTCTGGAAGACTTGAAGGTTCATACTGATCCAAATCTTCTTGTTGGCTTTGACAAGAGTGATGACGCGAGTGTTTATAAAGTGTCAGATGATATGGCTTTAGTTCAGACTGTGGATTTCTTTCCACCTATTGCTGATGATCCTTTTACTTTCGGTGCGATTGCTGCAACAAATGCCCTCTCGGATGTGTATGCAATGGGAGGAGAACCTAAGCTTGCACTTAACATTATGGCAGTGCCAAAGGATATGCCGCAGGATGCTGTTCATGAGATTTTGAAGGGTGGTTACAGCAAGGTATATGAAGCAGGCGCTTTAATTACTGGTGGCCACAGTATTCTTGACGATGAGCCAAAGTATGGTTTGTCAGTAACTGGTTTTGTTCATCCGGATAAGCTTATTAGAAATCTTGGCGCTAAGCCAGGGGATGTGCTGTTTCTTACAAAGCCACTTGGTATGGGAATTATTACTACAGCAGCTAAGGTTGATATGGTTTCTAAAGAAACATATGATTACGCATTAAAACTCATGATGACACTTAATAAAAGTGCCAGGGATGTCATGGTTAAGTACGATGTTCACGCATGTACGGATGTAACTGGTTTTGGACTTCTGGGACACGCAAGTGAGATGGCAACTGGAAGCGAAGTGGAACTTCATATTGATGTTGATTCTATTGATTTAATTAAGGAAGCTTTGGACTTGGCTACAATCGGAATTCTTCCTGAGGGAATGTATAGAAACAGAGACTTTGCTTCAAAGTATGTTGATGTAGGTGAAGTTATTCTTTCTAAGCAGGATATGCTCTTTGATCCGCAGACTTCTGGTGGCCTTTTGATTGCAGTTGATGGCGCTGATGCAGATAAGTTTTACGAAGAACTTAAAAGTAATGTTCCTTCAGCACAGCGTATCGGCGTAGTTAAAGAAAAGACCGGAGATAAGTACATATATTTACATTGATTATTATTTAAAGGAGGCTGTTTTATGGGGAAAAACAGTAAAATAAACATCTGGGTTTTGATTGCTGGCCTTGCAGTAGGTATTGCTGCATTGGTACTTACAGCACTTGGAAACCCAAAGAACATGGGCTTTTGTATTGCCTGCTTCGAAAGAGATATCGCTGGAGCTTTGGGACTTCACCAGGCAGCAGTGGTTCAGTATGTAAGACCTGAAATCATTGGTCTTATTCTTGGATCATTCATTATCTCTCTTGCTACAAAGGAATTTAAGGCGAAGGCTGGTTCATCACCTGCAGTAAGATTCGTTCTTGGTGCATGCGTAATGATCGGTGCTCTTGTATTCCTTGGATGCCCACTTCGTATGGTTATCCGTATGGGTGGTGGAGACCTTAATGCTTTCGTTGGTCTTGCAGGATTTGCCATCGGTATTCTTATCGGTATCTTCTTCTTAAAGAAGGGCTTTTCTCTCAAGAGAAACTACACTGTAACTACAACAGAAGGTCTTGCACTTCCAATTAGTAGTGTAGTACTTTTGGCACTTGTACTTATTGTTCCTGGTATTTTCATCTTTTCCGAAAAGGGACCTGGATCAATGCATGCTCCACTTTTCGTTTCTCTTGGAATCGCACTTGTTGTAGGTGCTCTTGCTCAGAAGTCCAGACTTTGTATGGTAGGTGGCATGAGAGATGCAATTATGTTCAAGGATTTTAATCTCCTTTCAGGCTTTGGAGTTATCTTTGTAACTATCCTTGTTGGAAATATGATCCTTGGAAACTTCACTGGATTTTCAACATATCTCCAGCCAATTGCTCACGCTAGTCAGCTTTGGAACCTTCTTGGTATGGTAGTTGTAGGATGGGGTTCAGTTCTTCTCGGAGGATGCCCACTTCGTCAGCTTATCCTTGCTGGTGAAGGTAATGGTGATAGCGCAGTTACAGTATTCGGTATGATCGTTGGTGCTGCTCTTGCACATAACTTTAAACTTGCAGGTTCCGCAGCAGCACTTGATCCTGAAACACAGGTATATAGTGCTGGTGGTATTGCAACAACAGGTAAGGTAGCAGTAGCAATTATTTTCGCTGTATTGCTCTTTATCTCTCTTATGAATATTCCAAAGCTTGGAAAGAAAGCTAACTAAGGAGTTATAATATGGTAGACGCTAGAGGATTAAGCTGTCCTGTACCAGTAGTAATGGTTCAGCAGGCAGTAAATAAAGATAAGCCAAATGAATTAGAAGTACTCGTAGATGCCAGAGTTTGCGTTGAGAACGTAACACGTTTTGCTAACAGCCAGGGCTACGAAGTAACTGTAAAAGAAGCAGATGGAGAATATTCCATGCTTTTAAAGAAGAAGGCATGAAAGAAATAATTAAATGCATCTTAAACGCATGGTCTTCAAACGAAGAAGTAATGCTTATAACAATTATCGATAGAGCCGGTTCCACACCACGTGGAATCGGTGCTTCGATGCTTGTTGGAAATAGTGGTCTCATTGCTGGCACAGTAGGCGGTGGATCAGTTGAGAAAGATGCAATTGATTTGGGAGTAGAGGTTCTTTCATCACGTAAGTCATTTACAAAGCATTTCGAGCTGAATCTTAAAGATACATCTCTTAACATGGTGTGCGGAGGTAATCTTTATCTTCATTTCCTTTATATGGATAAGGCTCTTTTTGAAGATGCTGTTAAGACTATAAATAGCAAAATTAGTAGTGAAGAGAATGGATATATAATTCTTGATACTGCTAATAATCACCTGAGTTACAGCGAAGATGTAGTAGTTTCTGACGGAGTTGTTTCAATTCCTGTTCCTGTGCCTGACAGAGTAATCATCTTTGGTGGCGGGCATGTGTCACAGGCTCTTGTATCTGTTTTATCAACGGTAGGATTTTCGTGTACTGTTGTAGAGAACAGAAAGGAGTTTACTGACAAAGTATATTTTCCTAAGGCGAATGATGTTATCTATAGTGAATATGAAAGTGTTGAAAATCTTATTGACTTTAGACCACAGGATTATATTGTCATTATGACTCACGGTCATTCTCACGATTACGTTGTTCTTGAGAAAATGCTTCGTTTGAAGCAGACCTATATCGGAGTTATGGGCTCTCGAAAGAAAAGAGAATTCATAAATGAGAAGTTAAGGTTAGCTGGAATTCCTGAAGACAGGATTAGTTCAGTTCATGCTCCTATCGGCATAAATATTGGCTCTATAACACCAGAAGAAGTAGCAATAAGTATTGCAGCTGAAATGATTAAGGTAAGAGCTCAAAGCCGAGGGGATAGGGCAGAGAAGAAGTGCCCAGCAGAAATGTAAAGACCGTAAACGATTGAAGTTTACGGTTTTTTCTGTTTCTATGTTAAATTTCTTTCATTATGTGATAGTATGAAATACGATTTTAATGCCTACTGAGGCAATATATTTAAGGGGAAATGGTGTAAATGATAATTGATGGTCATGCGCATTTATACCCTGATGAGTCAGCGCAACATATAATAGATAGATTTACGGATCTACATAAGATGGAACCTAGAAACGGAATTGGTAAAGGTACCGTCATAGAACTGGAAGATAAAATGAAAAACGCTAACACGGATTATACAGTGGTAGCTAATTTTGCTCCTCTCAAGGGATTATATAAAACAAATGAATGGACAAGTGATAGAAAATTTGGATTTGTCGAGCACATACAGGATGAGAGAATAGTATGAAAGAAAAAAGTATTGGAAGCAGAGAGATTACCAGAAAAGATTTAGGCCATATAGGTTTGTTATATGCAATTATTGTTTGCTTAATTAATTTACTTGGTATGTTAATTGCGAATAATCAGACACTCCTTATTGATGTGAATAAATTCAATTTCTGGATTGATTTTACTAACAGACATGAACTGGAGTTGAATCTGCTGTCTGCTTTGTCTTTTGTTATCCCTGCTATATATTGCATTCTCTATGTTCGTATTTGTAAAAAGGAAAAAGTTGCAGGCCGAATTATTAATCTGCCATTAGTATATTCTTTGATTGGTAGTTCCGGATGGGTAGTTAATCTGTTTTTGGAAATTGTTGTGTTACTTTGGATTAATTTTAAATATGGAATAAGTATGCATACAATTGCTATTAGTTCACTTTTAAGTGTTGTTCAGATCTGTATTTTCGTAAGTACAGTAGTATTTATGTGTCTTTCCACAATTCACAGGGTATATATACTTCCTAAATATTTTCCAGAGGGTAATTTATCCGCATATAAAGGTAGTAGAAAAATATCGACAAATGCCATAATGGCTGTATTTTTCATATCAGTATGTGTTTTCCCTGTTTTTTATATGATTTCAGTATTGCGTCATTACAGTTTTGTTCATGATTTTGCTGTTGATAAAGCTGTTTATTATATGATTATTGCAATTATAGGTATTGGAATAATTCTTTTGATAACGGTTGCATATTATATGTCGCAGCCTTTGAAAAAACTTAGAAATGCTACTGAATTAATTAAAAAATCTGAATACGATAAGCATATTGATGTTGTAAGTTCAGATGATTATGGCGATTTGGCTGATAATTTTAATTCGATGACACAAGCATTATTAGAACAGCGTAATCGAATTATTGCCGTTCAAAATTCAATTATTCGAGGAATGGCGGTGATGGTTGAAAGTCGTGATAATAGTACTGGCGGCCATATTAACAGGACAAGTGAATGTGTCAGAGTGTTTATAGAACAGATGAGAAAAGATGGAAACTTTGATATTTCAGAGTCATTTGCAAATGCAATTATTAAAGCTGCTCCGATGCATGATCTTGGTAAAATCGCTGTAGACGATGCAGTGTTAAGAAAGCCTGGCAGATTTACTCCAGAAGAATTCGAGATTATGAAACAGCATGCTTCAAAGGGTGCTATAATTGTAGAAGAAGTATTAAAAGGATCAGATGATGAAGAATTCAAAAGAATTGCAATAAATGTTGCGCATTATCATCACGAAAAATGGGATGGTTCTGGATATCCAAATAGAATAAGTGGAGAAGACATTCCATATGAAGCGAGAATTATGGCACTAGCAGATGTATTTGATGCGCTGGTGAGCAAGAGATGCTATAAGGAAAGTATGGGATATGATAAAGCATTTACAATTATCGAGGAATCTCTTGGTCAACACTTTGATCCAGTACTTGGTAAGTTTTTTATTTCTTGCAGACCTGAATTAGAAGAACTATATGACAGTATGCAAAAATAAGTATAATTAATAAGACGGAGTGGGTTTTGAACTTAATCAAATCCCAGTTTGAAGATTCATTAAAGACATAGTTAGGAGCGTCACTTCGGTGGTGCTCCTTTTGATTGCCCCAAAAAGGATATCACGAAAATATGTTGTGAATAGTATGATTTCGTATTATCATAAAAATACGAAATCGTACTATAAGTGGAGGAGTTATGAATTCAAAAAGTTTTTTCTATAATTTTGGGAAAGCACTTTACCATTTGGATTCGTTATACGATGACTTTGCCAAACAGAGTAATGTTTCTCCGGCTATATTATGGGTTATGTACGCACTTAATGATGGCAAGGCGCATACTCAGATTGAAATCAGTAATGATTGGGATCTGCCAAAGACAACGGTAAATACGGTTATTAAGGAAATTCAGAAAAATGGATACGTTGAACTTGTTCCTGTAAAAGGTAAAAGACGTGAGATGTCTATTGTCCTAACTGAAAGCGGTAAGGAATATGCTAATCAGATTCTTGCGGAAATATATAAACGCGAGAAAGCAGCATATAAAGCCCTGAGTACAGAGGAACGTGAAGTTGTAGCTGTACTTGAGAAAATTGTCGAGTTAATTAAGGAGAATTAATTGTATTGAGAATAAACGAAGGAGGCAATTAATATGATTTACAACGATTTTAATGGAATTAAACTTTCAGCACTTGGAATGGGTAACATGAGACTTCCTGTTATCGGTGGTGATGATAGTAAGATTGATGTGGAATTAGCAAAGAAGATGATCTCTTACTGCATGGAGTCAGGTATTAATTATTATGATACTGCCTTTGGATATCATGGTGGTCAGTCTGAATTAGTTGTTGGTGAACTTCTTAAAGATTACGATAGAAGTAGTTTCTATCTTGCATCAAAGTTTCCTGGATATGATCTTTCTAATATGCCAAAGGTAAAGGAAATCTTTGAAGAGCAGCTTAAGAAGTGTCAGGTAGAGTACTTTGATTTCTATCTGTTCCACAATGTTTGTGAGATGAATGTAGATGCTTATCTTGACCCTAAATTCGGTATTTATGATTATCTTATTGAGCAGAAGAGAAATGGAAGAATCAAGCATCTCGGTTTTTCAGCGCACGGCGATGTTTCATGTATTACTAAGTTTCTTGAAGCATATGGAAAAGATATGGAATTTGGCATGATTGAACTTAACTATTTCGATTATAAGTTCCAGGATGCCAAGGGTAAGGTAGAACTTCTTAATAAATGGAATATTCCGGTATGGGTTATGGAACCTGTAAGAGGTGGACAGCTTGCAAGTCTTAATGACGAGGCAACAGGAAAACTCAAGGCAGCAAGACCAGATGAAGAGGTGCCTTCTTGGGCATTTAGATTCTTGCAGTCTATTCCAAGTGTAGTAGTGACACTTTCAGGTATGTCAAATATGGATCAGCTTAAGGCAAATATCAAAACATACGAAGAAAGAAAGCCATTAAGCGAATCTGAAATGAACCTTATTCTTGATATTGCAGATGATATGATCAGAAAGACAACAGTACCATGTACAGGCTGTCATTATTGCGTTAGTAAGTGTCCAATGAATTTGGATATTCCTTTCCTTCTTAAACTTTATAACGAGGCAATGGTTGCAGGATCTGGTGACTTTATTGCGCCTATGGCACTTGCATCAATTGATAGTGATAAGCAGCCAGAGTGCTGTATCGGATGCAGCTGCTGTGAGCAGGTATGCCCACAGACAATACATATTCCAGAGGAACTTTCGAAGTTTGCAAAGAAGATGGGAAGATAATCTTCCATTAAAAGTAGAAAACGGTCTTTATTAAGCATCAGCTATTGGCTGGTGCTTTTTATTGTTTGAAAATAGCGTTGACACTTGAATAAATGCACAACTATAATAACAAACAATTGAACGGATATTCAATCGAAGGAGAAATGCAATGGCTAAGAATGAATTTGTTTGTGACTGTAAACCAATCAATGAAGAACTTGTAAATAGCACAAAGGAAAAAATGTTTTCCGAAGATAGATACATAAAGGTTGCAGATTTTTTCAAAATCGTTGGAGACTCTACAAGATGCAAGATTGTTTCTGCATTATCTATGAATGAGATGTGTGTTGGAGATCTTGCAAATGTATTATCCATGACAAAATCTTCCATATCACATCAGCTTAGCAAGATGAAGGATGCTGGTGTTGTAAAAAGCAGAAGAAGCGGTAAGGAGATTTACTATTCTCTCGATGATGAGCATGTAGCTGAGATTTTCGAGCTTACAGTAGAACATATTGGACATATACATTAATTCAAAGAGAGACGATGTTATGCTTATTAGAGGATTCGAGATCATAATCCGAAATGAAGTAAAAAGTAAGTTGTCACCAGAACAGGTTTTGGAAGTTAAGAAAAAAGTCTTTGATTTTATAGCTAAGTTTTTGGTGATTGAGAAGAATTAAATGAGTTCATTATAAGAACAACAGATAAAGACTAATTTAAATGAGTTGGAAAATTCCTATTTGACTCGCCAAGGAGAAGTGAAAAATGAATGTATTAATGGTTAATTTACCATTTTCGGGTCATACGAATCCGACACTCCCGTTAGCTACTAAGTTAGTGGAGTTTGGACATAAGGTTACTTATGTGAATGCGCCAGAGTTCCGTGAAAAAATTGAATATACTGGAGCAACATTTGTCCCATATAAGAATTATCCTGAAAATGCAAGTGAGAAATACAAGAAAAAGCATTCTTTTGTAGCAGCATATGATACAGCCGTCTCCTTAAAGGAAAAGTTTGACGTACTTATTTATGAAATGTTTTTCTATCCAGGTATAGATTTGGCAAAACAACTAGGAATTCCTAGTGTAAGACAGTTTTCGCAGCCAGCATGGAATGAAACTACTTGGATAGAGGCTCCAACAGTGTTTAGAATATCAGCTAAATTAATAGATATGCAAGTACTGCCTAAGAAAGTAGCCTCAAATAAAGGTTTTTCAAATATGAGTCTAAAGGATGGAATTACCAAAAGTAAACCTAATCTTAATGTTGTATATATTCCTAAGCAATTTCAAAATAAGAGTGAAGAGTTTGACGATTCCTATTTATATGTAATTCCTAAACCAGAGGTTATATCCGGGAATGTTGTGATTCCGTATGAGAAAATGAAATCGCCAATTGTGTACATTTCTCTTGGCAGCATTCTTAGTGATAAGAGTTTTTATAAAAAATGCATCAAAGCATTTGGTGGTAAGGAAGTATCTGTAATTCTAAATACTGGAAATGTGTCGCCAGATATATTAGGAAAAATTCCAGAGAATATATATGCGTACTCTTTTGTGCCACAGATAGAAGTGCTTTCTCATACAGATGTTTTCCTTACACATTGTGGAATGAACAGTATTAATGAAGCATTATGTTTTGGTGTGCCAATGGTTGCCATGCCTTTTATAAATGATCAGGTTACAAATGCAAATCA
>JAZLLF010000080.1:0-57017 GCA_045598005.1 Saccharofermentans sp. | reverse complement strand
TAGTTCTTTCATATAAGGAACTAAAGAGGCCACACATTTCATTTGAACTGTCAATACAAATTTGAGAAAAACAAAAAAAAGACCCACACCTCTTTTCAGATGTGTGGATCTCTTGGTTGTCACCTTAACTTAATGACATTGTTCTTCGGAGAGCCGCTTTTTTGATGTTATAATCTTTTGGTAAAAACTTTTGATGCAGGTAACAGTATGCTTTATATAATGAGACACGGAAAGACTGACTGGAATCAGCTTTGGAAGATTCAGGGAAGAACTGACATTCCACTTAATGACGTTGGTCGTAAGATGGCAGAAGAGGCCAGAGAACTTTATAAAGATGTGAATTTCGACGTGTGCTACTGCTCTCCTCTCATTCGTGCTAAGGAGACAGCGGAGATTTTCCTTAAAGGAAGAGATATTGAAATAATTGAAGACGACAGGCTTAAGGAAATGTCTTTTGGCATCTATGAGGGAAGTGAGCGAGTTCTTGAGAAGGAGGTACATCCGTTAAAACCTCTGTTTGCAGATCCGGTTAACTATAAGGCAGTTGAAGGTGGCGAGAGTTATGAGGAACTTTACGCCAGAACCGGCTCCTTTTTGAAAGAAATTGCTTTGCCTTTGGTAGAAGAGGGTAAGGACGTTCTTATTGTAGGTCACGGTGCCATGAATCTGAGTATTGTTTCTCAGGTGAAGAATATTCCCCTTGAAAGATACTGGGAGACTTCAATTGAGAATTGTAGATTATTTAAACTTATGTGAGGTGACAATATATATGTTCAGACCATTAAGAAGAACTAAGAGAGCTATTTCGGAGGAAGCAGGCAAAGAGTTATTAAAGAACGAGAAGCGTGGAATCTTTGCTGTAAACGGTGACGATGGCTACCCTTATGCAGTACCTGTGAATTACTACTACGACGAGGAAGCAAGCAGAATTTATTTCCATGGCTCTCTTATGGGACATAAGAACGATGCCGTTAAGAAGGATAACAAGGTGTGCTTTACTGTTTTTGGTAATTCACATTATAAAGAGGGGGACTGGGCTCCTTACACACAAAGCGTAGTTATCTTTGGAAGATGTAATCTTATTAGTGATATGGCTATTGTTGAGCCTAAGGTAAGAGAACTTGCCCGTAAGTACTATCCAACCGAAGAAGAGATTGAAGAAGAAATTAAGGCAGATATTAAGGCTGTTCAGCTTTACGAGATTGAGGTTGAGCACATGTGTGCAAAGCAGGTACAGGAGAAGTAATTTCTTAAGATTAACAAAAGACATCCCTTGAAATTCAAAGGATGTCTTTTCTCTTTACTTATGCAATTAATGAACAAACTGGAATCAGTTCCAGCTCAAACATATTTGCCGTATATTCGTCGATTTTGTCATCAAATCTTTGCCAGATATTATCGTTTACAGAAGTGCTGTCGATAATTGTTCCTGGTGTACCGTAGAAAGATTCGTATACGTTAATTTCTTCTGAATATGAGTCAGGCTCTGTATAGATTCTGTAAATCTCAGTAAGTGATGTTGAGTTTTCTTCAAGTTCGTTAATGCTTGTCTCATGGTAAGCTGCTCCACCGCTGCCATCTCTTATGAACTGTCTGTCAGCGTTAATATATACACTTGAGCGTGACCAGCATTCAGTAACAAGATTGGCATCATCTCCAGACAAAGTATAAACAGCAAGAACACTATAACCTGCTCTATAGACAGGAGAAATGTACGCAGTTATGTCCACGTCGCTAATTCTGGTTGCGAGGATGAGTTCATCCGTTCCGTCTTCGTTAACATCCGTGATAGCAAAGCAGATATCCTCGTGTGCCTTCTCAGAGCCGAGTGCGAAAGTCTCTTCAATAATTCCTGTAAATCCATCGCCGTATTGTGTTGGATCGAGGTCATCCGGATTATCTAGATTAATAATGTAATTAACCTGATTAAGAATATCCAGATATGCTGCAGGTAAATCGTCTTCTCTAATTACGAAAGTGGGTTCTATAGATTCTTCAGAAGTATTGGAGGCAACAGTTGTTGTCTCTTCAGTTGTAGTAACTTCTGTTTCAGAACTTTCAGAAGGAAGGACCTCGGTTTCTTCGCCACTGTGGTTACATGCTGTAAGCGCGAGAAGTATTGTAGCAGATAGAAGAATTGCTGTTAGTTTTGTGCTTTTCATTTTTACTCCGATTAATAAACTTCATTGTCTGTTAGAAAGACGATTTTAAGATAAGTGATGTTGCTCTTTCTAATATACCAAAAAACGGCCACCAGGAAGGTGACCGTAGTTGGATTAATTATTAAGTTAGTCGTATGTGTTATAAGGTGTTGTTCCAGCTGCCTCTACATAGCTGTTTGGAACTATATAAGCGAATGATGGCTGAATCATCATGGCGTTATAGATGTGCACTCCAGGGATAACATTAATTGCTTCTGAATGTAATGTAACATAATCGAATCCATCAAAATGGTAAATCATGAAGCGGAATGTATGTACAATTATCGTATTTTCCTCTTCAATCATTTCAAAGGATGCTACACCGTTAGTATTCTCAAAGTCTGGAGCCTCCATTAACATAAACTTCACTTCGGAAGGATCGCCATAATCGAAGAGCTGAGCAGCATACATTGCGTTTTCTTCTAAGACATATGTGAAAGTCTTAATGTAATACCAGCCGTTATCGATACATTCGCTGACAGTTGCATCTTCTTCACCGAAGTTTTGTACGTAAACCGTTACTGGAGTAGTAGCTCCGGCATGTGTGTAAGTAAGATCTTCTTTTGTTTCTCCTGGAGCAAGAACTGTTTCAAGTTCTGCCTCATTCTCGAAATGCCATACGTCATTAGGTGCACTAATATCTACAGGTAAATTATCTTTGCCAATATATTCTCTTGGACCCTTTGGGGAATCATCTGTTTCTAGCATATCAAACACTGAGTAAGGAGCGATTAATTCCATCCACTCTTCAGGAGTTAAGTCCTCATAGTTTTGTATGTCTGGAACGTATTCTTCATATGGATCGCTTGTATTGCTAACTTCTGTAGTCTCTTCGATACTGCTTTCAGAAAATGAAGTAGTTGTGCTCTCAGTAACTGATTCATCATTGGTTGGTAACTTTTCAGTTTTTTTACTGCAGGCAGTAGTACCAAACATTGATAATGCGACCATGAGTGCGAGAATTCTTGCGATAAATTTCTTGTTAATTGCCATTTTTTACTCCTCCTAATAAAAAAGATTAACAATGATTATGGTTGTCTTTTGGCATTATTTCTTTGTAATGCTGCCCCCTCAAACAACCAACTTCATTCTAAAACCAGGGAGGAATTTTTAAATGTTGCGATGGCAGAATTATCGCGGACTATTTTTAGTAATGAAGATTATAAATAGTCTGTAATTCTTTATATTGAACAAAAAAGTATTATTAATCATTCAAAATAAGAATTTTTAAACTCGATTGCCTGCTCTTTCGTAAGAATTTCGTCTTCCATGAGGACAAGAGGAATCTGGATAGTAATGTTCTCAACAAAGGCTGCAGGTGGATACATCACGCGCACTTCAGGTGTGTAGAAGAGATCTTCAAAGATAGAGACAATCTCCTTCATTGACTTTCCTCCTTTATAAGAAGAGACAATCATATCATGACCTTCCACGTGGCTTCTGTAGGAATCTTCAAGGAACTTCTTGATCTGGTCACCACAAAGTGCACCCCAGTGAGGAATCATGTAGTAATCAAGATCCAAATCCATTGTGCGCTTGATCGAATCGAGTGACATCTGATATCCAACAAGGAAAGATGGCATTACAATATCAGGACGCACGTACATTCCAAGTGTTTCAGTGCCAAGTAAAAGTTTTGTGTCTTCAAAGAGATAAGCCACGCAGTCTCTTGTATGGCCTGGAAGTGACACAACACGAACATTATGACCATTAAGGCTAATTACCTGATTATCTTCAACTTCAATATCTACTGTAAGGTTGTCTGTATAGTCGTTAAATTCTTTTACTCCGTTAACTTCTGCAGCAGAAGTATTAAGGCGCTTCATTGTGCTACGAGCGGATTCTTTTGACATGATTTTCGCTGCGTAGGAGAAAGCAACTACCTTTGTATCTGGGTACATCATCTTGAGGTAGGCACTGCCCTGGCAGTGGTCGTAGTGTGAGTGTGTAAGGAGAATGTAGTCGAGGTTTCTTTCTCCAAGTACTGACTTAATGTTGGAGTAAAGTTCTTCGCTACAAAAACCGAAGCCAGAGTCAAAAAGGAAAGTTACGTCATCGTATACGAATAAAAAGCAGTCGCCTCCGCGAAATGCTGTGACATTATAAACTGTTGCGCCAGCAAGATTTCCTGGCTCTTTGAAATAATTAGCAACCATAAATAATAAAAATCCCCTATCAAAAATTCTCATATATTATCCGTCATTTTTTGTTGTTGGTATATAATAAGTTTAGTTAAAATTTTGGAGGTTATTTCTAATGGAACTTAAGAAGTTACAGTCAGATATGATTGCCGCTATGAAGGCAAAGGATAAGCCACGTAAGGACGCTATTTCAATTCTTTATGGAGCAGCAAAGCAGCTCGGTATCGATAAGGGATGCCGTGAGGATATTCCAGAGGATCTCGTAAATCAGGCTATCATGGGCGAACTTAAGGCAGTTCGTGAGCAGATTGAGACATGTCCTAAGGACAGAACAGAACTTCTCGAGGAGTTCAACTTCAAGCTTAAGGTATTTGAGGAGTACGCTCCAAAGCAGCTTAATGCAGAAGAAATTGAAGCTGTTATTATGGAGAAGTTCGGTGATCTTATTGCTTCAGGTGATAAGGGTAAGATCATGAAGGCTGTTATGGGCGAGCTTAAGGGCAAGGCTGACGGTAAGCTTATCAATCAGACAGTTGCAAAGCTCACAGCTAAGTAATTTAAGAATTTGTTTTAACACAAAATTAATGCCATCCGCTTTGGATGGCATTTTTAATTATTTATTAACTATTACTTGCTACAAAGTTCATCGGCCATTCTGGCAACACGGTTGCCTGAAACCTCGATGCATTCTCTTTTAAGTTTTCCAGATTCCAAAGCAGCCTTCATCTCGTCAAAGTCACTTCCGCCACCTGGCATAAAGAGGTCACCACCAGCACCAATTACGTTAGGTGCATGAGCAGCAGGGTGGATGCTCTCTTTCTCAGTGCAGAATCCACTAATTACCCAGTCAGTCATAAGAACTCCGTCAAAACCAAACTCAGAGCGAAGGATATCGTCAGCAAGCGCTCTTGATTCAGACGTATGAACGCCATTAAGAAGGTTATAAGATGTCATAACGGATTTTGGCTTTGAATCGCGAATTGCAATTCCGAATCCCTTAAGATAAATCTCACGAAGTGCACGCTCACTCATCACGCTGTTATTCTGGGTTCTGTTAAACTCCTGATTATTGGCACAGAAGTGCTTGATTGTAACACCACATCCTGGGTGTGACTGAACGCCTTTTGTAATTGCAGAAGTCATAAGACCACTTACAAGTGGATCTTCAGAATAGTATTCGAAATTACGCCCACAGCGAATGCTTCTGTGAATATTAAGTGCAGGAGCAAGCCACAAATGAATTCCAAATAGTTTCATCTCAAAGCCAACAATATCACCGCATTTATAAGCGAAATCAGTATTAAAACTTTGTGCAATTGCAGTTCCGATTGGAAGTGCTGTTGCGAATTGTTCAACAATCTTATCTGTCTTCTTAGGTTTATACTTAGTTATGTTTAGATACCATCTGAAGATGCCAGGGAGAAGTTCCTGCATTGATTCAGGGATACCAATCTCAAGTGGATGCATTATTCCATCAGGGGATAAAGCAGCCTTACGGTTCAATCGAACACCTGCAGGTCCATCTGCAAGTACCATTGATGGAATATTAAATTTAGAGGCTTCAAGTGAAGTCTGGCCAGCTGCACCTGCAACTGAGAAACCAGAATTTCCAACCATACTCTGAATACCCTTGGATAAGCCAAAAGCACCAAGAGTAAGTTTAATAAGATCGTCATCAGGCATGTTCTTAACACGTTCATTGATAACTTCGTTAATCTCGTAATTAACTTCAGAAGTCTTTATATCTGATGCGTTAACAAGGATTCGTTTTGTTCCTGATGGAATATCAGCTCCAGCAGTTTCTGGAACAAAATCTTTGAAGGATGGCTCATTTGTGCATGACCTTACTTTAAGAACTGTAACCTCATTATTAAGTTCAATAACACCAATAGTATTTGTTGAAGCGCTGCTTGTTCCAAGTCTTAAAATATAGTCGCCTGCTTCAAGGATATAAGCCATATCTGAAGTAGAAAATGGTGCGATATCTTTAAGTGAGAATTTAATTTCAACTTTGGCGGATTCGTCAGGCTTAAGTGAAGGAGTTTTAATAAATCCTGCAAGCACCTGATAAGGCTCATCAAGTTTACCCTTTGGTATCGATACATAAAGCTGAATAACTTCTTTTCCTTCAAAGGAACCATTATTTGTAACGTTCGCGCTAACAGATACGTTATCGCCGTTAACACTAAAGTCTTCATTAATAATTTTAAAATTTGTATATGAAAGACCAAATCCGAATGGGAAAAGTGGCTTTTTCTGAACAGTATCAAAGTAGCGATAGCCTACATAAATACCTTCGTTATAAGTAGTATCATCACGGTCGCCAAAACCGGCAAAATCAGGGTAGTCCTTCCAAGAACTCCATGTTGTTGTAAGTTTTCCAGAAGGGTTTTGCTTTCCAAGAATAATATCTGCAAAAATGTCGCCGCTTACGACACCAAGCTGTGACATAAGAAGAATATTCTTTACTTCCATAACTGGTGTGAGATCAACTACGCCGCCAACATTTAATACAAGCATGAAGTTTTTGTACTTTGAATTAAGTTCGAGAATGTCTCTTACTTCAGTCTTCGAAAGCAAAATCTCGCCTTCCTTGGCTACTCTGTCAGTACCTTCACCGGATATTCTTCCGAGTACATAAATCGCTGTATCGCCTTCGCCTTCAAGAGGAATACTATATTCAGGTTCTGGCATGATTGCACCCATGGCAAGGAAAATTGCAAGTGTCTTACGTCTTCTTGCTTCCTGATTAATTCCTTTAATAAAATCCTTCCATGCTCTTGCTTTTACTTTGTCATACTCGTCGAGCCACTTTGACGAAGTTATATTAAAGCCAGCATTTTTAAGGCCTTCTTCAATTGTTACAAAGAAACGGGAGTTAACTTCACCTGAGCCTGTTCCGCCTTTTATTGTATTTCGAGCGGCGCTTCCAAAAAGAGCGATGTTGCCTATATTTTTAAGAGGGAAGGAATCGTCTTTTTTGAGGAATAAAGTGCACTCGGCACCATTTTTTCTAAGGTAGTCGTTGTGTTTAATCTCGTAGTCGTTAAGTTTCATTGCTTGCCTCGCGTGGAACTTACTGCTGTGGCTTTACTCCCTGTGGTGCGCGGGTAATCTTTGCAAGTTCTTTGGATTTGATCGTTGTAACATAATGAGGAATTCCGCTTAAGCCCTTCTCATAGTACACGAAAACACTATCACCTGTTTCGAAAGGATTCTTCAATTTCTGTGGTATTTTTATCGAAATATCATCTGCTTTGACAGTAACAGTATTAGGATTCTTGTCTTCTGAATTATCGCGAACGCCTGTGATTTTACCTGATGATACAAAAAGATTCTGACAAATCTGAAGTTTTGTCTCAGCTGCCTTTGAAGATCTTGGATCCATTCCTTCCGGAGTGTAGCAACGCATAAGTAAAGCCTTATGTTTGTTTGTAGCAGGCTTAAGGTCAGAAGGTGCTTTTGAATTATCGTTCTTTGGCGCCTTCTTAAAGATTTTATTTCCAACAAAATACATCGGTATAAGGATAAGAATCCATACCGCAAAGAAAGCGATTGTGCTGATAATTACATCGTTTGTTACCAATTTAAACTCTCACTTAACAAAACTTTTTATAATTATAGCACGGTCAAATATACGTTAGATTACAAAGATGTTTATGCAATGTTAAAATCTTAATGGAATATTAAGAATTAAGAATCTTATTTTTAATTTGGGTAGATATAAAGTGTTCATAAACGGGAGGTGTTTATGAGACGTTTTTCTTCTTTACTTTTAATTAGTTCGATTTTATTTGCAACAGTATTTTGCGGCTTGCTTACAGGCTGCAGCAGTAAAAAAGTTCAGCCACGCGATAAGGAATATGTAGAAGATTCTGTCTGGTTTGATAATACGATTTATGAGACAAGGTTTTATGAAGGTGCAAACGGATCTTCAGGGTTTAAAAATGGTCCTGTAATTTATGCTTCAGACACTGAACTTATAATGTTTGAGTGGATTTCAACTAATAACGATGAAGAAGCAAATCTAATTTACTATAAGTTAGGTGAAGATGGTTCATGCACCATTGAAGGTGTTGTTGATTTATTTGAAAATGATCTTATGAGTCGTACTGATCATGGGGCACCTATTGATGATGAGAGTAAATACATTTGTGACATTTCCATGGTAGGTGATCTAGTATATTGCTGGGTTAAGGGATATTTTATTGATGAAGAAGGTCTTTATAGAGATTTTGGTTATATACAGGTAGTTGATGTTAAAAATAGCTGTCTTGGAGAGAGAATATCAAATGAGAATATTGATAATTTCATGTCCTCTAGTGACTTATTTTTAACTTGGTCTACAGATGACAGAATTTATTCAATAAATAATAATTCCAATGATATTTTTAAGTTTGATTATTCAATTGTAGAATACACAACTGAATTTGAAGAGGTTGGTTCAACCCCTATTTCGGGACTTGATGATGGCTCTTATCTTTCGAACGAGTTTTTAATTGATGATTCCACATTGATTATTATCACAAGGAGACAGAATGATTTTGCTGGCGCTGCTTATGTAGTGGATTTGGAAACTTGCGAAGCAACACTTGTTGAAGATTTTCCTGATGAGATTATCGCTGATGATTGGGATTGGAGAAATGTAAATGGCAGAATCCTATCATCTGATATATATGGAATTAGAGAATATGACTATGAGACAAATACGGTTAATGAAGTGTTTAATTATAACAACTGTAATGTAGTTCGTTCTGAAACACCAGGATTCGATATCGTATATATTGACGCTGATACAATTCTTACCTGCTATCTTAAGTGGGATGAGGGACTTAATTACAAACTTTGGAAGTTTGAAAGAGCTGAGTCAAATCCTAATGCTGGCGAAGTGATAATCAGAGTGGCTGATCTTGATGATAGAATCTCTGAGAAAGTTTCTGAGGCGATTTATAAGTTTAATGAAGAGAGTGACAGCGCTTTCGCTATACTCGATGACAGATATATGGTTGGTGATTATCTCATAGATGTTAATGAGAGTAAAGTTAACGAGTGGGATTACCAGCAGACAGATGAATATAAAACAGCACTTCGTAATGCGCAGAGTACCTTGTCGAATCAGCTTCGAGTAGATATTATTTCTGGCAATGGACCAGACATTGTTCTTGATGCTTATGGTCATAGTGAATTTAACAACAGCGAGATTCTGGTTGATTTAAGAAGCGAATTAATAGATGGCGGTTATGTTAATCCTGATGAGTATCTGCCATGTGTTTTCGGATATGCTGATGAGATTTATCAGGTGCCACTTTGGGTTGCTCCAAGAGGTGTTTTGTGGCGTGCAGAGCCAGGTGAGATGTTTACTGATTCCTATGGACTTACTTACGATGAATATCAGACGCTTGTCGGTGAGAATTGTAATGGTAAGGATCCAATGTCGTTTTTTGCTTCAAGAACTGATTATTTCTTAGAGTTATTTAATAATTCTTTTTCTACTTTTATCCATGATGGAACTATTGATATTGATAATGATGAGTTTAGAGCGCTTGCAGAGTTTGCAAGTTCAAGAAATGAGAGAAGAACATATAATCCGAATGAATACTATAACTATAAAGATGCTTATTATGGCGGAAGTGTTTTGGGTGAAAATGATATTCATACAATGACACTTAATCACTATGTGCCATCAGCACTTCCAAGTCTTGATGGGCAGCAAGGGTTTAGATTTCATGTGGCTTCTTCAGTTGCGGTTGTATCAACATGTCCAATGATGGATGAAGCAATGATGCTTATTAAAGATATTGTTGAAGGATATGCGCTTAATATTCGTATTGATGATATTTATACTCGAGAACTAGCTAGAATCACAGAAACTAATGAGGATATTGAGAATCGTCCGGATGCTTATGTAAACCCAGCTATGGCAAGACTTAATGGAAATGAAGCAGATATCTACATTGAAGTGCTTACATCTTCGAGTGAACTGGTTTATGAAGATGCTGATATTAACGTAATTCTTTACGAAGAAATTCAGGCATATTTTGCTGGTGATAAGACTCTGGATGAAGTAATTCCAATTATCGAGGACAGGGCACAGACTGTTCTTAACGAAAGAGGGTAATTGCATTATTGATTTGCGATGAGGTCCTCCGCGCTTCGCTTGTGTGGAATACATCGCAAATCAAATGCAATTACTTCTAGGCGTAACTTGCAGCAAGGCAAAACATAATTGATTCATAAGTGCAAAACGAATGCAACTAGTACACAACTTCTACACATCATAAGGTTATACTAGAAGGGGTGGTTATTATTATCGAAGGTAAATAGGGGATTTCTATGTATAAATATCGTAAAGCTTTAAGTGCACTTCTTGTGGCAGCGTTCATGTTTAATTTTGTTTCCTGCAGGAAAGGTGGTGAAGAGAGCGTATCGGATGAAACTTATGAGACTTCAGATGATGGAACTCTTATTCTTACCGAAGAATCCAGATGGTTTGAGCAGGAAAGATCTTACTATGATATTTATCAGAATGATTATCATCAGACTATGTGCTGGGCGAAGTTATGTACCAGTGAGTATATTTACGCAATCGAAATGGGCGAGAATTTTATTGGTACTTCCTGGAATGATTATGTTTACGAGAGCGAAACCAAACTTTTGAAACTTGATTACGCTGGAAGCATTGTTAGCGAGATTGATTTGTCAGAATATAACGACACACAGTCAATGAACAGAACAACGATTGCTGGTGCGTTTTTATGGAATGATGAATTCTATATTGCTGTTGATGAGACAGAATATACTTCATATGAGAATACGGTAAAATTTGTAAAGATTGATACTGAGAATAATTCAGTTGCTGAAGAGATGGTGATCGATGGCCTTTCTGAATTTGAGAACAGAGAAAGTGCTTTCCCAAGAGACTTTTTTGAGTATGACGGAAAACTGGTAGTTGTCTGCTATGACTACGATAATGCTGTTAAAATTGGTCTGGTTTCAGAAGATGGTAGTGTTGATGAGATTGATGTCTCTTCTTTTATAACAGAAAATTTCATCACAAGTTATGGCGCTTCCCGCATGCTTGATGACAGAATGCTCTTAATTAGATGTGACAGTTTTGAAGATGGAGTTTATTTCCTTCTTGATCTTGAAACAAGCGAGATAACAGCGATTCCTGATGACGAAGTTTTACGAGATTTTGAAAATGCCTTTATATTCTCAGATATGCCTAGTCAGGTGGGTCTTTATTATTCAGATGACTATGGAGTTTATAAATATAATTATGAAGAGAACTCCAAAGAAACAGTGCTTTTGTTTAACGACTGCAACTGCAATCGTAACGAACTTGGCAGTTTGGAGTTCATTTCTGCGACAGACGATGGCTTTGTGTTCTGGGGCATGAAGATGTCCGGATACATGAATGCAAGATGGATGTCAATTAAACTCGTGCCATCTGAGTTTGATGCGCGTGAAGGAAAGATTATTTTGAAGGCAGCCTGCCTTGGATCGTTCTTCTCAGAGGAGATTGCAGAAGCAATTTACAGGTTTAACGCAACTTCAGAAGAGTACTACATACTTCTTACTGAAGAATTCAACAGAGAGAATTTTTACGATGTATATTCAGGGTATGTCACAGCTGAAAGTGAGCGCGAAAGGCTGAATAATGAGATTAATGGTGAGTATCAGTTGTCTAATGCGCTTGCTATAAGCCTTATTGAAGGTACAGGTCCGGATATTATATTTAACGGATATCAGTACACTCAGTTAAATTCATCAAACTGTCTTTTGGACTTATCACAGTATTTTGATGCAGCTGATGGAATTGATACATCTGAACTTTTGCCAGCTGTAATTAGTGATACTAATTATGGAGGTGTGTATCAGATTCCGATAACGGTTTCTCTTGCTGGAATGCTTTATCGCGATAATCCATTTGAAGAAACTGCCGTTACATATGATCAGTACTTTAATGCAGTTGATACATTAAATAATGGCTTTGATCCTTTTGTCTGGTTTTCTAGACAAGAGTTGTTCTTCGAACTGTTGGATGATTATCCTAGCGATTTTATAGAGGATGGAGTAGTTGATTTTGGTGAAGACGGCTTCAGGGACATTGCAGATTATAGCGCACTCCATTCTGAATGGTCTTTGTCTGCATACCCTGATTTTGAAGCAAGCGTTGTAGATAGTTCTCCAAATGTTATTAATTATGGATACTGGTCAATTCCTGGAATTGCTCATATGGCATCTGAATATTCAGAAGGAATTATTCCAAGAATTTATGGTTACCCAGGTAATGATGGTAATTCGACACCAGTAATAAGATGTAATACTTCAGTTGGTATTTCTGCTAATTGTAGTCACATTGATGGTGCAATAGAGTTTCTCAATTTGCTCTTTTCTTATGAGATACAGTCAGTTGATGTGAATGCAATTTCTGTAAATACAAGAGCGCTTGTTGATAAGAATCAGGATGTAATTGCTGATTATAATAATTTCGTTGAGTTTTATAACAATTCTTCACAGGTTTGGGACATGGGTGGTGATCGTGCTCATGCTATGAGACCAATCACAGAAGAATTCGTTAATTCTTTTGAAGATGCACTTTATGACGCACAGTTGGTTCAGGCGATTGACCCTGAAATCAGACTTATTCTCTGGGAAGAAATCCAGATGTATTTTGCAGGTGACAGGTCATTTGAAGATACAGTTGATGTTATAAATGACAGGGCTCAGACTGTGGTGGATGAACGAGGATAAAATTGTGTTAACGATTTGCGCTGAGGTCCTCCGCGCTTCGCTTGTGCGGAATACATCGCAAATCTAACACAATTTCTACTATGGTGTAACGTGTGCACAAGTGTTATTGGCTTGCGTTAATTTGTTCGTGAATCAGTAATAGTTTCAGTTAATAAATCTTCAGCAGTATCGTAGCGCTTGTATTTCTGAGAGTTCATCTGCATATCAATATATTCGGCGATTGCAGCCTCTGTTCTTTTGCTGATGCCAACTCTTTTGAGTTCGAATGGAATGCCCTCGTTATTTGCAGAATTATTAATATTTGCCATATAAGTACCTCGTGGATGTAACGTATGGAAGAAGTGATTTGTATATATTATATGCGCATAGTGGGTGTGGTGCGATGACAATCGCGTGATTTAGTCCGTTTTTGTAGGCGAAAAAATAATTGTCACATAATACAATTTCTCTTTGTTATATATAGTGAAGACATATTAATGACTTTAGTAATAAGAAAGGAAATCTTTTTATGAGCAATAAGGATTCTGTACAGTTCATTGAAGACTGCTATTCATTATATGAGCAGAAAATGTACAGGGTTGCTTTTGCGATACTTAATGATTCAGCTGCAGCGGAAGATGCTGTTCAGGACGCTTTCGTTAGATTAATGAAAAGTAAAAAGGTATTTGATGATGCTAAGTCAGATGACTGTAAAAGATACATAATTGCAGTCATCAAGAGCTCTGCAATCAACATTTATCGTGTTAGGAAAAAGGATTTTAGACTTATATCCTTGTCTGATCACGATGAAATATTGGAAAGCGAATCTAATGAGCAGGAACTTCATGAATCAATAGATATAGAAACTATTCTAGATAAACTTCCTCTTAAGTATAAAGATGTCGTTAAATTATTAGTCGTTGATAATTTGTCTGTCCGTGAAACAGCGCATGCGCTTAATATCACGGAATCAAGCGTGCGTAAGCGATTTGAACGCGCAAAGAAGAAGATTAAAAAGCACGTAAATATAAACTGTTGAGCTTGGAGTATTTATTATGATGAAAGGAAAGATAGATTTTTCTCTTGAGGAATTCGATGCACCATTTGAAGAGCATGAATTCTCTGAAGAATACAAAAAACAAAAAGAACTTAATAAGAAAAAGTATCTGTATGAGCCATTGAAAACGATTTCTTTGATGCCTGTGCTTGCTGCTGTTGCTGCGTTGTTAATAACAGTTCCTTTTATAGTTTTGTTTGTAGGAAATGGAATAAAGACAGAAAAGCAGCCAGATACCTATAATGAGGTTTCAATTACGGAAGAAACAGTTACTGAGGTTACTTCTGTACATCATGCGCCAAATTTTTATGAATTAAACTCTGAACTTGTAAAGGAGTATCTTGGTGACAGCCGCTCCGATTTTTCAATTGTAAGAGAAGTAGATGGTACAACAATAACACTTCTATCTGCAGTAAGAGCAGGGGAAACTTCCATTGTTGAGTTCACTCTCGAAAATGAAAACGGAGTAGACGTTGTAGACTACAATCCTTCGCTAGAAGAAGACCAGGAAGTCTGGTTTACAGATGAGGCATCATTCTATTTTTATATTGGTGATAATGGAAGAATGTTTGTAGATTCTTCTGAATCTACAAATGTGCGACTTCACTGCTACTATTATGTCAGAGCAGCTGCTGGAATCTGGATGAAGATTTATGACTTACCATGCACATGGGGAGAGCGTTCGGCTTTTGAAGTTTCTGAGAACTTCAGTGAAGTTGAAAGAATTGACAGGGAAACAACAGTTTCTTCAATAAGTATTCCATGCGACAACCATGTGGAATATGTAGAATTTACAAATCCTGATGGTGGAGTTCTTCTTGTATCGCCGATTTCTATGGATATTGATGTAACTACTGGTCTTGATGTTAGTAGAGAATCAGGTGTGGAAGTTTATTCGGTAGTAATAACTTATAACGATGGTGATAGTTACATTGTTGAAGATGAACATCATCTTGATCAGGAAACACCGAATTTTGGCTATGGTTATTATGAAGGTGATGCTTATAATTCACACCTGCACTATATCTTTAATCAGGTTATTAATACATCAGAGATTTCCTTTATAACTGTTAATGGAGTTACATACAGTAGATAACTTTTAATCAATTAAAAATCCTTTGAAAAACTGAAATTTTGAACAATTGATTCGTCAATTGAATTTTAAGGAGCAAAAAATATGAAATTACATAGAAGATTTACGGCTGCTATTCTTGCCTGTTCCATAGCATTATGTAGTGCTTTTGTATCAGGATGTAATAAGGAAAACAGCCCAATTAAAACAAAAGAGATGGAGATAGTATCTGAAGACTCCATCTGGTATTCAACTGAGAAATTTGATATTGCATCTGCTTATTATGCCGATGGTAGGGATTATAGAAGCGTTATGTTTAATTATTTAGGTAAAGTCGCCGATAATTACTGCTGTGTTGTTCAGTCAGAGGAAAAGATTCCAGCTGATTTTAACTGGGAGACGGATGATTACTATGACTATTGCTATAATGATCTTTTGGTTGTCAGTTCAGATGGTACAAATGTAAACCGAATTTCTTTGGACGATGCTTTTGATTATGGACCAGAGATTTTGGAAGATTTATATGTTGCTGATGACAGAGTCAAATTAATGATTGTTAGTTACGGCGATGGGGATAGTAGTAATTCACTTTATGAGATAACTATAAATCCGATTACTGGTGAGATTGGTGACAGAGTATCGGTTAGTGCTACTAATGATTCAATTTCGGATAATGATTATAAAGAGACAGTTATTGTTGGCGATTATAGAATCTCGACTTACTATGCTTTCGATGAAGAAACTGCAATTTTTTCGTATAGGATGGAAGTCTCTGATGGAAGTGGCAGTATTCGTGGAATTGATTTTCTTGAGTTATTCCCTGAGCAGAATATTAATAATTTATATATTTTTGAATATGGTGATAATTCTGCGATGATTATTGCTTCTGATGGAAGATCTTCTTATAGGTTTTTCAAACTGAATTTTCAGGATATGACGTTATCAGATACAAGTCCGGATGGAACTGACTGGATTGGAAATATTAATTTAGCTAATATTACAAGCATAAATGGTCACGCTTACTATCAGTCTTATGGATATATAAGCGAAATCGATTTTGATAATCATACTGTTACGACTGCTTTTGATTTTAACGATAGCAATGTGAATCGCTTCGATATTAAGGATTGTGAGCTGGTTGAATTTGACGATAGTAATGTTGTTTTCACTTGTAAAACATGGGGTGAAGGCATGTTTACTGATACTCCTAATGGCTTCTTCCTTTATAAACTTACAAAAAATGATGTTAACCCTAACGCTGGAAAGGGGATTATTGAGGTTGGCTGTATAAGTGAGATTACAAGACCTTTTGCAGATGCGATCTGTGAGTTTAATGATACAAGTTCAACGTGTTTTATCAGATTTGATAATACTTATAATGTGGACGCTAATGTTACTTATGAACACGATATGTCATACGATGAATGGCAGGAGTCCTATAGGAATGTTCAGACAGAACTTTCTTATCAGCTTTCGATTGATTTAATGGCTGGTGAAGGACCAGATATTATCGTTGATGGATTTTCATATAATCAGCTTAATAATGAAGACTATTTACTTGATTTGACAGATTATATGGCAGAACTTGATGAGTCCAGTTATTTTGTGAATGTGTTAAATGGTGGTAGAAGAAATGATTCTGTCTATCAGATCCCAATTTCATTTGTGCTACAGGGGATTTTTACTTCAGCAGATAATGTCAGTGATGGTCAGACAGGATTTACTTTCGATGAGTATGCAGCATTTGTAGATGAGGTATGCAATGGCGCAAATCCAATGCATTTTTCAAGAGAAAACTTTTTCTTGGAATGCATTAGTGCAATGAGTGATTCGTTTGTGACAGGTGATGGTGCTAATTTTGATAATGATGTTTTCAGGGAATTAGCAGCATACACGAAGGAAAATATTCCGAAGCATGTAATCGGCGATTTTGACACTTCGTTTGCGCCTGCTGTATATACGACAATTGGCGGTTTTGATAATTATTTAAGTGAGTATTCTTATCGTAATGATGGCAACTATAATTTTTATGGTGACTGCGCCCTTCTTGGAATACCTTCATCAGACGGAAGAGGGCCTTCAGCGGTTGTAAAAAACTCTGTTGGAATTTCGTCTCAGGCTGCAAATCCTGATGCATGTTGGGAATTTGTAAAAATATTACTTGGAGATAGCATTCAGGAAAGTGTGTCTTTAAATTGGGCGTTTCCGGTTAAGAAGAGTGCTTACATAACTACATCTACAGAAATTGTTACCAGATACAACAATATTGTTATGGAAAATGAAGGCAATCCGAATCCTCCGTTTGGAACCCCCGTTGTTAGAATAGATGAGGGAATTATCGAGAGATTAATTGTTACGATAGAAAATTCGCATGTCTTTATGCTGGAGCCTGCTGTTGCGATTATTCTTTCTGAAGAGATACAGCCGTATTTTGCTGATCAAAAGACTATTGATGAGGTAATTGAGATTCTTCAGGATAGGGTTGATACTGTGTTTAATGAAGGGTGAAATTGTGTTAACGATTTGCGCTGAGGTCCTCCGCGCTTCGCTTGTGCGGAATACATCGCAAATCGAACACAATTTCTTCTGGGCGTAACTTGCAGCAAGGCAAACTACAATTTCTTCTTAAGTGTAAATTGAACGTGATTCTCCCTTTAAACTTTTACATGTTGCTCTTAAAATGTATTTATAGTTTTTGCAACTGTGATGAGTGAAAGTTGAGGGAGAATTATTTGTGTTTTTACGTAAAAGACTTCCAAGTGTATTAGTAATTGTTGCTTTATGCATCAATCTTTGTGTGACCAGTTGTTCTTCACATAAACGTGTTGGGCCAGTAATAGAAGAAGGTACTCCATGGTATGAGGTGGAGGAATTAGTTTTAGGTAGTGAATTTCTTGATAATAGTTTTGTTAATGAATATGTAGATGCGCATGTTGCTGGAAAAATTGGCGACAATTACGTTTATTGGATTCAGGCTGACTGTACTTCTGATGATGGGGACTACGTTTTATTGCAAAGGGCTGCCTTATATGATGGAACAGGTGCATTAATCACCGAGGTCGATTTGGAAACAGCTATGCAGAATATATATGATGATATGAGCGGAATTCATCCGTATATCGATTTATATGATTCCTATATCTATGAAGATGAATTTTATGTTGGTGGGTATAATTTTGCAGATTCATCTTACTACGAATATAGGGTAGATTTTGATTCTGAATCGTTAATTGAATCAAGAGTGATTTCTAATACTCCTGGAAAGTGGGATTGGGATAATATTTATACCTTGTATCACGGCTGCTGTGGTGATTACAGAATTATTATTGGTGATCCACTAGATGACAGCGCTAACAGCCCTGTTTATCACATAACAAGACCAAATGGCGAGATTTCTATCGTTGATTTAAATGATTTTTTCAGCGATTCCAATTTCTCGTATCCACCACATCCAGTTCTTATTGATGAGAGCAAATTGTTCCTTGGTTTTGAATTAGACTCAAACTATGAATTTAAGTGCGCATATATTCTTGATGCTGAAGAGGAAGAAATTACATCCATTACCCCAGAAAGCGATTCGTGGCTTTTTGAATCGCAGGATGTTAGTGATTATATTATTGATGATCAGCGAGGTGAGGGGTTTACTATATCAAATCTTGGCTTAAGCAGAATTGATTTCGAGAATAAAGAGTTTTCGAGTGTCGTTGAGTTTAATAATGTGAACTGCAATCGCAGGTGTTTAACTGATGGCGCCACGCTTCTTTATGAGTCTGAATCTGTACTTGAATTTGCTGGATCAACATTTCATGCTTTCGATACAACTACTAAGGTTTACATTCTGTGTAAATGTGATAGTAATCCCAATGTAGGTAAAACAATTATAACTACTGATGGCTGGGGTGCAGATGTATTTGAAGCCATCCGTTTGTTTAATAACAGCAATCCAGAATACTTTATGTGTCTTGTTGAAGAATATGAGTCATTTGATAAGTATTTGAATGATTATAGTGATGCTTCGTATAGAGAGGCGAAGGATGAATTTGGAAATCGCCTGGCATCAGATCTTGTGTCTGAGAAGTGTCCAGATGTTGTCTTTTATACCTCTACATTTCCTCAGTTATCGAGCGAAGATTATATGCTCGATTTAACTGGTTTTTATAATAAGAGCTCACTTAAAAATCAGCTGTATACAAATATTATTGAAGCTTCCATGGTTGATGGAAAACTATATAGAATACCAATTACATTTTCTATTAATGGTGTGCTTGTCGATTCGCGTGATTATAGTGATGGTCAGACTGGATTAACTTTTGAAGAGTTTGATGATTTTACTGTAAATGTTATGAATGGCGATAATGTAATCGGAAGATCTCAGCTTAAGTTCCTTATGAATTCAGTGCCGCAGATTTATCGAGATTTATTCGCAACAGGTGAGATTGATTTTGACTGCGAATCCTTCAGAGAACTGGCTATGTATACACACGACAATGTTACTTCCTGTAGCGAGAACCCTTTCTACAGAAATACAGAATTTGGAAGTGTAGGTGAGTTCTTTGATAACTTATATTGGGCAATGCTTCCGAAGTCTGATTCAACAATATTAGGATTTCCTTCAACTGATCGAAAGGGACCTGCATTCAGTACATATTCAGCGGCATCAATTACCAAGGAATGTATGAACCCTGATGGAGCGTGGATGTTCATCGAGACATTGTTAGGTGTTGAAGTGCAGTCATTTAAGACGTCTCCAACAGGATTTTATGGCATGTCTGCTGGTGTTGGACTTCCTGTTAATAAGGTGTGCTATCAGAATATGATTGATGATTTCATCGATGCCTATAATGCTCATATTTCTTCGCAGATGATGATTGCAAGTGGAAGAGTTAATGAATCAAAACTTGTTACAAGAGAAGACGTGGAAAGTTTTGAAGAAATAATACTAAGCATTGACCACGAATATATATCTGACTCTGCAATTGATATTGTTATATTTGAAGAAATGCAGCCATATCTTGAGGATGATAAATCTCTTGATGAGGTAATTGAGATTATGAATGACAGAGCAAGGACTTTGGTTAATGAACGAGGGTGAAATTGTGTTAACGATTTGCGCTGAGGTCCTCCGCGCTTCACTTGTGCGGAATACATCGCAAATCGAACACAATTTCTTGTTGCAGCAAGGCTAACTACAATTTCTTCTTAAGCGCAAATCGAACACACTTATTATGAGCGTAACTTGTAGCAAAAGTATTTAAATATTATGAAGGTGATACATCGGATATTGAAGTAAAACTTTCTGAAAGAAAAATACGAGTGCATAAATATATGTTTAGATGGTAGTCAAATTATTCAATATGAGTATTTATTTAAACAAGAAGTGAGAGTAGAAATGCATGAAGAAGTGCTAATAAGAAGAATAAAATAATTACCTAACAAAGAATGAATCCGAATTGTTGGAATATGCATTGATGTGTATGACGATAGTAAATAAATTAATTCTGATATTCGATATGTTGTGTGGAATCTTGGGAGCAAATAAAGAAAAATAAGGGTGCGAAACATCCGATTAAAGGAGCATATATGAATAGAGAAGAGTATTGCAAAGTAGAGAAGTTATCTTATGAAGAATATTGCGAATATTTGAAGAATAAATACGGGATTGTAAGTTGCGACTATATGACAAAATCTTTCAACAAAAATAAAAAGTGCAGAAGAACGAATGATGGATTGTTTGTACATCATATAAAAGAAATTGAAGCCGAACTGTTATCAAATCCGAATATAGCGAGCGAATATCCTTTTGAGTGGCAACAAAAAGAAAATTTAGTGTATTGTGATTTTTTAGAGCATGTATTATTACACATTATGATAGGAGAACAAACGGGTGCACTAAGTTCGGGATTAGAAGCGTTTATAATACCTGAATTGAACGACGTTTACGGCGGTTGGATATCGAAAGAGCAATGGAGAATAAATTGCCATAAAGTAATTAAGGATGATAAAGACGTATACTTAATGCTATTGAAAAGATATGTTGAGCAACCCGAAAAGGATAAAGAAACAGAGTTAAAGTATATTTGTCATAGTTTTAACGGATTCTATGGTTATTGGTCTGATGAAAAGAACAAAGAATTATATAAGGAGATCAGAGAATACATATTCAAATAAAGAATAAATGATTGAGAAAAGCGGTTAGGGATAACCGCTTTTAATATGACAAAACGCTTTTTTTATACTTCGTTGGGGTCGTAAAATTGAGGTTAGGGGTTAGTATGCGACGACCTTCCAATTGTTTTGGGTAAAAAATACCCCCAAAGAGTATATATCTTGGGGGGTAACTTCAGAACTTCTGGCGGAGAAAGAGGGATTCGAACCCTCGAAACCGTTTTGCGGTTTACACGATTTCCAGTCGTGCGCGCTCGACCAGGCTACGCGATTTCTCCATGATCGATTAGATATAAAAATGAGTCCGTTTGGACGCGTGAAGATTTTACTTACTTTTATGCCTTTTGTCAATATTTGGGGGATGTTCGGCGCTTTTTGTGCTATAATTCCACTGTTATGAGAAGGTGGATTATTTCTATGAAGAAATTAGTTAGTAAATTATTGATATTATCGTTTGTTGTCAGCATGGTTTTTGCTTTCGCTTCATGTGCTGAGAATGCAGATGTTATTACTGAGACTACAGTACCGGAGTTCGTTACTATTACTGAGAAGATTGAGACAATGCATCAGGGTTATAGTGACTTTATGAATTCTGGTGAGGGTAACGTTTATTACAAGACTTCTGATGGTTTTACACCTTCTGAGATTCCTTGCTATGTAGAGTACATTGAGTCTGAGGATGGTGTTTATAAGCTTTGTAATCTTGTTTTCCAGAATGAACTTTCGAGCGAAGTTCATGATGAGTATCAGTACATTGATCTTTCTACACTTTTTATCGTTCGTTCATATATGGCTAATGAGACAAACGAGATTGTAATTGATAAGTATGTTGTCCTTGATGGCGTTCTTTATACGATTGATGAGGAGCAGGGAGTGTTCGTGGCAGTAGAGAAGCCAGACTCGCTGGATTTCTATCTCTCATTTGCTGAACTTACATCGCTTTATGGAGATTTTGATGCATGACATATAAAGAGGGCTTAAAGGATGGACTTCCAATTGGCTTAGGATACTTTTCAGTATCCTTTTCTTTTGGAATCATGGCGGTGAGTAATGGTCTTTCGTGGTGGCAGGCTGTGTTAATTTCGATTACTAATCTGACTTCAGCTGGTCAGGTTGCAGGTGTTGGAATTATGGGCGCTTTGGGTGGCTGCCTCGAGATGGCAATTACGACTTTCATCATTAATTTAAGATATGCACTTATGAGTATTTCGCTTTCGCAGAAGTGTGATAAGTCTATGAATACTTTCTATAGAATTCTCTGCGCTTTCTTTATTACTGATGAGATTTTTGGTGTGTCTTCAGGTAAGGACAGACCTATTAATAAGACTTATATGTTTGGCCTTGCGACACTTCCTTTCTGGGGATGGACGCTTGGTACTTTGCTTGGTGCTGTATGTGGAAATATTCTTCCTTCTATTGTTACTGATTCTCTTGCAATTGGAATTTATGGAATGTTTGTTGCTATCGTTCTTCCTGTTGCAAAGAAGAGTAAGCAGATTGCGATTGTATCGATTATCTCAGTTTTGCTTTCAGTGATTTGTTTTTATGTACCATTTTTAAGAGAACATATTTCTTCAGGATTTGCGATTATCATCTGCTCTGTAGTAGCTGCGCTTATTGGTGCTTTCGCGCTTCCTTATGAGGAGAAGAAGGAGGTAATCGATGGATAATCTCGTTTATTTTCCTTTGCTTCTTACAATGGCATTAACAACATATCTTGTAAGAGCGCTTCCTTTTACATTGTTCCGTAAGAAGATTACAAACAAGAGGGTACAGGCTTTCTTTGACTATATTCCTTACTCAGTTTTGTCTGCGATGACGTTTCCTTCAATTCTTTATTCAACTGGAAGTGTTATTTCAGCGGCAGCAGGATTAATTACAGCACTTGTACTTGCCTGGAGGGGGAAGAGCCTTCTTGTGGTTGCTATTGGCACCTGTTTTGCGGCTTTCCTGGTAAGTCTAATTATGTTATACTTTCCAAGCGTTTTCTGATACGATTTAAATGACGCTTGGTGAACGCTTCCATAGCTCAGTAGGTAGAGCGCATCCATGGTAAGGATGAGGTCACCGGTTCGATCCCGGTTGGAAGCTCCAGATATTTTGCGGTTCTTCTTAGTAAGAACCGTTTTTTATTTCCTTCGAAAGCAGGATTTTTTGCATTAAAAAACCGTAGCAGTGTCCTTGCTACGGTCAGTTTAGCGGGGTATAAGCTTAATTGCGATATCTCTATCACGTGATTTCAAACTTACGCTCTTATAATATCGTTTGGTATTAAAACGATATTTCTTGTTTATGCGTTTTTTTATAGTTTTTTGTGCTAAAGCGTAGTAAATCCCGATAATAGTATTTTTTAATTAAATCTTAAGGAAAACATTGGTAGGATATTAATAAGTAAAAGAATAGAATTCACTTATCGTGATAAAAACGGGGGACTTATGAGCAGAGTTTTGGTGTGCGATGACGAGAAAGATATTGTTTCAGCACTTGTTATCTATCTTAAAAGCGAAGGTTATGAGACTGATTTTGTTTATAGTGGTCTTGAGGCTATTGAGAGACTTAAGAAGGGTGGAATCGATCTTCTCCTTCTCGATGTTATGATGCCAGGTCTTGATGGCATAACAACACTTTCGAAGATTAGGGAATTTTCAAATGTACCGGTTATTTTCCTCTCGGCCAAGAGTGAAGATATGGACAAGATTCTTGGCCTTAATGTTGGTGCTGATGACTACGTGACAAAGCCATTTAATCCTATTGAACTTCTTGCGAGAGTTAAGTCGCAGCTTAGACGCTACCAGCAGTTTGGTGGTGCAGCTATAGTTTCCAGCGAAGACGAGAGCGTAATTCGTTTTAATGGTATTGAACTTAACGATAACTCGAAGAAAGTAAGTGTTGATGGCGATGAGATTTCGCTTACAAGAACTGAGTACGAGATTTTGAAACTGTTTCTTAAGAATCGTGGTCAGGTTCTCTCCCCAAGAAAGATTTATAACGAAGTCTGGAAGGATGACATCGTAGGAAGCGATAACACAGTTGCGGTTCACATAAGACACCTTCGCGAAAAGATTGAAATTGATCCTGCAAACCCAAGATACATCAAGGTTGTCTGGGGACATGGTTATATGATGGAGGAAAAGTAATTTAGAATGAAAAATATATTGAAAAAACTTCCAGTGAGAATACTACTTTATATTCTTACGGCTATATTTATGATTTCAACAGTGCTCTCATTCTGTGGAATTCTTTATGTAACTAGTTCGGAAGTAAGTGGGAAGAGTGAAGAGCAGATTTATTCTATCTATGAGAAGAGTATTGCCGATAATTATGGTTACTATATTTTAAGTAATGTAACTTATGGCTACACAACTTCAAACGGTATTAATACTTCTCCTACTTTCGCTGGACTTGATATTCCTTTTATGGAATACAAAATTATGTATAGTCATATTCCGATAACCTATCCGATTTCGAATAGCAGGCTCTATACTCTTTATGCATCTGACGGGTACAATTCTTTGCTGGAAAATTACTCTTCTGGAATTGCTGTTTCTGATCGTACTGATGTGGTTTTTGGTTCTGTTTTAGGCGGAAACAATTATGGATACGAATATGAACTTGTAAATTTTGGACCTCACGGTGTTACTGCTCATTCGTGGCCTGTTGGAACAGATACAAGAACATATGTCGTTGTTTTGTATCAGATGCAGTCTCAGTATTTAAGTGATCAGGAGCCGTTTTTAAGCGCTACCAATTACGCAAGACGTTTGTCATTTATTGATAGATACTCAACTCCTGTTTTTGTTGTGTCAGTTCTTGTGTTTTATGCTCTGCTTTCGCTTCTTGTTGTTGGTTCAGGAGATAAGCTTAAGTTTATCCACAGAGTGCCACTCATAATTTATCTTGGAATTATGGGTGCAATTGAAGTCGGTTTTGTCGCGTTTCTTGTAAATGTTTTTAATTATACATTTATTATTCCGCAGTTTGCTTTTAGAAATGGAATGATGCTATGCGCGCTTTTGGCGTCAATAGTAGCACTTATCCTTCTATTTGTAGTTTGTAATATCACTACAAGAATTAAATCAAAACAATTCTTTAAGACTACGCTTTTACACTATATCTGGGTTCCAATTAAGCGTTTCTTTGGGTTCCTTTCAGAAAATACCCCAATTCTTGTTAAGGTAATCGCTGGCGCAATTCTGCTTACAATAGTTCAAATCTTTATTGTTGTTCCTTTGTATGCGGTTCCAGTCTTTGGATTAATCCTTGCGATTGTATATAAGATTTGCGTTGTTTTATTCCTTGTAAAGATTATTGCTGACTGGAAGAATATTAAGGATGGTATTGCAAGAATTACCAAGGGTGATTCATCGACTCCAATATCCACAACAAAGATGCTTCCTGAATTCAGGAAACATGCCGAAAGTATTAACAACATTGGTGATGGTATTCAGGCTGCAGTTACTGAGCGTATGAAGAGTGAGCGCATGAAGACTGAACTTATAACTAATGTGTCTCACGATATTAAGACACCTATTACATCGATTATTAATTATGTCGACTTGCTTTCGAAGCATGAAGGTACAGGTAATGATAAAGAGACAAGAGAATATCTCGATGTTCTTAATCGCCAGTCTTCAAGACTTAAGAAACTTGTTGAGGATCTGATTGAAGCTTCCAAAGCATCTTCAGGTGCTATTGAGATGAATATTGAATCAGTAAATGCGAAGGTTATTCTTTCGCAATCTGTTGCTGAATTCTCATCAAAACTTGAAGAGAAGAAACTTGATTTGATTATGAATGAGCCGGAAGACGACGTCCTCGTTAAGGCTGATGGAAGATACCTTTGGCGAGTTATTGATAATCTTATGAATAATATCTGCAAGTATTCCATGGAGGGAAGCAGAGTTTACGTTGATATTAAGGAAGATGGTGGCAGAGTTCATATATGTTTTAAGAATATGTCAGCAGTACCACTTAATATCTCAGCGAGCGAACTTACAGAGAGATTTGTAAGAGGCGATTCTTCGCGTAATACTGAAGGTAGTGGACTTGGACTTTCAATTGCAAGCAGTATGACTGAACTTATGGGTGGCACGCTTGATCTTGCAATCGATGGTGATTTGTTTAAGGCAACACTTAATTTTACTAAGGCGTGATTGCTGGAATTAATTAGGATTCAGGGTCCCTGGCTCCAAATGGAGTCTGGGACCTTATTTCGTTCCTGTACTTGTTTGGTGTCATGCCAGTTTTCTTCTTGAATACTTCAGTAAAATAACTCTGACTTGGGAAAGCAAGCATAAATGAAATGCTTGCAAGATTGAAGTCTGAGTTTAAAAGAAGATTCTTTGCTGTATCAATTTTACGGTCGATAATGAAGTCACTGATGTTCTGGTCAGTTTCCTGCTTGAATAGTCTCGATAAGTGACCTTCTGAAAGGCCTGTGTATTCAGAAAGTTCCTTAACAGTGATTCTTTTATTAAGGTGATCGTAGATATAGTCGATTGCTTTTGTTATGGAACGTGAGTAAGGTTTACTCTTTTGAATGTCTCGCATTCTTATGCAGTAGTCTGTGCACATTTCTTTATGAATAGAAGAAATCTTTTCAACAGAACGCAGTTTATCAACTTTTGAAATATAAAAGTCGCTGATTCTAAATGCGACAGTTGTCTCCATTCCACCTTCGATGCAGTATCTTGCGACAAGTGCTGCAGTAATAACAAAATGATACTTCATGTTCTGGAGGTTGTCGGAGGACAATGTTCCAAGACCGACCTTCTTATGAAGTGGCACCTCGCACAGTTCGTTAACCTTGTTAAGATCTCCGATTTTTATTGCAGTATAAAACTCCTGCTCCGGATCGTAGGAAGCATGGGTAAAATCTTCACGCTGGATATAATTAACAAAACTTAGGTTATTCATGTTTTCCATGCGATTGTTATATCACAAAAACATAAGGAATATCAATAAAACGGTATTTTACTGTTATTTGATAAAGTAAAATCGTATCGGTGAAAGTTTTTCATCTTATAAATTACGAAAGCGAAGGTCACCTCATGAAGAAAAGATCTCCTTTTATTTCAACTCTTGCTCTTATGCTCGCATTCTCAATGCTGATTTCAGCATGTTCTAAGACAGAAGAGACTACAGTTGCAACAACTTCTGAAGAGACAACAGAGGCTACAACTGAAGCTACTGAAGAGACAACTGAGCCAGCCGAAACAACACAGGAACGTCCAACTGATCCTGCAGCGTTTGAGTATTCACTTGTTTGGGAAGATAACTTCGATGGTGACACTTTAAATACATCCGACTGGAACTATGAGATTCATAATCCAGGATGGGTTAATAACGAACTTCAGGCATATGGCCAGTTCGATGACTGCGTTTATGTTGAGAATGGTGAACTTGTAATTCAGCCAGTTCGTGAAGTTGATCCTGAGACTGGTGATGTTTCTTATCGTTCAGGACGTATCAATACATGCCGTCATCACGATTTTACTTATGGTCGTATGGAAGCACGTATCAGAGTTCCAGAGGGTCAGGGATTCCTTCCAGCTTTCTGGATGATGCCAACACGTGACAGCGTTTATGGTTCATGGCCACGCTGTGGTGAGATTGACATTATGGAAGTTGTAACACAGGATCCAACACATACATATGGAACAATCCACTTTGGTAATCCACACGAGGAGAGACAGTCAGTTTATGAGCTCCCAGAAGGTGTACCTTCATTCTCTGATGATTATCATGTATTTGCTGTTGAATGGGAGCCAGGCCTTATTCGCTGGTTCGTTGACGATGTTGAGATTGGTTCACAGAATGACTGGTTCACAGGAACAGAGAGCGGTTCAAGACGTCCATACCCAGCACCATTTAATCAGGATTTCTATTTGATTCTTAATGTTGCAATTGGTGGTAACTGGCCAGGTGATCCTGACGAGACTACTCCTTTCGATGAGCGTGCGCAGATGCGTGTAGACTATGTTCGTGTTTATCAGCGTGGATGGTATGACGAAGATGTAGAGGCTCCTGAGTATTCTTATAATTTCCGTCAGGCAGATTCTACAGGTAACTATATTTCTGACAGTGCCTGGGCTTTGTACTGTGCTGAGGGTGGAGCAGGTGAGCTTTCAACTTCTGGCGATGAGATGACAATCACATCAACAAGTGCAGGTACAGTTGATTACGGTGTTCAGCTTGTAAATACAGGACTTCCTGCAGAGGATGGAACAACATATACAGTGACTTTCGAGGCAAGAGCCGATGAAGCACGCACTATGATTGCAGCTATTACAGCTCCTGATCATGGATATATTAGATATATGGAAGACGAGGAAGTAAGTCTGACATCTGAGTGGCAGACATTTACTTACACATTCACAATGTCTGGTTCTTCAGATGACAATGCTCGTCTTGAGTTCAATATGGGCGGTTCAGATTCAACCGCAACAATTTATTTACGCAATGTAAGAGTCGAGGTTAGCTGATTTCTCCTTGATTCTTATATCTCCTCTTCTTAACACGAGCCGTCCCTCACCCCGGGGCGGCTCACTAAGTTGTTGGGAATTATTATGTGGTGTGAGGGTTTACTCATATAATTAGGCAGTTAAATACGCCCCAGAGTTTAGAAGCTCTGGGACGTTTGAAAATCTAATTAGATTAATAGTTATTAAACAGAACCTCTTACGATTCCATAAGATGAGCAGATGCTTGAGAACTCATTTGAGTTAACAAATCCAGTGAATACGCTTCTTCTTGAAGCACCAGAATTAATCTTGCCAACCCAGTAGTTTAATCCGTTTGGATCTGAAGCAGCATCACGACCCATAAATGCACGGTAAAGAACTCGTACATAATCTTCAGGACTTACGTTGAAACCTGTGAATTCAGGGCTGAAGATGAAGTTGTTTGCAGCCTGAGCACCTGTAAGCTGGTGTGAAAGAAGTGCCTTAACCCAGTACTCCATTCCACCTCTGTCACCAGCACGACCAAGACAGCTGATGTAAAGACGATTTACGAAAGCGTTAACCTGAGTCTGACTATAAATCTCAGCGCCAACCTGATAGTAACCAGATGCGATACCTGCGCTGCCACAAAGAGATCCAAATTCGTCTGAGTTTGCAAGGCTTGCAAAGATAGCTTCTCTAGAAGCTCCCTGATTCATTACGTTTGACCAGTAATTGATGTCGTCCCAGCTAGGCTCGCGATTAAGGAAAGTAGTGTAGAGTGCAGTAATGAACTGCTGATTATCAAGGTTACGGGCATTCATCTCATCACTGAATACAAAGCCATAAGCTGCACATGAACCAACTGTCTCACCGTTAATGAGGAGGTTTGTCCAGTAATTAAGACCGTTTGAATCTGGTTGTCTTCCGAGAAGGTTTGTATAGAATCTCGAAACGAGTCCTTCTACAGCGCCTCTGTTAACTGTAACAGTTGGAAGCTGACCATAGCTAATCTCGTTAGTACGATTCTCCTTAATCTTTTCTCTTAAGTATGTGCCTGTAGCTGTAAGGTCTGAAGAAGCCCAGTCAGGAATTCCGTCACCGTTGTGATCTGTAGGGGTAGTTTGACATCTTGGTATAAAGGCTGCTGAAGACTCGTTTACTTTACCAAGTGACCATGCGCACCAGCTGATTCCCTTATCCTTAAGGAAGTTAAGCCACATATTTGCATTATCAAGATATACGCCACCATTACCGTCAGATCTTGAAGTACCCCATTCAGTAGCAAATACAGCAAGACCTCTGTTAAGTGCATCTGAAACTTTGTCTCTGAGCCATGTGCTGCCATTTATATCATGTGTACCAGTGTAGAAGTGAACAGTATACATAACCTGTCCCTTTGAATCGCTGATTGGATTATTAACTGGAGCATTAACAAACTGTGACCAGTTATCAGTACCACAGATAACGATATTTGCAGTAGAGTCGCTGTCATAAAGACGAATTGCATCTACAATTTTCTGGTGATAAGGGCGAAGGACGTTGTTCCATGTCTGAGAGGCATTATTCTCGTCGCCATTGTTGTTTGGTTCGTTTGCAATTTCGAAAAGGACATTGCCCTGACTTCCGTACTTCTGTGAAAGGTAAGCGAAGAAAAGCTGAGGGCCATTGTAGTCAGGATGCGCATTTCTAATAGCAGCAAACTGTGGAAGAGACTTACCAGCATTAAGGTAGCTGCTGTCATTTGGATTTCCAGGAGTAAGTACATGCCAGTCAACAAGCACATACATGCCTCTATTTGTTGCCATCTGAATTCCTGTCTCAACTCTGCTTAAAAGATCTGAAGGGTGGCTTGCATAACCATCTTCGTTAACATACATGGCAAGTCTTATGATGTCGCACTGCCAGTCGTACGCGAGTGCATCGAAAGCGTCGTTGTTGAAAATCCAGTTTCCGTCACCCCACTGAATACCATGTGTACTCATGCCGCGAAGCTGAATTGGATTTCCGTTCTGATCGCAAAGCTGGCTAACATATCCCGCTGAATTATTTGCGGAAATTTTCTTAACCTGAATTGCACCATATCTCTGGTAAGGTGTGATTCTTTCGGCACTTACGTTACTTCCGATACCTGAAGCAAGAATAATTCCTGCCATCGTCGAAAGCAAAACTGCAGCTGCCACAAACCCCGCAGAGATTTTCTTTACAAGTTTTGCATAACTCATAAGTTGTCCCCCACTATATTTAATATTAGTAACTATCTAATTCTATTTCCGAAGTCTGCCAAGGTCAAATAGAAGATTATGCTTCTCGAAAGTGTCGGTTAACTGCTGTTTGGTGTGATGGGCATATACCAGAAACGGTGATCAGGCTGATTTGTCTGTGAAAGTAAGCCAAATTCAGGAGAATCTAATAATTGGCTTATGCAAAAATAAGCCAGATTCGAAAAAATGACTATTTTGGCTTACTTGTAAATAAGCCAACTATGTAGAATAGTTGATTTTGGCTTACTTACCAATAAGCCAATTATGAATAATGGTTATTATTGGCTTACTTGGGAACAGTTCTAAACCGAGAACAATCGTCTTAATTTGCTTTTGGATAAGCCAATTTTAAAGAACTTGCATTGTTGGCTTACTTTTGAATAGGCCAGAATTAGAGATAATTTAGTTTTGGCCTATTAGAAGATAAGCCAATTTAGAAGAATTGCTATTATTGGCTTATTTATGCGTAGGCCATAATTCAGGAAAACGTATTATTGGCCTATAGTCGATGTTTTGATTTGATATGGAGTATAAGAAAACATTAAAGGTCGCCTCAATGAGACGACCTTTATGAAAAAAACTACTTAATTATCAATCAAATCAGATGTTAAAAATCTTCTTTACTGATTCCTTGTCAACCTTTGAGCCGATAACGCAGAGCTTACCAGTTACATCAGCTCCACCTGTACGAATCTCAGACTCACCAGGTACATAGTCGAAGTGAATCCACTCGTTGTTCTCGCCAGCTACGATACCCTTTGCACGAAGGATCATGCCGCAAGTACCCTTGTCGAGTTCTTCGAGAGCAACTTCGATTTTAGCCTTTGTGAATACCTTTGATGTCTCAAGACCGATGCTGTCAAATACTTCGTCAGCGTGGTGGTGATCATGGTCGTGGCATCCGCATGTGCAGCCTTCACCATGATCGTGATGGTGGTGCTCGTGATCGTGGTCGTGGCATCCGCATGTGCAGCCTTCACCATGATCGTGATGGTGGTGCTCGTGATCGTGGTCGTGGTCGTGACATCCGCATGTGCAGTCCTCACCATGCTCATGGTGGTGTTCATGCTCGTGGTCATGATCGTGATGATGATGCTCGTGATCGTGGTCGTGACATCCGCATGTGCAATCCTCGCTATGCTCATGATGGTGGTGATGCTCGTGTTCCTCAGCCTCGAGAAGTGCAGCAGCCATATCTGCAGCTGTGATTGGGTGTTCGATAGCAGATACAATCTGTGATCCACCGAGAAGCTCCCAAGGTGTTGTGATTACCTGAGCATTTGAGTTGATTTCCTTAATAAGTGCAACTGCAGTATCAAGCTTGTCCTGACGAATGTTGCCTGTACGTGAAAGGATGATTGTTCCTGCGTACTTGATCTGATTTTCATAGAACTCCTTGAAGTTCTTGAGGTAAATCTTGCACTTTGAAGCATCGATAACTGTAACAGTTCCGCAAATCTCTGTATCCTCAACGTTCTTTACAGCAGCTACTACATCTGAAAGCTTACCAACACCTGATGGCTCGATAAGAATACGGTCTGGAGAATACTTCTCGATTACTTCCTTCAAAGCTGTACCGAAGTCACCAACGAGTGAGCAGCAGATGCATCCTGAGTTCATCTCTGTAATCTCAATTCCAGCTTCCTTAAGGAAACCTCCATCGATACCGATCTGACCAAACTCATTCTCGATAAGTACGAGCTTCTGATTGTTATAGCCATCAGCGATAAGCTTCTTAATAAGAGTTGTCTTTCCGGCACCTAAGAATCCGGAGAAAATGTCTACCTTTGTTGCCATATATATACCTTCTTTCTGAAATTGTTAACTGAAATAAATGATCTCGTTCTCAGGAGCACTTGTAATTGCGTATGAGTCAACTGTGATTGCAGGAACTGCTACCTTAGTACCATCCTGCTGCTTATCTTCGAAATAACGAATCATACCAGTTACCTTGAGCCACTGACCTGCAGGGAAGCCTGCACCATGCTCGTGGAAGCAGAGAATATCAATCTCTCCGATGTCGTCCGCACAGCATGTATAAGCGCGACGCTGAAGCACGAAAGCTCTGTTCTTGAACTCTCTCATAAGCATTGCCTTACCAACGAGTGATACTGTTTTACCATTGTACTTATTAACGTTATCGAGTGCGTCTGTGTAGAAAAGTCCGAAATCATCAGGAGCAATTACACATGGGTTAGCATTCAAATCGTATGGGAGATGGTCTGCAATATCGATAAAATCGTTATCCATGCCGTAAAATCCAGTGTTAGCGCCCTGATTCAAAGCCTTAACTGAGCCACGGAGCTTAGGGAGGTTATTAACCTCAGGATCTACACGGTTGAAGATTACGTTATCGCAGTAGCGATAGTAGTCAGCAAAAATTGTCTGCATGTTCTTGTAGTACTCAGAATATGTTGAAGCATCTACCATACATACAGCAGCAGCGAGCATCCATCTTCTTGGTACATCTACCTTCTCGAAAAATTCAGCAGGAGATACAGAACCATTCCATTCCATGAAGATTACGTCTGGCTTGTATTTCTTGTCGAGATCAAACATGAATGTCTTGTCGATGTCGTCTGTCTCAGCGTTAACTACGATTGTATCTGCGCCGATTCTTTCAGGTAAGTATTCTTCTTCACCCTCTTCGGTTGCGAGAATAACTTTTTTCTTTCCCTTAAAATTCTCATTTGTTGCCCAGTCGCAAATCATTGTAGTTTTGCCACTGTCCAAAAATCCTGTAAAAAAATAAACTAAACAATCAGCCATAAAAAATACCTCATTTTTTCAACGTTTCCATTTTGATATGTTTTAGTGTTTTTTTCAAGCAACATAATGTAAGAAATTTATATTAAATAGTGCGAATGTCTTGAATAGTGGTACAATGATTTTCATGAAAAGAATTTTGGTACAACAATTTGAAGAGAGATGGGCGAAGACTCAGGACGATGCTGACAAGTTCATGAAGCAGGCTCAAAGCGAAGCAGATAAGTTTGTAAAGCAGGCTCAGGCCGAGGCGGATAAGATTTCAAGACAGGCTCAGGTAGAGGCAGATAAGACAATTAGCAGATTCTGCGCCTTCGAACTTAAAAATCTTGAGAGACTTCATAATGCTTTGTATTCTCCATTTATGGATAAGTTCATGGTTACTGTAACAAGTACTGGTAATCTTGGAGTTATCTGGATTTTTACTGCGCTGATTCTTCTTTTTGCAAGTGACAGACCACGAATTGGTTATGCGCTTTTGATTGCACTTTTGCTTGGCATCCTTATTGGAAATCTTATTATTAAAAATATTGTCAGACGTAACAGACCATTTTTCCATAAGAATTATAAGCTTTTGATTAAGCAGCCTTGGGATTATTCTTTCCCATCAGGTCATACGCTTGCGTCATTTGCGTCTATTACTGTTCTTTTTTATATGAATCAGGCAGTGGGAATTATTGCGTTAATCTGGGGAAGCCTCATTGCGCTTTCGAGATTATATCTGAGAGTACACTTTTTTACTGATGTATTTTTCTCTATGGTGCTGGGTATTATTCTCGGTGTTCTTGGAATGAAAATTTATGAGACACATCTTTTTGGTCTTTGGGAAGTCTGGAGTGCAATGTTAGTAAAATGAGTGCTGTAAAGATTGGTGATATTTCTCTTGGTGAGAAGCCATGCTGTCTTGCACCTATGGCAGGAACAAGTTCTGTTACATATCGTGGAATCTGCCATGAGATGGGATCTTCTTATGCTCCAACTGAACTTTGCAGTGCAAGGTCTGTTGTTTATAACGGAATAGAGAAGAGTTTCAGGTTTCTTGAGATTGATAAAGAGCGTGAGGGATTATCCTGCATTCAGCTATTTGGTAATGATCCTGAAGATTTTGTTTTCGCTATAAATGCAATTGAAGCCGATGAGAGACTTAAGGGTGTTGATATTATCGATATCAACATGGGGTGCCCTGTATCGAAGGTTATTAAGACAGGTGCTGGAAGTGCTCTTATGCGTGAGCCTCAGCTTGCATCTGATATTGTGAAGGCTTCAGTTGAGACAGCGTCAAAGTACAATGTTCCCGTTACAGTTAAGACAAGAATTGGTTATTCAGAATTCTCGGACAGCAGCTTAAGGTTTGTTGAAGGCCTTGCTGATGCAGGTGCTGCCATGATTTGTGTTCATGGAAGAACACAGTCGCAGCTTTATCACGGACAGGCTGATATCGATGCACTTAAGAAAATGTCAGAGGTAGTAAGAGCGAAGGGTATTCCATTCTTTGCAAATGGTGATATCTGCGATGTTAAATCAGCTGTTAATATGTTTGAAGTTACATCCTGTGATGGAATTATGGTAGGTCGTGCAGCTCAGGGTAATCCATGGATTTTTAAGGGTATTCGTGATGCGCTGGATGGTAAAAATGCTGAGAATTATATTCCTGACGCAGATGAGAGAATCAGTGTGCTTCTTCGTGAACTTAAAGGGACAGCCTCAAGAATAGGTGAGAAGACTGCCGTTAAGGAAATGAGAAGTGTAATGCCTAATTACATTAAGGGACTTCATGGCGCAGCTTCAATTAAAACAAGACTTTGTACGGCAAATACAATTGAAGATGTTGAAACTATACTTGATGAGTGCAGAATTATCTGGAGCGAGAACTAATGGATTTTACGAAGTTTATTTTGCCCCTCATCATTATTATTGTCGGATTTGTAATCTGCTTTAATGGTTACAGAATGCTAAGAGCAAGTATTACATGCCTTGGTGCTTTTGTTGGATTTGAGTTTGGTAAGTTTATTACTGAAGGTCTTTTCAAGTATCTTGCGATAGAGATTAATCCAGTTGTTTCAGTGATAGTAATTGCTGTTTTTACGATAGGACTTGGTGTTCTTGCTTTTACTTTCCATAAACGCGCGGTAATTTACATAACTACTTTTGCTGTCACCATGTTTTTTGGACGCCTGAGAGGCGGGGCTGATTCGTTTAAATTAATGCTTATAGGCCTTGCGGTTGGAATTGTTCTCGGATTTCTTTTTTACATGATTCAGAAATGGGCGATCATGTTTGTGACATCCTATGGCGGTGCGTACATGATTTCCACTACTTTTATGGTTCTTCTTACAGCTCTAAAACCAGTTTCCGACTTTTTTACTCAGGCTGGAACGATTGTTGTAGGGGATATAAATCTTTCATTATTTATGTTTGTACAGGGAGTTCTCGTTGTGTTTTTCCTTGTCGCAGGTTTTATAGCACAACTTCAGGGCGAGAACTGACAAATTATACGAAATATTCAAAACAAAAATGCACTAAAAATAATTAGTGCATTTTTTATTTTCCTGTTGAATGTTCTTTTGATTATTGCTATTATTCGTTTAACACTTGTGAACGAACTTTATACTTGCTTTGTTCGTTAACAGTGTAATTACTAAGACATTTTTCTATATCTATCCCTTATTCCATGTTGAAGGCATCTCGTAACTGGGGTGCTTTCAATATTTTTACGGGATTTTTCAGTTAACTTTGTTAATGATGTTGCCTGACAGGAATCCTTCGAGATTTTCTGCTGCTATTTCGATGAGTCTCTCGCGAGTTTCCTTTGGTGCCCACGCAATGTGTGGAGTGAGGATTACATTTGGTGCATTAAGAAGCGGGTTATCTGGAAGCATCGGTTCAATACTTACTACATCTGCCGCAAATGCTTTTACCTTGCCTGAAGTAAGAGCATCCTTCATATCAGCTTCGTTAATAAGTCCGCCTCTTGCAGCGTTGATGATTGAGACGCCGTCCTTCATTTTTGAGATAGTTTTACTATTTACAATCTGATTTGTTTCTTCTGTCAAAGGGCAGTGGAAAGTAATAAAGTCTCCAAGTGGAAGTGCTTCTTCAAATGACATAAAGCGTGCAATTCCGTCAGTTTCTTCCTGTGGCATTTTGTGAGGAACTGCAATTACGTTCATTCCAAGAGCAGAAGCTACCTTTGATACCTGCTGTCCGATTTTGCCATAGCCAAAAACAACAAGAGTCTTGTTCCAAAGCTCTGTAAGTGGCTGATTCCAGAAGCAGAACTGTGAACTTCTTACCCAGTCACCATTTTTTACAGAATCGTTATGTGATTCAACAAGGTTTGTCATAGATAAAAGAAGAGCGATAGTATGCTGCATTGTAGCGAAAGTGCTGTACTGAGGAACGTTTGTAACTACTATTCCTCTCTCGCTGCATGCTTTAAGATCAACGACATTAAAGCCAGTTGCAAGCACACCGATATATTTAAGATTAGGAAGTTTTGCGATAGTTTCTTTGCTAAAGGCAGTCTTATTTGTAATAGCAATCTCAGCGTCCCCCATTCTCTCGATGAGCTGATTCTGAGTAGTTACATCGTATACAGTAAGTTCACCAAACTTTGCTATCGCGTCCCAAGAAATATCACCAGGATTAGCTGCACTACCATCAAGAACTACAATTTTCATGTTAAAAAGCCCCCTCATAAAATGAAAATTCTAATATTTTTAATAATTATAAGTGTTTCACTTGATAATAACTATAAAAGTAATGTTACAATCGAATAGTAAAGATTTTAAGGAGGCACTCCATGTATTTATATTGCTACGCTCGTTCATCCAAGGCCATGACAACAGGTGACAATCTTCTTAAGCATTCAGAAGGTGAGTGGATTAAGAATTCAGAGAGCCTTCTTACAGCCAGCAAAGACACAATGACACGTGTTGATGGTGCAATTGTTTTATTCCTTCCATCAGAGGCTGCAGTTAAGTTTATGGTTGAAAGAATTTATAATTCAGGACTTGATCTTCCAGTTTTCAGAGTAGCACCAGACGGAAGCAGTGCCGTTGTATTAAGAAGAGCAGGTTATAACTGCTTTGAGATGTTTATGAAGGTGTGTTCCATCCTTGGAGCAAGACCAATGAGTAAAATCGAGGACCGTGAAGACTACGCTCCTGATATTATGGATCTTGTAAAAAGATATGATATGACACCAAATAATCCAGATCTTTTGAAGACAATTTCAGATGAGATTAAGACTGGCCTTCAGGTTACTGTTTATAGTGATATTCCACTTGAGCTCGCTGAGCCAGTTCTTGACAGTTTAAGCTACGCTCCATATGTATTTAGAACAAGCCAGCGCTCTGAGATGATTAGCAGTTTCCTTAACTGTTCAAAGGACGATAATTATTCAGTATTTATCACATGCACAAGTCTTCCTATGGCTGAGATTTCCGGAAAGTGTCTTGTGCTTGTTCCAAAGATTGTAACTCTTGGTGTTGAGATTTTGGGAAGAGTTGATCCTACATATGCATCAGATGCAGTAAAAGATACTATTGACCGCTATAGCATTGAGCCATCAGCTATTTCAACAGTTGCAGTTTCTTCAATTATGAGGGATAACCCTGCTATTGAAATGATTGCAGAAGAACTCGGTGCACAGGTTTTGTCTTTTGATAGTAGATTAGTAAAGAATGTACACCTTCCTCTTAATTCCAATGCTTATTCCATGACTAAGTCTGGAAGCGATCTTTGTACAGCAGTTGCTTGCCTCGCTTCTGATAATGGAAAGATCATCGTAAGAAGAGCTGGTGACAAGAATACTGCGCTTGTATCTGCGTGCCTCAGAGTAAAGAGCATAGAACTTACAAAATAATTTCATAATTTTTTCGAAAGTTGCAACAGGGCGATTATTTATAATCGTCTATTTTGCGAATGTTCAAATGGTTAATTTGAAAGGAGTATATAAATTTATGAAGAATTTGAAGAAGTCAGTTGCGATTTTTATGACTGCAACCATGTTTTTTTCATCCTGCGTACTCGCTACAGGCTGTAAAAAGAAGCCTTCCGGTAAAGTTGTAAAGATTGAGGAAGATTCACCTTGGTATAACGCAGAAGTTTATGATGTATCAATGGCTACCGATGGAACTGATATCGATTACGTTTATTATGATTTCATTGGTTGTGTTGAAGATAAGGCATTAGTAAGAACAGAAGGTTCACATTCGTACCCAGATGATGCTTGGGAGGATGAAGATTTTGATTGGAATGATTATCAGTTCAATCTTCTCCAGATTTTTTCAATGGAAGGTGAGCTCGTTGATACAATCGACATTCAGCAGCTTGTAAAGGAAGAGGTTTCAAGCTCAAGAGGTACAGGATATTACATTAATAATGCCACACTTGCCGGCCCTAATGTAATCGTAAATTATGTAATTTACACTGAAACAGCACGTTCATTTGATGAAACAAGTTGTGCTGCTACACTTGATATCGAGACTGGTGAGTTTGTTAATATCGAAGAAGCTGATAATGGATCAGATGATAATGATTTGTCTTGTGAAGGAACAATGACAGCAGGTGATGGATATTCTATCGTAAAGTACTGGATTTCAGGCGGTGAAAGATATTCATATATCCTTGATGTTATTGATTCTGATGGAAATAAGACAAGACTTGATCTTCGTGACGAGTTCCCAGATCTTTCTATCTTTGATATTTCAACAATAATCACTATTGATGAGACAACATGTATTATCAAACCTTCAATGGATGGGGAAGATAATCGCGAAGTCGTATTTAAGCTTGATCTTGCTAATGCTGAGATTGAAATTGATGACACTGATTATAGTTGGATTCCTGATAATTTATCTTATAACATGGAATATATTCCAGAAATTGGTAATGTATCACTTGATGGTACTGGAATTAATGTTATCGACTTTAGTACAAATGAAGTAAATCAGATTTTCAGTTTTGACATGTGTAATGTTAATAGAAACATTTGTGAGAATTTGCGACTTTGTACATATAGTGATGACCAGATTGTTTTGGCTGGTACTTATTATTCAAACGAGATAGGTACTGATTATTCTACTGATCATCCAGTTCTTATGGTACTTTCAAAGGCTGAGGCTAATCCTAATGTAGGTAAGACAATGCTTACAGCTGCTGTTATGGATTATCTTGATTTCTATACTGCTCAGGCTGTAGTTGATTTTAATAACACAAATACTGAATATTTCGTTGCAATTTCTGATAAGTATTCAGTAAATGATTTCTATAATGATATTGATTACGATGAAGATACAGACTGGGAGCAGCTTTCTCTTGATGCACAGTCAACTATCAGTAATCAGCTCGCAATTGACCTTATTGCAGGTGATGGCCCAGATATCATTATCAATGCAATGGAATTCAGACAGCTTAATAATTCAGATTATCTCCTCGATTTAAGTGATTATCTTGAGAACACAGATGCATATTTTTCAAATGTAATTGATGCATCAATGACAGATGGCAAGCTTTATCAGATGCCACTTTGCTTCAGTGTTCAGGGAATCAGAACTGATGCATCGAAGGTTGAGAATGGACAGATTGGTTTTACTTTCGATCAGTATAATGAATTTGTTGATGAAGTATGTAATGGTGATAATCCTATTATGCTTGGACAGCTCGATTTCTTTACAAGCGTAATTATTGGAATGAATGATGTCTTCGAAGATGGTGGAAGCGTAAATTATGACTGCGATGCTTTCCGTGAGTTTGCTGAGTATGTTAAGGATAACGTTAACGAAGAGTTTGATTTTGGTGATGAATACTGGGGTGAGGCATACTACGAAGGTGGCGATACAACTGTTGAGACGGCTGAATATACAACTGTTAGTAGCTTCAGTTCATTTATCGGTTGGGACTATTCTTCAACAGCAGTTCTCCTTGGTATCCCTTCATATGATGCAAGAGGACCAATGATTCGTTGTGGATATTCAGCTGCTATTTCAGCTGAGACAGCAAGTCCTGATGGCTGCTGGGCATTCATTTCAACTTTGATTGATACACCTTGCCAGGAAGGCTTTGCTTCATATGGCTGTCCAATTAATGTTGAAGCATTTGAAAATATTGCTGAAATTGCACTTGAGGCACATAATGCAAGTGTTCGTGAGAGTCTTCAGTGGTATACACAGGAAGAAATCATTCAGTACGGAATCTCTGAGCTTGATTCTTCTGTAATCGATACATATCGTAATACAATGATGTCAGCTTCTGTTCTTGCAAGTATGGACGCAGCAGTTCAGACAATCTTAAGAGAAGAGATGCCAGCATATTTCTCAGGTCAGAAGTCAATTGATGAAGTAATTGATATCATTCAGGATAAGGTTCAGACATATATTAATGAACGCGGATAATTAGTTCGATTTAACAATATTGGCGCATCGGATATCCGGTGCGCCATTTTTGTTTAAAAATTTTTAATTTTTATATTGCATAACGAACTTTCTTCGTGGTAGGGTTGAGCATATATACTTTATTATTTATTATTACTTTAAGATAATGATTTATTTTTTATAGATGATGAATGTTTGGAGGATTTATGAAGAAGACAGCACTTCTTATTATGGCTGCAGGTATTGGAAGCCGCTACGGTGGTGGAATTAAGCAGCTTGCTACAGTTGATAACTATAATCATATTATTATGGATTATTCAATTCACGATGCTATTGAGGCTGGCTTTAACAAGATTGTTTTTATTATCAGAAAAGATATTGAAGCTGACTTTAGAGAAGTAATTGGAAATCGTATTGAGAAGGTTTGTGAGCCTTTGGGTGTCGAAGTAGGTTACTGCTTCCAGGATTTAAGAAATATTCCTGGCGATTTCCCAGAAGAGAGAACAAAGCCTTGGGGTACAGGTCAGGCTGTACTCGCAGCAAGAGAATTCATTGACTGTCCATTTGCAGTAATTAATGCTGATGACTATTACGGTAAGCAGGCATTCGTTGAACTTCATAGCTGGCTTATTGAAGAGCATGAAGATACAGCTATCTCACTTGTTGGCTTTATTCTTAAGAATACCCTTTCAGATAATGGAACAGTTACAAGAGGTATCTGTGTTATTGATGATGGACATACACATGTAAGTAATGTTGTTGAGACAAAGAATATTATGAAGACTCCTACTGGCGCATCAGCTGACGGAGTTGAACTCGATGTTGAGTCATATGTTTCAATGAATATGTGGGGCTTCCCTGCAAAAGAAGGTGAGATTCCTGCTTTTGTAAAAGTACTTGATGATAATTTCGTTAAGTTCTTTGAAGAAGATGTTCCAGCAAATCCTCTTAAGTCTGAGTATCTTCTTCCAATTCTTATCGGTGGACTTTTGAGAAATGGAACTCATACAGTTAAGGTTCTTCCATCCAAGGATAAGTGGTTTGGTGTAACTTATGTTGAGGATATTGATTCAGTAAAGAATAGTTTCGGTGAACTTATTTCTGCTGGAGTTTACAAAGAGGATCTATTCTCCGATCTTTAATAGAATTAGTGAATTTGTGTATTTTCTGCCTCATTTCGACGTTTGTTGAAATGAGGCAGTTTTTTTCTTGACAGTTCCTCTATCCGATACTATAATCTTTAGGCTAATTATGTTCGATATTTGTGTATAAATGCGCTCTGGGCGTTTTGTATATAGAACAAAGATATGGAGGATTTCGACTATGAAGCAGACATACCAGCCTAAGAAGAGACAGAGAGCTAAGGTTCACGGTTTCCGTGCTAGAATGGCAACTCGTGATGGCCGTGAGGTTCTTAAGAGAAGAAGAGCTAAGGGCAGAAAGCAGCTTGCTGTATAAGGATCACCAAGTGGTCCTTTTTTCAAATCTGCAAAGTGAGGCGATTAGGTGAATTCTGTACCTTTGAGGTTTAACTACGAGTTTTCTAGAATTTACAAGAGAGCGTCTTTTGCGAATGGGCGTTATATTACAGTGCATTGCTGGAAGCGCCCTAAGAATTTGAAGCATAACCTTACCATAGTCCCCGAGAAGCTTATTAGAGTAGGCTTCTGTGCAAACAAGAAGCATCTCGGAGCCGTTGGCCGTAACAGAGCCAGACGACTTATGCGAGAAGCGTACAGAAGACTTGAGCCGGAACTGAGGCTCGGCTATGATATCGTTATTACATTACGTACTTCCGAACAATTGCCTTCTTATAGTGACATCTCTAACGAGATGGAGAAGCTTTTCAGAAGGCTTAAGTTATTTGCTGTGGAGCAATCCCATGATTCGAAGATTCCTGATCAGGCTGATTAAGTTTTATCAGAAATATATTTCACCTGGACTTGGGCATCACTGTAAGTATTTGCCTACATGTTCTCAGTATATGATTGATTGTCTGGAAAAGTACGGGGTCATTCGTGGCCTTCCTCGTGGTATTTGGCGTATTTTGAGATGTAATCCTTTTTCAAAGGGAGGATATGATCCGGTTCGCTGATACCTAAGTTCGTTGGCATACTATTAAGATGTGCCGTTTAGGAGTTACAAATGGATATTTTTTTATTGAAGGTTTCACTTCTTGAGCCACTTTATATTTTGTTTGGCTGGCTTACAAGAATTTTCTTTGACTTTTTTGGTAACTACGGACTTGCTATTATCGCACTTACGGTTCTTGTAAGAGGATGTCTTATTCCACTTAACGTAAAGAGCCAGAAGTCTATGATTAAGATGCAGGCTCTTTCAGGTAAGACTGCTGAACTTCAGCGTAAGTACGGTGATGATAAGCAGAGATATCAGGAAGAAGTTATGAAGCTCCAGCAGGAGAATGGTTTGATGGGTGGTCTTTCAGGATGCCTCCTTCCATTCCTTCAGTTGTTCTTTATTTGGCCTATCTACCGTATCGTATCTGGTCCGCTTATTTACATTTCACAGGTTTCCAAGGAAAACATCGATGCAATGATTGAGCTTGCCAAGGCTCAGGGACTTGTTGAAGGCGCTCGTGCAATCACAACTGAGATTCACATCAGCCTTATGGAAATCCTTAATAACAACAGTGATTTCTTAAGACAGTGTATCAGCAAGGGCTATGTCACAATGGGTCAGATGGTTGACCTTAATTTCCTTGGTATGGATCTTACAAAGACACCAGCATGGAATCCTCTTACAATCATCAAGGCTCCAGGAGTTTATCTCCCACTTCTTATTTTCCCAATCCTTGTAGTTATTACAAATATTCTTTCAATGAAGCTTACAACAGCTCTTCGTCCAGGATATAAGGAGCAGCAGGAGGCTAAGGAGAGAGCTAAGGTTAACCCTGCAAGATCTGGCCAGCAGGCAGATGATCCTACAGAGGCTTCAATGAAGATGATGAACTGGATGATGCCAATCATCATGCTTATCACAACATTTACTCTTCCAGCTGCTATGGGTCTTTACTGGGTAGTTGGTGGTATCATGGGTATCATTACTCAGCTCATCGTATATTTCATGTTCACAAAGCCTTATGAGCTTAAGAAGCTTGAGCTTGAAGAGAAGAAGGCAAACGCTTTTAAGAAGAATTCTGAGAACAATTCTTCAAAGAAGAACGGTAAAAAGAAGAAGTAATTTTTGGTAGTCATGGAGGCTATTTGACATATGGAAAAGACAGTTGTTAAGACAGCTAAGACAGTAGATGAGGCAATCGAAGCAGCACTTGCTGAACTCGGTGTTTCAAAGGAAGAAGCAACAATCGAAGTAGTATCTGAGCCTGCAGGTGGTTTTCTTGGACTTGGTTCTAAGGAAGCTGAGGTAAAGGTTACAGCTGATGTAGCTGATGAAGAGGAAGAAGACGTAGTTTACTACGGTGATGACGAGAATTTTGAGGGTGACGCAGTTACTGAGGCAGAGGACGCAGCTGTTACTTTCGTAGCTGAGATTCTTTCTGGTATTGGTATCCACGGTAATATGGATTCATACAGAGAAGATGATGCAATCTATATTTCTGTTTCTGGTGCTGACTGTGGTGCAGCTATCGGCCGTCACGGTGAGACACTTGAGTCTATCTCATACCTTACAAATCTTGTTGCTAATAAGCATAGTGAAGACAGAGTTCATGTACATCTTGATGTAGGTGGCTACAGAAAGCACAGAGAGCAGGTAATTAAGGGACTTGCTGATCGTGCTGCTTCAAAGGCTAAGAAGACAGGCCGCAAGGTTGTTATGGAAGCTATGAACCCAGCTGAGAGAAGAATCGTTCACTCATATCTTCAGGATGTTGAAGGAATTTCTACTCACTCAGAGGGTACAGAGCCTAACAGAAAAGTTATCGTAACTCCAGAGAACTAATAATATGCATACGGTCGATTACGTTAAGAGACCATTTTGTGCATGTTCAACTCCTGCTGGTAAGGCAGGTATCGCTGTAATACGTGTATCAGGAGATAATCTTTCTGATTACGTTGACGGCTTATTCAGAATTATTCGTTCTGCCGATGCTTCGTGTAAGAAGTATTCAGATCTTAAGGGTTATATGGCAGCGTATGCTGACTTCGTTGATCCTGAGAACGAGCGAATCGTAGACAAGGTAATAATTACGCGTTTTGTTGCCCCACATTCTTATACGGGTGATGAGATGCTAGAGATCTCCTGCCATGGCGGCGATGCCGTTAAGCAGGAGATTCTGCGTATATTAACAGATTGTGGAATAAGTCCTGCAGAACGCGGTGAATTTACAAAGACAGCATTTATAAATGGAAAACTCGATTTATCTGAAGCTGAAGCTGTTATGAATGTTATTAACAGTGATTCTAGACGTGCGCTTATGGCGTCTAACTCACAGCTTTGCGGTGCGCTTTCGAAGAAGATATCTGAAGTTGAAGATAATCTTTATAAGGCACTTGCTCTTATCGAGATGATAGTGGAATTCCCTGAGCACGACGATACTCCTGAGAATAGTGATCGTGTATGCAGTATGGTTGTTAATTCTTATGAATCACTTCTCGAAATAGCAAGAAGTTATGAGCAGGGACGAATTCTTTCGGAAAGGCTTAAGGTTGCCCTTTGTGGACTTCCTAACAGTGGTAAGAGTACACTTCTTAATTCACTTGCAGGATTTGACAGAGCAATCGTTACGGATACACCTGGAACTACAAGAGATACTCTTGAGATTCAGCTTGAAGTAGATGGTATTCCTGTTACTGTTGTGGATACAGCGGGTATCAGAGAAACAGATGATAAAATTGAGGCAATGGGTGTAAAGCGAGCACTGTCAGCAGCAGATGAGGCGGATCTTGTTTTGTATCTTGTATCTCCTGATATGTCATCTTCAGAAGTAGAAGCTGCAATTGGTGAATTTGAAGGAAGTAAACTCAGAGTAATTCTTACAAAGGGTGATCTTGATTCATCAAAAGAAAGAATTGATGGAATAAATGAAGGTTTGAAGGATAAGGGTATCGAATCTTCACTTTTGATTTCAGCGAAGGAGAATCAGAATATGGACCTTCTTCGTAATTTGATTACTGAATACTATTCTGAACTTGGTGGTACGACTTCTGAAGGAATTACAATTTTAAGCAGTCGTCATCATGATTTGCTCATTAAGGCTGTAGATTATCTGATTGATGCCGAGAATGTTATTAATCTTGGAGTAGGTGTTGATGTTGCGTCTTCCGTTATAAGAAGCGCATTAGACAGCACAGGCGAGATTACAGGTAAGGTTGTATCTGGTGAACTTGTGAATACAATCTTTAGTGAGTTTTGTATTGGAAAATAATACTTGGAAGAGAATTTAACTATGAATGTAACGGAAGCACTTGAAAGAGAGCATACTTATCTTGCAGGAGAATACGACGTTGCTGTCGTTGGTGCAGGCCACGCTGGATGCGAGGCTGCCTATAGCTGTGCAAAGATGGGTCTTAAGACAATTCTTTTTACTTTATATCTCGATTCAATTGCAAATCTTCCATGTAACCCAAGTATTGGTGGTACTGCCAAGGGACAGCTTGTAAGAGAGATTGATGCACTCGGTGGAATTATGGGTAAGGTTGCAGATGAATGCGTAATTCAGATGCGAATGCTTAACCGTTCCAAAGGACCTGCAGTTTATTCTCCAAGAGCTCAGATGGACAGGAGCAAGTATTCAAATGTAATGAAGTGCCTCCTTGAGAAGGTTCCAAACCTTTATATCAGACAGGCGCATGTTACAGATCTTCTTGCAGATGAATTTTCAGCGCCAAATGAAGATGGCAGTACACATAAAGTTACAGGTGTTGCTACAGAAAGTGGGGCAATCTATAAGGCAAAGGCTGTAGTTATCTGTTCCGGTACATATATGGAGTCCCGTACAATTCGTGGTGAAGTAATCTGCGAAAGCGGACCTGACGGACTTCCTAGATCTGTAGGTCTTTCAAAGTCATTGTCTGACAAGGGAATTCCTATGCTTAGATTTAAGACTGGAACTCCTGTAAGAGTTAATTCTTCAAGTGTTGATTTTGATGAAATGACAAGACAGGATGGAGAGACTGATGTTCCACCATTCTCATACGATAATGAGATGCATGGTTTACATGTAAGAGAAAATCAGATTCCATGCTGGTCTGTATGGACTTCAGAAGAAACAAAGACAGTTATATCTGAGAATATGCACAGATCACCACTTTATAGTGGCGTAATAACAGGAATTGGTCCAAGATACTGTCCTTCAATTGAAGACAAGTTTATGAGATTCCCTGATAAGAGCAGACATCAGATTTTTATCGAGCCAATGGGCGAGAATACAAATGAGATGTATCTTCAGGGCTTTTCAACAAGTCTTCCAGAAGAGATTCAGATTAAGATGGTAAGAAGTCTTCCTGGATTAAGCAGAGCGATCATTCAGAGAAGTGCATATGCTATTGAATATGATCTTGTTGATCCATTGTCTTTAAGACCAACTCTTGAGTCAAAGATAGTATCAGGTCTTTTTACTGGTGGTCAGATTAATGGTTCTTCAGGATATGAAGAAGCTGGTGCTCAGGGACTTATTGCTGGAATTAATGCAGCACTTAAGGTAAAGGGTGAAGAACCACTTATTCTTGACAGATCAAGTTCTTATACAGGTGTTCTTATTGATGATCTTGTTACGAAGGGAACAGCGGAGCCTTATCGTATGATGACATCAAGAGCAGAATACAGACTTTTCTTAAGACAGGATAACTGTGATTTAAGACTTACTCCTCATGGAAGAAGAGTAGGACTTATAGACGATGAGCGATATGAGCTTTTCGAGCAGAAATATAGAACTGTTGAGGAAGAGAAGAACAGACTTAAGTCTACTTATATTGCTCCAACGGAAGTTTTAAGAGAGCTTTTGGAAGGTGTAGGTTCTAATCTTCCACCTTCAGGCATATCTTTGGGTGAACTTTTGAAAAGACCTCAGGTTACATATGAACTTTTGGCACCTGTAGATAAGGATAGGAAGGAACTTTCAAGAGATATTACTTTCGTAATTGAGACAGATCTTAAGTATGAGGGATATCTTAAACTCGAGAAGGAGAAAATTGCCAAGTTTGCAGAACTTGAGCGCAAGGTTTTACCTTCTGATATTAACTACAGTGAGATTAGCGGTTTAAGACTTGAGGCAAGACAGAAGCTTGATAAGATTAAGCCAATGAACTTAGGACAGGCATCACGTGTGTCTGGCGTATCACCTGCAGATATTTCTGTTCTGCTTGTATATCTTGAAATGAGGAAGCGTAAGAATAATGGCTGATGAAATGAATGTGGACAATTTAACACCAGTTCTCGAGGATGGCTGTAAGCAGATAGAAGTGCCACTTACTGCAGAGAATATTAATTCTTTCCGTAAGTATGCTGAGATGCTTCGAGAGAAGAACAAGGTGATGAATCTTACGAATATTACAGATGACGAGGGTATTGCCATGCGTCATTTTGTTGATTCGCTTACACTCGTGTCTTATATACGCGATGAGCAGGCTAAGCAGGGAACAAAGGAACTTACTTTAATTGATGTTGGTACAGGTGCAGGTTTCCCTGGAATTCCGCTTAAGGTTTCTATTCCTGAAATTAAACTTGCACTTATGGACTCGCTTCAGAAGCGTCTTAATTTCTTAAACGATGTAAGTACAGAACTTGAGCTTAAGGGCGTAAAAACAATTCACGCAAGAGCAGAAGATGGTGGTCGTGATAAGAAATATCGCGAAAAGTATGATATTGCGACAGCACGTGCAGTTGCATCTTTGCCGGTCCTTTGCGAGTACTGTCTTCCATTCGTTAAAGTTGGCGGAGTATTCCTTGCCATGAAGGGACACTCTGAGGAAGAAGTAAAGGAATCAAATAAAGCAATTGCGCTTCTTGGTGGAACTATAGAGAAAATCGACGAGTTTATGCTTCCTGGAACTGATATGAATCGTTCAGTAGTTGTAATTCGTAAATTAAGACACACACCACCGCAGTATCCTAGACAGGCAGGTAAACCAACAAAGAGTCCACTTGGTAAATAAGTGGACTCTTTAAAATTATGTTTATTTTAAGTTGTCTGATTACTTTCTTGGACGAAGCTTACTATTCTCATCAAGTTTATTCAAACTGTTATTCAAACCATGTGATGGCTCCATTGTGGAGTCCTCAATGAACTGAATGTATGCGTTGTAGTCGTATTCACTGTATGCTCGGTAAAGCGCTGCGTTATAAGATGAATCCCATGTTATGTAAGCGTAGTTTGCACGCTTTGAATTTGCGATTGCAGCTCTCTTGGTTGCAATGCTTGTTGCAAGAAGACCACCTGACAAAACGAGAAGTGTTGCTGCAATGCTTCCAAGAACGATGGCAGCACGCTTTATGTTATTCTGTCTTCTGTGATTCTTCTCAAGTGCCTTAACATGGTTTCTGATAAATCTTGTATCGATTGCTGATAAAGTTCCAGGAACCTTATCAGGGGTAGCGTTGCTTCCAGAAGAAAGATTTTCTTCAAGGCTTATGCTTTTGAGGGTAGAAGCAATCAAATCTTCACTTGCGTGAACTGAATCAAGCTTATCAAGTAAAGCAGAACGAATATCGTTATCAAACTGACTCATTTAATCTCTCCCCCTTCATATAGTTTTTCCTCTCGAACTTTGCAAGCTTCTTTCTGGCTCTGAAAAGTCTGCTTCGTACCGAGCTTTCAGATATATCACACGCCTTGGCAATCGCCGCGTTATCCATGTTTCCGTAGTATTTAAGAAGAACTACGTCTTTGTAGACATCCGGTAGTGCGTTAACTGCATCCCATAGTTCTCCTGAAGGCTCCATCTCATCGAAAATGAGATCTTCCTGTTCGTGTCCATCGGAGTAAACCTTCGAATCAGGACGCCTGCTGGTCCTCTGAAAATCGCTCTTCTCACCAGAATCTTCGTTTATCTGTTCAAAACTCGAAATTCGTGTTGACCATGAAGATTTAAGAAAATCCTTACAGACATTTTTTGCTATTGCCATAAGCCAGTACTTAGGAGGGCAGTCACCAGCAAAAGTATCACGCTTCCTTATAACCTTAATGAAGACTTCCTGAAAAGCGTCCTCTGCAAGTCCCATCTTACCAAGATAGAAATAGCAGACGCGAAGGACGTCATCAGCATAAAGCTTAACAAGCTCTTCATTATCTGGAAGTGAAAAAAACTTTGCCAAAACCAGTTCTCCTTAAGTTATCGTTGTCTTTATGACGATTGCATTTTAACTCGCGTTGCAGTTTTTTTCTACAAAGTTAAAAATATTCTTCTTATTAATATAAATAATATTATTTATATATACGCGCGCAAAAATAAGTAAAAAAGTGGTATAATACATTGATAAAAATTATTTGTTAATAAACCCGAATTAATGGAGGGCCAAATGGCAGGAAAGTCAGACGATTCTAAGGAACTTCGTAAGCAGCAGGAAATGGAAGTAGATTCTGTTTTTAAGTCAGAGCAGAATACTATTGTTCCAGTAGATCTTGATCAGGAGATGAGAAAGTCTTTTATTGACTACGCAATGTCAGTTATCACTGATCGTGCTCTTCCTGATATCAGAGATGGTTTGAAGCCAGTTCAGAGAAGAATTCTTTATTCGATGTATTCACAGGGATTTACACCTGATAAGCCTTATCGTAAGTGTGCTACTACTGTAGGTGACGTACTTGGACGTTTCCATCCACATGGAGATGCTTCAGTTTACGATGCACTTGTAAGACTTGCTCAGAACTTCTCATTAAGACATACACTTGTTGATGGACACGGTAACTTCGGTTCTATCGATGGTGATCCACCAGCTGCATACCGTTATACAGAGGCAAGACTTGAGAAGATTTCTCTCGAGATGATGAGCGATATCAACAAGAATACTGTTGAGATGCGCCCTAACTTCGATGAGCACGAGATGGAGCCTGTTACACTTCCAGCAAGATTCCCTAATCTTCTTGTAAATGGTTCTGTCGGAATTGCTGTAGGTATGGCTACAAATATTCCACCTCATAACCTCGGTGAGACAATTGATGGCGTTGTAATGATGCTTGATAATCCTGATGTTTCTGTAGAAGAACTCATGACAGTTGTTAAGGGACCTGACTTCCCAACAGGTGGTCAGATTCTTGGTACTGCTGGAATTCGTGATGCATATAAGACAGGTAAGGGAAGAATCGTAGTACGTTCACATGCTGAGATTGAAGATTCAGCAAATGGCCGTCAGAGAATTATTATTCATGATCTTCCTTTCGCAGTTAATAAGGCACGTCTTATCGAGCGTATGGCTGACCTTGTTAAGGAGAAGAAGGTAGAAGGTATTTCTAACATCCGTGATGAGTCTGACCGTAAGGAAATGGTTCGTATCGTTATCGATGTTAAGAAGGAAGCAAATCCAGATGTAGTTCTTAATCAGCTTTATAAGAACTGTAGTATCCAGGAAGCTTGCTGCGCCAACATGATTGCTCTCGTTCCTGATAGCGATGGCAAGCTTGAGCCAAAAATGATTACACTTATTGATGCTCTTAAGTATTATATCGAGCACCAGGAGAACGTAGTTACAAGAAGAACAGAGTTTGATCTTGAGAAGGCTGAGCAGAAGAAGCACATCGATGAGGGTCTCCTTATTGCAATGGATCACATCGATGAGATTATCTCTATCATCCGTTCTTCAAGAACAGAAAATGATGCAAAGATTCGTATGTGTGAGAGATTTGGTTTCTCAGACAAGCAGGCTCAGCATATCGTTGATATGAGACTTGGTAGACTTACTGGTCTTGAGAGAGAGAAGCTGGAAGGTGAGATCAGAGACTTAACAGAGAAGATTGAATTCTTCCATAAGATTCTTTCTGATAAGGAAGTTCTCCATAGTGTTATCAAGGAAGAGATTCTTGAGATTAAGCGTAAGTTTGCAACACCACGTGTTACTGAGATTCTTAATGGTGCTTTCGGCGATATTGATGATGAATCACTTATCCAGGAAGAAGATATCGTTGTTACTCTTACACACTTTGGTTATATCAAGCGTCAGAGAATTGATCTTTATAAGAGTCAGCACAGAGGTGGACGTGGTATTTCTGCTCAGGGCAGAAGAGAAGAGGACTATGTTGAGAAGATTCTTACAACAACAACTCACAAGTTCCTCCTTTGCTTCACAAACACTGGACGTGTATTTAAGATCAAGGGATATCAGATTCCAGAGACTGCTTCAAGAAGCTCCAAGGGTACAGCTCTTGTAAACCTCTTAAAGCTTGGACCTGATGAGAAGATTAAGAATATTATCCCTGTTGATAGTCTTGACGATGATGAGCTTAACCTTACAGTTGCAACAAAGAGCGGTATTGTTAAGAAGACACCAGTAAGCTCTTATGCAAATATTAATAAGAACGGTCTTATCGCTGTTAATATCAGAGAGAATGATGCAGTTGTAGGTGTTGCTCTCACTAAGGAGAATCAGGAGATTGTTCTTGTTTCAGCATCTGGTAAGGCAATCAGATTTAACATGGATGACGTACGTGAGACAGGACGTAATACATCAGGTGTTCGTGGTATGAAGCTTGATGGTGATGATGTTATCGTTGGTATGGTTCCTGTTACTGATGATGGTGAACTTCTTGTTATTTCTGAGAAGGGCTTTGGTAAGAGAAGCCATATCGATGAATACCGTCAGCAGAACAGAGGTGGTAAGGGTCTTATCACTTACAAGGTAGTTGAAAAGACAGGTAAACTTGTTGGATGTACTCTTGTAACTAATGAGGACGATCTTCTTATTATTACTGACAGTGGTGTAATTATTCGTGTATCTGCAGCAGAGATACCTACACTTTCACGTGCAACATCAGGTGTGCGTCTTATGAAGGCTAATGGTGCAGCAATTGTTGACTTTGCAATCACTGATCACGAAGAAGAGAAGGATGAAGAGGCAACTTCTGAGGGAGAAGAATCGTCAATTGAAGGTGCAGAATCTTCAGAGGCTTCAGCAGATGCAGAGGTTTCTTCTGAAGTAGCTGATGATAATAAAACAGACAATTCCGAGGAGGAATAACAGATGAATAATCGTTCCTTCGGCAGAAGGGTGGCAACAAAATTAGTTGCTGCCATCATAGCTGCCATGGTATCAATCGTTTATCTTGTATCAGCTGTGCCAGGTGTAACAGTTAATGCTTATATCGGCCAGCCAGAACTTCAGCTTCCAACACTTGATGAAGTTGAATGTACTTCTTACTGTGTATACGATAAGACAGCTAACCAGATTCTTTTGAGTAAGGTTTGCCATAACAGAATTTTCCCTGCTTCAATGACAAAGATTATGACATGTCAGTTGGGATTTGATTATCTTGATTATGGACCTGATTCTTATCTTACTGTTTCACAGAATGCGATTGATAACGTTACATCAGACTCAACACTTATGTATATCAGTGTAGGAGAGAGAGTAAAAGTATCCGAGTTATTCTATGGAATGATGCTTCCATCAGGTAATGATGCAGCAAATGTAGTTGCTGAAGGTGTTATTGAAGCTTTGTTCAGAGATTATCCTGCAGGTGGTGACGCTGTTGGTCCTGATGGTGTAAATGCTTCATACTTTGTTGATAAGCTTGGTCTTTCAGAAGAAGAGATTCTTGCTGGTTACAGACTTACAGCTTTCGCAGAGCTTATGAATCTTCGTGCAGAGAACATTGGATGTCTTAATACTCACTTTGTAAATGCCAATGGTCTTCACGACGATCAGCACTATACAACATCAAGTGATCTTACGCTTATAATGGCGAAGGCTTGTGAGAACAGAGATTTCTGTACAGTTATCAGTTCTCCTACACATATCTTTGAAGCAACTAACTATCATACAGAGGATGCCTGGTCGATTGTAACAAATACAAATAAGATTCTTAGTGATCCTTGGCTTGTGGCTACAACTCCAGATGGAACAGATACACACTGTTCTGCTTTTATCGGAGGTAAGACAGGTACAACATCACGTGCCGGAACATGTATGACTACTTATTCGGTTAATGAGAATGGTCATGAGCTTTTTGTTTCTGTATGTGGTATTGCTGAGTATTCAAATCAGACACGTTATGTAGCATCAGTTGTAGCGTATGGACATCTTGCTTGCTGGGAGAGTGATCCAGTATCAAGAATTCCAGGAACAACAAGTGACTATAGAACATATAACACTACAGAGGCTGAACTTCCTACATGTGATCCGCTTCAGTTCCCAGGTGATGAACTTCCTGATTATTATGGTGGCACAACGCCGCCTCAGGAAGAAGAGGATACCGAAGTCGAAGAGCAGGAAGATGATGATGAGTTACTCCCAGGTGATGATGAGAAAGAGTCGGAGCCTGAAGAAGAGAAGAATGAGGAACCTGAAGGCTTCTTTGGCAAACTTCAGATGAAGTTCTATGAGACTGAACTTGGTAAGTTCGTCCAAAAGAATCTCTTTATTTCAGGTGTAGTAGTATCAATAACATGTCTTATTATTATTCTTCTTATAGTACTTATTATTAGAACAGTAAGAAGTAACATCAGAACTAAGCGTCGTGGCAAGGTTCGTCCTTACAAGGGTAAACTTGATACATTTGATTCTTAATAAAAATAGTTAAGCCGCTTCTTAAATGAAGCGGCTTTTAAATGCACGAAAAACTGCAAAAATAAAAGGTGGAGAAAATCTCCACCTTTTGTTATTAATCTGATTGGTTTAAGAATTACATATCCTTAACGCTGTCGAGAACCATACGTACATTCTCTTCTGACTTCTTCATGCAAGCCATCTCAGACTCTGTGAGCTGAGCCTCAACGATTCTCTCGATACCATCCTTACCGATTGCAACTGGTACGTTAAGAACAATGTCGTTCATACCATACTCACCATTAAGCATTGCACCGCAAGTACGGATTGTGTGAGCGTCTGTAAGAATTGACTCAACGAGTGTTGAAGCAGAAACTGCGATACCGTTGTATGTAGCACCCTTGAGCTTGATGATCTCTGAACCAGCAGCCTTTGTTCTCTGAGCGATGTCTGCCTTCTCTTCCTCTGTAAGAGAGATGCCCATGATCTCAGCGTACTTATCAACCTGAACACCAGCGATGTGTGTCATTGACCATGCTGGGAACTGTGTCTCACCGTGCTCACCCATCATGTAACCATGTACGTTACGGATATCGATGCCACCGAGGTGCTGAGAAATAAGATATCTGAAACGAGCTGAGTCAAGGTTTGTACCAGAACCGATAACCTTTGATGAAGGAAGTCCTGACCACTTAGCAATCTTATATGTAAGAACGTCACATGGGTTTGAAACTACCATGATAACTCCGCCTGTGTAATACTTCATGATTGAATCTGTGATGATCTTAGCAAGCTTAACGTTCTTAGCTGCAAGATCCATTCTTGTCTCGCCTGGCTTACGTGGGATACCAGCTGTGATGATAATAACATCAGCACCTGCAACCTCATCATAATCACCAGCGTGAATATCCATCTGGCCAAGGAATGGAAGACCGTGGCTGATATCAAGAACCTCACCCTGAGCCTTCTCCTTGTTAACGTCGATGAGAACGATCTCAGAAGCGAGCTGCTGGAAAGAAAGTGCGAATGTTACTGTAGCACCTACAGCACCTGCACCGATTACGCAAATCTTTGAACCTTTAGTGTTACTCATATAAAATGAACCCCCTAAAATATTTTCTGCACACGAAAGTGTGTTTATAGGCTTAAGAAACTATAACAGAAATGAACCGAGAAATAAAGAGAATAGAATGAGTAAAATATGAAAATATATTATATATATATAAAGAACCGTAAATATGAGAGCGTGATAGTACAATTCGTACATTAGATATATACATATATTAAGATAAAGCATGCGTCGGTATCTCGTTATAGCGAGAATAAAAGGATATAAATAGTTTTAACGAGATTAACCAGATCAGTGCAATGAAATAATCGAATAAGAAAGTGCAATGAATGACAAATAATTTAATGCGATAAAGAAGATGTAGAGAAGAATCGCTAAAACAGCAGCCAGGAAATAGGGAAGAAGTTAAATATTTTGAGATGCAAACTCAATGATTTCAGGGGTTACGGGGAATCCTCGAAAAAATTTTAAAAAAAAGTGAAAAAAGTACTTGCAAAATGATTGAGGTGAATATATACTAACTGAGCCTTGAGCGAGGGCGATAAGCCAAAGCGAAGAGGCCAAAAACTTTTTCAAAAAAGTTCTTGACAAAGGATAGAAACAAGAGTATTCTATTTGAGCACTTCGGAAGAAGAGTTCTTCAAAGAAGGCGCGGATCTTGAAAATTGAATAGAAGCAGAACTTAAAAACAACGAACCTTAGTTCAATTCTTAGAATTGAGTTTTTTTAAATTAGTAATTGAGCCAAACATATGGCTCTCAAATAACAATTTGAGAGTTTGATCCTGGCTCAGGATGAACGCTGGCGGCGTGCTTAACACATGCAAGTTGAACGGAGTTATAAGAGAAGCTTGCTTTTCTTATAACTTAGTAGCGGACGGGTGAGTAACGCGTGAGTAACCTGCCCTTCAGTGGGGAATAACATCGAGAAATCGGTGCTAATACCGCATAACGTCGGAGAGCCGCATGACTTTCCGACCAAAGGATTTATTCGCTGAAGGATGGACTCGCGTCCGATTAGCTAGTTGGTGAGGTAACGGCCCACCAAGGCAACGATCGGTAGCCGAACTGAGAGGTTGATCGGCCACATTGGGACTGAGACACGGCCCAGA
>JAZLLF010000079.1:0-10470 GCA_045598005.1 Saccharofermentans sp. | reverse complement strand
GAATTAACAAATCCCTGGAATATTGCCTCCTTTGATTCACCTGCTGACAACAATTCAAGCCAGTAATTAATCTCAATATCAGCACCTTCACGGCCCAAGAATGTCATATAAAGTCTTGCGATAAACTCAGAATCAGAGATTCCTTCATCCTCTATTTCGCTGCTGAAAAGAAACTCGTGCGCTGCATCTGCTGCTGAAGCACCACTTCTTAAAACATCAACCCAAAAGTCGCGGCCTCCGATATCGCAATCACGGTTAAGTGCGCAGGTATAAAGCCTTTCTGCAAATGCAACTACAGGATCTGATTCTGTAGGAACTGGAGTATCCGTTACTGTTGGTACATTTGTGGCTGTCGGCTTTGGCGTATTTGTTGCCGTTGGCTTTGGTGTATTTGTTGCCGTAGGGCGAGGTGTATTTGTCGCCGTTGGCTTTGGTGTATTTGTTGCTGTCGGACGAGGTGTATTTGTCGCTGTCGGACGAGGTGTGTTTGTCGCCGTTGGACTAGGTGTATTCGTCACCGTTGGTGTCACTGTTGGATTTACATAACTACCACTTGACCACGCTGAAAGTGGAAGCACAGTTGTCGGTATCCATGAAGGACTAGTTTGGCCATCTCTCAAAGGAATGCAGGCTACCATAATAGTTGCATTTCTTGTATTTGTAAGATGAATTGCAAGTTTATGATATGCAGCCGTACTTTCAATGCCTGCTACCTGACGGGAACTTGGAAGAGGACTTGCATCCATCACAGTAAAAGAACCACCCTCACTAATGATTCCAACCCATAATCTTTCAGATCCCTTAGTTATAATGGCACTTCTTCCATCAGGAGCAACAGCAATATTATTTCTACTAGTTTCTACATGTGCAAACCAATATATTTCTCCTGCTTCATTAAGAGAAATCTCGTCCTGAATAATTACGCAGTCCTTGTCTTTAATCATTTGAAGACCACGAACAACGCTATTTGCACCACTTGCCTCATAGGCATTAGTCAAATCAGAAATGGCATAAGCTTCGTTACCAGTTCTACATTCAGTTACTACGCAATTCGCAGCTTCCTGCTGCTGAAGTCCATCTGATGGATTTATTACAAGTGTATTATGTCCCTCAGCCTGAATTCGATATGAATACTGGCGCTGATAAAGATTATAATCTGGCTCATTTCCAAGATCCGAAAAGAATCTTGTTCCATTTGAATCAACATAGAAAGACCCCAAATCATAGTGACCATGATGTCTGTAATCGTTCAAACCAAGATGAAGTGACGCAGAAAGACCACTTGGATCCCAACTACTTCTTAATGTCGCATTGCTATATTGAACACCAACCCAGTCAGGGTTCGCCAAAAATGGATCAGAACCAGTTTCAGGAACCTCCTGAAACCATAAAAGATCCTGATATCTGAAACCCATATCATCATTTTTTCTATTTCTAATACGAAGATTTATTAGAGATGGTGAATTATAGTATTGTCCGAGCCACAGGAAAACAAACCAGCCTGTATTACGATTAGCTTTATCGTCTCCAAAAGAAAATGAATAAGAGGTATTGGAACTCATACCGCGAACAAAATCAATAGATTTTCTTAATCCCTCATAATCTGCAAGGCCATAATCTGTTCCAGTTGCACTCATCAAAGCTGAGGACTGATAACCAAGATAAAATGTAGCATAATCCCAGTAACCAAGTCCTTCTACATATGATCCATCTAACATGCTATATGCAAGTCTTGTACTAACATATGCTTTCTTAAAACCAAAATCTATTACCTGAGCCGCAATATCTCTTGCGCCTGATTCATCACCAATTGCAAGAGCCGCAAGATTAGTTCCTCCAGTACAAACAAACTGCCAGTTTTCTCCTACTGTCTCTCTAGCCCAATAATAAGTACGCGAACCTGATGGGAAATGATAGCCTAAATTGTTGGCATCTTTATAATCCAGCATAACAACATTCAGGCCCTTCTCAATCAGAGTATTTCTGATAAAAGCTCTCTGATCATCGTTCATCCAGTTATAAAGCCAATCATATCCAAATGCCAGACCAGTACATACTTCAGCTGGATCAAGGAAATGCTGTGGATTCCAATCTCGGAAATTACATATATTCACCATTTCAGAATAAGCATGCTCAGCATAAGTTTCATCTCCAAAAATATTGTATGCCAATGCATATGTAGTAATTCGGTACTGCGCATTCTGGCAAGTAACAAGCATGCTTTTTTCAACAACTCTATATTCCAGCTGTGGATCATCCAAATACCAGTCAGCCTGATTACGAAGGTCGTTAAGCAATTCTGCTGTCTCTGAACCGTCGTTTATATGAGATCTAAGTTCAGCAAATCTCTCCTCCGTCATGATAATTCTAGGATGAGTATTCGTTCCCCATTTTGCAATCATATCGTCAATAACATGATAGCCATCAACAAAGGTTCCGTACTCTCCTGTTGCAGCATTAATATTAGGTAAAATCGGAACCATACCGATTATCAAAACCATTGAAAGTATTAATGCTAATAAGTTAAGTAAGCGCTTTCCCATATTGTCCCCCTTAATTTCCATATTCTATCCTTACGGATTTATTCCTGATGCCATACATAGTTCGAAGAATTCAGTAGATACTGCAAATCCATTAAATACATCTTCCCTTGTACTTCCTTCATCAATCGTTGTTAACCAGTAATTGATCTCGACATCTGCTCCATCACGACCCATAAAAGTCTTATAAAGTCTTGCAATAAACTCTTCATCTGAGATACCACTATCTGTTAATTCATCCGAGAAGAAGAACTCTCGTGCTGCAGCTGAACCCGATATCTTCATATTGGCAAGAAGATTTGCCCAGTACTCAATTCCACCTTCATCGCCTTCACGATTAAGACATGTGGTATAAAGTCTTGTTGCAAAATCTATCACTGCCTGTCTTGCTGGTCTGTCGATAGTAGGCTCTACATCACTTCCTGAATTAATATATGCAAGATAACAGAGGTTAGCCCATTCTGGTGAATTAACAAATCCTCTGAAGATTGTTTCTCGTGATTCACCTGATGTCATAAGATCTAACCAGTAATTAATCTCAATATCAGCTCCATCGCGATCCATAAATGTTTTATATAGTCTTGCGATAAACTCGGAATCAGAAATTCCTTCATCTTCTATTTCGCTGCTGAAGAGGAACTCATGTGCTGCATCTGCTGCTGAAGCGCCACTTCTTAAGACGTCTACCCAGTAGTCTCTGCCTTCGATATCGCATTCACGATTCAAAGCACATGTATAAAGCCTTTCGGCAAAAGAAACTACAGGGTCAGTTGGTGCAACATAATCAGGATTCAAGGCACCACATACTGAACACATATAAATGCTCGTATCATTCTCGCCATCTACAATAAAGTCATGGTAATTAGTAACATCACAAACAGTACACCTGTGCTGATTTGTACCTTCTACAGGAACATAATTATGCTCAGTATTTACGTCATTGATGATGCGGTTTTGTGACAAAATCTGTTCTTCACTTAAGATTCCGTTTGTATTAATGGTTCCGCTGTCAATCACGATGTTTCCAGTAATTGTAAGTTCTGACGCAGCAGTATTTTTAATATCCATTGCATTTTGCGTCTCATTATGAATACACGAGATGAACGTATTATTCTCAATTCGAATATTAGTCATAACATTCTCATTTGGAGAATACCCATCAATACTAATTCCTATCTCAATAATTGAACCCCTGGTTCCCCTGTTACACTCTTCGAAAGTATTGTCTCTGATACAAACATTATTTGTACCAACACCACCAGTCCAACGCCCTGTTGTAACATCCGAACGTATCTGAATCGACTCTGATACAGTCCTGTAAACATGGTTATTTGCAATTAAAGCATTGTCTGAACTAACTACCATTGCACGTCCCTTTGACTCATGAATGTAGTTATTAGTAATCGTGTAATTGGAAGATGAGAAGGATGCATTATATGCATAACATCCTGCAACAATATCATCTGGCAAAGGCTCAGAAAAACGGATAGTTGCAATGTTGGTATCAGCGTCCCTGCTTTCGTATGTAACTGTTGCCTCGTAATCAGTAAACTCACCCATCTGGCTATTTTTAAATCTGACTTTCTCGCCAGGATTAACAAAGCCTGCTGTAACCCATCCTGTAAGTTCCATACGGGAATCATCTATATCGTTAATAATCAGAACATCATCATGCACAGCAATAACATCATCGCCGTTAAAACTGAAGTCGTTATTATCAATACGGAAATAGCCAGCAGAATTTACAACATGAATCGCATCTGCTGCCGTTGAAATTCTTCGTTTATTCTCTTCTCTGGGACGAAGACCAAGATAAGAATTAAGAATCTGGAAGTGATTTGTTTTCCCTCCGAAAACCCATCCCATACCTGTAAAACTATAGATTTTTACGTTGTCGAAAGTAATATTTCGAGAGTAATGTCCTACGGCAAAAACGCGCCCGCTGTAAACATAATGGCGGAGCAGATAAACGTCTCCTTCCTCGAACATATACATATGGCCGTTATGCTCAATATGGAAAGCATTTGGAGCAATCTTCTCCTTGCGCACAATTGAAGCAGGATCCTGCCATGGACTATAGCCCCTGTACTCACCGTTAGAACCAGGGATTAATTCATCCGCATCATAAAGAAGGAAGCTCGCGAAAGGGATATCATCAGGAACCTCATCTACCTCAAGGAAACGCACATCATAATTATGTGGTGTGACATTTTCAATTTGAACAAGGGAGCCTACTCTGCTATCTTCCCAGTCCCAGTCAACAATAAGATTACGGAACTCAACTCCGTTACATGCTGTAAGTCTAATACAGTACTGCCTGTCAAAAATAAACTCTGAATTCTGTCCATCGATAAGGATGTTTTCAAGATTATCTAGGGCAATATCATTTGTCATTCCTCTGAAGTAATAAACACCAGGATTAATTACAAGTTTTGTTCCAGGATTTGCCTTACAGTAAGTCATGGCATTTTGAAATGCAGTGTAATTACTCTCGTTAAAAGGACTCATGCCAAATTCTGAATTAGCATTAACAACTGTAAGATTTGACTCAACTGGTCTTGCTACAGTAAACGTTGTATTTGAGACTCCATTAACAACATCATAATTCCAGTTCTCAGAAACTCTTGTAGTAATTGTCTGGCCATCTCTTATGTTGTAGTGATAAAAATTCTTAGTCTCCAAAAGAACTCTGTTACTATGACCATTGTTATGCATTAAATCCAGAGTATTAAGATCCACATCGGTCTGATCCTGAAGATACATTTTGATATTTCCAATATACTCGTTTGGCTTAATTGACAAGTTAAAAGGCTCATCTTCGCCAACAATATATACTGTTAGATTAATATAATTTGGATTCTCTTCAGCAATGACCTGTACGGGAGGTAAAAACATACAGATTAAACATATAACTATCAGAATAGTTAATAGCGATTTCTTCGGATTCGCAATATGGATAGCAGGATTTCTCACAAGCTAACACCCTCCTTAAGAACTTAAGAATTACTGTTAAACTAATATCCACGTAACACAAATGCGTTACTTACTTCTACCACTACGAAATACGCGAAATTACAAACGCAAAAATACCATACCCTGACACCAATTATACCAAGGTATCTTTTACAATATCAAATAAAAACGCAAAAGTTTACAAATAAAAACAGCCAGAGTTTTTGACGCTCTGACTGCATATTAATTATTCTCTGAAATTCATTCCAATTATTGTTCCAGAACTATCGATAAAAATCTCTATAGGGCCAATAAGAGCATCAGAATCAGTAGTAAATCTCACCATAATTATGTCACTTATATCACCTTCTGGATTTTCTATAACGTAATACCCTTCAGGCAAAACAGAATTATGAATAATTTCCGGATTATCCCAGTTAGTAATGGAATCAACATTATCCTCTGAGTTTTCCATAATGTACTGCCTGCAAATATCTGCGATTTCAAAATCTGTCAGACTTGATTCTCTATATAACGGCATATACAAATCACCAACATCCACATAGATAAGTAGCGGATTATCTTCAGTTTCAGCATAAACTTCCTGGCCTTCCCTTAAATCCACTCCCGTAGCGAAGAAATCTTCAGAAGGCATATTATACAAATCAACTTCTTCAATAGTTCCTATCAAATTAAAACGGCTGGCAATTGTTTCCTGAAATCCCTGAAAATTATATGAATACAAATTGCCCTGATAATATATGGCAGGCTTTTCAATCTGACCATTGTCCAGACCTGTCTCATCAATAGCTCCTGAAGTTTCAGAAGTTTCATAAGACTCCTGATCTTTATAAGAGCATGAACATAATCCCAGAATTAACACAGCAATGATTAATACAGATTCTAAATGCTTCATAAAATCCCCCATTAAGGCACGTATGTATTTACATCCTGATTAAAGACAGAATAGTAATCTACACCATCAATATAATGCTGATACTCCTCACCTGACATGACATAAATAATCTTGTTATCAGGAGTAATTATTGCCTCAGCTGTACCAATATAAATATATACAAGTTCCTCACCCTGATGTGCTTCAAGAAGTTCGGTATATGACTCAAACCATAAAGCTTCCGTAGCAAGGTAGTATGTCATTCCATATTCATCATTTACAAGTGTTACAATTGCTACTATTTCACCATCATTATAAGCAAGATAATCTCTGAAATTCAAAGCAATTGAGCCCGTTTCAGTACTATAGTGCGAGAATCCGTGTTCTCTTATAACGAGATTTTCTGCAGAAACGCCAAAAGAAATGAGCGCCGATTTTATCGACACATAATTCTCTTCAATAAAAGCATAACCCTCTTCATCAGGTATCTGGTATTCAAGTCCATCAAAGACGATACAAAGACCATCAACATACAACTCACCATCTCCGCCACAACAGGAGTCTTCCATCGCTCCACCATCAGAAGTAGTCGTTTCTTCAAGATTAGCTTCCGTTGGTTCAAGATTTGAAGGAATTGTTCCATAAGTTTCTTCATCATAGAAACTGCTATTTGTAGATATATATGACTCATTTCCAACAATCAGAGTTGCTAATGATATTACAATGCCAGCAACAACAATAAGGCCAGCTGCAATACCAATATATAATCCCAAGTTTATTCTGGATTTCGCCTTAACTTCTGCATTCGCTTCTTCGATAAATCTGTCATCGATATTTCCAAACAATTCAAGAAACTTCTCATTTTTCATAAATCAAATCCCCTTTCCACAAGAAAGTCATGGAGTTTGATTCTTAAACGACGAATTGAAGTCGACACATTGTTTTCGCTTATGGAGAATCTTTTGGCAAGAATTCCGATGTCATCAGAATACCAGTAACGGCGTATAAAAAGTTTACGTTTATCAGAAGGCAGCGAGGCGAGAAACTCGTTTATAGCTGCAACAAGTTCCTGTTCCATAACTATATCTTCTGGCGTATCGCTACCAGACACAACGTCAGAAATCTCCTCAAGAATAGCATCATAGCTATTACCGCCACGTTTTCCCGCTATGTTCATCTTATAGCGATTAATTGAAAGGTTTCGCGTGATTCTTCCAAGAAAAGCAGAGAAAACACTTGGTCTTTGAGGTGGGATTGTTTCCCAGGTCTTCTGATATGTATCCAAAACGCATTCTTCTGAATCTTCGTGATTATTCAAAATGTTGTTCGCGATGGTATAACAGTACCCTCCATACTTAGTTGAGGTCTCAGTTATAGCCTGCTCATCCCTGTCAAAATACAAGCGAATAATATCTTCATCGTTCATGAAATCAAGCCTCCTTCACTTATATAGACAATATTGAATAAAAAATCTGTCAGATTATTCGAAAAACTTTTCTCGATTGCTTCACAACTCACATCCTAATTCCTTATCCCAACCTTGTAATATCCAAATCTAATTAATCAGAGAAGCGTCATTCCTGTATCTTCTTCAAATTCTCTTAACTGTTCCATCCAGTATTCATGATCTTCATCAGTTATCTCACGAATAACCTTACATGGATTTCCAACCGCTACCGTATTGGAAGGAATATCCTTTGTGACCACTGAACCAGCACCGATAACAACATTATCTCCAATAGTAACGCCTGGACAAATTACGGCGTTACCTCCGATCCAGCAATTCTTACCAACAGTAATAGGTTTACCACCTTCAACAAGCAGATTACGAACCATGGCATCAATAGGATGAAGTGCACAGTATATACCAACTCTTGGCCCAAATAATGTATTGTCACCAATATTTACAGGGCACTGATCAAGAATAATGCAGCCTGTATTCATATAAACTCCGCTTCCCAGGTGGATGTTATATCCATGATCAAAATATAGTGGTGGCTCAATATAACACTTCTCTCCCAACGAACCGAAAGCATTACGCAGATACTCTGTACGTGAACCAGCTTCCTGACGTGGAGCATTATTAAATTTATCCATCCAGAGTTTTAAATCTTCATCTTCCTTTGGAAGTTGTTCAGCAATATATAGTTTGCCGTCTGTCATTCGCTTTTTCATATTCTCATGATCAACCATAGATTCATCTCCAAAATATAATTATTCTCTCAAGAATAATACATCTTTTTTTAGGACAAAAAAATAGAGGGCAACTGTCCTCTATTTTCAGTTTCAGTTAAAATCAAATTCACACAATTATTCAAGGCTTACCCACATAACAGGACGAATACCAACATAATCAGTATCTACACCTAGTCCGCTATAATGTACTATGCCCTCAGTGGTTACATAAGAAGCTTGGTTCTGACTTTCTCCAGGAGAACGAAGCCACCAACAACCAGTATTCCAATTTATCCAAAGACCATTTAATATCGCATAATCTGTTGGTTGAGCAGTTCTGTCAGCATCACTGGCAAAATAAGTATTTGCCTCATCTATACTTAGTAAGAACACTTTATCCATAGTAGCACTTCCTGGATCTGTATCAAATTCTGAATTAGGACCAGCTGTAACTGTTGTTGCTACGATTTGATCCTGCTCATCAGGTGTAAAAGCCACATTATAGAATTCGTTGTTAAGCCAGGTTCTTAAAGCGCTATTCTCCCATGTAGCATTAATACAATCTTCTTCACTATAGGCTCTTGCATCTATTACATATTCTGAAATTACAAGATAATTCCCACCCTCTTCAGCAAGAACAATCCATGTAATATCACCTTCGCCATAGTTGCCAAGTGTAATTATATCGCCCACTTCAACATCTTGGTTGTTAGAAGACTGTTCGCTTTCAGATGCTTCAGTCTCTTCTACTACATCCTCATCTTCATCGATGTCTGTTACAACATCCTCTTCCTCGTCTATGTCATTTCTATCGTTCTTGGAATCACTACATCCAGCGATTGAAAATGCCATAGTTACTGCAAGTCCTAAAGATAATAATTTCCTCTTCTTCATACATATACCTCCGCTGTCAAACCGTTTATCCGTTCGACAATTTGAGTATACTACTACGAATTTTTATCGAAAGAATTTCGAAAGATAATTAAACAAATTTAAAGTCTGAAAAAACTTAAATTATATAAGTTCTAATTTGTCAATATAAATCAATAAGTCAGCATCCAATTAGATAAGTATCTCAAGGATAGAAAAAACAGCCAGGGAACCTGACTGTTTTAGAATTTTTGGCGGAGATGAAAGGATTCGAACCTTCGTGCCAGTTGCCCGGCAAACGCATTTCGAGTCATTACCTGTCATTGACACTTTGATGCCATTTTCAGGTCGGTTCAGTCATTTACATCCACTCTGAAAACCTTGTTACATAAGGCTTTGCGGACGAAACAACCTGTTTCTTACACGAAAGTGGGACGGTTCACACATTATCTGCAAAGTGCAAAAATGAGGCATTTTTTGGCACGTTTGCAAGAACTCATGCAAGAACAACGCAACTACCACTAAGGTAGTAATACCAGACATTCATCATCGTTCGGACTATCAATCTCTAGCAGAAAGGCAAGAAAATTTACTATGCGATTAGATTTATTCGAACTCAATCAACTCCCTGAGGTACTTAACAAAGAACAGCTTCGCAAGGTCGGACACATGAGCAAAAGAACCGCACTATTTTTGCTCCAAAGTGGCCTTTTACCCTCAAAAAGCACTGGAAAGAAGACCAGATGTTATCAAATTATGAAAAAAGACGTAATTTCGTTTTTTGAAGATTATGCTAAAAAACCTGAAAAATACATGGCTCCAACCAATTGGTACAGCGAGAAAAAAATGATAACAACAGGTTTGATTCGTCTAAAACCACCTAAGAAAATATCACATGAAAAATTAGAGAATTATTATTCTGAACAACTGTCGGATCACATTGAATTATTTTCAGTTCCTGAAGTTATGGAATTTACTGGATACTCAAAATCTACTATTGTAAGTTGGATTACCACTGGAAAATTAGAGGCATTGCAA
>JAZLLF010000078.1:0-61943 GCA_045598005.1 Saccharofermentans sp. | reverse complement strand
AGTTCTTTCATATAAGGAACTAAAGAGGCCACACATTTCATTTGAACTGTCAATACAAATTTGAGAAAAACAAAAAAAAAGACCCACACCTCTTTTCAGATGTGTGGATCTCTTGGTTGTCACCTTAACTTAATGACATTGGTCACGAATGACAACCTTTTAAAGTGCAATGATTAGAGTTTATTAGAACTCGCTCATAATATCAGCGAATGTGCCTGTTGTAATGTTGATGATGAGGCTGATTACCCAGAGAACAACAATAATGATACCCATTACAATACCAGCTGTTGCCTTACCGCTTGTGTTACCTTCCTTCTTAGCAAGAATACCAAGAATAAGAGCTACAACACCAAGAGGACCACAGCAGCAAAGTACCATACCAACAATACCACAAACCATAGAAGCTGTTGCCTTACCATCACCAGCAGAAGCAGGTGCTGAATAAGCTGTATTGTCATAAGTGTAAGTAGGTGCAGCTGTAACTGGCTCTGAATAAGATGGAGCAGGCTCAACTACAGGTGCTGGCTCTGAATAAGATGATGTTGTATCAGCTTCAGGGGCTACTGTAGCTTCAACTTTGTTATCAGCGCCGCAGCTCATGCAGAAACGATCGTTATCGTTCATCTCAGCGCCACAAGATTTACAAGTTTTCATATTTCTTCCTCCGTTTATACGTTATAAATATTTCTTATTATACAAAAAATTACTGCAATTCCAACTATCAAGTAAGAGAAAATATAAGTTGCAATTGGCAATTTCTCGCGAATTAAAGATTTATAGAATATATAAATTACATCAATCAGGACAAATGGCCACGCGATAAAAACCATCATATTATCGTAAAATGCCTGTTTGAACTGGAATTTACTTAAATGCACAACCATACGTGTAATACCGCATGAAGGACACTTGTATCCAGTTAACTGATAGACAACGCAAGGGATGCCAAATCCAGCTACTCTTACAAAAATATAATAGAGTACACCAAGAATAAAAATAACCAGGCTTGTAAAAGCAATCGTCTTTATGGCTTTCTTCTTTAAAATATCTTTTGATATTCCAGTGTCTGACATCTTACGTTTCCTTAATCTTCACTCATCCAACTCTGATGGAAATTCTTTTTACGATATTCTTCAGGTGTTAAACCAGTTTCCTTTTTGAATACCTGAATAAAGTGACTTTGGGAAGAAAATCCAAGATAGTTAGCAATACTAAGGCTTGATTCATCCAGGTGTCTTAGCATATTGCAGGCAATTGATATCTTTTCATCTCTTATATAGTGACTGATTGTTTTACCAATTTCCTGCTTAAAAAGCTTTGAAAGATAACTTGGATTAATGCCCAGAGCATCAGCGATATTTTCAACAGAAAGATTATCCTGAATATGAGCACGAATGTATTCTATTGCAAGAACAACATGTCGTGAAACAACAGCTTTCTTTACGCTGTCTCTCATTCTTCTGCAGTAATCAAGAGCAATCTCATTACTAAGTTTTGAAACTTCTTCGACAGAAGTAGCTGTATCAATCTTTCTTATAAATATGTCACTTAGCGAGTAGCTTACGGCAACGTCTAAGCCTGCTTCGATGCAGAAGCGGCTTATAAGCGCAGTCATTACTATTGTATGGTATTTAAGGTTAGTAAGTTCATTGCTGCTTAAGATGCCCTGACGTTGATTCTCTGATCTGATATTCTTCAAAACCTTTACAAGTTCATCGTAATTTCCGCTCGAAATCATATCGTAAAAATTAATTTCACGATTATATGAATCTCTGAATTCAGTGGTTTCGCGCTCGTTTAGAAGCTGCTTTTGAAGCTCCTTCTCAATGTCCATAAAATATCCTTTGTATAAGAATGCAATTAGTCGATTACTCGAATTTCAGTGATAATTGGCTGATTCTCGTGCGCAACAGTACCATTTTCATCGATTACAGGTGCATCAATACAGATTGCGTCAACGATTTCCATACCTGATGTTACATGACCAAATCCAGCATAGTTGCCATCGAGGAAAAGGGAATCAGTCTGAACGATAAAGAACTGTGAAGAAGCGCTGTTATAGTCGTTAGCACGAGCCATTGAGATAGTACCTCTTACATGTGAAATGTTGTTCTCAAAACCGTTATTTGTGAATTCACCGTAGATGTTTGTTCCACTGCCACCCTGGCCGTTTCCCTCTGGGTCACCACCCTGAATCATGAAGCCATCCATGATTCTGTGGAAAGTAAGTCCGTTGTAAAAACCAGACTCAGCAAGATCAAGGAAGTTCTGAACTGTTACTGGAGCTACATCACCGTCAAGTTCAACTGCAATTGTTCCATAGTTCTCAACATCGATTTCTACATGGTGGATTCCGATGCCTTCAGCTGCTGTAGTAGGTGCAGTTTCAGCTACTTCGTACTTGATACATGAAGTTCCCAAAACAAGCATTGAAGCCATGAGTGTAATAGAAATAAGGCGTTTGATTAATTTCATAAATAAAACCTCTTTTAATATACAAATTTAAAACATATAGATGATAACACACGAAATGACAACTTCCTTCAAAAAGTGTAGAATATGATAGATTTTTTATATATGGAGATTATTATGATTCATTACCTCATCACTTTTTTGATTTCTATGATTCCTCTTATTGAGCTTCGAGGTGCTCTTATATACGCAGCTGGTTTTCAGATTCCACTTTACATTGCTTTCCCAATTTGTATTGTTGGCAACATGCTTCCAGTTCCTGTAATTTTCTTCTTCGCTCGAAAGGTACTTGAGTGGGGATGTGATAAGAAGTTTATCGGAAAGTTTTTTACATGGTGTCTTGAGAAGGGACATAAAGGTGGAGAGAAGCTTAAGGCTAAGGCTGGTAAGGGCCTTTTCTGGGCACTTCTTTTATTTGTAGGAATCCCACTTCCTGGAACAGGTGCATGGACAGGTACTCTTGCAGCATCACTTCTTGATATGGATTTTAAGACAAGTGTTAAAGCTGTTATCTGCGGTGTATTACTCGCAGGTGTTATCATGGCAACATTAAGTTATCTTGGCTTCGGCGCAATTTTTGGTTTGGTATCATGAGAAATTTTGTAGTTACAGATGAAATGAATGGTCTTCATGTTGTTAAGGCAGCAACGAAGGCATTTCCTGGACTTAAGGCTGCTGATTTGTATAAAGCCTTAAAGCATAAGGATATTCGTGTTGATGGTAAGAAGATTTCGTCTGATATTTCTGTAATGGAAGGTCAGAATATTGAAGTATGGCTTCCTGATTCCCTTTTCGAAGGGGATGGCGATAAGGTGCCAGAAAAGAAGAAGGATCCTGATTATAAGATTGCAGCTCAGACAGATGGGCTTCTTCTTGTAAATAAGCGCCAGGGTCTTGCTGTGCATAGTGGAAAGAACACAGGTGAAGATAATCTTATTGATATCGTAAGAGATACTACAGGCAATAAGGAGATGGAGCTTGTTCACCGTATTGACATGAATACTGGTGGACTTGTTATGCTTGCAAAGGATAAGAAGTCTTTGGAAGATGCCATTAAGCTTTTTAAGAATGACCTCCTTGTTAAGAGATATCGCTGCCTTGTTATTGGTGTTCCTGATGAGGGAGAAGTAGTAATCTGTGCCGATGACATTATTATGAAGGAAGTGTCTGCCTATCTTGAGAAGACACCTAATGGAAGCGTATATGTACATGATGTACCAAAGCCAGGCGATCTTGATATTACAACACGCTACAGAGTTCTTCAGGTATTTAAGAACGCAGGCCCAGATGGTCAGGATGTAGCTGAACTTGAGTGTGAGCTTGTTACAGGAAGAACTCACCAGATCAGAGCACAGTTTGCTCATATGGGTTATCCAATTGTTGGTGATGGTAACTATGGCCGTAATAAGGTAAATATGGGTTTTAAGAGCAGAAATGGTGGTAAGGTAAAGTACCAGCAGCTTTTTGCTACTACACTTCTTATGAAGAATATTCCGCAGGATAACTGTCATACAAAGCTTTCAGGCAGAAAGTTCTCAATTGAACCACGATATGAAGTTGATGTGGAAGATTTAAGAAGAAAATCAAAGAAGTATGGCCGCTAACAGGGTAGTACCATTTATGAGAAGAGAAATCGAGATAACAACAAGCGTTTACGATAAGCCTTACAGAACAGTTGCGATGTACGATGAGACTAATTCGCAGCTTAAGATCAAGTGGAAGCAGAAGGGTGAAGATGAACCTAGTGAATCTTTCTACGAGATTTTAATGGATAAGGAAACAGGAGTAGCTACAATTCACAGAACTGGTGATATTTCGAGCAAGCTTGTTTTTGATACATCAAAGCCTACAAAGGGTGTGCTCGATACACCTTATGGAAATATAGTAGTAGATATAAAAACAGAGTATATAAATATGCCGTCACTTATAGCACCAAAGTTCGAAATATGCTATTATATGTCGACATTTGAAGATTCTAACAGCAAAAATGTTTTTTCAGTAAATTTACTATTGCAAAAGTAGAAAGTTGCTTGTATAATCGTTTTTGCATTTTGTGAAGAAGTATTAAGTAATTCCAAATATCGGAGGTGGAAATATATGGCACATCCTAAGCGTAAGTGGTCAAAGGCAAGAACTTCCCGTCATCGTAGTGCATGGAAGCTCGAGGTTCCAGGTTTTGTAGAGTGCCCTCAGTGTCATTCTAAGATGCTTCGCCGTAAGGTTTGCAAGAACTGCGGTTATCTTGATGGCAAGCAGGTTATTGCAGTTGGCGAAGAAGTTTAATTCTTATTTAAAACTGATAACAAGACGGTACTCATGTGAGTGCCGTTTTTTTATGTATTGTTAATGGGTAAGTACGATAAGTTTAAGTATACAAAGGTAAGCAATGTATTACCTGAAAGTATCTGCGATGAACTCGGGGTTAAGCCGGGTGATATTTTGCTACAGATAAACGGAAAGCCTATTATGGATGTTTTTGAATACCGAATCCTTGAGAAGGAAGAGTATCTTACTTTAACGTTCTTTCTGGAAGATGATCAGGTCGAGCAGACTGTTGAGATTGAGAAGGATGAGGATGAGGTATTGGGTCTTGAATTTGAGGACCCTATGATGTGCAGCTCCTATAGCTGTCACAATAAGTGTATTTTCTGTTTTATTGATCAGTTACCGAAGGGCATGCGTAAGAGTCTCTATTTTAAAGATGACGATATGCGTATGTCTTTTTTGACGGGTAATTATGTAACACTTACTAATATGAGTGAAGAGGAGCTTAACAGACTCTTAAGTTATCATCTGTCACCAATGAATATTTCTGTTCATGCAACAGACGGTGAGACACGTAAGATGATGCTTAATAACCGTTTTGCAGATCAGCTCCTTGATAAGATGAGAAAAATCGCTGCTGAAGGTATTGAAATGAACTGCCAGTTCGTTTTGTGTCCTGGTATTAACGATGGAGAGATTCTCGAGAAATCCCTTAGGGATTTGTCAGAATTTGGAGACTCAATCAAGTCTATTGCCTGTGTTCCTGTTGGACTTACTAGGTTTAGAGATGAGAACGGTCTTTTTAAGGTTAATCGTTATAACAAGGAGACAGCACGTGCTGTAATTGACATTGTTAATAAGTGGCAGAAGTATTTCCTTGAGACAAGAGGTACGAGATTATTTTATGCTGGCGATGAGTTTTATATCAGAGCTGAACTTCCAATGCCACCAGCAGAAGATTATGAAGGCTACCCACAGCTTGAGAACGGTGTAGGTCTTGTATCGAATTATATTGATGAATCTGACAAACTTCTTACAAGATATGAGCAGGAATATGGTATAAGAGAGATTTCTTCTGCACATAAGGTGTGGGAACTTGTTGGTACAGACGCATTAGAATATCATAGGAACAATGACTTAAGAATGAGCAAAGTCTTTGGTGTGGAGTTTGAGACAGTTGCAATCCTTAATGATTTCTTTGGACATACAATTACAGTAACAGGACTTCTTACAGGTGGAGACATCATAAAGCAGGTTAATGAGAAGGCTTTACGTGAAGGCAAGCCTGACATGATTATGATTTCGCACTGTATGCTGAAGGCTGATGAAGATATATTTTTGGATGATATTACTCTTGATGAAGTAATTGAAAGAACAGGCATTCCATTCCATGTCGCTCAGGGTGGAGATAATGCCATGATGATCCTTAAGGATCAGTATTTATGAGGTGAGAAGAAATGAGTAAACCAGTAGTTGCAATCGTAGGACGTCCTAACGTAGGTAAGTCTTCCTTGTTTAACACTCTTTACGGAGAAAGAATTTCTATCGTTCACGATACACCAGGTGTAACACGTGACAGAATATATGCCAACGCTATCTGGCGTGAGCGTGAGTTTACTATGATCGATACAGGTGGTATTGAGCCAGAAAGTGATGATGTAATACTTAAGGGAATGCGTCTTCAGGCTGAGATTGCTATTGAGACTGCTGATGTAATCCTTTTTATGTGCGATTTAAAGTCAGGTCTTACAGCTGCTGACCACGAGATTGCAGTTATGCTTCGTAAGTCAAAGCGCCCTGTTGTAGTCGCTGTAAATAAGTGCGATAAGGTTGGTGAACCACCAGCTGAAATTTATGAGTTTTATAATCTTGGACTTGGTGATGTAATTCCTATATCTGCATCTCACAGACTCGGTATCGGTGATCTTCTTGATGCTGTTTTCCTCGAGTTCCCTGATGAGAAAGAGGGTGAAGGAGAAGATGACAGAATTCGTGTTGCTCTTATCGGAAGACCTAATGCCGGTAAGTCATCACTTACAAACAAGATGACAGGTGAAGACAGAAGTATCGTTTCTGATATCGCTGGTACAACACGTGATGCTATCGATTCCATGGTTGATAACAAGTACGGTAAGTTTACTATCGTAGATACTGCTGGTATGCGTAAGAAGAGCCGTATCGAGGATGTTATCGAGAAGTACTCAATGGTACGTGCTTTGTCTGCAATTGATCACGCAAGCGTATGTGTAATTCTTATCGATGCTACTGTAGGTATTACAGAACAGGATACACGTGTAGCAGGTCTTGCTCACGATTCTGGTAAGGCATGTATTATCTGTATCAACAAGTGGGATCTCGTTGAAAAGAATACGGGTACACTTGAGGAAATGACAAAGATTGTACGTGACCGTTTTGCGTTTATGGACTACGCTCCAATTCTTTTCATTTCTGCAAAGACTGGTCAGAGACTTGATAAGCTTTGGGAGAAGATTGCATCTGTACATGAGCAGGCAGGACGCCGTCTCACAACTGGTGTATTCAACGATATGCTTAACGAAGCTATCGCTATGGTACCTACACCACAGGATAAGGGTAAGCACTTAAAGATTTACTACGGAACACAGGTTTCTTCTTATCCTCCAACATTTGCACTCTTCGTAAATGACAAGGAACTTTCACATTTTTCATATGAGCGTTACCTCGAAAATCAGATTCGTAAGAACTTTGGATTTGAAGGAACACCAATACGTTTCTTTTTGCGTAATAAGAAGGGCGATGACCCACAATAATTTGTGTAATGTGACGAGTAACAAATCGGCATATAAAGTAGCAAAATAGATAGCGGACAATTTTATATTATTAATAAGAACGCCTAAGGAGTATTTTATGGCAAAGATTGAAAATATGCGTAACATAGCAATTATTGCTCACGTTGACCATGGTAAGACTACTATCGTAGATTCCATGCTCAAGCAGGCTGGTATTTACCGTGAGAACGAGCAGATTGTAGAGCAGGTAATGGATAGTAATGACCTCGAGAGAGAAAGAGGTATTACAATTCTTGCAAAAAATACTGCTATTCAGTACAAGGATATCAGAATTAACGTTGTAGATACTCCAGGACATGCTGACTTCGGTGGTGAGGTTGAGCGTGTACTTAAGATGGTAGATGCTGTTCTTCTCGTAGTTGATTCATATGACGGACCAATGCCACAGACAAGATTCGTTCTTCGTAAGGCACTTGAGATGGGCCTTAAGCCAATCGTTTGTATCAATAAGATTGACCGTCCAGATGGACGTCCTAACCAGGTTGTAGACATGGTTCTTGATCTTTTCATCGAGCTTGGTGCTGATGATGATCAGCTTGAGTTCCCAATCGTATTCTCTTCAGGTAAGCAGGGTATTGCTACTCTTGATCTTAAGGAGTATGAGGCAGGTAAGGAACTTGATTTCCAGCCACTTCTTGATGCAGTAGTTGAGCACACACCATGTCCAGAAGGTGAGCCTGATGAGCCACTTCAGCTTCTTGTTTCAAATATTGACTCAGATCCATATATTGGTCGTATCGCTGTAGGTAGAATCGAGCGTGGTACTATCTCACAGAACCAGAATGTTTCAATCGTAACATACGGTGAAGATGGAAAGAGAAACGCACGTATTGTTAAGCTTTTAAGATTTAATGGACTTGGTCGTCAGGAAGTACAGTCTGCTTCAATCGGAGAGATTGTTTGCGTAGCTGGTATTCCTAATATCAACATCGGTGACACAATCTGTGACGCTGCAACACCAGAAGCTATTCCATTCGTCAATATTGATGAACCTACAATTGCCATGACATTCTCAGTTAATGACAGCCCATTTGCAGGTAAGGAAGGTAAGTTCGTTACATCAAGACACCTCCGTGACAGGCTCTTTAAGGAGATGGAAACAAACGTATCCATGAGACTTGAAGAGACAGATACAACAGAGGCATTTATTGTTAAGGGACGTGGAGAGCTCCATCTTTCAATCCTTATTGAGACAATGAGAAGAGAAGGTTATGAGTTCCAGGTTTCTAAGCCAAAGGTAATCATGAAGGAGATTGACGGTGTTCTTTGTGAGCCTGTTGAGGATCTCGTAATTGACGTTCCAGAGGACTTCGTAGGTCCTGTAATGGAGAAGCTTGGAAGACGTAAAGCAGAGCTTCTTAACATGCTTCCACCTGATAAGGGATATGCTCGTCTTGAGTTCAGAATTCCTTCAAGAGGTATCATTGGATACAGAACTGAGTTTTTGACCGACACTAAGGGCAATGGTATAATGAACAGCATAATCAGTGGTTTCGAGCCTTTCGCAGGTGAGATTGAGACACGTTCACACGGCGTACTTGTTGCTTTCGAGAGTGGAGATTCCATGACATACGGTTTGTTCAATGCTCAGGACAGAGGTGCGCTCCTTATTGGTGCTGGTACACCTGTATACGAGGGTATGATTGTAGGTATTAACCCTAAGCCAGAGGATATTACTGTTAACGTATGTAAGAAGAAGCACGTTACTAACATGCGTGCTGCAGGAAGTGACGATGCAATGCGCCTTACACCTCCTCTTAATTACAGCCTTGAGCAGTGCCTTGAGTTTGTAGAGGATGATGAGCTTTGCGAAGTTACACCAAAGAATATCAGACTTCGTAAGAAGATACTTAATACAGATTTGAGAATGAAGGACAGAGCCAAGAAGAGAGAGGCATGATCCTTCCGTTAATAAAGGAATAGTCAATGTTTTCGAAGAAACTTCGCGTTGCTGTACGTATTTTAATTGTAGTTTTGCTCCTGTTTACTTTTGTAGTGCTTGGAGTTTACTTCGGTTACAATTATGTCATCGCACAGGATAAACGTTTTGAAGAACTTGAAGCGAGGATAGAAGACGGTTCCTTTTTTATTGATAAGGAAACTCCTGGTGCAGTTCCACTTCTTATTAAAACAGGTGATCTTACATCAGATATAGCTAACAGCCTTTATGAGCAGAACCTTATCGACAATACTTTTGTGTTTTCTCTTATGAGTAAGATTAATGGTTTTGACGGCGCTTATGTTGCAGGTACTCACTATCTTGTTCCAGGACTTACTTACGATGAGATTATGTACCTTCTTACTCAGAAGGCGGAGAGTGTAATTATTACTTTCCCAGAGGGTATTACTTACGAACAGATTAAGGCCAAACTTCATGAAGCAGGTCTTGAATTTGACGATGCAGAACTTGATGAGTGTATGGATTCTCCTAATCTCTTCGTTGATTATGAGTTCGTTTCACTTATTGACCTTTCAGAAGAACGAGATCATGTCCTTTCTGGATATCTGTTCCCTGATACGTATGAGTTTGACGTTAATGCCACTCCAAGACAGATTGTAACTACATTCCTTAATAATACTAATGTAAAGCTTTACGATGAGTATTATGAGCGTGCCAGTGCCATTGGAATGTCTCTTGATGAGGTAATGACACTTGCATCTCTGATTCAGTTCGAGACAAACAGAGCTGTTGATATGATGTATATTTCAGCAGTATTCCATAACAGACTGAATTCTGATGATGAATCATTAAGATATCTTGGATCTGATGCTTCCATTAATTATTTAAGAGAGATTAATGGTCTTAATCCTCATCTTGTTCTTACAGTAGATGATCTTGCCATGAATAGTTCCTATAACACATTTACACATCAGGGACTTCCACCAGGACCTATTTGTATGCCTGGTCTTGATGCTATTCAGGCAGCGTTATATCCAGAACCTAACTGTAATTTCTATTATTTCTGCGCAACAGGTGACGGTGGTACAGCTTATGCTGTTACATTAAGTGAACATGAAGCTAATGTCGAGAGATACAGAAGCATCTGGGAACAGCAGGATATGGAGGCAGATGGACTTGTAACTCCTACTCCAACTCCTTCAGAAGACAGTGAAGAAACAACTGAGGGTTAATTAATTATGGTAAAAAGAGAGAATGTTGAAGTATTAAGTCCTGCAGGCGACTTGGAAAAGCTTAAGACAGCGATTGCTTATGGTGCAGATGCTGTTTATATGTCAGGAAAGCATTTTGGCTTAAGAACATTTAGTGGTAATTTTGATCACGATGAGATGAAGGAAGGTATTTCCTACGCTCACGCGCATGGCGTTAAATGTTATGTCACAATGAATATCATGGCACTCGAGTCAGATATTGAGATGGTAGATGCTGAGATTGATTTTATCGCTCATGAAGCACATGCTGATGCTGTTCTTGTTTCAGATCCAGGTATTTTTTCACGTGTTCAGGCTGTTGCTCCTGATTTGGAGATTCACATTTCGACACAGGCAAGTGTAACTAACAGTGAAGCATGCATGTTCTGGTACAGAATGGGTGCAAAGCGTATCGTTCTTGCTCGTGAATGTACTTTGGAACAAATTAAGTCTATTCGTAAAAAGATTCCTGAGGATTTGGAGCTTGAGTGCTTTGTTCATGGCGCTATGTGTATGTCATATTCAGGCAGATGCCTTCTTTCCAATTACTATACGGGCAGAAGATCAAATGGTGGATCCTGCGCTCAGCCATGCCGCTGGGGATATGCTCTTGTAGAGGAGAAGCGTCTTGATGAAGGTCTTCCAATTGAAGAAGATGAGCTTGGCACATATATCTTAAGTAGTAAGGATATATGTATGGTTGAGCATGTTCCAGAGCTTATTGAAGCTGGTGTAAACAGTTTTAAGATTGAAGGACGAATTAAGGGGGCTTACTATGCCGCAGCGACTACAAAAGTATATCGTGAAGCAGTGGAGCAGTACTTTAACAATGTTACAAATCCAGAGAATATGGGCCTTAACAGCAATTGGCTGGAACTTCTTGATAAAGTTGTACACAGAGACTATGCGACAGGATTTTTCTTTGATAATGCCAGCGAGAATGCTCAGATGGTATACGATAAGACATATAACAAGCCTGCATTTGTAGTAGGTGTTATTGAAGGCTACGACGAGGAGAAGGGACTTCATATTGTAAGTCAGCGTAATAAGCTTTATAGAGGCGATACACTTAATGTTCTTCGTCCTGATGGATATGTTAATCCAATTATCGCTGAGGAATTGTACGACGAGAAGATGCAGCCTATTGAGAGCGTTCCACATCCACAGATGAAGTTCTATATGAAGATTTCAGGTGGACTTGTTCTTCCAGAGTTATCTTTCCTAAGCAGAGACGGTGATAAGGATTTTGGTATTCTTCCAACAAGTCAGATAAAGTAATTAATTATTTGCAAAATAAACGGCTGTCAGATGACAGCCGTTTATGCTTGTTGATTTTGTAATTATTTGCCGGATTCTGTTTTTGCCATCTTTGCCTTCTTACCACGCTTGTCAGGCATAAACTTTCCAATGAAGTTTGTAAGATACTCAATAATCTTCTTATCAAACTCGAATGTCTTAAGAATCTCAATGATGATAATCAATACTGTAGGACCGAGAAGGAAACCAACTGCACCCCAGATATAAACACCAGCGGCCATTGAGATGAGCATGAGAAGAGGGTGAAGGTGTAAAGACTTACCAATGATAGGTGGCTCAATTACACGTCTTACAACGGTCATAACAACCATACCAATGATAAGAATAATAATAGCTTTGTAATTGCCGTGAATGAAGCAGTAGATCATTACCGGGATCATAGTTGCACTTATTCCGAGTACTGGCATAAAGTCGATAAGACCAGTTATGATTGCAAGGATAAGAGCGTACTTAACTCCAGAAAACCATAGGAAGATGTAAGCTTCAATAGATGTAATAATAAAGAGAAGTACATATCCTGTAAGTGCCTGGAAGATAGTATTTGCAAGATTGTTTATAAGACGTAAAGCCTTAATTCTGAACGCCTTGTGAGGAACAATACTGTTATAAAGTTCACGAACGTGATTACTGTCGTTTATAAAGTAGTGCCCACTGAAAATTACGCAAACAACAACAAATATTCCATAAGGGATATTTCCAATTGTATTAAGAATTGAATTAATGAATGTTGAGAGGAGTCCAGGAACTGAACCTGCAATTCTGGTTCCAAGATTACTAAGAATTGTCATGAGTGCAGAACTGAATGTCTCATCTACTTTAAATCCCTGAATTGCGTTCATTAAGTCGTTATAAATCTTTGTTGGATCAAATGTTGATGCGAAGTTAATTACTGCAGTTGAAGCATTGGTTAACTGACCAATCAAAAGATAAATAATATAGGACGCAAGAGCGCAGATAATCAAAAGAAGAAGGTAATAACAACAAGAAGCAGTAATTCTTTTTACCTTTGGCACATCCTTATTAATATGCAAAGTCTTTGTTATAAATTTTGTAAGTGGATTTGAAAGACTAACAGCTGCCTTTGCAAGAAGAAAACCAATAAGGAAAGGCACCAGAACGATTGCAATTCTAGTTGCTAAAAAGCAGATGGCAACAATTATGAGTGCCATCAGTATAAATCTGATCATACTGATTACAGACGCTTTATCACGCTCGTAGCGTTCATTATCAGTCATAAGTGAACCCCTTTTAAAAGTAGAATAGTTATTACTAAAAATATAATTGCAGATACGACGATTGACAAGTTAATTCCTTTGCTGAAAGCAGGAATCTCAGCGTCAGAAAGTTCTTCATCTTCGATAATTCTGTGCTTGTTACTGAATTCAAGAAGTGTACTTCTGAAGAATATAAGGATTATAAGTCCAAATATTAATGAAGGTAATGAAGCATAAAGATATGTTGGTGCAATATCAGAATGAGTCTGTACCGTTAGAAGATCAACCTTTGAAAGTGTTCCAAGGAATACATAATCGATTAATCTCATTGAAATGAGACAGATGAAAGGTCCCCAGATGTTTTCCACTGTAGTTCTTAAGAAGAAACACCACATAGATACGATAAAAAGTGGCACGAACATCATTGGATTCATTGACCAGCATACGTAAACAACAGAAACGATAATTGCTCCTACAAAGCGCTCTCTGCTTCTAAAACGTGACCAGAGAAAACCAAAGAAAAAGAGCGAAACAGCGAATGCAGGAAGGACTGTCTCAGATATAAATGCTACAGAATCTCCCATAATGCTTCCATCGCTTGAAAAGTAGAAAAGTGCAGGGAATACGGTCTTCATATTCATGCGAAGCCAGAGATATGACCCGAGATTATGAAGAGAAGTTGTAATAAGCATCAAAGGAAGTCCTGAAAGGCAGGCAACAATAAGTGAGCCTATTCCAGAAAAGTTTCCAATTGCCTTTTTGTAAATACCATTTCCCAGTCTCATAAATGGGAGAATGAGTGTAATCAGAAGGAATAAAGACATTAAAAGTGCATAGCCAACAAGAGATGTTACAGGAAGTGCAGCATCATACTTCTTGTAAATGCATCTGAAAATGAAAAACACAAGCGTAAGTATCGAAAGTACAAAGATTGGAAAACTCCAGTTCATGGACAAAGGTTTTCCAAAGTGATGTTTCATATAAACGCTGAAATTAACCTTTGGTTTGTCAGTCATATTAGAAATACCATCCAGTAGCAAGGATTAAATTAATAAGGAGATTAAAACAGATTGGCTCAAAAAGAAGGAAGAAGGCTGCACCGAATGCAAGAAATGGTCCAAATGCAATGTAGTCAGGGTCATCTGCAAAATGAATTTCTGACTTCTTCTTGTTGAGAGCTCTTCGTGCAGCAACAGGATCTTTGCTCTCGCGAATCTCTTTCTCCTCGTTTGCTATGCGAATTCTCTTCCTGATGAGAAGTGGAATCGCAAAAAATACTGATGTAATTGCAGTTACATAAATCAAAACAACAAGTCCATAGCATCCAACCATAAGGCCACATGCACCAAGAAGCTTCATGTCACCCTGTCCCATTCCTTCTTTTCCAAGGAATGTCTCACAGAAGAATTCAATGAGCCAGAGGAATCCAAATCCTACCACCATTGCTATTATTCTGTTAATTACAGCGTAGTACCATGGTGCCATAGGAGTGAACCATATAGAATCTTCGAAATACTCACCCACACATCCAATTACTCCCAAAACGAGAAGAAAAACTGAACACTGATCAGGGATAATTCTGTTAAGTCTGTCTGACATCATTACGATGACAACAACTGGAATTGCAAGGAAAATTACAATCAGATGTAGTGGTTTTACAGGGTTAAAAAGAAAACCATATGATAAATATGTAGCTGCGCCATAAGATGCAGCACAAAAACATGATGAAAAAAGTCCGTGAGGGAACAGCTTCATGCGCTTTGATGGTCTGTATTTTGGACTATTTGGATTAAAGTCATAATCCTGGAGCCATTTTTCTGGAATAATTCTGAATATGAACGTAATTGAAAAGCCAATAAGTGCACCCAATATGATTGCAATTATAGTTGCAGGCATTTTTTCCATGATTTGCTCCGTGTAAATTGATAATAAAATTTTAATATACGGTTAATTTTTTATCAACCTTAACTAAAGTATGTTAATTATTATTGTTGAACTTGCTATAAAGCCCGTGAAACTGATAGAATAGTTGATGATTTTAAGAGGAGGATCGCTTTTCGCGTTATTTTGATTATGGCAAAGAATGTTACAGCAAAGATGCTCGAAGAGAAGATGCAGGCTCATGTTAAGGCAGGCACTGGCTTATCTCTCGAGAACGCAACAGCTAGAGATTACTGGACAGCTCTTTCAAAGAGCGTAGTTGAGATTATCTCAGATAACTTCCAGGCAACAAGAGAGAAGTATTCAAAGGGACGTCAGGCATTTTATTTGTCTGCTGAGTTCCTCGAGGGTCGTTCACTTCTTAACAACCTTGTAAACCTTGGTATTTACGATCAGGCTAAGGAGGCTCTCGCTTCTTTCGGTTATGACATCACAGATATCCTTGAGCAGGAGACAGACCCAGCTCTTGGTAACGGTGGTCTTGGTAGACTTGCTGCATGTTTCCTTGATTCATGCGCAACACTTAACCTTCCTGTAACTGGATACGGTATCCTTTACAGATATGGTCTTTTCCGCCAGGCTATCGAGAATGGTTTCCAGAAGGAATATCCAGACAGCTGGATGGAGAAGGGATATCCATTTACACTCCCACGTTACGATGAGAGAGTAAAGGTTCACTTCAATGATATCGATGTATGGGCTATCCCATGTGACCTTCCTATCACAGGTTACGGCACAAAGAACGTTAACCTCTTGAGACTTTGGAAGGCTGAGCCAGCTCAGGACTTCGACTTCAATCTCTTTAACTCACAGAGATTCGATGACGCTGTTATCGAGAGAAACCGTGTAAACGATATCTGGAGAGTTCTCTATCCAAACGATACATCTTACGATGGTAAGGTTCTTCGTGTAAGACAGCAGTACTTCTTCGTATCAGCTTCACTTCAGGACATCGTACGTAAGTACAAGAAGGTTCACGGTGATGATCTTAGAGATTTCGCTAAGTACAACACAATTCAGCTTAACGATACACACCCAGTTATCGGTATCCCAGAGCTCATGAGAATTCTCGTTGATGAGAATGGTATTGACTGGGTAACAGCTTGGGACATCGTTAAGGAGACATTTGCTTATACTAACCATACAATCATGGCAGAGGCTCTTGAGAAGTGGGATATTTCTATCTTCCGTTTCCTCTTCCCACGTATTTTCGAGATTGTAGAGGGTATTAACAATCAGTTCAGAGCACAGATGTACGAGGCTGGCCTCTATTCAGAGCTTATTGATAAGATGAGCCCACTTGCTGATGGTAAGGTTCAGATGGCTTGGCTTGCTATCTACGGTTCACGTTCAGTAAACGGTGTAGCTGCACTTCATACAGATATTCTTAAGAACGAGACACTTAAGGATTGGTACGAGCTCTATCCTGAGAAGTTCTCTAATAAGACAAACGGTGTAACACCACGTAGATGGCTCCGTTCTTGTAACCCAGAGCTTGCAGCTCTCTTTACAGAGCTCCTTGGAAGCGATAAGTGGGTAACAAAGCTTGATGAGCTTAAGAAGCTTGAGAAGTATAAGGATGACGAGGAAGTTATGAAGAGACTTCTCGCTATCAAGAAGAACAACAAGCAGAAGTTTGCTGATCATATGTCAAAGACATTTGGTGTTGAGCTTAACAGCGATTCTGTATTTGATATCCAGATCAAGAGACTCCACGAGTATAAGAGACAGCTCCTTAACGCTATCTATGCTCTCAACCTCTATGACAGAATCAAGGAGAATCCTTCACTTGAGCTTCCACCTGTAACAATCATCTTTGGTGCTAAGGCTGCTCCAGGTTACTTCAGAGCTAAGGCTATCATTAAGTACATTAACGAGATTGCTAAGCTTATCGATAATGATCCAGATATGAAGGGCAGACTTAAGGTTATGTTCCTTGAGAACTACAACGTATCTAACGGTGAGAAGATGTTCCCAGCTGCTGATGTATCTGAGCAGATTTCTACAGCAGGTCTCGAGGCTTCTGGTACAGGTAACATGAAGTTCATGATGAACGGTGCTGTTACACTTGGTACTATGGACGGTGCTAACGTTGAGATTTGTGAGGCAGTAGGTGAGGATAACATTTATATCTTCGGTTGCCGTGCTCAGGATATGGCTGCAACAAAGGCTTACTACAACCCACAGTGGCAGTATGAGAATATCCCAGGCATCAAGAAGGCTCTCGACAGACTCGTTGATGGTACATTCAATGATGAGGGTACAGGAATGTTCCGTGATCTTTACAATGGTATCCTTTACGGTACAAACTGGCAGCCAGGTGATCCATACTATGTTCTCGGTGATTTCGATGATTACAGAAAGACAAGAGATCGTCTCTACATGGATTACAAGGATGAGATGAAGTGGGCTAAGATGTGCTGGATTAACATCTGCAACTCAGGTAAGTTCTCTTCTGACAGAACAATCGCTGAGTACGCTAAGGAAATCTGGAAGGTTAAGGCCGCTAAGATCTAATTCATGCGAATTAACAATAAGCCGCTCTTCGTAAGAAGGGCGGCTTTTTCGTGTATTAGTGTTTTTTCTAAAAGAAAGCGGAAATAATGGCGGAAATTGGGCAAAAATACAGCTTTTTTCTGCGTTGCATCAAAAGTGCAAAAACAATAAAGAAAACCCGCATTCTTTTTTGTTCTATTTAACAACTTGGGATTTATTGGTTATTAATATGGCTAATGGTATTATTAACTTGTGATTAGGAATTGCCTCCTGGTCACTCTCATAAATTTTTTGCCCGATTTTTATGTTGTTGTTTTGACAAACCGTGTGAAGACGGTTTGTTTTTTTTAGCCAATTTTAAGGAAATTAATTTCAGGTTTTGATCCAAGTCTTAAAGGCAATAATATGCATCCTATGCCTTTGCTTATAAAAAGCTTACAGTTCTTAAAAACGTACTGGCCTGCGATTATGCCTTCTTTTGGTAATTCGTCCTTACGAAGTACAGTGAACTCAATTCTGAAAGGTGTTCTAATCTGGCCACCATGAATATGCCCGGATAAGCAGTAATCGATATCGTCAATGTTTTGTGTATACAAAAGAAGATCAGGATTATGCGCTACAAGAATTGAAGTGTCATCAGCCTGTGGTTTTGATTTTACCTGAGGCCACACTCTGTGTTCTCTGCCTGAATCAGTTACACCCGTAATAAAATATCTCTTGCCGTTACTATTCTTATAAATCAGATCCTCGTTTCTAAGATCAATGAAACCACATTTACTAATATCCTCTGCGCTTACCGTTACGTCGTGATTTCCTGTAACTCCAGCGAAAGTGATATCGTTCGCATCACAAAAACTCTTAAGCTTATTAAGGTAGAGAATTCCTTTACTGACTTTCTTTGGGTTATTACAGATGTCGCCACCAAAAATAAGCATGTCGACTTTGTTGTCTTTCATCTCATTTTTAAGTTCCTCGATAACTCTTTCAGCTGAAATGAAGCAGAATTCAGCATGAAGATCGCTGATAAAACAAATATTTAATGTCTCTGAATTACCATTTGAATAGTCTTCGTGGGTAACATTTAACTTGTGTGGTTCAATCATTGCGATTGTAAGCAGAACCAAAGCTGTCAGAATAACAGCAGAAATAACTATAATTAATATCAGAATATGTGCTGGTAACATACTGTCTCTCTTTTTAATAATAATAATATATATTTTATAAGTTGCTGTGATATAATCAAAACGTTAAATTGATTTTATTCTGTGGAGGTTAATATGCCAAGTAGTAAAGAAATTAAGTTTGAGATTGTTAAGAGCATTGGTGTGCTCGCTACTAATAAATCAGGTTGGAACCGTGAAGCAAATATCGTTAAGTGGAATGATGGTAAGGCTAAGCTTGATATTCGTGACTGGGGTCCAGATCATGAGAAGACAGGTAAGGGTATCACTCTTAATCGTGAAGAAGTAGCTGTTCTTAAGTCACTTCTTGAAGATTTCGACACATCAGATATCGAGGCATAATAGTTTGAGAAGCGAGGAAAGAGCTGGAATTATTTCCATAGTACTTCTCTTTTTGTGGGGGACTCTGTTAGCAGAGCCCTTGCATGCTTTTATGAATGTTTTTACTACTTTGATTAGTAACATTCTTGAAGCAGTAGGGAGAAACATTCTTGGAAAAATCGGAGGAGGCTTTTTCCTTTTTATTTTGCTGGCTTTAATTATTGGGCTTCTTTTTATATCAAGGAAAAGAATTGCAATTTATATTCCATGCGTTTCTTATTCTTTGATTTCGATTGTTTATTTCATTGATTGCATTTCAAAGAGCAGATATGATTTCAATACAGTCGTTTCTTTATCGATTTTTCTTGCAATTATAGCTGTAATGCATGCATTTAAATTAGAAACACCTTTAATCTGGATGTCAGATATTTGTATCTACACACCAGCGATTTATCTTGTTACTGGGCTTGTATTTATGCCACTTAGAGCTTTGGTTGGCTCCTGGGGGAAGATATTCTATATTACAAGATATCAGAACACTAACCTTGCACTTCCATTTGATGGCTTTATGCATTTGCCAGCGATTGTCTGGGGTGTTTTCTTCGCAGTAATTATGTTATTGCCAATTATTTATTTTTCTTTTTCGAGAACAAAAAATACTTAATTATTTTGGAGGCTTTTATGAACGAGTCTATTATGAAGACGCAGATCAGAGATTCTATCAGACTTCAGCGTATGGCGTTGTCTGACAAGCAGATTAAAAAAGCTGATTCTATTCTCGCTGAGCAGTTTATGTCAGTTGGTGACAAGGATCTCAAGAAGATTATTTCTTCTGCTGAATGTATTGCTCTTTATAAGGCTGTTGGTGGTGAGCTTCCATGTGATGGTGTATTTGAGTTTTTTAAGAACAATAACAGAACTTTGTGCTACCCAAAGGTAAAGGGTGACGTTATTGAGTTTTTTGAGGTAAAGAATCCTGAATCAGATCTCACAGAAGGCTCTTATGGAATTCTCGAGCCTAAGGATTCATGCAGAAAGATTTATCCTGGTGATATCGATCTTATGATTGTTCCTGCAGTTGCCTATAACGAAGAAGGACTCAGATTAGGCCATGGCGGTGGTTTTTATGACAGATGGCTTAATGCTGCTTCTGCAGATGGTAAGGCACCTTATACAATTGGTGTTTGCTATGAATTTCAGCTTTATTCTGCATTGCCTGTTGAGAAGCATGATTATGCTGTTGATTGTGTAATGTGCGTTGGTTTGAGTGAGGACTAATGAAGTTTTTTCTGATAAGTTTGGGAATCCATGTTTTTATCACAGCGCTTTTTGTTCTGTTTACTGTAATTACTTCAAACAGAAACAAGAAGGGTTTGGTTAAGCGCGGTTTCTGGTACTTTATGCCAATCATATTAAGTATTCTGGCTGTAGTGCACCTTGTATCCTTCACTTTACCAAGATTATTAGATATTCCATCTGCCATTGAGCATGATTTTAAAGAAGTATCTGGCGAGATTTCTGAGGTGTCAGATCTTTCAAATTACTTTGTTGTTAATGGTGTGAGATATTACTACGTTGATTTTGATGGCAAATATCCAAAGAACCACGACAATGTAAACATCAAGTATCTGAAAAACAGTAACTGTGTTGTTTCCATTGAAGTTAATGACGGGGAAGACTAATTAAGTCCCACACCCAATTGTAAGCCCCAAAAAGTCCCATCTTTTAAGGCATTTTTCTTAAAACTGTTGATTTGAATCCTTTCTGTATTTCAAAATGAATTGAAATACAAAGAAAGGATTTTTATATGTATTTTGATTCATTAATGGAACATGAGACAGGAATATACGTTGTATGTTCAGATAAGAAATTACTGGAAACAATCAATTCAATGCTAAAGAGGCAGGGAATAGTAGGAGTTACAGATACGGTTGGAAGAACTCACTACCTTCTGGACGCCAGAGTAAATCCGGGACAGGCTGCAAAGCATATTACGGATTTTATTAATACTAATTCACTTGTATGTGCCAATTTTGATTGCGATGACAGTGAGAATGAGAAGGCAGTCGACAGACTTACCAAGGTTATAATTGCCGAGACTCTTCGAGGATACGGCTTTGATCTTTCACTTATTGGCACCAAGGCCATAATTGTACTTATTAAAATTCTTTTGAAAAGAGATAATATGGTTTCACTGTGCGCCAAAGAGATGTTTCTTATGGCAGCGGAGGTCATGGGGCAGACATATTCGCAAATTGAGCGTGATATTCGCTATGCAATTAAGAAGAGCAGCTATAACCAGTATGGTACAAAGAGTTCTAATATCGTCAGATGCCTCGTAGAAGAGGTTAGAGGGCGTTTATACATTGGTGTGCGTGCAAGTGGCATCGATGACTTATATGACGATTGTGAGGGCATTTAAGGGCAAAAAAACAGGTCGTCATATGACGACCTGCAATTAAAAACACAAAGGACAAGAAATTACTTGTTAACGCTGTCCTTCAAAGCCTTACCAGCCTTGAATACTGGAGCCTTAGAAGCAGGGATTGTGATTGTCTGACCATTTGATGGGTTACGTCCCTGACGAGCCTCACGCTTCTTTGTCTCGAATGTACCGAAACCAACGAGAACTACCTTCTCATCGTTTGAAAGAGCTGTTGAGATTGCCTCAAGAGTAGCCTTAAGAGCTGCCTCTGAATCCTTCTTGGAAATACCAGCGTTAGCTGAAATTGCATCGATAAGATCTGTCTTATTCATGTTATAGCCTCCTTAACCTTTATAGGCAAATTTTGCAAAGTAATTATGTACCCCGATAGGCAATTTGTCAAGGATTTTAGAACAATTTGAGGTGGATATCTTCAATGAATTCAGTACTTTTCGCTTATAAATGACAAATGAACCAAAATAGTGTATCCTATGTTTTGCTAATTGCATATTAATAAGGAGGTACTCCTATGGAAATTACAAAGGATACAATTATTGGTGACGTAGTTAACGAGGATCCAGGTGTTGCACCTGTTCTTATGAATGCTGGTCTTCACTGCCTTGGTTGCGCTATGGCTTCAGGTGAGACAATTGAAGAAGCATGCTATGTTCATGGATTAGATTTCGAGAATCTTGTTGCTGAACTTAACAAGTACTTTGCTGAGAAGCAGTAATCGTTAATTATTCAATAATTAGTAAGTAGCTTTCATCACGATGTGGAATGTTGTTCCAGAGCCAAGCTGGCTTTGAACAGTAATATCTGCATCGTGATGTTTTATTATGGTATAAACAATCGAAAGTCCAAGACCAGTTCCTTTGATGTTTTTACCTGAATTCTTTGCACGGTAAAAACGATCAAATACTTTATTGACTTCTTCTTCAGGAATACCAATTCCGTTATCTTCGATAGTGATATGAATACGCTGATCGCTTAAAGGTAATTCTTTGCCTTCACGCCATGCCTTAATCTGAATTAATGCATCATCGTAAGTATAATTAATTGAATTTGAGATGAGATTTTCAAATACACGGCTAATCTTTTTATAGTCAGCTTTAACGATAAGAAGATCATCTTCTGGAATATCAAGGGTAATTCTTTTGGATGTTCCTCTAACTTCGCCATCGTACATCATGTAGAGCTCATCAAGTAATTCTGCAAGCGCAATATCATTAAACTTGAACTCATCCTTGTTGGATTCCATTCTTGTAAGTTCAACGATATCAGATACAATTCGCTCCATCTGCTGAGAACGCTTTACAATATTTTGCAAATACAAATGAACCTGTTCTTCCTTCATTGTCTTTCCACTTGTAAGCAGAAGTTCAGCATAACCTCTTATGGCAGTAATAGGAGTTCTAAGATCGTGAGATACGTTCGAAAGCACGTTCTTACGAGCTTCCTCATTCTCAAGAAGTCTCTTATTTGTGTTATAGAGGTCTCGGTTAATTTCAGAGATATACAAAGTCTTTTCTTTTACAAGATAAGTAAGTCTTTCAGATGCATTACGAAGTTCAAAGAACTGCTGAACATATCTCAGGATAAAGCAGATTTCAAGTGCAGTTAATCCTATAATTGCGTAGCAGAGATAAGGCTTGATATCCACAATTGGAGTTGCGTAGTTAAACATATTCATAAATATAAATAAAACAGTTATGTATATGTTGAAAATAATAACCGAATTTCTGTCACGGTTATAAATAATAATAATCTTCATAAGGCAGATTAATGTGCCAATGAGAGTGAATAGTCTTGCAGAATTGCTCAAATAATTACTAGTTAGAAGGGATCTGTTGAAAACAGGTAATAATGCAAGAATTATTCCAATAACAGCATTAATAACGAAATCGTACTTTAATATTAAAGGCAGTTTAAAAGAATTATCTTTGTCAAAATAACTGTTAAATGTACCGTATGTGATAATGCCGAGAATAATTACCAGAGCGTATTTAGACAGGTTAAGTATAGGTGTTTCCAAGTCGATAACACCATAATCGAATATGGTATAAATAGTCAGAACCAGTTCGGTAAATAAAAGATAATAGAACTTGCCTTTGTATTTAAATGTTCTTGATACAATTGCTCCTCCGATAATACTGATTAAAATGGCACTGATTGTAATTGCAAGCCACATTGAAGGGAGAATGATATTTGTGATCTCATACTGACGACCACTTAAGGTTGGCATGGAAAGAATTCCAGGGGAGAAAGTTCCCACCTTTGCAGAAACAACAATAATAATTGTTGCGCATCCGTTTGAATCTGTCTCAAGAGGGATATTTTCAATTGATTTTGGAACTATTATCCAGGATGCTATTGAATTATTTTCAGATAATCTTGAAACATGGCTGCCATTACAATAAATATCAGCAGTACCTTCAATTTTTGGAAGGTTCATATTAAATGAGTGAGTTCCGTCAGGGAATTTAAGCTTTACCAGATATGCGCATGAGTTATAAAGTTCGCCATCATCTCCTTTTAACTCGGCAAGAACTGGATTTGATGTTGAAAAATACCAGGTAACATTATTTCCGAAGTTGTTCCAACCATAAAAAGGCTGAATTGAAGCATTCTCTGCTCTCGGATATGCATCGTAGTTTCTACTGTCGAATATATGACTTGTAATATTCAGATTTGTAATATTAGGGAAGAAAATCCAGTGTTCATCCAGATTGATTGAAGTATCTCTGTCCAACTCATCCCCTATATAATAACAGTCAGTCTCTTTATCAAATGTGATATTTGAAGAAGGAGTCTTTACATTAAAAAGGAGAATAATCTGGCTAATAAGCACGTAAACTAAGAACAGCAAAGTAATAGGCAATACTCGCTTACCTGAAAAAATATGCTCGTTGGGTTTAGCCTGTTTTGCTGACATAAGAACTCCTGAAAAATAATAAACGCCCGATAAGTATAAACCTTAACGGGCGTCATTACTATTAATGTTTCTAATTACTGCTTAAAATCACCTGGAAGACTGTTTCTTACTGGTGGATAAGCGAAAGAATAACCGATACCCCATTCAGTCTTTACGAATGTAACCTCTGGTGCAATCTTCTCCATCTTCTTACGGAGATAAGAGATGTTTACCATTACAAGGTGGTTATCACAAGCTGTATCATCGCCCCATACATGAGAATAGATTCTTGCGAAAGGTACAATCACGTTTGGTGTTTCAGCCAAAAGTCTGAGAATATCGAACTCACGGTTTGTAAGATGTACAGGTGCATCCTTAAGAGTAACTTCACGTGTCTTGATATTAAGTGAAAGAGGTGGGAACTCCATGATGAATCCTTCACTCTTGTTGTTACGCTTAATGTGAGCATTAATACGAAGACTTAATTCAGGAAGAGAATAAGGCTTTGTAATATAGTCATCAGCACCAACCTTAAAGCCCTGAATCTTATCTTCAAGCTGCTCCTTAGCAGTAAGGAAGATGATAGGTGAAGAGCAGAATGGTGCAATCATTTCTGGTAAATCAAAAGCTGATCCATCTGGGAGCATTACATCAAGAACGATACAGTCAAACTTGTTAGACTGTACTTTTTCCATAGTTGATGCGATTGTAGTTGCAGTAACAATCTCATATCCTTCACCCTCGAGGAATGCTTTGTTAATCTCGAGAATATCTGAGTCGTCATCTACAAGAAGTAATTTATACTGAGCCATACTAACCTCCGCCTAAACTTATAAAAATACGAAAAATATAATTTATTATATTCTGCGGTATAAAAAAAACAACGCGCATTTTAATTGTTCACAAAAAATTGATAATATCAGGACGAACAACGAACAATGTGTACATAAAGTTCATAATGTGGACTGCAAGTCAACAAACAAATGTTTGAAGCAGGCTAAGCTTTTGTGTTAAGATTACTTCATGGACAGAGTAATTTTACACGTTGATCAGAATTGTTTTTTCGCTTCTGTAGAGATGATTTATAATCCGGAATGTCGCAATGTTCCTATGGCCGTTGTAGGTGATAAAGAGAAGCGACATGGTATTATTCTTGCCAAGAATCAGCTTGCTTCAAAAGCTGGCGTAAAAACTGCTGAGGCAATATGGCAGGCTCAGATGAAGTGTCCTGAACTCGTTACTTTGCCAGCACATTATGAGAAATATCAGTTCTATTCAGAAAAATTGCGTGAACTGTATGAGGAGTATACAGATAAGGTTGAGCCATTCGGTCTTGATGAATGCTGGCTTGATATTACTGAGTATCTTGGTTCAAGAACTCCACTCGAGATTGCTGATGAGATAAGAGAACGTGTAAAAAGTGAATTTGGATTATCATGTTCAGTCGGAGTCAGTTTTAATAAGATTTTCAGTAAACTGGGTTCTGATTATAAAAAGCCAGATGCAACAACTGTAATCACGAAGGATACATATAAGGATATAGTGTGGCCATTGCCAGTTTCAGATTTACTTTTTGTTGGAAAGAATTCAACCAAGGCTTTAAATCAGGTTAATATCATGACCATAGGTGATCTTGCAAAGGCTGATAAGACATTCCTAGAAAGATATATGGGAAAAGCAGGTAATCAGTTGTGGACTTATGCGAACGGACTTGATGACTCTCCTGTTCATTTATCGGAATTCAGGCGTGAGATTAAATCTGTTGGTAATTCAACTACAACACCAAAGGATATGGTGAACTTCCAGGAGATTAAGGGAACCATGCGTTTTCTTTCGGCAACTGTAGCAAGAAGAATGCGCGAGCATGGTATTGTTGGAAGCTGCATACAGATTACTGTTAAGGATACAAATCTTGAAGTTTACGAGCATCAGAGGATGCTTTATGAGCCTACTGATGATGAGGGAGTTATTTATAAGACTGCTTGTGAACTTTTCGATGAATCTTATGACTGGCATCTTCCTGTTCGAAGTGTAGGTGTAAGATGTACGAAGACATCCAGAAGTGAAGACGGAGTTCAGATGTCAATCTTCAGTAATTACGATGATGACGAGAAGAGTAGTAAACTGACTTCGCTATTAGATGAGATTAATGCCAGACACGGATCAGGTACAATTAAGAGTGCAGTTGAATTGATGGGTAATCAGGATGAGATATAACGATGCTAATTCATATTTTAAGAAGCGTTTTGGTACAAAGCTTTATAAGGCTTCAATAAGCATTGCTTCAACATGTCCGAACCGTGATGGTAAATGCGGTGTCGGAGGCTGTATTTTCTGTTCTGGAGATGGCTCTGGAGAGTTTTCACAGTCCTGTAAAATCAGTGTGAAGGAACAGATAGATCTGGCTATTGACAGGGTTTCGCGTAAGACAAATTCAGAAACCAGGTATATCGCTTATTTTCAGAGTTTTACAAGCACATACTGCGATATTAATGTACTTAGAAATGCTTTATATGAAGCGATGGATCATGATAAGGTGGTTGCTCTTTCTATTGCAACAAGACCAGACTGCCTTGACGATGAGGTGATTCAGGTTATAAAGGAGATTTCAAATAGAATTCCAGTCTTTGTTGAACTTGGTCTTCAGACTTCAAATGATGCGGTTGCTGAATGGTTCAATCGTGGTTATAAATCCGAAGTATATACTGATGCGGTAAGTAAGCTTCATAAGATAGGTGTTAATGTAATTACTCATATTATTTTCGCGCTTAAGGGTGAGACTCATGAGGATATGATGAACACCGTGAAGTTTGCAGTAGATAGTGGCACTGATGGCGTGAAATTTACATGCTTATATGTCTTGCGAGGGACAAAACTTTATGACGAATATGTAGCTGGAGATATTGTTCTTCCTTCCATGGAAGAGTATTTTGATATTGTTGAAGAAGCTCTTGATATTCTTCCAGAACATGTTGTTGTTCATCGTCTTACAGGTGATGGTCCCAAGAGTATTCTTGAAGCACCATTATGGACAGCAAATAAACGTCAGGTTGTAAATTATATCAATAAGAGATTTGGTTAATGGAGTTTATATATGAAGAAGTACATTACTGCTTATATGAATGAAATCACAGATTTTATAGATAATAAAATGGAGTCCTCAGATATCAGTAAGATACGAGAGGAACTCCATGAGTTTGAAGTTAAAATTGCTTATTTCCAGCATGAGAGATTAATTCATCTTATTGTTACAGTACTCTTTGCTTTGCTTGAGATGCTGTCAATTTATATGACGTTTGTTACTTTCTCTCTTGCCTCTGTTATATTAAGTTTTATGTTTCTGGTGCTTCTGATTCCTTATGTAATGCATTATTACTTTTTGGAGAACAGTGTCCAGAAGATGTATGTATTAAGAGATAAGATTATTTCAAAGTTGAAATTCTTGTCTGATAATGAATAAGTCCATACTTTGGAAGCATTGCAATCGCTTTTTCAGTATATTCTGATACATAGTTACAATATGTATCGTAATCTACAATGTCAGTTGTGAATAATACTTCTACTGGAACACCAATTCCTGTTGAAGTACCCTTTGTTCTGCAAATAACAGAAAGCTTCTTGTTTGTGTGTTCATCTTCCTTGATAAGTGCAATAAGGTCATTACGGAAATTAGTAAGATTTGTTCCGTTTTCCTCAGGCTTAATTGATTCTGCATCAATTGTGAGATTGAAACTAACCTGACGCTGAGCCTTCTTAATTGTCTGATGCCAGTTCTTAAATGGTGTTGATAAGAATGTATATGCAGGCACTGTATATACTGTGTTATCAAAAGCAGTTACCTTTACAGAAACAAGAGCAATATCAGTAACGCTTCCTTCAACATTTGCAGAAGGGATAGACACCCAGTCACCAATCTGAAGCATGTTTTCAGATGTAATCTGAATTCCTGCAACAAGACCTAAGAGTGGATCTTTAAATACAATCGAAAGAATAGCTGTAAAAGTACCAATTCCAGAAATAAGTACCAGTGGACTCTGATTAATAAGTGTCGCGATAATGATAATTACAAACACGCTGTAGATAAGGAACTTGGCAATCTGAAGAGGTCCCTTAATTGGTCTTTTCTTAGAGATTGATTTTGTAGAATATACGTCAACAATTACATCCATTGCATTACTTAAGATGATCATGAGAGTAATAATTGAACCATAAACTGAGATTATGGAAACTATTCTTGAAGCATCAACGAATCTGTCACTGAAAACTCCAAGAAGTGAGAAGCAGATCAGATAATACAGATGCTTGTTAAGCTTGTTGGACATAATTGAAGAAGCGATTTTACTTACTGTAATTGACTTCGCTTTGCTGCTTACACCTTTAAGTATTGCTGTTGCAATGACATAAACTGCGAAAGCAAGAATAAGGACGATAACAAGAGTAAAAACTGCTTTCAAAAGATTGAAGACAAATCCGTCGCCTACAATTTTACTTGTAAATGAATCGATAAACTGAAACATCTTTCCCCTCCGTGAAACTTAAATCGACTTAATATTAGCATATGACGAATGATTTTGATTAACAGTTTGCGCAATATTTGGGGTAAAAATGTGTCAAATGTAATTTAGAATTGTTCTAAATAGCGATTTATTATATAATTATCTCGTTAAATTTGAATATTGGAGGATAATTATATGTCTAAGTGGATTTGTAGTGTTTGTGGTTATGTTTATGAGGGCGATGCAGCTCCTGAGCAGTGCCCTGTTTGTCACGTTCCTGCATCTAAGTTTGTAGAGCAGAAGGGTGAGATGAAGCTTGCTTCTGAGCATGAGTATGGTGTTTATGCTAAGACAGTAAAGAATAACCCAGACATTTCAGAAGAAGATAAGAAGTATATTTTCGAGCAGCTTAAGGCTAATTTTACAGGTGAGTGTTCAGGGGTTGGTATGTACCTTTGCATGGCTCGTATTGCTCATCGTGAGGGATATCCAGAGATTGGTCTTTACTGGGAGAAGGCAGCTTACGAGGAGGCTGAGCATGCTGCTAAGTTTGCAGAACTTTTGGGTGAGGACTTAGAGCCAAACATGAAGGCTACAACAAAGGATAATCTCGCATGGAGAGTTGACTGCGAGTTTGGTGCTACACAGGGTAAGACAGATCTTGCTCTTTGCTGCAAGAAGAATAATCTCGATGCACTTCATGACACAATCCATGAGATGGCTAGAGACGAGGCTAGACACGGTAAGGCTTTGAAGGGAATGCTCGACAGATACTTTAAGTAATTTTAAAAATCTTTATGCAAACGAAGGGTGTGGAAGTAGTTCCACCCCTTCTTTTTTGTGCCACAAATATATGTCTTCACTTGAAAATAAAGTCTATTATATTAGTAGTTATTTTCCTGGGGGACAGTATGAGTCAGAAGAAACCAACAAAGATGCAGCACATGCAGATTAAATGGCATGAAATAGTAAAGAGTGATTCCGATATTCCAGCCAAAGAGGCACCTTTAAAAGAGAAGACGTCTCTTGTTGGCCGAGTAGGAAGTATGATGCTTTCGTGTGGAACAAGTGCGTGGCGTGTAAGAGCAGCCATGAACAGAATCTGCCGTACACTTGGAATTTCTTCTAACATTGATGTAGGTCTTACTACAATTCATTACACATGCATTGAAGACGGTAAGCACTATAGTCAGACAATTGCTCTTCCTACAACAGGCGTAAATACGGAAAAACTCATGGATATGGAAATGTTCATTGATTCTTTTGGCGAGAAGGCAAGCGAGATCAGTGTTGAGAAAATTCATGGGATTCTCGATGAGATTGATTCACATAAGCCAGCACGTAAGGCCTGGCAGTTAGGACTTGCAGCAGGTGTTGCCTGCTGTGCATTTACATTCCTTTTGGGTGGCGGCCCTATTGAAATGCTTTGTGCATTTATTGGTGCAGGTGTTGGAAACTTCATTCGTAAACTTATGCTCGAAAGGAAACTGTCACTTCTTGTTAATGTGGCAATAAGTGTACTTGCTTCCTGCCTTTCCTATGTTCTTTCAATAAGCCTTATTGAGTGGATTTTTAAGATTCCACCAGAGCATCACGCAGGTTATATATGCGCCATGCTGTTTATTATTCCTGGATTTCCTCTTATAACAGGTGGAATCGACCTTGCAAAGCTTGATTTAAGATCAGGTATAGAGCGTATCACATATGCTGTTCTTATTATCGGAACTGCAACGCTTGTTGGATGGGTGACAGCAATGACTGTTCATTTTAATCCTGATGATTTTACTGATTTAAATATCAGCCTTCCAATAAAAATAGCTCTCCAGATTGTAATGAGTTTTATTGGTGTTTTTGGATTTTCCATGATGTTTAATAGCCCTGTAAAAATGGCCGTTACAGCAGGATTGATTGGTACAATAACTAATGTTTTAAGATTATCTTTAATTGAGTTCTTTGCTTTGCCACTAGGCGTATCTGCTTTTATTGGAGCATTTCTTGCTGGAATTCTTGCAACTATTATTAAGCGCAATGTTGGTTATCCAAGAATCTCGCTTACAATTCCTTCCATTGTAATTATGGTTCCTGGAATGTTTATGTATAAAGCGATTTACTACTTTGGTTTATACGATCTTGCTACAGGCGCAGACTGGCTTACAAAGGCTGTACTGATTGTTGTTGCACTTCCTTTGGGACTTGTGTTTGCACGCTTTTGTACAGACAGGAATTACAGACACTGTAGTTAATGGTTTTCGAATATAATCTTCGATAATAGTTGGTTTACCTTTTCTTAAATATTGTTCGTTATTATTGAAAATAAAAAGGAGGTATTCCATTATGAAGCTATATTTCAAGCAGCGTATTTTCTCATGGTTTGACAGCTATGATATTTTTGATGAGTACGGCGAGACAGTATATACAATTAAAGGACAGTTTTCTTTTGGTCACGCCTTCATCATGTACGACAGAAATGATAATGAGATCGCTAGAGTTAATCAGAAGATAATGACATTTCTTCCAAAGTATGAGGTGTTCATCGGAGATGCTCTTTATGGCACTATCAAAAAAGAACTGACACTGTTTAATCCTGTATATACTTTTGACAGATTAGGCTGGAGCATGAATGGTGATGTTTTACAGTGGGATTTCGATATCCAGGATCAGAATAATGAAGTAATTGGTCATGCTTCAAAGCAGCTGTTAAAGCTCACAGATACATATGAAATTGATGTATACAATCCACATAATGCTTTGCCTGCACTTCTGTTTGTGCTTACAGTAGATGCAGTTAAGTGCTCAGATGGTTGAAAAGTGAAGGCTCCGGATTTCCCCGGAGCCTTTGTTTATACTTTAAGTGTTATTACGTTGAAGGATTTTGATTTCAGTGTAACTACATTTCCGCTGTATTCGCCAGGTGTTGGGAATACTGTTTCTTTATCCTTAGTATTTATATCGTTAACGCTCTCGGAGGTAACAACTGTATGAGCGATTACAGTTGAATCCTTAAGATTAATGTTAAGACTGATATCAGAATCCAGAGATCTGTTAACAGCAAAAACTGTTACCTGTGAAGCGTCTTCGTTATAAACAGCAGTAGTTTCAACATAAGGGACACTACTATGTTCAGCAGATGAATAACTGTCACATGTGACATCAACATCAAGTGCAGTTCCGCGTCCATATTTCGAAACAAAGTAGAAAGGATAGAATGTTGTCTGCTTCCAGCATTTGCCGTTATTCTCAGTCATAATTGGCGCGATAACATTTACAAGCTGCGCAAGACACGCAATTTTTACTCTGTCGGAATTTTTAAGAAGTGTAATAAGAAGGCATCCTACTACAAGCGCATCCTCAAGATTGTAGATATCTTCAAGCTGAGGAGGAGCAATCTGCCACTTAGGAATCTCCTTGTCCTGCTCGTTAGAATGGAACCATACATTCCACTCATCGAAAGAAAGATTAATTGTTTTCTCAGACTTCTTTTCTTCCTTTATGCGGTCACAGATACTTACTACTTCCTTGATGAAGTAATCCATATCAAGTGAGCATGCAAGATAATTTGCAGAATCGTTTGTTCTGTTGCCGTAATAGTTATGAAGTGAAATGTAATCGATATAGTCATAGCATTCACGAAGAACAGTCTCTTCCCAAATACCAAATGTAGGCATGTCTTTATGCGCAGAGCCACAGGCAACAAGTTCAATTGAATCGTCAACTATCTTCATGAGTTTTGCAGTCTCGCAGGCAAGTCTTGCATATTCCATTGGAGTTTTTGCGCAGATCTGCCATGGACCATCCATCTCGTTTCCAAGACACCAGAGTTTGATGTTAAATGGCTTCTCAAAACCATTCTCGCGTCTCTTTGAAGCATAGTAGGTAGGAGTATCAAGATTACAGTATTCTACAAGATTTCTTGCATCATCAGCGCCTCTTGTGCCGAGGTTTACTGCCATCATAATGTCTGAATCAGCTTTAGAAGCCCACTTCTGAAATTCATCGATACCAACCTGATTTGTCTCGATTGTGGACCAGGCAAGTTCAAGTTTCTGAGGTCTTAATTCTTTTGGACCTGTTCCGTCTTCCCAGTTGTATCCGGATACAAAGTTACCACCAGGATATCTTACAACTGGAACTCCGAGCTCCTTTACAAGGGACATTACATCCTGTCTGAAACCATCTTCATCTGCTGTCTCGTGTGATGGTTCATATATTCCACCATAAACTGCTCTTCCGAGATGCTCGATGAAAGAACCAAATATTCTCTTATCTACTTTTGAAATCTGTTTTGAAATATCGATGTTTATTGAAGCGTTCATATTTGCCTCCGCATTTTGAAGATTAGTTCAATTATAATCTATCAGAAGATGAAAACTCTGCTGAAATATTATATTTTTGTGTTATTTAATCTTAATTAGTGTCAAATCAATTATTTGTGTTAAAATGATTTCAGTTAAATGGAGGATATGTATATGTCTGAGAATAAAGAAGAGATTATTGATACAACAACACCTGTTACAGAAGAGGTTAAGGAAGAGACAGCAGCTGTTAATGCTGAGCCAGTAGTTGATGCTGCTCCAGTAATTGCACCAGCTGAACCAGTTGCAGAGCCTGTAGCTCCAGCAGCACCTGTAGTTGAGCCAGTGATTGCACCTGCACCGGTGATTGCACCAGCTGAGCCAGTTGCAGAACCAGTAGTTCCAGCAGCTCCTGTAGCTGAGCCTGTAATTGCACCTGCACCAGTTATTAATCCAACACCAGCAGCTCCAGCTGCACCTGCTGCACCAGTCGTACCAGTTGCACCAGCTCCTGATGATAAGATTGCAATGAAGGCAGCAGAGAAGGCTAAGAAAGAGCAGGAGAAGAAGGCAAAGAAGGAAGCAAAGCAGAAGGCTAAGGAAGATAGAATTAAAGCTAAGAATCAGGAGAAGGCAGTTGAGGCTCAGGCTAAGATTGATGCCTGCCCTAAGGAGTATAAGCCTATTACAACAACTGGCTATTTCTGGAGATATTTTGTAAGTTCAATTCCAGTAATTGGTTTTATCTATACAATTATCATGTCAATTCTTCCAACAAATAAGAATCTTAAGTGCTTTATGAGAGCTGTTCTTGTATGTCAGATCATCTTCATCATCATCGCAGTTATTGCACTTCTTATTTTTGTTATTGCAACAGGCGCTTCACTTGGCGGAATTCTTCACGCATTTAAGTATTTTATTGAAGAACTCGCATCAGCTTAATTGTTTATTGAATTGAATTTTACACCCGGAATTTTGTTCCGGGTGTATTTTTGTGTTTTGATTTTCAACGTAGTGACCAATGTTTGTAACATTGTTACCTTAAAATACTAGTATCTAATATTGTATGTGAGGTAACGTGCCATGATGAATGAAGAACTGATTTCAAAGAAGCAGCTTTTAAGAGCAGCACAGATTTCATATGGAACACTTTATAGATGGAAGAGAATGAATCTTATTCCAGAGAGTTGGTTTATTCATAGAGCAACTGAGACTGGCCAGGCTACATTCTTCCCAAGAACTAAGGTTCTTACAAGAATTGACAGAATTAAGTCACTTAAGAATGAACTTACAGTAGAGCAGATGCAGGAGTTGTTTTCTGCTAATGTAGAGAGTTTCAAGATTCCTCTTGGCGATTTTAAGAGCCTTAATCTTGTTTCAAAACTCGCAGTTACTGCTTTCGAGAGTGTATTTAATGGAAAGAATATGCTTGAGTTTAACGATGTATTCAGTATGTATGTTGTTGATCATCTCATGAAGCTTAATGGATTTTATCTTGAGGATGCAAAGCAGGTATTAAGACTTCTTTGTAAGTATCTTTCAGTTGAGGCAAGTAAGGATTATCAGCTACTTCTCCTTCGTAAGATGGGTGTACCTATGACAGTGCTTGTTCATGGTGATGAGGAGATTCTTCTTGAGGATAATACAGAAATTATTGCATGTGCAAACCTCGTTGAATTCGAAGAAGCACTTAAGGATCAGCTTATTGCTTAATTATAGGAGTAGATAATGATTTCAGAAGACAGATACGAGAAAATCATTGAAAACATTTCAATTCTTTCTGAGCCAATGCGTGTGAAGATTCTTTTGGAAATTGCTTCGCAGAAGGAACTTCGTGGTAAAGATATTCTTGAGAGTTTTTCCATAACTCAGCCAACATTGTCGCATCACCTGAATTTGCTTACATCCTGTGGAATCATAGATGTCCGCAAAGAGGGAAGATGTATCTGGTACAGCATTAACCAGAATACTATGACTGAAATTAAAGAAGTTATTTGTACAATTGCTGATAATAAGAGTATAAGAAAGAATACTAGCATTGAGCATAAACCGGTTGTTCGAAAGACTGAAGTTAAGAAGTCATCTTCAATGTCTAATACTGTTGATGCATCAGGACTTAAAAAGAAGTCAAGTGTACCAACACCAAAGCAGACAATCGAGGTTCCTGATATCGAGGAACTTAAGAAGAATAAGAAAAAGAAGAAAGACAAAGACTCAAAGTCTGACAAGAAGAAAAAGAACAAGAAAAAGAAGAAGTAAAATTCTTCTTTTTTTATGCGCTGAAAGTCAGTATAATTTATAGTAATTCTAAATTAGGGTGAATGCTATGGAATTAGAAATTAATGCGCTTGACCGACTTCGTGAAGCTGGAATTCGCGTAACGATGCCAAGAATGGCGGTTTATCAGTATCTTCTTGATAACAGAACACATCCAACATGTGATCAGATATATTCTGCAATAAAAACTGATAATCCAGGTATTTCGCTTGCGTCTGTTTATAACGTTACTGAAAAATTAGTGGAAGAAAAGCTTCTTGTAAAAGTTATTGCACCAGATGGAGAAGGCCACTACGATAGTGTTACAGATTTCCATGGACATTTTTTCTGCAGTAAATGTAATGGCATTCTGGATTTTCCAGTAAGGATAGATAAACTTCCTAATAATCTTGTTGGATGTCATATAAGAAATATTTCGTATATTGTTGAGGGAAGCTGCCCTCAGTGTAGTAAGAATCATTAATTTAACGGAGGTATATAAACATGAACTTAAAGGGAACAAAGACAGAAGCAAATCTTCAGGCTGCATTTGCAGGTGAGTCAATGGCAACAAACAAGTATGCTTACTATGCTTCAAAGGCAAAGAAGGAAGGATACGTTCAGATTTCAAATATCTTTACTGAAACTTCTGGTAATGAGAAGGAGCATGCAAAGCTCTGGTATAAGCTTCTTAACGATGGTATCGGTGATACTGTTTCAAATCTTAAGGCAGCTGCTGATGGTGAGAATGAAGAGTGGACTTCAATGTATAAGCAGTTTGCAGCAGAAGCAAGAGAAGAAGGCTTCGATGAGATTGCAGCATTGTTTGAAGGTGTTGCTGGTGTAGAGAAGGAGCACGAAGAGAGATATCGTAAGATTTTGGAGCACCTTGAGAATGGTATGACATTTGAAAGAGATGGCGTAACAATCTGGAAGTGCCTCAACTGCGGTTATATCCATCACGGTGATAAGGCTCCAGAAAAGTGTCCTGTATGTAACCATCCACAGGCATATTTTGAGGAGTTTACTTCTAATTATTAATTTGGTTTTAAAGACAATAAAAAACAGATCGGGAATCCCGATCTGTTTTTTTGTTGCAAAATTCACCGGCTATTACTTGTTTGCCTTAAGTGCGTCTCTGATTTCTGTAAGGAGCTTAACTTCTTCAGATGGCTCTGCTGGAGCAGCAGCTTCCTCTTCCTTCTTCTTTCCAAGATCCTTGAGCTTGTTCATACCCTTAACGAGAATAAAGAGAATGATAGCAAGGATAATGAAGTTAATGATTGCTGTGATGAAGTGACCATAGTTAAGTGCAAGAGCAGTCTTTGCTTCGAGATCCAAACCTGTGTAATCTACCCATGGAAGCTCGATGAGACCTGCGATATCAGCTCCGCCTGCAGATGCGATAAGTGGATTGATGAAGTCAGTTGTTAATGCTGTAACGATTCCGCTGAATGCACCACCGATAAGTACACCAATAGCCATATCCATAACGTTGCCCTTAAGAGCAAAATCTTTGAATTCTTTTAATAAACCCATTACTAGACCCTCCGTCATAATATAAATAGTTATCTTGATTGTAATACTACATACGACAAAAAGTGTTTCGATAAGTTTACAAAAAAATGTTATTAGAATATCTTCGAAAGTAAAAATAAAGGACTACCCGAAGGTAGTCCTAATAATAGTTCTTTGGTCTAAACCTCAAAATTAGCAGAACTGCTTAACTGACTCTGGAAGATCATCAACCTTGCCGCTAAGGATGATAGAAACTGTAACTGTATCACCGATGAAGCTGTTAAGCTTTGTAACGAACTTCTCGAGGCACTCAGCACACCCACCATTTGCAACCTTATAAATGCTATCGATATAGATATGAGTTAAGTCGTAATCCTTAGAGCAGATACCACTTACGAATGCGAGAAGCTGATCGAGTCCCTCTACAGGATAATCTTCAATATTTACAAGTCTTACGTTTGGCTTCAAAAGCTGATCGAGTCTGTTACCTCTCTCGATGCATACAACGTTATTGTCCTGAGCTGCTACGCTGTTAATATCATCAACGAGCTTTGCTGTCTTTCCTGTTCCTTTTTCACCTGCGATAATCTTAATCATAATCTATATCTCCTTTGTACGAAGTATTTATTGATGAACATATTTTACTTGAATTATGGGACAATTTGAATAGTAAATGAGGCTTAAAATAAGTATTTTTTGTTAACATTATACACAATTAAGAAGGAATTGCTCTTTATACATATATATGGTATTATAGATGCGTTGTTAATTTACTTTTTAAGTAAACGGGCTTGCAAGAGCTCGTTTTTTTGTTATGTAAATGGATTTTTGGAGGTTCTATGGCAAAAAGATCCAAGATTGCAGAACAGGCTTTTACAATCGCAGAACCAGTTGCAGCTTCAATGGGTCTGGATCTTGTTGATGCAGAGTACAAGAAGGAAGGACAGAGTATTTTTCTTCGACTTTTCATCGATAAGAAGGGCGGACTTGATATTGATGACTGTGAGGCATTCAGCAGAGTAATTGATCCTATTTTTGATGAGCAGCTTGAGCATGATGCGGACTACTTTGAAGTTTCTTCACCAGGACTTACAAGACCACTTCAGTCAGCTTCAGACTATAAGCGTTACGAAGGTGAAGTATTGGATGTTTCGCTCTTTTCAGAACTTAACGGTTCCAAGAACTTTACTGGAACAATTGTAGAAAGTGATGATGATTCTGTTCTTCTTTCGGTTGATGGCGAAGAAGTAAGAATTAATTATAAGGACATTTCAAAAGCCGTAAGGCACATCGAATTTTAAGTTTTTAATTTTAAGGAGGATATTTCAAATGGCTAAGAAGATTCAGCAGGAAGAGCCAAAGGATAACGTTCTTGACGCTATTAAGATGCTCGCTAAGGAGAGAGGTATTGATGAAGAGGATCTCATTACTGCAGTAGAGGAAGGTATTGTTACTGCATTCAGACGTGAGTTTTCAGGTTCTACAGCAGATAACGTATTTGCTGAGATCGATCGTACAACAGGTGAGATTTTCGTATATAAGCTTGTAGAGGTTGTTGAAGAAGTATTAGATCCAGCTAATGAGATTTCTTTCGCAGATGCAAAGGCAATGGATGATGAAGTAGAAATCGGAGATTCAATTGAGGTTGGTATCGAAGTAGACAAGCTTGGTCGTCTTGCTGCAACTGCTGCTAAGAGCGCAATTTCACAGAAGGTTAGAGATGCTGAGTACAAGAGAATTTCAGATGAGTTCTCTGGCAAGATTAATGAGCTTGCTACAGGTATTATCCTTCGTAAGGATGCACGTAACGTATATGTAGATATTGATCGTGCAGAGGCAGTTCTTCCTAAGGATGGACAGATTAGAAATGAAGTATATGCAACAAATAAGTCAATGAAGTTCCTCGTTGAGTGTGTTGAAGACCATAACGGCAGACCTTCAATCACAATTTCAAGAACTTCAAAGGATCTTGTAAGAAAGCTTTTCGAGCTTGAGGTTCCAGAGATTAAGTCAGGTGAGGTTATCATCAAGTCTGTATCACGTGAGCCAGGTTCAAGATCAAAGGTTGCTGTATATTCACGTGATGAGAATATTGATGCTAAGGGTGCATGCGTAGGCCAGAGAGGTCAGCGTGTAACTGAGATTATGAATGAGCTTAATGGTGAGAAGATTGATATCGTTCTCTGGAACGAAGATCCAGCTCTTTTCATCTGCGAAGCTTTGCAGCCTGCTAAGGTTATGCGTGTAGATACTGAGATTGGTGTTACACCTGATGGAATGCCAGACAGAAGAGCAACAGTAGTTGTTCCTGATTATCAGTACACACTTGCAATCGGAAGAAGCGGTCAGAATGTTCGTCTTGCTGCAAGACTTACAGGATTTAAGATTGATATCAAGCGTGAGTCAGAGGATGCTTCAGAGAGCACACAGATGATGCTTGATAAGTTCCAGGTAGTTGAGGACGAAGAGTAATCATGAAGAAACAACCACAGAGAATGTGCGTTTCATGTCGTGAGAGACATGATAAGAAGGATTTACTTAGAATTGTGCTGACACCAGAAGGTGAGATTAAGTACGATCCAACTGGAAGAACAGCAGGTCGTGGTTCTTACCTTTGTAAGAAAGAGGATTGTGTTTTACGTGAACTTAAAGCACACAGACTTTCAAAGGGGTTAAGACATAATGTGTCTGATGAAGAATTGGAGACAATGGCTAAGGAAATCTTGAGTCTCTGCAAAGTGGAAGAGGAGTAAGACAGTGGTGAAGAGCGATGCGATATTACGTTTCTTAGGACTTGCCATGAGAGCTGGAAAGGTTGTTTCCGGTTTTGATATGGTAAGTGCTTCCATAAGGAAGGGTGAAGCAGAAATGATAATAATTGCTGAGGATATCTCCAAGAATACGTTAAGTAAGATTCTTGATGTTGTTTCCGAATCTAAGAATGAATCAGTAGATGCATATAGATTCGAATCATCATTTAATCTCGGAAATGCTATTGGAAAGCCTTCAAGAGCTTTGATAGCAGTAACAGATAAGGGATTTGCGACAAAACTGTCTTCAATGTTAAGCGAATTAGATATCACGGAGGATAAATAATTAATGGCTGAAAGTAATGAGAATAAGCTTATTGTCGGAGGCGTTTCCGGTAATAAGGAACTCCGAGTTAGAAGAGTTCATAAGAAAAAGGCTGAGGAAACTACTAAGGCTCCAGCTGAGGCTCCAAAGGCAGCAGTTGAGACAAAGCCTGTAGCCAAGGAAGAAGTTAAGGCTGCTCCAAAGGCTGAACCAAAGCCAGAAGTAAAGCCTGCTGCTACTGAAGAAGTAAAGGCAGAGGTTAAGGCTTCAAAGCCTGCTAAGGAAAATAAGCCAGCACCTAAGGCTGAGAAGACTGAAAAGACAGAAAAGCCAGCAAAGGTTGAAAAGAAGGCTGAAGCTCCACAGAATAAGCCTGAGGTAAAGGCAGAGGAGAAGAAAGCTCCTCAGCAGCAGGCTAAGCCTGTTATCGACAGAACTAAGGTTTCATCTGCTGTTGTTTCTATGCCTGAGACAGTTAAGAAGTCAACTGTATTTAATAACGATAACCGTGGTCAGAGATATCAGGGTAACGGAAATCGTGGTGGTTATAATCGTGATGGCCAGAATGGTGGTAACAGAGGTGGTTACAACAGAGACGGTCAGAACGGTGGTAACAGAGGCGGCTACAACAGAGATGGTCAGAATGGCGGTAACCGTGGTGGTGCAGGATTCCCTAAGGATAAGGATGATGAGACACCAACACGTCCACAGCCAAGACGTGCTTCAAAGCCAAAGAGTGATGCTCCAATCGAAGAGATTAAGAAGAGCAGAGCTAACTTTGCTGAGAGAAGTGCTGCTGAAAAGAAGCATAACGATGATCAGAGCAGAAGAGAGAATGGTAAGAACCAGAATTCTAACGATCGTCGTAACAAGAATGGTAATTCCAAGTTCAGCGGAAGAATCTCTGAAGATGGTGATTACGATGATTTTTCATATGGAAGAAAGAAGAAGAACAAGAAGAATTCCTTCTCTTCAGCACCAGTTGTTGAGCAGGTAATTACAGATGTTCAGATTCCTGCTTTCATTACAGTTAAGGATTTCGCAGAAGGTATCGGTAAGAAGTCTTCTGATGTAATCAAGGAACTCATGAAGCTTGGTGTAATGGCAACAATTAACCAGGAACTTGATTTCGATACAGCTTGTCTTATTGCAGATGCATTTGGAATTAATGCTACTCTTCTCGAGGAGAAGACAGAGGAAGATATCCTTATTGATGACGATGCAGATGATATCGAGTCAGAGGGACTTACAGCAAGACCTCCAGTAGTTGTTGTTATGGGTCACGTTGACCATGGTAAGACATCACTTCTTGACAGAATCAGATCTGCTTCTGTAGTAGCAGGCGAGGCTGGTGGTATCACACAGCATATCGGTGCTTACACAGTAAGAGTTAAGGGTCGTCAGATTACTTTCCTTGATACTCCAGGTCACGAAGCATTTACAACAATGCGTGCACGTGGTGCTAACTTTACAGATATCGCAATTCTTGTAGTTGCTGCTGATGATGGTGTAATGCCACAGACAATCGAGTCTATTAACCATGCTAAGGCTGCTGGTACAGAAATCGTTGTTGCTATTAACAAGATTGATAAGCCAGGTGCAAACATTGAGAAGGTTAAGCAGGAACTTACAACTTATGAGCTCATTCCTGAGGAGTGGGGTGGATCAACAATTATGGTTCCAGTAAGTGCCAAGAAGGGCGAAGGTATCGATGACCTTCTTGAGAATGTTCTTCTTGTTGCTGACGTTAAGGAACTTAAGGCTGACCCAACACGTCAGGCTAAGGGTGCTGTTATCGAGGCTAAGCTTGATAAGAACAGAGGTCCTGTTGCTACAGTTCTCGTACAGAGAGGTACTTTGAAGCAGGGCGACAGCGTAGTATGTGGTGCTATGATTGGTAACGTTCGTGCTATGTACGACGATAAGGGTAAGGACATTAAGAAGGCTGGTCCTTCAACACCAGTTGAGATTTTGGGTCTTCCTGAAGTACCAGAAGCTGGTGAGATGCTCTACGCTGTAACAGACGATAAGATGGCAAGACAGCTTGTTGAGAAGCGTCGTATCAAGCAGCGTGAGGAGCACATGAGAAAGAGCTCTAAGATGAGCCTTGAAGCACTTGCTGCAGCTATGGCTCAGGGTGATGTTAAGGATCTTAACCTCATCATCAAGGCCGACGTTCAGGGTTCTGTTGAGGCTGTTACACAGTCTGTAGAGAGACTTTCTAACGATGAAGTACGTGTTAAGGTTGTACATGGTGCAACAGGTGCTATCAACGAGTCAGATATCATGCTTGCTGATGTATCTAACGCTATCATCATCGGATTTAACGTTCGTCCTAACGCTATTATCACTGAGAAGGCTAAGGAAGCTGGCGTTGATATCAAGCTTTATAGCGTAATCTATAATGCTATCGAGGATATCGAGTCTGCTATGAAGGGAATGCTTGCTCCTACATATGAGGAAGTTGTTCTTGGTCATGTTGAAATCAGAGAAATCTTTAAGGTTTCTGGTGTTGGTACAATCGGTGGTGCTTACGTTACTGACGGTAAGATTACAAGAAACTGTGGTGTTCGTGTACTTCGTGACGATATCGTTATCTACACAGGTTCACTTGGTTCACTCCAGCGTATGAAGGATGCAGTTAAGGAAGTTAACTCAGGTTATGAGTGTGGTCTTTCTATTGCAAACTATAATGACATTAAGATTGGTGACACAATCGAAGCATTTGAGAATCGTGAGGTTGCAAGAGATTAATTCTCTTGCAGTACCTTTCGGAGGAATATATTAATGAGAAGAAATAGAGCACAGATTGTTGGCGATGAGATGCAGAAGGTTTTGTCTGACATAATTTCCAATAAGGTAAAAGATCCAAGAATTCCTTTTCTTACATCTGTAACAGAGGTAAGAATGTCAAGCGATCTTACACATGCAAATGTTTATATTTCTGTATTTGGTGATGATCATGCCAAGAGCGACTGCATGAAGGCTATTGAGCATGCAGGTGGTTTTATCCGCTTTGAAATGTGCAAGAGAATCAATCTTCGTGTTGCACCAGAACTTCATTTTAAGCTGGATACAACTCTTGATGATGCCATGAGAATGGAATCACTTATTGATAAGACTCTTGCAGATGATAAGAGAAAGAGAGAAGAACTCGGTATTTCTGAAGAAAACGAGGATGAGGAATAAGCTATGAAGGAATTATACAAGCAGGGTGCTTACAAAATGGCTGAAAGAGTAATCGCAACTGTTGATGCCTGCAAAAAGGCAGATGGTGCCATGCTTGTTTTTCTACATAGAAGTATTGATGGTGACTGTATTGGCTCATCAACTGCCATGGTAATGATTCTTAGAAAGCTCGGAATCGATGCTTATGTATGTATGTCAGAGAAGCTTTTAAGTTATATGACATATATGGATATCGATGATTTGCTTTTCTATCCTGGGGAGAATTTCCTTGAGGATATGAATGTTAACGGCAAGAAGGTTTTTACTGTAATGTCAGTTGACTGCACTGAAAGCAGCAGAATGACTCAGGTATGTGGTGAGATTTATGCTTCATTTGAAGATAGTCTTACTATTGACCATCACGAAGTTAAGCATCTCGAGAACGCGAATAAGTGGATTTGCCCAGAAGGTTCTTCTGCATGTGAATTAGTTTTCTATTGTGCTGAAGCTATTGCTGATATTCTTGGAAAAAGTATTGAAGAGATTATTGATAAGAGAATTGCACAGTCACTTCTTACAGGTATCGTTACTGATACAGGAAGATTTTCATATTCTAATACAAGACCAGAGACACTTGAAACTTCAGGTACTTTGATGGCACTTGGTGCCGAGATTAAGCCTGTTTGTTATAACTATTTTGATCGTAAGTCAAAGACAGAATTTCTTATTTCAAGTGCAGCATGTACTATGGTGGATTTCCATCTTGATGGAAAGATTGGCATTGCTGTTGTTAAAGATGAGATGTTCGAGAAGTTTAATGCTAGCTACGATGATATAGGTGAAGTTGTTTCTAAGATTCGTGATATTGATGGTGTTGAACTTTCTATCGTTCTTCGTGATGCTGGTAATGGTGCTGTTAGAGGCAATTTAAGATCAAAGTCTACTTTTGACTGTACGAAACTTGCAGGTAAGTTTAACGGTGGTGGACATTACAACGCTTCCGGATTTACAGTAACTAATAGAGATATTAATGAAATTAGGGAAGAAGTAATTAAGTACGCTTCTGAAATGTTCTATGAGTGATTCAAAAACTAATTTTCCAGATGGAATAGTTCTCCTTGATAAAAAGCCGGGCATTACATCCATGGCTTCTGATAATTTTATCAAGAAGGTAGCGTCAACTCGTAAAGTTGGACATTCAGGTACACTTGATCCATTTGCAACTGGTCTTCTTCCTGTTTTTGTTGGCAAAGCACTCCGCGTTATGCGTTATACAGATGATTATGATAAAGCGTATTTCTGCGTTGCGCGATTTGGTTTTTCTACAGATACAATGGATTGCCTTGGTGAAAAAACAGATGGAAAAGACTTTTCAGAAGAGGAAATAGAGCAGCTTAAAAACACTGATTTTAAAGTTATTCGTGATGCCTTTATTAAGATTTCAGAGTTAACTGAACAGGTTCCACCAAAGTATTCTGCAAAGAAAATCAACGGTCGCAAAGCCTATGAACTTGCAAGAGAAGGTATTGAGGTTGAACTTAAGCCAAACAAAATTAAGATTTACTCTATTAATATAGAAGATATTAAAGTAGTTGATGGCTATATTGATGTTTCTTTTTCAGTTGAATGTTCAAAGGGTACTTACATCAGAACAATTTGTGATGATGCTGGAAAGATAACAGGATTTGGTGCACACGCAATTGAACTTAGAAGAACAAAATGCGGCCCCTTCAGTATTGAGAATGCTATTACAGAGGAAAGCATTAAGGAATTATCAGGTAATGGAGACTATTCTTTTGTCCTTGATGAAACCTGCTGCCTTGTGAATATGCCAAAGCTTTCACTAAGCGAAAGGGAATTCAAAGCAGTTAAGGTAGGCAAGAAGATTTTAGCCCCTGCTGGTACAGAATTTGATAAAAAATATGCAGCTTATTATGGTGATAAGCTTGCAGCTGTCTTATATAAAGCAAATGAAGATGGCAAAGAATTAATGAGAATTGACAGGATGCTTGCAAATGATTGATATGAATGAAATCAAATATGTTTCAAAGGGTACAACAAAGTGTTTTCTTGACACTTTGCCATTTGAACCTTACGGAAGAGCTGTTGCTCTTGGCTTTTTTGATGGCCTTCATATTGGACATCTTGAGATTATTCGCAAGATGGTAAAGGCAGGTAAGAAGAATGGTCTTGTAACTACAGTTCAAACTTTCTCAAATTCACCAAAAAGTGATGTTGGTCTGTTAACTACAATAGAAGAGAGACTTGAGATTTTGTCTGAGCTTGGTGTTGATGAGCTTTTGGTAATACCTTTCGATGAATCATTTAAAAATACCAAGCATTCTGATTTTGCGGTGAATATACTTAGAAACAGACTTAATGCCAAGGCATTATTTGCTGGTGATGACTATAGTTATGGTTCAAAGGCAGAGGGTAATGCTGAGACGCTCGCTGAATTTGGAAAGGAAAACGGAATCGCAGTAAAGATTATTCCTGGTAAGAATTCAAGTGACACTGGAAGAAGAATTTCCTCAACATGGATGAGGGAAGCGCTTCTTGAAGGTGACGTTGAACTTTCGAATAGTCTTTGTGAAGGAAGAGCATTTTCTTATAGTGGAAGTGTAATTAAGGGAAAGCAGCTTGGAAGACAGCTTGGGTTCCCAACAGCTAATATTGTGATTCCGGATAATAAGTTTTCTGTTCGAAGAGGAGTTTATGCAACTAAGGTTTATCTTGGATCAAAGATTCTCCTTGGTGTTGCTAACCTTGGTCGACGTCCTACTGTTGAAGACAGCACAAATGATGTTTTGGAAACATACATCTTTGATTTTGATGAAGATATTTATGGAGCCATGATAAAAGTTGAACTTCTTAAGTTCTTAAGACCTGAGACAAGATATGCTTCAAAGGAAGAACTTATGGATGCAGTTGAACTTAACAAGAAGCAGGCTCTTGAATATTTTGAAACAAATGGTATTGTTGCAGAAGGTGGCAGTGATAACTTTTGGGATACATAATACTTATATTATGAGGTGATAAATAATGGGTGGAACTGAAGTCAGATTCCCTGGACTCGGGATAACATTTAACATTGATAATGTTGCATTTAAGATTGGTGGCATAGAGATTTACTGGTACGGTCTTCTTATTGCAAGTGCAATGCTTCTCTGTGGATATCTTGCTTTAAGACATTGCAAGGCAAATAGATTCTCACAGGATTTGGTTTATGACATTCTTCTTGTGTCACTTCCATCTGCAATTGTTGGAGCAAGACTTTATTATGTACTTTGCGAGTGGAATTATTATTCTCAGGATTTAAGCAGAATCTTTGATACAAGATCAGGTGGTCTTGCTGTTTATGGTGGTGTAATGGGAGCATTCCTTGGTGCATTCATTATGACAAGAATTCGTAAGATTCCATTCTCAACATGTGCTGATTACTGTATTCCATATATTCCATTGGGTCAGGCAATCGGCCGTTGGGGTAACTTTTTTAATCAGGAAGCATTTGGTACAACAACAAAACTCCCATGGGGTATGACAAGTGAGCCAGTAGCTTCTTATCTCAGACATAACTGTCCAAATCTTGACAGTACAATGCCTGTTCACCCAACTTTCCTTTATGAATCAATTGCTGACTTTTTGATTTTCGTTCTTCTTTTGAATATCAGAAAGAACAGCAAGCACGCTTATGAGACAACATGCTGCTACATGATTTTCTATGGTGCAGTAAGATTCTTCCTTGAAGGATTAAGAACTGATTCACTCTATCTTGCTGGTACAGGAATCAGAACTTCACAGCTTCTCTCATTTGTATTATTTATGTTCGGTCTTATTTATATCGCTATTGCAAGATATAAGGACATCTTAAGAGTTGAACTTCCAGAGAGATTGCTTGTTGCAAAGGTTGAAGGAAATTCAGAAGTTAAGGAAGAAAAAACTGAAGAAGCTTCAGCTGAAAATACAGATTCAAATGAAGATGCTGATAAAAAAGAAGAGCAGGACTTAAAAGAGGAAACCAAAGAATAAATGGCTGGTCAGAAATCAGGAATAGTAAAACTTCGTAATACGAATTACTTCAGAACGGTAGACTATTATCTTATCGTTCCTATTTTGCTGATGACAATTATCGGTCTTTATGTCTTGAACGCGGTTTTATCAGATGGTTATGCAGCTTATCCTGGTAACTTTTATCGTCAGGTAGCAGCTGCCTGCCTCGGTATGTTTATTGCGCTTTGTATATGTCTTCTTGATACGCAGTTCATGCATATCATTGGATGGGCTATATACGGTGTCTCGCTTTTCCTCCTGATACTTGTCCCGCTTGATAACTATGACCTTACATGGAAGTGGGGAGCAGATTCATGGCTTAATCTTCCTGTTCTTGGTAACTTCCAGCCGTCTGAGCTCGCAAAAATCGGACTCGTAATGATGGCGGGTGAGATTTTCGAAAGAATGGATTCAAAAGATATTTCTCCATGGAGAGGTCTTTTGTATCTGGCACTTACTTATGGTCCGCCAATGCTTCTTATCCTTAAGCAGCCAGACTTTGGTACAGCGATGGTTATCGTATTCTCTTTTGTATGTATACTCTTTGTCTGGGGAATTAAATACCGTTACCTTTTCCTTGCGGTATCATCTGTAATAGTTCTCGGTGTGCCGTTCGTTTGGAACTTCTATCTTGAAAGTTATCAGAAGAAGAGAATTCTTTCTCTCGTGTTTGAAGGTTCTGACCCTGAGGCTGAGTATAACCTTGTTCAGTCAAAGGCTGCGATTGCGTCAGGTGGTCTTGCCGGCAACAACACTGGAATTCTTGTAAGCGTTCCGGTAAAGGAGAGTGACTTCATCTTCGCTGCAGTATCTGAGCATTTGGGCTTCATTGGAACAACAGCAATTATTGTGCTTGCGTTCTTCTTCCTTTGCAGATGCCTGTTTGTTGCAAGCAGATCTTCTCGAAAGGCATTTTCTTACATAGTTGTTGGACTTTGCGCAGGTTTTGCCTTCCACTATATTGAGAATATGGGTATGGCGGTTGGACTTCTTCCAATTACAGGTATCCCGCTTCCGTTTATTAGTCTTGGAGGAACGGCGCTGCTGGTTAACTTCATATCGTTCGGTATCATATTAAATGTATCTATGGAAAGTCGCTGATTGGCGGCTTTCTTTTTTGTCCGTAATTATGCAACTTGTTAATGTTCAGTATTTTTTAAAAGGTAGTATTGAATATTAAACAGTAGTGTGCTAAATTTAATAGCGAAAGTACAAAACAAGTGGAGGATTGCTATGAATAGTCAATTTAAAAAGGGCGTTCTCGATATGTGTGTGCTGGCTATTCTTGAACACGGTGATAGTTATGGATATGACGTAGCTGAAGTTCTTTCCAGAAAGATTGAACTCGCAGATGGAACAGTATATCCAATTCTCCGTAAGCTTGCATCAGATGGCTTGGTTACAACATATTTGAAGGAGTCAAAGAGCGGGCCACCGCGTAAATATTATCATCTTACCGACGAGGGAATGGTGAGACTTAATGATGACAGAGAAGACTGGAATGATTTTTCTTCTCAGGTCAATGAGATTTTAGGAGGATAACATGAATAAGAAAGAGTATATGGAAACACTCGAGAATGGTCTTTCTTCAATGTCATATAAGGATGTAAAAGAAATCCTTTCTGAGATTGATGAGCATTTCAGTGTTGGTTTGGCAAATGGCCAGAACGAAGAAGAAATTTGTAAGAACTTAGGATCAGCTGATGATCTTGCTAAGGCTTATATTGAGGGAACAACTCTTCCTAAGGCACTTACTAAGAAGACACCAGAGCCTGAGACAAAGACAGAAGTTGCTTCAGACAAGAACTATGATACAGCAGGCGTTGTATTTGTAATTGTGTTTAATATTCTTGTTATGCTCCCAGTATGGCTTTCAATTGTTGCTTTCTTGTTTGCAGTAGTTGGAGTTGAAATTGGAATTATCGCTGGATTGATCGGATTGATTTTTGCAATTCCTGGTATGGGAGCTTTTATGGCAACAGGTATTGTTCTTGCATTGTTGATCTTGTTTATTACAGTATTTATCGCTGTAATCTGCTACTTTGCAATTAAGTACTTCATCTGGGGTACAGTTCAGTATGTTAAGTGGAACAAGAAAGTCTGGAAGAAAGGTTTTTAAGGTGAATTAATATGAAGAAGTTTGATTTAATTATGCTTATTACCGGTCTTGTTGCACTTGTTCTTTCAATTATTACAACTATCGTTCTTATCTTTGTATTTATGGCTGCTGTTGGATCTGAAATTAAGTCAGGTAAGATTGAAGAAGGAATTAAGGAGTTCACTTCTGAACTCGGTGAGTATTCACAGTTCATCGATGGAGATGGTATCCACGTTGAAAGCGAGGATGGAACCATTGTAGATATTAATTCTAATGGAATTAGTGTTATTGAAAACGGCGAAGGCTGATAAATAATCCTATAAATATTGAGTTTGATTAATTAACTGTCATTGGCTCTCTTTTGAGCGCTGGTGGCAGTTTTTTTATGCTCTGAAACATAGATGAAACTCTATTTATGAGAATTGTTGCAAATATTTCAAACAAAATACAAAAAACTCGTCAAATACTCTTGATTAACCGAAATGTTATATATAAAATACAAATGTGGGTCAGAAAAGTGGTGATTTTGGTACAGTTTGTGGAGCAAAGTGGAGCAAAATCCATTATAACTGACAACAATTTCTGATGAAAGCGCGTTTCAGATGGCAAGAGATACAAAGAAAATTGATTCAAAAGGACGTTTCTTTATTCCTTCCAAACAGAAGGAAGAGTTAGGTTCTGAAGTAATTGTTACAAATAGCCTGGACACAGGTTATCTTTGTGTTTATTCCAAAGAGCGTTTTGAATTCATCAAATCGCAGATTAAGAAATTTAACACTATGGATCCAGCTGCTCGTAAGATTAAGCGTGAGATCATTGGTGAACATATTGAAGTTAATGTCGATTCGCAGGGAAGAATCACAGTTACACCAGAATTATGGGAAAGAATCGGTGCGGTGCCGGGTGGTGAGATCTGTGTATTCAGCGATGAAGAGAAGCTTGATATCTGTACTAAGGAATTCTATGACAACGAGGATCACAACCTTGGTGCTATTGAGGGCCTCGAGACAAAGTATTTTGTAGAAGGACTTTAATTAAAAATGAACGACGTGGTTAGTAATGAGTTTCAGCACATCCCTGTGCTCTTTAATGAGTGCATGGAAGCATTGAATATCAATCCAGACGGAGTGTACGTGGATTGTACAGCCGGTGGCGGTGGTCACAGCATTGGTATTCTTGAAAGACTTTCTGAGAAGGGAACACTTATCTCTCTTGATAAGGATGATTCAGCTCTCAGAACATGCCTTATCAAGTCTAAGGATTATCGTAACAAGAACTGGATGATTGTTAAGTCAGATTTTTCTGAGATTGATAATGTAATCAGCAGCCTCAAAATTGGTAAGGTTGATGGTATTCTTGCAGATCTTGGTGTTTCTTCACATCAGATTGATACAGCAGAACGTGGCTTTTCTTATGCAAGCGATGGTCCACTTGATATGAGAATGGATACAACTTCCTATCTTTCAGCTGAAGTAGTTGTTAATACTTATTCAGAGAATGAACTCGAGAGAATTTTCAGAGAGTATGGTGAAGAAAGATACTCAGGAAGAATAGCTGCATGTATCGTACGTGACAGAAAGACAGAGCCATTTAAGTCGACAATGCAGCTTGCACGTAAGATTTCTTCTTATATGCCTTCAAGAGGAAGAGAAGAGGATCAGCATCCAGCAAGACGTTGTTTCCAGGCAATAAGAATTGAAGTAAATCACGAGCTTTCTTCTGTAGAAAAACTCGTAAAAGATGGTCCTTTGATGCTTAAGCCAAATGGAAGAATGGCAGTTATTTCATTCCATTCTCTTGAGGACAGAATTGTAAAGGAAGGTTTCCGTAAGCATGAATCTCCTTGTACATGTCCAAGAGATTTCCCAAGATGTGTATGCGGTAAGGTCAGCATCGGAAACGCAATTACAAAGAAACCTATTACAGCAAGTGATGCAGAAGTAGATGAGAATTACAGAGCACATTGTTGTAAACTCAGAGTTTTTGAACGTAATCAGGTACTTTTAAGATAATAAGTTGGCAATAAATAAGTGAGGGTAAAGCGATGGCAATCGCAGAAAGAAATAAAAACGAATCAAAGAAGCCGTATCTTTCAACACACTATACGGTAATTGATGATCCAGATATTAGTGAGAAGCTTTTGGAAATTCCAGATTATGTTCTCGAAGACGATGAACTTATGAAGGAAGAGAAAGCTAATTCTCTTAAGAAGAGTTCACACTCCAACAGCAGAAGCCGCGTTTTCGAGGCTGTAGTTTCTGTTGGTCTTATTATCATGGTTGGCGTTTTTGTTGGTATTCTTCTTTACCCTCAGATGGAACTTTCAAAGATGAGCCGTGATAATTCTGATTTGAAGGATGAGATTGCTATTTTAAAGAAGAACATTATCGATTCAGAAGAAGATATTAACGGTATTAATGATATGGAAAGCATCAGAGCAAGAGCTCTTGCTCTCGGTATGCAGGACCCAAATTCCAACCAGATTGTTGCTCTTCCAATGCCAAAGGACGATAAGCTTGTAACAGTAGTTTCCTACGATGAATACGGTCTTAGTGATGAAGCTTATCAGAATGCGCTGGAAAGTCTGGCTCGATACTATTTAAATGAAATGAACGAGGGTTAATAATGGCAGCTAAGAAAAAGGTTAAACTTAGATTAGACAGAATATTTGATAAAGAAAGAATCCCAATGTTTTTAACCATTGGGATTTTTGCCATTGCAGCTGTATTTGGTTTCTTTCTTATCGTAAAGCTCTATGAAACAACAGTAGTAAATTATTCCGAGTATGCAAGAGCAGCGTCTGAAGATCAGTGGAAGATGCTTACATACGCGTCAGACAGAGGAGTTATTTACGATGTAAATGGTAATCCTCTAGCATCTAATACATATAACTATACTGTTGTATGTTCACCTAATATCGTTGCTCAGAGTGAAGATTTTGACAGAACTCTTGTAATTAATACACTCAATGAGTATCTTGGTGTTCCTGTTGAAAGACTCGAGGAGATTATTCCTGTTGATCCTAACGATGCAAGTGATCCACGTAATGCAGTAGGTGGTCTTGACCTTTGTAGAAACGTTGAAACTGAAGTAAAGGAAGAACTTGAAGCATTCCTTAACGAACATAAGGTTACAGGTATCGGATTCCTCTCAGTTCCACAGCGTTACTATAACTATGGAAGTCTTGCATCACAGGTTATCGGATATGCACGTAATAACGGTGTCAGCCTTAATGGTATTTATGGACTTGAAGCATACTATAACAGTGTTCTTTCTGGTACAAATGGTTACAGATATTCCGAGGTAGACTCAAGAACTGATGGTGTTCTTCCTTATTCTGATGCTATTGCTGAAGCTGCTGTAGATGGTAATAACATCGTACTTAATATGGATGTTAATATTCAGAGAATTGCTGAGGAAGCATGCCGTAATGCTTATAATCAGTACTCACCAAGAGGCGGTGTTACAGCGATTGTTATGAATCCTTATACCGGTGCCGTTCTTGCAATGGTGTCAATGCCAGACTACGACCTCAACGATCCATATGGTATTCCATTTGGAATGGACGAAGCTACATGGAATTCATGGACTGATGATGAGCAGGTTGAATACCTTATGAGTAATGTATGGCGTAACAGATGTATCTCTGATACATACGAGCCAGGTTCTACATTTAAGGCTCTCACAACAGCTATTGCTCTCGAAGAAGGTCTTACAACTGAGACAGAGGAGTTCTCTGATGCACCAATTCAGGTTTCTGAAATTCACCAGATTTCATGCTGGCTTCAGAAGCAGGGTAATTACAATCATGGAACTGAGACACTTCTTCAGGCATTTGAGAATTCTTGTAACCCTATTTTCGTACAGCTTGCAGAAAGAATTACTATTCACAGATATTATGATTACGTTCATACATTTGGTTTCTATGAGACTACAGGTATTGATCTTCCAGCTGAAGGAATTGGTATCTTCCATGATGATCCAAACTTCGTTGATATGGCGTGTCTTTCTTTCGGTGAGTCTGCAACGGTTACACCTATCCAACTTTTGAATTCTTACTGTGCTCTTGTAAATGGTGGTAACCTCATGGTTCCACACCTTGTAAAGTACATCACAGATGAGAACGGCAATATCGTTGATGAGATTGAGCCAGAAGTAATTAGAACAATCTTCTCAGAGGAAACATGTGCAAGAATGCGTGCTCTTATGTCAGCCGTAGTTACAGATGGTACTGGTTCTGCTGGTCAGGTTATTGGTTACGATGTTGCTGGTAAGACTTCTACATCAACAATCGAGACAGGTGAGGAAGCAGGAATGCACGTTCTTTCATTCTCATGTTTTGCCCCAGCATCTAATCCACAGATTGCAGTGCTCGTAGTACTTAATAGACCAGAAGATCGTGGTGTTGGTTCATCCGCAGCTGCTTCAATCGCTGCACGTATCGTTGAAGGAACACTTACATATCTTGGTGTTCCAAGAGTTCTCACAGAAGAAGATTATCGCGATTTGACAGTAAGATACTGGATTCAGGCAAGCACAGGCCTTTCAGCTGCTGAAGCAAGTTCGACTATTGGTCGTAACGGTATCACAACTATCTATGGTGATCCAACAATGTCTTCAGATTCAATCATTGCTTATTCTTACCCAGGTACAGATGCACAGCTTTACAGAACTGGTATCGTATTCCTTTATCCAGAAGGTTATGAGGGACAGATGATTACAACAAATGTTCCAAACCTTGCAGGAAAGACTGCAATTGAGTGTATTGAGACATTAAGAGATTCAAATCTTAACTGTATTATTCAGGGAGATATAATGGGTGTCTGCGTAGGTCAGAGTGAAGCTCCAACTACCGTTGTATTTGCAGGATCAATCGTATATGTAACACTTGAAAATACTACTGTTACAGCAACTCCTACACCTGGACCTGAAGATAACGCTAATGGTGAGGATGGATTTGTTCCAACACCAACACCTATGGAAGACGATATTGATGAGCCTATTATTTACGGCTAAATAATTGCGGAGGCTGGAAATGACTAAGTTACTTTCTGATGTTTTAAGTGGCATTGACTACACTCTTATCTGTGGAGATTTAAATACAGAGATTTCAGCTGTTGAGGATAATTCTTCAAAAGTTTCTGAGGGTACACTTTTTATTGCTGTTAAAGGTAACACAAATGATGCACATCGCTTCATTCCAGACAGCATTTCAAAGGGAGCTTCTGCAATACTTGTAAACAGAGATCGTAGTTTATTCCCAGATGATGAGATTAAGGAAATTGCTTCATCAGGAAATGTAGCTGTTGTGGCAGTTGATAATACAAGAGAGACACTTGCACTTATTATCGCAGCTTTCCTTAATCATCCAGAAAAGAAACTTAATATGCTTGGTATTACAGGTACTAAGGGAAAGACTACAACTACATTTATGCTTCACGAGATTTTGAAGCACGCAAATCAGAATCCAGGATTAATTGGAACTGTTTATAACATCGTTGGTGACAAGAAGGAAGATGCTAACCACACAACACCAGTTGCACTTTCGCTTTATTCGCTTTTTTCAGATATGATAAATGCAGACGCTAAAAGCTGTGTTATGGAAGTTTCTTCCCTTGGTGTTAAGCAGAACAGAGTAGCAGGTCTTGACTATAAAGTAGGATGTTTTACTAATTTCTTCAGAGATCATATTTCCCCTGAAGAGCATCCAACAATGGAAGATTATCTTATGAGCAAACTTAAGATGTTTGATCATGTTGAGAATGCGATAATTAATCTTGATACAAATGAAATCGACCAGGTTCTTTCTTACGTGAAAAATACATCAAAGGTTACTACTTACGGCCTTAATGAGAGTGCAGATGTTTACGCAAAATCTATTTCGAAAGAAGTACGAAACGGCGTTGTAGGAACATCTTTTGAACTCGTTTCTCCTTGGTATAACGGCGAAGTTTTTGTTGCACTTCCTGGTGTATTTAATGTGTATAATGCACTTTGCGCAATTTCTGTATCAGGTATTCTTGGAGTTGATTTTGATACTGTTAAGAAGGGTCTTACTACAATGCGAGTTCCTGGAAGAGTTGAGCCAGTTGAGAATAAACTCGGCATTTCAGTTCTTGTTGACTATGCGCATAACGGTGAGAGTTTAAAGAGCGTTCTTCAGGCTTTGAGAGAATATACTGAAGGCAAGCTGATTTCTGTATTTGGTTGTGGCGGTAACAGATCTTCAGACAGAAGAATTGGTATGGGACAGGCTTCTGGTGAGTATGCTGACTTTACTGTCATTACAACTGATAACCCTCGTGACGAGGAGCCAATGGCTATTATCGAGCAGATTGTTGAAGGAATTGAGCCTACTGAAGGCGACTATATGATTGTTCCTGACAGAACTGATGCTATTGAAGCGGCAATTTCAATGGCTGAGCCTGGTGATCTTGTACTTATTGCAGGTAAGGGTCATGAGAATTATCAGATAATTAAAGGAGTAAAGAGCCATTACGATGATCGCGAAGTTGCTGCATCAGTAATTGCTGCTTTGGAGGAAAAATAAGGTGAGAGAAATGTTTTCGCTCGATGAGATTGTTAATGCGGTTAACGGAAGAATTGTAAACAGAGGTGCTTCGATTTCTGGTACAGTTTATGTTTCGGGTGTGTCAAAAGATACAAGAACAATCGAAGAAGGTAATCTTTATATCGCTCTTAAGGGCGAGAATTTTGACGGCCATGATTTTTGTCAGAAGGCACTTGAAAATGGTGCGTCATTGCTTCTTGTAAGTGATGAGAGTAAGATTCCTGAAAATTCGATTTCAATCGTTGTCGACGATACTTTAACTGCACTTGGCAATCTTGCAAGACATTATCGCTTTAAGATTGGTGCAAAGGTTGTTGCTGTTACAGGTTCGGTTGGAAAGACATCAACACGTGAAATGATTGCAGGCACATTAAGCGCTTCAAAGAGAGTGTACTCTACAAAGCGTAATGAGAATAATGAGATTGGTCTTCCTATGACAATCTTAAGTGCACCTTCCGATACAGAAGTATTTGTCCTCGAAATGGGAATGCGTCTTCGCGGAGAGATTTCTTATCTTACTAATATTGCATGCCCTGATATCGCTGTTATTACAAATGTTGGTTACTGCCATATTGAGCGTCTTGGTTCAAGAGAAGAAATCCGACTTGCAAAGATGGAAATCGTTGAGGGTCTTGTAAATGGTGGAATTCTCGTTGTTAATGGTGATGATAAGTTCCTTTATGATTATGCTATTAGTCAGATTCCTGCTGACAGACTTCTTGCATCAGTTTCTATTGACAGAGAAGAGCAGGAACGAAATGGTCTTAAGTGTCCTTTCTATTGTGGTGCTGAGAATATTCGTTTTGGAAACGGAATCGATTTTGATGTAAGAGGAAACATTATTAATGAAGTAGAGAGATTTGATGATGTTCATTTGAATCTCTCAGGAATTCATAATGTTCGTAATGCATTGTTTGCAATGATGTGTTCCAAGCTTCTTGGTGCTTCTATGGATAAAGCAATCACTGCATTATCAGAGATTTCTCAGATGAATGGCAGAGGTGCAGTAAATTACGGAGAGAATCTTACTGTGATTAACGATGCTTATAACGCTGCACCAGAGTCCATGATGGCAGCTTTCTTTAATCTTAATGTAGTTGGAAAAGGAAAGCGTAAAATAGCTGTTCTTGGTGGAATGCTGGAGCTTGGAGATTATGCTCCTATGCTTCATGAAGAGACAGGTAAAGACTGTGGTAAGTATGATTTTGATCATATCTTTGTTACTGGTGATCAGAAAGATGATTTTGTTAAGGGACTTTTGTCAGTGAATCCTGATGCCAAGTACACTTTGTGTGATGATTCAGAAGATACATATAAAAAGTTCCTTGCTTACTGCCGTAAGGGTGATGCGGTTCTTTTTAAGGCTTCAAATGCCTTTGGTTTTCAGAAATTAGCAAATCAGGCTTTGGAAGAGGTTAATATAAATGAGTGATAATGCGATTGATATTAAGAATTCCAATGAAACTTCAGTTAATGAAGTTGACAGAGAAAAAGCAATAAATGAAATAACAAATAATGCACCTAAGCTTAAGCGTAAGTATTACAGCAATATTCCGCTTATTCTTATGATGTTTGCAATTGTTGTTTTTGGCCTCATTATTCTTTATTCAGTATCAGGTCCAGCTGGATATGCTACAAGCGAAAGAAGTACTGTTTTCTATCTGAAGAAGCAGATTCAGTATACGGTTGCTGGTATCGCAATGTGCCTTGTTCTTAATTTTATTCCGATTAATTTCTTTAAGAAAAAGGCAATCTGGATGTTTGCTTTTATTTCCAGTATTGGAATTATTGTTCTTACTGCTGTTGCAGGTAAGAGTATTAACGGTGCTAAGCGCTGGATTGGTACAGACAGTGTTACTTTCCAGACATCTGAGTTTGTAAAAGTTGCGATAGTTGTTGCTCTTGCTGGTTACTGGACATGGCTTAAGACATTTAAGAAGAGTGATAAATATCGTCATTCAGACAGTAAAATCCAGCAGCTGTTAACCGATGCGATGTTCGATTTTATTATTCCTGTTGGATTTGCAATTGTCGTTGATCTTCTTATTCTTATGCAGCCACATCTTTCATGTGCAATTATCGTTGCTTTCGTTGTATTCATGAGTACACTTACTGCTGGTATTAACTGGAAATCATGGGTTGTTGGTGGAGCGATTCTTGGTCTTGTCGGCGTATTGGGAATCGGTATTGCATATGTGGCAATGCCAGATAAAATTGGTTCTTATATTGAGAAGAACTTTGCTCACGTAGTTAAGCGTACAGAAATCTACTCAGCAACTCACGATGAGAACAGTGACGTTACTCTTTCTGAGGATGATACAAGACAGGTTACAAATGCTCATAACGCACTTGGATCTGGTGGACTCTGGGGAAGAGGACTTGGTAAATCAAGAGCTAAGTATAACTATGTTTCTGAGGCACAGAATGACTATATTTTCTCAATCTATGTAGAAGAGACAGGATTTATGGGAGGAACGCTTCTTATCCTTGTTTATATGGCTATGATAGGAATGTGTACGATGGTAATTCTAAGGACTGATTCGCAGTTCTCGCGAGTCGTCGCCACCGGATGTACGTCGCTTATTATGATTGAGGCACTTCTTAATGTTGCCGTAGAGCTTCAGGTAATTCCTTCAACCGGTGTAACTTTGCCTTTCGTAAGTTATGGTGGAACTGCACAGGTATTTTTGCTCGCAGCTTATGGTATGATACTTTGTGTTTCTCGTTCAGGAACAAAAATCCCTTCAAAGAAGGAGAAGGTTAATGGAGTATAAGTTTATTGTTACTGGAGGTGGAACTTCCGGTCATATAAATCCAGCAATTACAATTGCTGACTCACTTAAGAAGTATTATGAATCCAATGGCGATACAGTAAAGATTTTGTTTACAGGACGTAAAGAAGGTCTTGAAGGGGAACTCGTTCCTAAGGCTGGTTATGATATGGAGTATATCGAGGCTAAGCCATTCCCAATGAAGCCAAGTGTAAAGATGATTAAGGCACTTGCTGCTCTTATTAAGGGCCGTAAGCAGTGTTCAAAGATAATAGATGACTTTAAGCCAAATGCTGTAATTGGAACAGGCGGATATGTCTGCGCTCCACTTCTTGCTGAGGCAAAAGCCAAGAAGATTCCTGTTGTTATTCATGAAGCAAATGCTTTCCCTGGAAGAGCCAATCGTTTTATGGGACGTAAGGCTGATCTTGTTCTGACTGGTTTTCCAAATCTTGAGAAGGATTTTAAAACAGCAAAGAAGATCGTTTATACAGGTAATCCTATAAGAAGTATGTTTATAGGAAATACATTTGAGAATGCACGAAAGAATCTTGGCTATGCACCTGATCAGAAACTCGTATTTACCATGGGTGGAAGCCTCGGTGCAAAATCTCTTAATGATTTCATTATTGACTGCGCAAAGCTTGATGAGTTTAAGGATGTTGTTTTTGTATTAAGTAGTGGAAAGCAGCAGACTAAACTTTTGAAGGAACGTTCAGATATTCCTTCTAATCTTAAGATTATGGAGTATATTGATAATCCTAATGACTATCTTTGTGGCAGTGATATTTCGATAACAAGAGCAGGTGCAGTTACATGTGCTGAGACTGCTGCTATTGGTTCATGCTCAATTTTTGTTCCATATCCATATGCGGCACATGATCATCAGACTTTTAATGCCAAGGCTTTTGCTGATGTTGATGGATGTATTCTTGTTCCAGATGATGAAAATCTTAAGGATAATCTGTTAAAATCTATTCGCGAGCTTTTGAAGGATGAGAGCAGACGCAGCTTAATGCGTGAGAATGCGAAGAAACTTCAGGTTCTCGACTGTGATAAGAGAATTGTAGATTCAATCAGGGAAGTAATTAATGGATAACGACGAACTCGATAATATTTTTTCGTCTGCAGATGAAGAAGATAAAAATAAAACAGATGAAGCAGTTTCAGAGACTGCTGATGTTAATGAGTCTTCATCTGAGGAAGAAGTAGAAGTTATTGAGGAAGTAATCGAGGTCGAAGAAGAATCTTCAGATGACGAAGAGAAGAAAGCTTCGGATGAGAAAAGAGAACAGAAGCGTCGCCAGAAGATTGAAAAGCGCAAGGAAACAATAAAAGATATCGAGGAATTCGAAGCATATATCGATAAGAAGAGAGAGGATGCCCGTCGCAAGAAGGAAGCCAGAAAGGCAGAACAGGTACCTTTGAGTTCACGTGTGTTCCTCGAGGATTTCCCTCTTTCTTTTAAGCAACTCGTTATAATTCTTCTTTCGATAATAATTCTTATAGTAGCGCTTATTTTTGCTTTTTCACCAGCACTCAGAATGTCGAAATATGTGGTTGAAGGCAACCATCAGGTTTCAGAAGAAGCAATAATGGAACTTGTTGGAATTCAAAATGGTGATCATCTCATAAGAAGTTATTATGGAATTGAATCCCGTATAAAGAGAACAACACCATATATAAAGGATATAAAGATTTCTTTTGAATACCCATCTACACTTAAGGTTACAGTAGTAGAGCGTCAGAAGGTTGCTTATATAAGAACAGCTGACGGTTATGCTGCCATCGATAAGGATGGTATTGTTCTGGAGTTTTCATCTGATTTTTCAGCTGAAGTTCATCCTGTTCTTTGTGGTGTTGAAGTAAACAGCGTAGTTCTTGGTCAGGATATTGGTATTACTGATAACCTTTCTTACCAGAAGATGATTGTTATTCTCGGTGCTGTTTTGTCAGCTGAAGAGAATAGTCTTTACCATAGTGACTACAGTTTCTTTGATAACCTTCAGGAAGTAAGAATTCTTCCAAGCGGTATGATTTTTATTACTGTAATGCTTCCAAATGGGTCTCTTCTTACAGTAAAACTTAATGACGTTACAACTATCGATGACAAGATGCACTGGCTCTTGTTTGCTATCGAGGAGAATGGTATGGATGGACTTCCAGCTGGATCTCTTGATATGACTGAAGATTCCCCAATTTATCACAGTTACGACAATTATTACGGCTATACTGAACCAACTGATGAAGACGACGAAGATGCATAATTAACAATATGTATACTAATCGTAATAAAAGTGAAATCTAAACGTTTGCAATAATCGTGAAAAAAGTTTAACATCAATACGGATATTTATATTTAATTATTGCTGATATACAATATTTAGGTTAAAATTTCTGTTGTACTACTAGATATTGCGATTAAGTAATCGGGAGGATTCTTATTATGTCTGATAAAAGAGGCTTTGTTCTTGATGAGGAACATTTTGCAACTATTAAAGTAATTGGTGTAGGCGGCGGCGGATGTAACGCTGTTGACCGTATGCTTGACAGCGGTGTTCAGGGAATTGAATTCATTTCAATCAATAGTGACAATCAGGCATTGGCAAGAACCAAGGCACCTATTCGTATTCAGATTGGTGAGAAGGTAACACGTGGTCTTGGCTGCGGTGCTGATCCTAGCGTAGGTGAGAAGGCTGCAGAAGAGTCAAGAGACGAGATTGCAGAGGCTATTTCAAATACAGATATGCTCTTTATTACTGCCGGCATGGGTGGTGGTACAGGTACAGGTGCTGCACCTGTTATCGCTTCTATTGCAAAAGAAAAGAAGATATTAACAGTTGCTGTAGTTACAAAGCCATTTGGTTTTGAGGCTCACGTTAGAAATAAAAATGCAGAAGCAGGTATCGAACAATTACGTAATGTAGTTGATACTTTAATCGTCATTCCAAACGACAATTTAGCTAAAGTTCTAGGTGCTGATGCTACTATGCTTAATGCATTTAAGCATGCCGATTCAGTATTAAAGGATGCTATTTCTGGTATTACAGACTTAATTGCAACACCATCTATGATTAACTTAGACTTTGCTGATGTTAAGACAATTATGCAAGATAAAGGACAA
>JAZLLF010000077.1:0-2465 GCA_045598005.1 Saccharofermentans sp. | reverse complement strand
TATTGACTTTGGTGGTCAGTATAACCAGCTCGTTGCAAGACGAGTTCGTGAGTGCAATGTTTATTGTGAGATTTATTCTTACAAGACAGACATTGAGAAGATTAAGGCAATGAATCCAAAGGGTATTATTCTTACTGGTGGTCCTAATAGCTGCTACGAAGAAGGTGCTCCTACATATTCAAAGGAACTCTTTGAGCTCGGTATTCCAGTACTTGGACTTTGCTACGGAGCTCAGCTTATGAATCATATCTTAGGTGGTAAGGTTGAGCATGCTCCAGTAAGAGAGTATGGAAAAATCGAGACATTTATTGATGGATCCAAGGATAAGCTTTTTGCTGGTGTTGAGGATTCTACTATCGTTTGGATGAGTCATAACGATTATATTTCCAAGGCTGCTCCTGGATTTGAGATTATTGCTCATACAGCTGACTGTCCTGTTGCAGCAGCAGCAAACGAAGAGAAGAAGCTTTATTCTATCCAGTTCCACCCAGAGGTTCTCCATACTGTTAAGGGTAAGGAAATCCTTTATAACTTCGTAAGAAATATCTGTGAGACAGATGGTTCATGGAGAATGGATTCTTTTGTTGAGAATGCAATCAACGATATTCGTGCTAAGGTTGGAGACGGTAAGGTTCTTCTTGCTCTCTCAGGTGGTGTTGATTCATCTGTACTTGCAGCTCTCCTTGCAAAGGCAATCGGTAAGCAGCTTACATGTGTATTCGTAGACCATGGTCTTCTTAGAAAGAACGAAGGTGATGAGGTAGAAGAAATCTTCGGTAAGAGCGGACGCTTTGATGTTAATTTCATAAGAGTAAATGCTCAGGAGAGATACTATGGTAAGCTCGCTGGTGTAACAGAGCCAGAAAGAAAGCGTAAGATTATTGGTGAAGAGTTCATCCGTGTATTTGAGGAAGAAGCAAAGAAGATTGCTACAGTTGATTTCCTTGCACAGGGAACAATCTATCCAGACGTTGTAGAGTCAGGTCTTGGTGGTGAGTCAGCTGTTATTAAGTCACACCATAACGTTGGTGGTCTTCCTGATTTCGTAGACTTCAAGGAGATTATTGAGCCACTCAGAAACCTCTTTAAGGATGAGGTAAGAAAGGCTGGTCTTGAGCTTGGTCTTCCCGAGTTCCTCGTATATCGTCAGCCATTCCCAGGTCCAGGACTTGGTATCAGAATCATCGGTGAAGTAACAGCCGAGAAGGTTAGAATTGTTCAGGATGCTGACTACATCTACCGCGAGGAAGTTGATAAGGCTCTTGCTGAGTATAAGAAGGAGCATGGTGTTGAGGCTCCATGGATGCCTAATCAGTACTTCGCAGCTCTTTCAAACATGAGATCAGTTGGTGTTATGGGTGATGAGAGAACTTATGACTACGCTGTAGTTGTTCGTGCTGTACGTACAATCGACTTCATGACAGCTGAGTGTGCCCAAATCCCATTCAACGTACTTATGACTGTAATGAACCGTGTAATCAATGAGGTTCAGGGCGTTAACAGAGTGCTCTTTGATATGACATCTAAGCCACCTGGAACAATTGAGCTTGAATAACGGACAAAGCCTGGAAACCCTTGATTTTCAAGGGTTTTCATTTTCTTCGTCAAAAATTCGTCAAAAAATTATTTAACTATAGAACTTAATCTCGTCTTCGAGACTGTTATTCTGAGTCATAAGAGAGCTTTTGAAACTACTCTCGAATTCATCTTTGGCGAAGTCGGATTTATCCTCACTACGTAAATATTCATTAAGATTATTTATGTCTGTACATACTACACTTAGTGATGGAATTCCAATCCAATATGTAATAGTAACCATACCATTTAAGTAGAGGTATTCGTCTTCACAGACAATGCCTCTATTTTTAATGTAGTTAAATTCATTAAGAAAGAGAGCAAAATCTCTATTCTCAGAATTAAGCAATTCACTAATCTTAAATGTAAAACCAACAGCTTCTTTTGTTGCTGTAGGTAATACAGATATACCTGCTTCAATTATTCGTCTGATAGTTTCAGTCAAATCGGAAACAGTTTTAAGCAAATCGCCTTTTCCAATTTCAGATAGTAATGGTGCATATAGTGAAGATAGTTCTTCTCTTTTTTGGTTGTAGTACTTTTCAACATTAGAACCAATATTAAGTTTCCAGTCTTCATAATTCTCATCTGACTTAGCCTTTTTATCACACCACATATTAAGAAGGCTTACTAATGTTCTGGACTTACTATAGTCGTTATCAAAAACAAGAGAAGTCTTGCCATCCCTATATTCAAGTTTCATGCCACATTCATCCTCTAACTGATATAAAGCATGAACAGTTTCGATAGGAGAGCTTAGATCAATATCAGATAGTGCTTCTACATCAACTGATAATATCTCTGCCATCTTTTGACGGACATCTGCCTTTGGTGCCATTCTTCCAGACTCATATTGATTTACGCGAACATCAGCAGCGCTTTTGCTAAAG
>JAZLLF010000076.1:0-14595 GCA_045598005.1 Saccharofermentans sp. | reverse complement strand
CAGCTATTTCCTTACGTATTCGACTGATAACATTATAGCACTTTTCTCAGAATAGAACAAGTGTTCGTTTTTATTTTTGGAATATTTTTTCCTTACAATTCATCCCCTGCTTACTCGCTCGATTATAGATGCGTTTAACCCACAGACTGCGTGCTCGCTCCTTGAAGTAGGGGAATTCTTGCTTGATTTAGGTTAAAATGCTAATTGGAATAATCTTTTACTTCGAAAGGAGAACTCTTATGATTTGTAAAACCTGTGGAGAGCAGATTGATGATGCCTCTAATGTATGCCCAATGTGCGGTACTCCTGTAGATAAATCTCAAGCATCAGTAAATAACGCTCCAGCTCCAATACCAGCACCTAATAGTAACCAGTATTCTTCATCAGGTGCTGCTTCTACTCACCTTATTACAGCTGTAAAAAAGATGGAAACATCTGCTGTTATCTGGATGATTATTGGTATCTTCCAGATTATGCTTGGACTTCCTGAACTTTGTGTTGGATACGGAATTACATCTATCGCAATTGGTATATGGAATATTGTTCAGTCAAATAAAGAGAAAAATAACGCTCAGTATTTCCGCAATAACCCTGGAAGCCTCATTTCTTACTATGAGAATCAGACTGCCATGATTATTGTATTCCTTTTCCTTAACTTGTTTCTTGGTAGCATTATCGGTGTAATCGGATCAATTTATGAGCTTACAATTCAGAGCTACGTAAAGACACATAAGGAAGAGATTCTAAAGGGCAACTGATATGGAAATACTTGATATTGTAGATCAATCTGGAAACCCTACCGGTGAAACAGTAGACAGAACAAAAGCGCACAGAGAAGGAATCATGCACAGAACTTCTCATGTATGGATTCTTCGTAAAAGAGAAGACAAAACAGAGATTCTTCTTCAGAAGAGAAGCTCTGATAAAGATGCTTTTCCAGACTGCTACGATATTTCAAGTGCAGGTCATATTCCTGCAGGTATAGGCTATATTGAATCTGCAATAAGAGAACTTTCTGAAGAACTAGGTGTTACTGCCACAGAAGATGAATTCATTTTCTGTGGTGACAGATATGTCACATGGGACGATGAATTCCATGGAATCCCTTTCCATGACAGACAGTATTCAAGAGTATTCTGTATCTGGAAAGATCTTAACGAAGAAGATTTAAAACTTCAAAAAGAAGAAGTATCTGGAATACTCTGGATGGAACTTGATGCCTGCATCAAAGCAGTTGAAGAGAATACAATTAAAAACTGCATTCTTGTAGAAGAACTTAATATGGTTAAGGCTAAGGTCTGATTATCAGAATATTAATTTCAAAATCCACTGAATTACTATTACACCAAGAATTATATATAGATATAACATTCTGAATTTAAAGACAGACTTCATTCTGCCTTCAAGATTCTGGTGATTTGCATAAAATACAATTCCACAGATAAGAGACCATAAAACCAAAGCAATGCCAAAAACAGGCAGCGGATGGAACATAAAACTGTCAAGAATTCTTCCTTCCAGTAATGCCGCTACAGATCTTGTAATCCCACATCCAGGACAAATAGTCCCAAAATGCTTAAGCACAATACATGGAGGAAAAATACCGAGAAGATCAATAGAAAAAGACTTAACAATAAATGCAAAGGCAGCAAAAATAATCATTGCGCTTAAACTTAGAAAAAACATTATTCTAATCTCTGTCTTTTCAGTTGTATCCAAGTTCTTCCCTCCTTCAAGTAGTAGTATTTTCATTATAAGCAAAACCCCTCTGAAGTAAAAACTTCAAAGGGGTTTATCTATATAACTATTTAATTAAAAACAGGATTACTGCTGATTCTTAATTTCCTTGAACTTCTGAGAAGAAACAGGCTCCATAACACCACAGTTAGGGCATGCGATAAACTTCAAACCACCAACATATGGGAATACAGGAATATAGTAAACGTGACAGTAGCCACCCTCTTTTGCAAGTGCTGTCTCAACTACATGTCCACAGTTTGTACATGTATTCTGGCCGAGGCTCTTAACAATCTTAATCTTACGCTTAACACCATATACAACTATCATTACTGTACACCTCCACCAAAGGCAGCAAGCTTACTCTTAATTGCTGCAACAACATCTACATAGCTATCAAGACTCTTTGCATTTGTACGCTGAACTCTCGAAATATAAGTCTTACGGTCATCTGTGCTTTCAACAGCAAGCCAGAGATCATCGTAATCAAACTTTCCATTAATCATGTTGCAGCGGTATACATTCTTTACTGTATTCAAAGGAATAATTGTAAATGTATATCCAAAAGTAAGTCCATAATTACAAATAAAAGAATTAGTAACAATAGTGTTTACCTTAGGAAAATCAACACCTGTACCATTACAAACTTCAGTTTTGAATGAATCAAAATAAGTCTTTGTAAGAGCATCTGCCTTCTTGTCTGCCAATGCCTTCTCAATCTTCTTAATATTCTTTGGACTCTCATCCATAAGAATATCCTTAATACTCTTCGCCATAGTATTACCCCCGATAAATATCATTTGTTGCTACTACATAGTAACATATCATGAAATAATAGCAACAATTGAATGATAATTACACTTTAATCCACTTCTTCTGAAGCATAACGAGAGTAAATCCAACAATTCCGGAAATAACCATAGAACATAAAAACATCACAAAACCTGGACCAACATAAGCGATGCTCGTGACAAAACTAGGGAACGCAAATGAAGTACAGTGAGTACCAGCAATTCCTGTTATGGCACCACCGACTGCACCTGCGATACATGCTGAAATCATGGCTCTTAACTGTGGCATATTAGTACCAAAAAGTGCTGGCTCAGTTACACCAAGAGCAGCAGACAATGCACCCTGAAAAGCAACTCTCTTCTTCTCTTTATCCTTATATATAAATCCAAGTGCCAGAGCTGCGCCTGCCTGACCATAAACAGCTCCGCCAAGAAGTGGAAGGATAACGTCATAACCCATATTTGCAATATTATTAATACATACTGGAACGATACTCCAATGAGCTCCAACGAATACCATAGGCTGAATAAAGAAGCCCATAAATATTCCGGCAGCAACCGGACTTAGATCAAATAATTTAAAGAAGATCGCAGTAAGGAAATCTCCAATCCATGCACCGATTCTTCCAAAAAGAAGAAAGGTTACAGGAAGAACTATAAGCATTGATACGATTGGCTTTAGAAAACCTCTTACTGCTTCAGGTATATATTTGTCACATGGCTTCTCAACAAAGTGCAAAAGGCCCACAGCAAGAAGAACTGGAATTACACTGCTATGGTATACGGTAGCAGGCATGGTAAGTCCAAAGAAATTAAGATTCTGACCATTCTCAAGAATTACCACAAGATCTGGATAAAGCATGGCAACAGGAATTAAAAGCGAAATGAACTTATCTGTTTTCCACTGATCTGCTGCTGTTATGGCAAGAAAGAACGGAAGAAAATAAAAGAAACCATCTGAGCACGCATAAAGGATTTTATAAAGACCTTCATCAGCGCTTAAAATACCAGCGGCAGCAAGAAGGACAACAGCACTTTTAATTATGCTTGCTGCAGTAAGACAGTTAATAATTGGAAGAAATATTCCAGAAATCTGATCAATTACTACCTTATAACCACTCTTAAACTTCGATGCATTTCCCATTTTATCCCTCAGGCGAACTATTTTCTATTCATGCGAGAGTTTAACACACCAAAATTAAGAAATACATACATGTATTTCGCTCATGAGAATAAATATTAATTTCCCACTTAAAACTATACTCGTAACATGTTTGATAAATCCTAAGGGGGGAATTTTAAAATGTTGTTTACTAAAAGATTCGTTGCATCTGTTCTTGCCGCTTTAATGCTTTCAGGTTCTTTTCTCATGATTCCTGGAAAGAATGTACTTGCCGCAGAAAGCCCATCTGTTGAAATTTCAATGAAGGCAAATAACTATCACGACTACATTGCATTCATTACTGATATGTACTCTAATCTTCTCGGAAGATACTGCACTTCAGCAGAAATTGATTACTGGTATCAGTTACTTTCAAACAACAAAATTACAGGTTCAGCTGTTGCATACTTAATGGCAACAAGTGACGAATGTACAAACGGTTGTACAGACGAAGAGTTCGTTCAGAGACTTTATCGTGGATTCATGAGAAGAGAAGCTACAGAGCGCGAGATTAATTACTGGTGTGCTCACTTCCCAGCAGGCGCTACAAGAAGTGATATTACAGTTTCTATTCTTAACAGTTCAGAATTCAGAAATGTCTGCGACGATTTTGGTATATTCCCTGGAACACGTACAAACGGCAGAGATCCTATTCAGGAATCAAATATTAACTTCTTTGTTTACAGAATGTATGCAATAGGTCTTTCAAGAACACCTGATCAGGATGGTCTTAAGTACTGGACAAATCAGCTCGCTAACCACATCTGTAGTGGAATAGGATTTGCATATACAATGTTCTTCTCAGATGAATATGTTGCAATGAATGTCAGCTCTCACGAATTTGTTAACAATATGTACCTGGCATTCTTTGATCGTTTTCCTTCATCAGCAGAAGTTAGTTACTGGTCAAATATTCTCGACGGAATGTCAGATGATGATATTATCCACACAGACCTTGATGTATTCAACGGATTTGCTGAGTCAAACGAATTCGACAGAATCTGTGTTGAATATAACATCATGAGAGGCTGGGCTGTAGGTGGCGTAGAAAGAGTTTATGCAAGACCTCATATCCCACTTTTCCAGAACGGAAACAGCGTTGTTGCATATGCAGAAGATACTGGCATCCAGGTAACAAGCTATATTTTCAGAGATCTTGTAGATGAGATCACATGGGTAAACGGAACAATGAATCAGGGTGGTGCACCATTTGCAATCTATGAGAATTCTTCTGATCTTGACTTAAGACTTCACTTAATCAGACGTCAGTCAGCTCCTGTTACAATCTATGCTGCAGCTTATCAGAATCTCGGTGAAAGAGAAGTATATGGCCGCACACAGCAGCTCTGGAGCGGTCCTATTGCTCTTCAGGTTAACTACAACTGGGCAACAGGTGAATACGATATCGTTCTTCCAGCAGATTTAGATCTTCCTTCTGGTCAGTACACACTCGTATTCTCAACAGAGAATATTTCAGCTGATTACAGAACTATCGAAAGTAATCACGCATTCCTCGGACTTGGAAACTTCAATATTGCATAACTCCTTATAAAGGAATTGGATAAATTAAGGGCCATTCTTTATTGAGAGTGGCCCTCTTATACGGCCCTCTTAGGGTATACTTATTGGTAGTTTAAAAAAGCGAGGGATATATATGAACTTATCACGTAAATTTATTGCTCTGATACTTAGTGTAGTTATGGTATCAGGAACATTTCTTACATTAACAAATAATACAGCCGTATACGCTGACTGTGCCCCAAGATGTAATGCTCTTAAAGCAGAAGCAGCTGGTGTCAACGATTATGTTTACGACATGTACCGTACATTTCTTGAACGTGAACCATCTTCAGCTGATGTATCTTACTGGGGAAACCTTCTTTCCGAAAAGAAAATTACAGCAGCTGCTGTTGGATATTTAATCGCAACAAGCCCAGAATTTATGAACGGCGCTGGTGGATATTCAGATGACTTTTTTATCACTCATTTGTATCCAGGATTCCTGGGCCGCTACTGCAGCACTGATGAATTAAACTACTGGCACAACCAGATGGCAGCAGGCATGACTCGTGACCAGCTCTTTGAGTTCTTCTTATCTTCAGATGAATTTAATTCACTTTGTAATGACTACGGAATCATTGCTGGTACAAGAACAGCAGGCCGTGATGTTACTCAGGAATCAAACACTAACCTTTTCGTGGAGAGACTTTATTCTACAATTCTTGGAAGAAGCTCAGATAAGAGTGGAATTAAGTACTGGACAGACAACCTCATGAACGGAAATATCACTGGTGCTTCTGCTGGCTACTCTTTTATCTTCTCAGATGAGTATCGTGCACAGAACAAAAATGATGCCGCATTCATTAATGATTTGTACTCAGGATTCTTCGGAAGAACAGCTGATACTGCTGGCGTAAATTACTGGATTAGTGTCCTTAACGATTCATCTGCAGCATATTACTGTACTGACCTTGATATTTATCTTGGCTTCTGCAGATCCCCAGAATTTGCAGGAATCTGCCAGAGCTATGGTATTTCACGTGGAGACGTATCAGCTTATTCAGAGATTTATAACGCAAGAGCAAACCGTTCTTACTTCACTCTCGAAGACGATATTGTAGATATCAAAATCAATAATTTCAGCATCGCAAGCAGAAGTTTCGCAGATGCATTAAGAAGCATCACATGGAACTCTTCTTCAGGTAACAATCGTTTAAATGCAAATGAAGCTGTTAACATTGATTTCGCAATGAAGCAGAAAGAGCGCAACGAAGCTACAATGTACGCAACTATTTATGAGTATCACGTAAGTTCAACAACAGGACGTGAGACATACATCTTAAGATACAGAATGCCTGTTACTTATAGCGAGAGTACAGGAACTTACAACATTTGTACTCTGAGTGGATTCGAACAGGGTTCATATGTAGTGATGTTCTCTACAGAAAATATTCACAATATGACTTTTAACGAAGCAGCCGAAAACAGCATCGGTGCAGCAGTATTCTATGTAAACTAATTTTGAAAGGAAAAATAAAATGAAGAATATTAAAGCAAAACTTGTATCTGCGGTTTTATCTTCAGTAATTATTCTTGGAACAGTTTTTACATTTATTCCAGGGAAGAATGTTAATGCTGATACAGGACTTAACTCATTTGTCACAAGACTTTATAACGTGACTTTGGACAGAAATCCAGATAATGGCGGACTTAATTACTGGGCTAATGAACTCTCAAATAGAAGAGCAACAGGAATCTCCTGTGCTTATGACTTCTTATTCTCTAATGAGTTTACAAATAAGGGAATGAGCGATACTGAATATCTTCAGCACCTTTATGAAGCATTAATGGGCAGAAGTGCATATGATGTTGAGATTAATTACTGGCTTGGAACGGGCTTAGATAGAAACAGCCTTTTTGCAGAATTTGCAAATTCTGACGAATTTTTTGGCATTTGTAATTCATACGGAATCGTTGCTGGTACTTATGAGTCTGGATTTGAGGTTCATAGAACTGCAAGCGTTAACCTCTTTGTAGAAAGACTTTATACAAAGATTCTTGGACGTAATCCTGATAAGGGTGGTTTAAGAAGCTGGACAATGGATCTTCTTTCAGGAAGAACATCTGGAACTACTATTGCCTATAACTTTGTATTCTCTGATGAGTACTGTGCAAAGAATAAGAGCGATAGCGACTACGTAAGAGATTTGTATCAGGCTTTCATGGGCCGCGAGGCAGACGAAGGCGGACTTACTTACTACACAAAGAACATGATCGAGCAGCTCTGGTTCGATAAGACAGTTTTCAATCAGTTTGCTCAGTCTGACGAGTTCAGAAGCATCTGTGATTCTTATGGTATTAACGTTGGTTCTGCTGTTTCTGGTGGAAAGTTAAGCGCAAGAGCTTCTATGGATCCATATTTCAGATATGCTTCAATGGATTTTTCAAATAATACTGCATATCGCCTGCTCGTAAGTGTTCTTTATGGTGTCGGAGGCACAATGTCTGTAAGAGGTCATGCTTTTAACACATATACTTCAAGAGGTAGTTATCATTCATCAGCTGATCCTAATTCAGTTAACACATTTGTATCTATGGGAAAATATCCATCAAATACTAATGCAATTCATCTTTGGCTTAAGGTTGAACCAGGCGCAAGTATTCCTTGTCATTACATGTGGTACTATTCACCAACAGGTGCAGAAGCAGACGCAAGACCTTTGAGCGAAGGCCTTATGACTGTAACTGGCGGAGAAACATATTTTGTTATTAATCAGTCTACATGCGGAAACGGTAAGTATTATCTCTTTATAACTGACCCAGATCAGAATTATCTTGAGTTCGCATCAGCATGTTCAGTTGGACTTTAATCTTTTACTTTTTTAACATAAAAATTTATAATTGAAGCGGTGCTTTTTACCTGTTTAACAGTGTTAAAAAGTGCCGCATTTCAATTCTTTGGAGGAATATTCTCTTATGAAGCATAGAAAGCTTATAGCTATTGGTTCTGCAGTATTATCAGCCGCAATTCTTATGGGATGTACTCCTAAGAATAATGATTCAGGTGAGACTTCTGCCGCAATTTCTGTTATTGAAATAACTGAAAACTCATCTACTTCTGAAAGTATCGAGACAACAGCAGAAGAAACAACAGAAGAGACTTCAGTAACAGAAGAAATTAATATAAACACAACTGAAATCTGGCGTAATTATATTTCTTCTATTGAAGATAACAATTATCTTTTTGGTTTCAACTTTGACAAGCTGTACGTTAATCGTGATGGTGAGATATCTGAATACGAACTTAACAGCAACAATGAGATTCAGGATAACGGTGTGCTTTCAGAGGATGAAGCATCTTATTATTCAAGATACTGCTGCTTATCCAAAGCAACAATTTTGCGCTGTCCAGTATTCGTGGAACTATATGTCCCTTCTGAAGTTACTTTCGATGACAATATCGCGGATGGAACGTACTATGGAACTATTCTTGGCGTATCTGTTGACGGAACAACAGCATTTGCACTTATTGGAGATCCGGTAATTATTACTGATGATCTTCTTAACAGCCAGGATCCAAATTCTACTGTTCTCGATTATAACGGTGTACCTGTAGATATCACTGATTACTATGAGAATGTTGGCGATATTCCTCATCCAGTTGATATTTCTTATGAACTTACAGGCAGCAGCGATGTCCATTTTGTAGTTAACCAGCGCCTTGTTATTCTTTCAATCAGAAACGATGTTACTGTTACCGACAATATTCAGGTACTTATGCCTGACATGATTATTAATCCAGAAGACTTTGGTTCAACAGCGTTTACACAGTCTTTTTACTGGGGATATCTCTTAAGCAGCAACAATCCAAATCCAGTTAGTGTTAACGGCTGGTATATCTGCAACAACATCCTTGAACCAATGGTTATTACTGATGGTCAGGCCGCTAATATGGTAATTGGATTCAGGTAATTACTAATATGTTCACAGTTTGTTAATTTCTAGGGGTAGTTTTTATTTATATATTGAAGTTAAACTAAATACGAGGCAGGAACCATTACCACCCTTTCAATCCTGTCTCATTAAATTAGTGGGCCTTCGCCATGGTCCACTTTTTTGTTGCCTGCATTTTTTTAGGAATTCAAAACAGATTTAAATTTTGGAAGACTCTTTTTGAATTCTTCCACATCAATACCTGAATAGTTAACAATAAACTGATGGCTTGAATATTCTGTTTTTGTCATCAAATAGTCCGTTACAGCCGAAATCTTTATGCCTTCACTCATAAGCTGTTCTTTAAGCTTTCTGTCACTTTTTGACGTACTAAGCTCAAGAATAAAGTGAAGTCCTGAATCGTTCTCGATAATTCTGCATTCGTCAGGGCTTAGGCTTTCGCGAAGAATCTTAAGTACTTCTGCGCGCTTTCTTCCGTAGTGAAGACGCATTCTGTTGATGTGCTTTTCGAGGTAGCCTCTGCTTATAAAAGCTGCAAGTGTATACTGCTCGAATGTTGAGACTGTGCAGGAGTAAAACGACAGCTTCTCGTTAAAAATTCTTGCAAGATGCGTAGGAAGTACCATGTAACTGATTCTTATTGTGGAGGTAAGCGTCTTCGAAAAGGTATTCATGTAAATTACCTTCTCGTTAGTATCGAGGCTCATGAGGGGCTGAATAGGTCTTCCGTTAAGCCTGAATTCACTGTCGTAATCGTCCTCGATAATATATCTTCCCTCCTGTCTGTTAGCCCAGTTTAAAAGTTCCAGCCTTCTTTTTACAGGCATGGTAATTCCTGTTGGGAAGTGATGTGTAGGGCTTATATGAAGAACATCGGCACCGGTTTTATCAATCTCTTCCGGAATTATTCCTTCTTTATCAAGACCTGCGAAATAGCAGCTGGCACCATTAGATTCGTAGATGTTTATAAGTTTTCTGTAGCCTGGATTTTCCACGCAGTAAGACTTCTCGCCCAAAAGCTTTGTAATAAGTCCATAAAGATACTCTGTACCTGCGCCAACTACAATTGAATCCGGATCTACATCCATTCCTCGAAAGCTTCTTAAATGGCCTGAAATAGCCTCACGAAGCTCTCTGACACCAATAGATGGAGATACTCTAAGAAGGTCATTCTCCCTCATGGAAATGACTTCTCGCATAAGCTTTGCCCAGATAGAGAAAGGGAAGTCATCTGAAGATGTCATATTGGAAGACAGATTAGTATATTCTTCTTCGCTCTGAATTATATATGGATCAATTCTGATTTCACTTTTTGGAAAAGTATTCTCCTTAAATACACTTGTAGGAGCAAGCTCAGCAACATAAAAACCCTTCTTTGGAAGCGAATAAATATAGCCTTCGCTCATAAGAAGATCGTAAGCATTTTCAACCGTTATTGTGCTGACACCAAGGTTACCTGCAAAACTTCTTTTTGAAGGCAGCTTATCGCCAGCAGCAAGTCGTCCTGACCTGATGTCTTCTTTTATGAAATTATAAAGGTTCTCGTAAAGTGGACCCTCTTTTGTCGATAAATCATATGTCAGCATGCTTCTATTATACTGATTTTTCGCTTTTTAAAAGAGGACAATGGCATTTGTCCTCTTTCAAAAGTAGTAGTGTATAGTGGAGAAGGATATTAGGCTGTATGAAATAGTCTGTCGAGATCAGCAATTGTAGTTCTGTCTCTTGTCTCAATTGGTGTTACGTTATTTATGCTGTTGATAGTTTCCTCGTAACGTGTTCTCTTTTCTTCCCTGTTGATGTTTGCCATCTCGAGATGACTCATATAATCAACAATAGCTGCTTTCTCCTGAGCGATAGAAGAATGGAACTTAACCTGATGAATTCCAGTTGTAAGGAAATAGTCTGAAATTGATTCACCGCACTTATTATCAGGGTATGTATAAACCCAGCTGCCATTATCGTTTTTTACGAAGAAATCGTTAAAGAGTCTTCCAAGTCTCTGATAATCCCAAAGAAGCAAAAGCTGACCCTGGTATTCAGAAGTGAACTCCATCTTTGCTTTCTTACCATTAGCAAACTGTACCTCAACATAAGGAACATCCACAAAAATACTTCTAGGAGTTACATTCAAAATCTTAACTACGCACTCATCTGTAGCGAAAGTATTATCTTCACGATTGTGCTGCCACTTATGAAAAATTGTCACATACTTACCAATGTTATCCTGGAACATTTTTGTTGCTATCTCGAGATAATTAGTTGCCATTGAAATTTCCTCCTGTAAGTTATTATTCGTTTAAATTAAGTCGGGCATTATTTGTTTCTGAACGTCTTTGTTCAAATTGTGTTCACATTTGCTTCACAAGTACGCTATAATTGTGGCACGCATTTCACATTTATACAAGCCCATTTTTATTGAATTTTTGGAATTTTAATAACAATTTAGCCTAATTTTGTTCACTTTATGTTCATAATTTGCTAATTCATGAGCAAGATTTGTAAATTGAGCGTTTTTCTTAAAATCTGACAGACTTAAAAATTGTCACATTTAAAAACCTCCGAAGAGGGGATTCGGAGGTTTTGATGTAAATATATAAGGAGAATAGGAATTTCTATTCCGTTCTTATCAGCCAAGAACTGCCTTGATTGCATCGTCAGCCTTCTTAACAAGCTCTTCACGACCTGCATAGAAAGCCTTCTCTGCCTCAGCCATAATATTCTGAGAAGCCTGATCTACTGCTTCAGCATTATCTGGATCAGAAACGCCTTCCTTAAAGCTGTTTGCAATTGCTCCTGCTGCCTGAGCCTGTTCCTTAATTCTGTTAATTGAATTCTTGATGCCCTTAAGACCAGAAAGACCCATAGACTTCTTAAGATACTTTGAAATCTTGTTATAAGCAGAAGATGAAACAGGGAGCTTAAATGAAGAAACGCCTGCTACATTATGCATATCAAAATAGATGTAAGACTGACCAGCATTACCATTCTGAGTCTTAATTAATTCTGTACCCTTAGTGTAACTTGTAATATCGGCGAGTCTGTATACTACATAAAAATGTGTTCCACCAAACATAAGGAAGCCGCCACGAACTCTGTCAACACACATAAGTGAAACTTCTTCGTTAATTAAAAGCTGCTTTCTGAACATCTTTGGAGCAAACTTCTTAACTGACTTATTACCAGCAAAATACTTATCATAAAGCTTCTTGCCATCCTCAATCTGCTTTACGTGTGCAGTATAATCATCAGCTGTCTGAACCTGTGGATCGAAGATTGGAGAAACCTTCTTAACACACTCCTTACAGATCTCTTTATAATCTGCCATCTGATAGCGTCCTACGATACTTACTTCCTTACCACAGGCACAACAAGGCACTTTTCCTAACTTTGCAACATGAACAGATGAATTTGATTCAACAGCCATAATATTTCCTCCCAAAAGTATTTCAGTTATGCATATATTCTAAATACTTTTGGGACAGTCCGAATCATCCAAATGGACGGTTTTTTACAAATTACCAGAGAATATCTTTAAAACAGATTTCCGGTCTATTCTCATCGTGATTCCAGCTATGGTACGAACCACCACGACAAAAATCCTTATCAGCACAATTTCTGCACTTCTCGCTATCGTCGCTTAAGTTCCTTCTAAAGCACTTAAACTTATTAAGCCACACATCCTTAAAATCATCCTTAAGGATATTACCCTGAACAAACTCAGGACGTCTCTCAATATCAAGACATGCAATAATGTCGCCAGAAGCAGTAATACTTGCAGTCTGTGTTCCTGCTGTGCAGTTAAAGTACCAGTTTCTCACTTCCTTCTCGTATTCAGTTCCAAGATAGTGACTACAGCCATATGTTACAGGCTCCCCTTTAATTCGCATATTTCGAATAAAATCAAAAAGCGTTTTCTGATCTTCAGGAGTAAGTAAAAGTTCTGGGAAATCTTTTGCTCTTCCCATAGGCTCGATACCTATTACGCGCCAGGAATCGATGTCCATCTTATCGAAGATCTCATAGAGTTTATCGAGCTCTTTTATGGACTCATGAGTAACAACAGTAGTTACTTCTATAGCCTTAAATCCACCAACTTCAATGAGATTATTTATGCCTCTCATGGCACGCTCAAAGCCACCTGGAGTTCTTCTGAAATTATCGTGAGTATCAGGAAGTCCATCAATACTAACGGAAATAGTTCTCATTCCTGCATCACGAAGTTTTAAAGCACACTCTTTATCAATAAGAGTAGCATTGCTTGTCATTCCCCACGAGAATCCAAGTTCATTTGCGAAATTCATTATCTCGAAGAAGTCCTTACGAAGAAGAGGTTCTCCTCCGGTAATACAGAGCATCTTATCCCCTGTACCAAAATCACTTTTAACCTTCGAAAGAAAATCCTTATAAACATCCAAAGAGAGCTCCTGAGACTTCACTTCACCGCATCTGCTGCCACAATGAATGCAGTTCTCATTGCAGCGCATAGTAAGCTCCAGAAAAAGGTGGCGAAGCCTTGGCTTCTCCCACAAACTTTCCCTGTAAGCCTTAACAGAATTCATGTCTGAAATCTTGGTATTTACATCGAGCATATTAAGGAATATCTAAATCTTCAAACCACGCTGGTGGACCATATACACAGTATGAATCATCTCCAAAATTTCCACCTGGAGCAGGTTCATATGGTGTTGTCTCAGATGTTGCTTCAGTCTCGTCAGCAGTTGTCTCAGCTGTAGCAGTGCTAGAAGGCTCTGTAGTGCCTTCTGTAACTTCAGTCGCAGTCGATGTAGTAGAAGTTGTACCTGAGCCAGAATAAGTGCTTCTCGTCGATTCTGACGTCTCTGACGCTGTCGCTAATGTTATTTCAGGCATAGATGCATGAACTTCATCCTCGAAAGCCTCAGGTGGCCCATATACACATTCAATATCTTCTTCCTCTGCATTGAATTTTGTTTCTGATGTAGTTGTTACTTCTGAAGTATCATTTGTTGAATCATCAGGAGAAACACATCCACTCATATTCATGGCAACAGCAAAAGTTGCAGCAATTGCCAAAGTCTTCTTTGTCTTCTTCATGCGTTCGCTCCTCCCATTTTTTCTAAATTATACCACCATCATTTTTCCAAACAACATTAAAGCCTCACCGAAGTGAGGCTTTAAGTTATGAATTAAGTAATTACTTATGGATTAATTCCTGCGTTTCTGCAAAGATCTGCAAATTCTTCAGATGCTGCGAATCCATTGAAGATTGCTTCACGACTCTGGTTTGCCAAGAGTGATGCCCAGTAATCAATCTCAGCTTCTGATCCATCACGACCCATAAATGTCTTATAAAGTCTTGCTACAAACTCTCTGTCACTATGGTTACTATCAATGAATTCACCTGAGAAGAAGAACTCATGAGCTGCATATGTTCCTGTTACACTTCTGCTTGCAAGAAGTTCTGCCCAG
>JAZLLF010000075.1:0-2011 GCA_045598005.1 Saccharofermentans sp. | reverse complement strand
TAACCTTCTTACCAGCTACTTTGAGGTCTTCAACATTCTTCTTGTTGTAGTATGCCATGTTGATACACTCCTGATAATTTATTTTCATGCGCCCGAATAACTCGGTGCATCAATGAACCACTTAAGATTATATATTGTTTTAGCGCGTTATAAAAGAATAAAATCTTGATATTTTCGTGAAGAGAACTTACTGGAGTTTGCCCAGAAGCTGTACTACAAGCTGCACTTTGTAAACCTTCTGCCCGTCAACGTAGAAACGGAAAAGCTCTCCCTTATTGTCGTAAATTTCAAAATAACTACCGTAATTTGCTACCATTCCACGCATGTTCGAAATCTCGAAAACGTGCTTAACAGGCTTGCTTACGCCCTCTAAAGTGCGATTCTCGTATCCCTTTTTAACTTTGCCCTTCTTAAAAGGAATTCCATCAGAAGCAGCGCAGTCGCCACCCTCGTAAATGATTTCAGTATTGGTAATTGTAATTTTTCCGCTTCCTGTCTTTGCGAAAGTGAAGTCATCGAACACCTTATGAAGATCAGCATCAATCTCCATATGAAAATCACCCTTTGAAAGTTGCTTCATAACTTCATCCTTCTCAAAGGATGTCCACTTCTGAAGATCATCTGGAACTACAGCGTCATCAAAGCCCTTATCGATAAGGCCATAAACGTTCATTACGGCTCTGTTATTACACTTTTCGCAGATGATGGCATCGCCATCCTTCTTTCCTGCCCACTTCATGGAAAACTCAGCGCCGCACTTAGGGCACTGATATGCAATATTTTCTAAGCCTTTGGCAAGATTTTTACCCTTATAAGTAAGCTTATGCTCACGCTGATAATCGTTCTCGTTATATTTAATACCGTCAAGAATGTACTGCTGAAGTTCATCTGCTGTCATCTCAGCAGTTTTTGAAGCAGGAAGCTTACGTACAAATTCAGCAGTAATCTTACCTCTTCTAATGCCTGTTCCAAGGCCTGAACCCCATCTTGGCATAGCTGAATAAGCACCGTGAATATGAGCAATATAAATAGCGGCATTAACTTTCTTTGCCATCTTTGCTACACCATCGTCAATTGCAACTGTACTTCCATCTACAGAACGTGTTGCCTCAGGGAACAAAAGAAGGCAGCCTTTACGCTTTAAAACCTTCATCATGGCCTTAACAGAAACTGCATCTACTACAAACTGCTTCTTAGGAATTGCGCCACCACGCTTAAAAGCATTTCCCCAGAAGTGCCATCTGAACATAAACTCACCACATACGAAATTAACAGGACGGCCTCTTGTAAGCTTGCTCATAACCATTGGGTCAAGATAGGACTGATGGTTTGCAATAACAATTACCGGACCTTCTTCCTTAAGATAATCCTGATCTGCTTTTACTTTAATATTTGTTGCAGCAGCAATAAGAGTAACGAGAATCTCTTCTCCAAGAATGTGGTACCAGAGATTACTTGGCACGCATCCAATATCAAATTCCTTCTTTTTCTTAGCCTTTACTGCTGGCTTATTTTCTTTTGCTGGTACAAGTTCGTTAGCCATATAACGCCTCTCATAACATTTTTCTCGTGAAAGTATAATAACACATTCAAAATGTTCATTTTCATGCTATTTTTTCCAAAGAAAAAACAGACTTCACACAATTAAGTGACATGCTCCCACCACTTAGCATTTCATGCTTGAAGTAGGGGCTTCTTACTCAATGTCTCTAACGAGACAAGTATCAATAAGCTATCCCCGTGTGTCCCACGGTTTATTTTCTGCTCATTCACATGAGCGTTCTATCTTTTGTGTTACGCTGTTTCCAGCAATCGTCGTCCCTCATTGCAGATATTTATTGCTGCATTTATGTCTCTGTCCATCTTGTTTCCACATGAACAATTATATACTCTGTCAGAAAGCTTTAGGTCATCTTTTATATTTCCACAACAACTACATCGTTTGCTTGATGGATAAAAACGATCTATCTTCACAAGTTTCTTTCCTTCTCTATCAAGCTTATACTCAAGT
>JAZLLF010000074.1:0-30504 GCA_045598005.1 Saccharofermentans sp. | reverse complement strand
CTCACGTGAGTGCTGGATTGAGCAGGATGACTTCATGGAGGAGCCAGCTAAGAAGTACTTCCGTCTCTTCCCTGGCAACGAAGTTCGCCTTAAGTCTGCTTATATCATCAAGTGTGTTGGCTGCGATAAGGATGCTGACGGCAACGTTACATGTGTACACGCTACATACGATCCAGAGAGCCGTGGTGGTGATCCTGCTGATGGTCGTAAAATCAAGTCAACAATTCACTGGGTTGATGCAAATACAGCTGTAGATGCAGAAATCAGACTTTACGACAGACTCTTCACAATTGAAGCACCAGACCTTGCTGATGTTAACTATCTTGATTATGTAAATCCAGATTCACTTACTATCGTTAACGGTGCAAAGGTAGAAGCTTCTCTTGCTTCATGTAAGCCAGAAGACAGATTCCAGTTCTTAAGACTCGGTTACTTCTGCGCTGATAATAAGGATTCAGGTGAAGGACATCTTGTATTTAACAAGGCTGTTTCTCTTAAGGACAGCTACAAGCCACAGTAACAATCAGGAGGAAACTAATGTACGTTTCAATAACAACTCTTAAAGAGAATGGCTGGAAAGCAATTAAGGACAGATATTGGGAAGCTTTATTGGCAGATTTTCTTAATTCCATGATTACTTCAACAGTTGTTGGTGTCATTTCAGGAATAATCTCAACTATCTCTGTTATTATAATTAACGTTGCAGTCTTCGGAAGCGTCGTAGCTTTTGACTCAGACAATACATCTGTTCAGATTGCAAGTGTTATTATTTCCATTATCGTTTACTTCCTGTTCTATATTGTTATATATGCAACAATACTTTTGACAATTGCTTTCATACAGGAGCCAATGAATGTTGGAAAGTACAAGTATTATCTTAACAACAGAACTGGAAGCGCTCAGCTCAATGATATTTTCTTTGGCGTTACTTCAAACTATAAGAACATCGCCAAAGTATCTTTCTTTAAATACCTGAGTGTTCTTCTCTGGTCTTTGTTATTCATGATTCCTGGAATAATCAAGCAGTATGAATATGTCATGGTTCCTTATATCCTTGCAGAGAATCCAGATATGGATCGTAAGGAAGCATTGGCATTAAGCAGCAGACTCATGGATGGTCATAAGTTTGATTTCTTCATATATACACTCAGTTTCATCGGCTGGTTCTTACTTGCATCTTTTACAGGTGGAATTGGTACAATATTCCTTATGCCTTACTTCAATGCTTCTGTTACAGAGTATTATGAATACGTTAAGGCTGCTTCTTCAGCAAACACTGAGATTCCACAGTAAATCTGTTGGCACCAAAAATCAGAACAAAAATAATGGGGTTATCACTGTGTGATGATAACCCCATTTCTTATGTTTAAACCAAATAACTATCAGATGAATCTGTAACCACAAACGTGATAATAATCCTTACCTGGTCTGATTACAGGTGAAGTAAATGCAGGTACATTAATCGCATTAGGATACATCTGAGCCTCAAGACAAATTGCTCCATGTGGCTCATAAGCGATATCACCCTTCTGAAGGTTGCCACCAAGATGGTTACCAGCATAAACCTGAATACCTGGCATATCTGTATAGACTTCCATTACTCTTGAACTTCTTGAATCCTTAAGTGAAGCTACCTTGGTATATTTACCTTCATCCTTATTTACACAGTAATTTGTATCAACTCCATTAGAATTGCATGTCTGTGGATGAGTTGTAACAAGAACATTAGAAACAGGCGCACCATTTCTAAAATCAAAAATTGTTCCTTCTACAAGAAGCTCTGATCCATCAGGACAATTGTTAGGTCCCTTCAAAGCAATACGTGATGCATCGATTGTAAGAATATTCTCACCAATATATCCAGAATTATGTCCACCAAGATTAAAGTATGCATGATTTGTTGGAGCAAAGATTGTAGCCTTATCTGTATTAGCCTTATACATGATAAGAAGAGTTCTGTCCTTAAGCCATGCATATACTACAGTTGCATTCAAATTGCCTGGGAAGCCATCAGAACCATTTGGAGATAAATGTGTAAGAATAACTCCATCTCCGTCAGCCTCTGCGATATTCTCAAATCCTGAAGCCTTTACGAAAGCATTAACGTCTTCTTCCTTCAAAACCTCACCGTTCCAGAAAACTTTCTGGAATGACTTATCACCACCATGAAGATTATTCTTACCATCGTTCTTTGGAACGTTATAAAGAACTCCATCAAGTTCAAAAGAAGCTCCTTCAATTCTGTTAGCACTTCTTCCAACAATGGAACCATGGTTTGAACAGTCAACCATATAAGAATCAAGATCCTTAAGACCAAGCATAACATCCTTAACATCCCCGTTATTATCAGGAATATTAAGTTCAGAAATCAAAGCACCATAAGTAATAACTGAACAGGAAGCCCCAAAGGAACTATCCATAGTAAACTTAAAAGACACATCCTTATACTTCTCAGGTGCAGACACTGAAGCATAAGAAGAAACTACTACGCTCATTTACTTCCTCTTTCCTACTACACAATTACAATCAATTATACGCTTAATTGATTATTCTTCAACTGATGTAGCAGGTTCAAATGAAAGTGTTTCTTCCTTCTGTAATCTATAAGCAACTGCCTCATCAGCAAGTTCAATGAGTCTCTGCTGACTGTCAAGCTTACTCTTACCTCTGAGATCAAGCTTATGGTAAGTACCATCCTCACTTAAGAAATGAGCTCTGATTGTATCATTAAGTTCAACTTCCAATACCTCAAGAACACGCTTACGGCAGTCACTATCCTCAATTGGGAACATAAGCTCAACACGTCTGTTAAGATTACGTGGCATCCAGTCAGCTGATGCAAGATAGAGATCCTCGTGACCTTCATTATAGAAATAGAATATTCTTGAGTGCTCAAGGAAACGTCCTGTAATTGAACGAACTGTAATATTTTCTGACATTCCAGGAACACCAGCTCTTAAGCAGCAGATACCTCTTACAATAAGATCTATCTTAACACCTGCTTCAGAAGCCTTATAAAGTTCATTAATAACAGGCTCATCTACAAGAGAATTAATCTTTGCAACAATTCTTGCCTGCTTTCCTTCCTTAGCGTTCTCTGCTTCTCTTCTAATCTTCTTAATAAAGTAATCCTTCATCCAGATAGGTGCAGAGATAAGTCTGTTCCAACTCTGTGGAATAGAATATCCAGAAAGCATATTAAAGAACTCTGAAGCATCCTCGCCAAAACTTTCAGATGCTGTAAACAAGCCAATATCAGTATAAATCTTAGCTGTAATATCGTTGTAGTTACCTGTTGCAAGGTGGAGATATCTTCTGATACCATCCTCTTCACGTCTTACAACAAGAGTGATCTTACTATGTGTCTTAAGACCAACAAGACCATAAATAACGTGGCATCCTGCCTTCTCAAGCATCTTTGCCCAGTTAATGTTATTTTCCTCATCAAATCTTGCCTTAAGCTCTACAAGTACCATTACCTGCTTACCATTACGTGCTGCTTCAAGAAGTGACGCAATGATAGGTGACTTTGAAGATACTCGGTAAAGTGTCTGCTTAATTGCAAGAACATTAGGATCAGTTGCAGCCTGCTTTACAAATTCAAGCACAGGATCAAAACTCTCATATGGATGATGAACAATTCTATCCTTTGCTCTGATCTGATCAAAAATATTATCGAGACTCTCATCAAACATTGAAGGGGCTGCTGGTGTATGAGGTGGATAACGAAGATCGTTATAATTCTCCTTACCGAGAGCGGAATTAATCTTAGAAAGACATGTAAGATCAATTGGTCCGTTTACAGTAAAAATATCGTCCTGAGAAATCTTAAGTTCAGTAGCAATAAAATCAAGAAGGTCTGGATCAATTCCATCTTCAACTTCAAGTCTTATAATCTCACCATATCTTCTCTTACGAACCTGCTCCTCAATCTCCTTAAGAAGATCTTCAGCCTCATCCTCATCGATATCGAGATCAGCATTACGCATGATTCTGTAGCAGCCTGAAGCTACTACCTTCTGACCAATAAAGAGCATATCAAGATTTGCTTCAATAATCTGCTCAACAGGTACAAAGAATACCTCATCATTTGAAACAAGCTTATGAAGTCGTGGAACTACAGTTGGAATCTGAAGTGTGGCATAGTTATTACCAGAATTCTCCTCTTCTGAGTCGTCTTTAATCTCACCATTAGCAGTAATAACGCTGCCTTCTCCCTCAAGCATTACACACATATTAAGCATCTTATTATAGATAAGTGGGAATGGTCTTGATGAGTCAACAGCCATCGGTGTAATGATTGGATACAAAACAGTATTAAAATACTCATCACAGGCAATCTGAAGTTCATCACTAAGTTCAGAATAATCGCTGATATTAATCTTCTCCTGCTTCAAAGAAGGAACAAGAGAACGATTATATGTTGAATACATAAGAGCCATGGACTCACGTGTTTTCTTATCAATTCTTGAAAGCTGTTCCTTAACTGTAAGTCCTGAAATATCAACCTCTGTAAAATCAACACTTGCCATATCGCGAAGTGAAGCAACACGTACAATATAGAACTCATCAAGATTAGATGCAGTAATCGAGAGGAAGTTAAGTCGCTCGAGAATTGGATTCTTATTATCTCTTGCCTCATGGAGAATTCTGTCATTAAACTCAAGCCAGCTTAATTCACGATTAAAAAACTTCATATTGGCAGTATTAACAGCAGGAGCTTCGTTCTTAACATTCTTCTTAGAAGATGTTTTCTTGGAAACTGTCTTCTTTGTAGAAGCCTTCTTCTCCTGTACCTTCTTACCTGCTGTCTCCTTCTTCTTGGAAACATTCTTCTTATCTTTATCAGCCATTTAACTGCCTCCTAATTCTAATCTGTGGTTCAATTCCAATAACTTCAGCAAAGAGCTCACTTCTGTGTTCAAATGACCAAACCTCAAATGACATATCAGAAACAGCATCTACAGTAATATGAAGATTATCTGGATAAAGGGTTACTGAAACCTTACGAGCCTTCTGCTTATGAGAAGCATCCATAGCATCAGCAAGACGAAGCATCGCTGTAAGCTTCGATACAATTACCTTCTTTGATGCAGGAAGATTCTGGTATTCAAAGCTGGAATATGGATTCTCCTGTGGATAAAGTCTTACAACAAGAGCAATAGTATCAAGCTCATCGCTGTTAAGACCAATCAGATCTGTATATCGAATGAGCGCATATGCTGCTTCATTGTGATCAGTTGCGTGAACGAATTTTCCGCATTCGTGAAGAATTGCAGAAAGTCTTAAAAGAAGTCTCTCTCTGGATGTTAATCCACTAAATCTATTAGACTCATCAAAAATCTGAAGTGCAGCCTTCTCAACAAACTCAATATGCTTCTTGTCTGTCTTATAACGCTTGGCAACATTACGTGCAGCTCTTACAAGCATTTCTTCTGGATTTGATGTGAGCTTATAAGAAGAAGACTTACTACAGTAATCGTAAATAACACCATCTGAAAGAGATGCATGTGGAAGGTAAATCTTATCAAGTCCAGTATACTCAAGCATATTCTTGATAATAAGTGCACATGGAAGAAGAAGTGGTGCAACATTAGATGGAATCTTATTATTCAAAGTAAGATCCGTTGGTCTTGTCTTAAGTAAGTACTCATATACTTTAAGGAACTCTGCTTTATCCATTACACATGGCTTATTGGAATCAAAACCTGCGAGCATCTTTATAGCACCAAGCTCTCCTCCGAAAGCGATAAGGCTCTGATAAACAATTCCCTTAGGCTCTACCGCATGGTAATCATTAAGATCCTGTGCGATAAACTCTTCAAGAACATCCTCATAGTGTGTAGTTCTGTTCTGAAGATCTGAAAGCATCTCATAGATTCTAAGCGAACCAAGTACCATGTTCTGACTGAAAATAAAATCAGAATTATCAAACACTGTTGCCTGAAGAGAACTTGAACCGATATCAAGCATCATGGTTCCGTTATTAACAAGTGTCTTAAACTCAGGCATTGTCTCCATAACGGCAAGATTCTGATAAAATCTCTCCATTGAATTATCCAGAATTTCAATCTTAAAGCCTGTTCTGATTCTTATCTGCTCTACTACTACATCACGGTTTCTTGCGTCACGAAGTGCACTTGTAGCAACACAGAAAACTTTTGTGATGCGATATTCCTTAATCTTAACTTCAAAAGCGTTAAGACATTCACAAATCTCTTCAAGCTGTGATGAACCGATTACACCAGAACGATAACTCTTTGTTCCAAGTGAAGTAATTCTTCTTACAGCCTCAATCTCCTTAGGTTTTCCGTTAGAACCAATCTCGAAGATTTTAAGTCTTGCTGTAAGAGACCCAACATCAATAATTGCAACTAATTTCTTAGCCATAAAAAAAGCTCCATGTATTTCAATATCTACAGTAAATTATATCAAAATACAGGAGCCATAATTATAAAAATTAAGTAAAATCAGTGAGAAAATAATGTCAGTTAAAAACTATTATTTCTTTTTTGCAAAAATAACAAGTTTGCTTGCCACGTAATTAAGAACAATAATTACTACATTCAGCAATACCTTAATAACAAGGTCAAGATCTACACTGATGATAAAGTCAAACAAATGCTGAGTTAGTCCCATTCTTTCAACAAGGATATACATTCCCAAAATATCAATTAAGCTGGTTACAAAACGGCATGCAAAGAAAGACACAATTTCAATTGTAATTGCCTTCACACCCTTAGCTTCACTGTGGAATACCCATTTACGATTAGTAAGGTAAGCAAATAATACAGCAAGAATATTTGCAACTACGGTACTTACACCCGCACTCATCTTAAGCGGATTTGAACATACCCAGTAAACAACTACATTTACAACAGTTGTCAGTACACCAAAGATAGCATAAGGAATTACATCCTTATATTTACTGTAAAGTTCTTTAATCTTATCCATTATCTGACATTTCCTGTCCTTCCATAATAATCTCTTTTATCCTGATACATTCTAGCATCTGCCATTTTAAGAAGACTGTCAATATTTGAAGATGGAAATTCATCCTTCGAAGCGATTCCAAAAGCAACTGAAAGCCCCTTCACATATACACCCTTAAATGATTCCAGCTCACCAAAGAACTGAGATTTTACCTTCTCAAATTCTTCTGTGCTGACATTAAGAAAAGCAATAAACTCATCTCCACCGACTCTGAAAAGCCTTCCACAAAGACCCATGGAGCTCATTATGCACTGAGAAATTCCCTTAAGAAGTTCATCTCCTGCTTCGTGTCCGAATGTATCATTTATAGTTTTAAGACCATTTGCATCAATTGAAGCAACAATCAAATCTTCAGGTACACCATTCTTACGATACTCAGAAGCAATTGTCTCAAAACTATGTCTGTTATTAAGACCTGTTAAAGCATCCGTATTCGATGTCAGAATAAGATTTGCAAGTCTTTTCTTCTCTTCATCGATATTCTCAGTTGTACATATAAGCTGAACAATTTTTCCATCAGGTGTTCTTTCAGCAACAGTAAAACGCATTCTAAGCCATCCTACATTTACGCTTATAAACTCCTGCGAAATAGAATGCTTACCCTTAAGTCTCTCCTCCATTGTAGAGTAATCAGTAAACTCAAGTGCAGCATCTCTATGCTCCTTCGAGATAACGCTACAGACAATATCTCTTGTTCTTTCAGTTGCACTTCTCTTATCCTGATCTAACTTAGCGATATATTCAGTAATATTAAACTCATAAAAAGTATCTTCAATCAGATTAATAAGATGAAGTGTCATATAGTTCTTTGCAAGTGAAGCAATAACGTTATACTGCCTCTTAACATATGGAGTAGTACCCATATTTTCAACATCGTCATCTAACTCCACGAAAGCAATCATCGAACGATTCTCCAAAGAGAAATCATCATATGGCAGTATCTTAAGAACAATCCATTTATACAGATTATCAAGTTCAATTCGAAGTCTTAATGCCCAGATAAGAGAACTATCAGTAAAATACGACTTAAGATAATCTTCTGATGTAAAGTACAAAAACGCATCAACATCATCAGGATGAATAAGTCCAAGAATTGAATCGCTTCTTATTGCTTCATAAAGACTTAACTCACTCTCTATATCAGGAGCGTTATCATCAATAAAGACTTCAACTATTGAAGCTGTATCAATATTAGCTCTCCAAACGCGTAACACACCCCTCGAAAGATGCTTACTAAGAAAGGCATACTCTTTTTTCATATGTCCTCCAAAAAACTTTTAAACAATCACTGCTCAGGTACTACTGCGTAGAAAATAAGATCCTCATCATAATTATTAATCATGGAATGTGTGTGTCCCTTAGGACAGTAATGAGCCTGGCCTGGAAGCGCAAGTTCAGTTGTGTCATCCATAATATAATCAGCCTTACCACTAAGGATAAAAATCATCTCACTGCTTGTATCGTGAGTATGAAGTCCGATTGAAGCACCAGGAACAAGTCTTCCTCTCATGATCTTACATGAAGAGTCAGTAAACATCTTAGTATTAAGTTCCTTCTCTCCACCCTTAAATGAAGGAATTGCCTTCTCTTCCATATTGTTAAAATCAATAATCATAGAAAAATCTCCTTATCAAACAATATTTGTAAAATAGATGCCTGTTAATCTCTGAATCAAAATTGAAACAAGTGTGATTGAAAGCCAACAGATAAATCCAAGAAGGATTGGCTTTCCACCCTTCTTAATAAGTTTAACAATATTTGTATTAAGACCAATTGCACACATAGCCATAGCAATAAAAAATTTTGCAAGCCACTTCATAGTCTTAACAAATGTTACTGTATAAAAAGCCTTGAATCCGCTTTCAGGAATAACACCAACAACAGTAGTAATTACTGAAGCAGCAATAAAATACAAAATAAACCATGGGAAAATCTTCGCAAAAGAAAAACTACCAGCCTTGCCGCCTTCCTTCTTAGCCTTCGAAGTTCTATAAAGAGCAAGTACAAGTGTAATAGGAATAATCGCAAGAGTTCTTGTAAGTTTTACAGTTACCGCAGCAGACAAAATACCTTCAACACCATAAATTCCTTCTGCAGTTGATGCAGCAGCAGTTACTGAAGATGTATCATTAACGGCAGTTCCTGCAAAGATTGCAAATCCCTCTGAACCAAGTCCAATCATGTGTCCAAGTGTAGGAAAAATCAATGCAGCAAGAACATTAAACAAAAAGATAACAGAAATCGACTGAGCAATCTCTTCATCATCAGCATCGATTACAGGTGCAGTTGCTGCAATGGCTGAACCACCACAAATAGAAGAACCAACACCAATCAAAGTTGCAACTTTACTATTCATGTTGAGAACCTTATTCAAAAGAAACGCTACAATCAATGAAGTTGAAATTGTAGAAATAATAACTGGGAGACTTTGTCCACCAACCTTAAAAATGGTTCCAAGATTAAGTGAGAAACCAAGAATAATAACTGCCCACTGAAGAACCTTCTTTGAAGTGAACTTAATTCCAGAAGAAAGACTATCCTTAGCCGCAAGCGTTGGCATAACAAGCGTAATAATCATACCTATAATAATTGAAAATACTGGCGCACCAACAACTTCAAGTGAAAATGAGCCAAATGACAAACCACTTAATAATGTTGCAATCAAAGCAACTACAGCACATAATACGATGCCAAAAGCATTTTTCTTTAAAAATTTCATAAAACGCCCCCGAAAAACTAATAGAAGTATGATACCACTTTAAACGGGTTATTTTAACTAATAAGTCAGATTAATACTAGAGGACCACAAGCAGCAACATATTAACGATAGTTCCAAGCGCAATACTAAGAAGTGTGCTGTGCTTAAATTTGTAAGAAACAGCTACAACTATACTCGCAACAATCATTGCAATAGATTCTGTTCCAAACTCATTTACAACTATTGGTTTAAGGCAATATACAACAAGAACTGCAATTATTGTTGTTGGAAGCACATCACCAAGTCTTTTTAAAAATGCTGGCATCTCTCTTTTGCCTCTGAACACAAGGAAAGGAAGAGATCTCAAAAACAGAGTACAGATAAAAGCTACTACCATTGTAAGAATAATTCTTTGAGGTGTCATTTTGATACCTCCTTCTTATCCTTATTAAGAGTAGTTCTCTGATAAATAATAAGCACTGCAGAAGCGATGATTAAAGACGGAAGCATGAATGTCTGCGCACCAAAAATAAGAAGGCAGATTAATCCAACGATAATTCCTGTAAGTGCAGGAAAATGGATTTTTGACTTCTCCCACTGATCAATAAAAATAATAATGAAAAGCGCTGTCATACAAAAGTCGATGCCCTTCATTTCGAAAGGGATAAGCTGCCCTACAACGCCTCCCAATACGCTTCCCAGATACCAGTATGCATGGCTTAAAACTGCAATATAAAACATCTGCTTATGCTTATCTTTAACGCTCTCTTCTTCAAGCGTAAGATTTACTGCATAAGTCTCATCAGTAAGTGTCTGAATCATGTATGGCTTTGCCTTACCCATTTTGTTGAAGTCATCCATAAAGGTAAGCGCGTAGAAAGCCTGACGGCTGTTAATAAGAAGTGTTGATACTGCAACTGTAAGTAAAGAAGCGCTGCTGCTTAAAAATGTAATAAGCACAAACTGCATTGCACCTGTATAAACAAATACACTTGCAAAAAGCGAATAAAACCATGGAAAGCCATTCTCTTCCATCATTATTCCATAAGCTAAACTTAAGAAGAAATAACTGCACATAATCGGCAACGATTTCCGAAAGGCTATCCCAAAATTCTTCTTATCCACAATCTCTATCTCCCCAATTTTTCACTTCGAACATTATATCTCAAATTAACAGAAAAAGGCGCCTTCATTACTGAAGACGCCCTAAAAACTAATTAAATTTTATCTTAGTTCTTGCTCTTAATGTACTCGTCAATACCCTTTGCAGCTGCCTTACCAGCACCCATTGCGAGGATAACAGTAGCAGCACCTGTTACAGCGTCACCACCAGCGAATACACCTTCCTTAGAAGTCTGTCCGTTAGCCTCATCAGCTACGATACACTTCCACTTATTTGTATCAAGACCCTTTGTTGTTGATGCAATAAGTGGGTTTGGAGATGTACCAAGTGACATGATAACTGCATCTGTCTCGAGTTCGAACTCAGAACCCTCAATAACTACAGGACGACGACGACCACTGCTATCAGGCTCACCAAGTTCCATACGTACGCACTTCATACCACGAACCATGTGATCCTCTGTCTCAAGAATCTCAACTGGGTTTGTAAGAAGTTCGAACTTGATACCCTCTTCCTTAGCGTGATGTACTTCCTCAACTCTTGCAGGAAGCTCAGCCTCTGAACGACGATATACGATAGTGACTTCAGCACCGAGACGAAGAGCTGTACGTGCAGCATCCATAGCTACGTTACCACCACCTACAACTGCAACCTTCTTAGGACGGAAGATAGGTGTATCAGCGTCATCACGGAAAGCCTTCATGAGGTTATTACGTGTAAGATACTCGTTAGCTGAGAATACACCCTTAGCATTCTCACCAGGAATCTTCATGAACATTGGAAGACCAGCACCTGAACCTACGAATACTGCCTCAAAGCCTTCTTCTTCCATAAGCTCATCGATAGTAACTGACTTACCGATAACTACGTTAGTCTCAATCTTAACGCCCATAGACTTAACGTTCTCAACTTCAGCCTTAACAACCTTATCCTTTGGAAGACGGAACTCAGGAATACCATATGTAAGTACTCCGCCAGCCTCGTGAAGTGCCTCAAAGATTGTTACGTCATAACCCAAACGAGCGAGGTCACCAGCACAAGTAAGACCTGCAGGGCCAGAACCTACTACAGCAATCTTATGACCATTAGGCTCAACATCAACAGTTGGCTTAATGCCTTCTTCTCTAGCACGATCAGCTACGTATCTCTCAAGCTTACCGATGGATACTGCGTCACCCTTAACACCCTTAATACAAAGAGCCTCACACTGTGTCTCCTGTGGACATACACGACCACAAACAGCAGGAAGTGCTGATGACTTTGAAATTACGTCATATGCACCCTTAAAGTTCTGCTCCTTAAGTGCTGTGATAAAACCAGGAATGTCAATTGATACAGGACATCCCTGAACACATCTAGGATTCTTGCAGTTAAGGCATCTTGCTGCCTCAAGAACTGCTTCTTCCTCTGTATAACCGAGGCAAACCTCGTCAAAATTCTTAGCTCTAACAAGTGGCTCCTGCTCACTGATTGCTACTCTTTCCATACCTGCAGCCATTACTTGTCACCTCCACAGAATCCACATCCGCCATGGTGTGTATCGCCTTCCTTAAGTGCAAGAAGAGCTCTTCCCTCTTCTGTACGGTAAAGCTTCATTCTCTCCATAGCTTCGTCGAAATTAACCTTATGTCCATCAAACTCAGGACCATCAATACATGCGAACTTAACTTCGTCACCAACTGTAAGACGACAAGCACCACACATACCAGTACCATCAACCATGATTGGGTTCATACTAACAATAGTAGGAATCTCAAGTTTCTTAGTTGTAAGGCAGCAGAACTTCATCATGATCATTGGTCCGATTGCAACGCAAAGATCATACTGCTTGCCTTCAGCTACCAAGTCTTCAATAACCTTAGTAACCATACCATGGCGGCCATATGAACCATCATCTGTAGTGATATAAAGATTACCAGCAACAGCCTTCATCTCATCTTCAAGAATTACAAGATCCTTAGTCTTTGCACCAACGATTACGTCAGCATCAATACCATGCTCATGGAGCCACTTAACCTGTGGATATACAGGAGCTGTTCCAAGACCACCAGCAACAAAGAGAATCTTCTTTTTCTTTGTCTCTTCAATATCATCTGTTACGAGTTCTGAAGCACATCCAAGAGGACCTACGAAATCGTGGAGATACTCTCCCTCTTCCATTGCCATCATCTTAGTTGTACTAGCACCAATAACCTGAACAACAATAGTAACTGTTCCTTCCTCACGGTTATAATCACAAACTGTAAGTGGAATTCTCTCACCAAGCTCATCAATTCTTACGATAACGAACTGGCCTGGCTCACAATACTTCGCTACACGTGGAGCAACAATATCCATAAGGAAAATTGTTGGGCAGAGCACGCGCTTCTTCTTAATTAAGTACATAAATGCCTCCATAGCCCAAAAGATACAACAATTATACCAAAAATCCACCTCAATGCTCAATGTTTTTATGTGTTTTTTCAACAAAAAGAGAGGATAATTTAATACCCTCTCCCCATATGTCTGCTATTGATTTTAAAGTTCAGAAACTGTTTCTGAAATATCCTTATAAACAAAATGCATATTTTCCATTGGCTCGCTATCATCTGCAATATACCCAATAGGCATAATTAAAACTACTTCTTCGTTCTCAGGAAGTCCCATAATCTCACGAAGTTTTGTAGGTGAAAAGAAATTAACCCAGCATGATCCTACTCCACATTCCCATGCTTCCATCATGGCATGTGTTGCAACAATGGATACATCCTGCACACCAGAATGAACGCCTTCTTCAAGTCTGTTCTTCCAGTCCTCATTCTTGTCATATGTAAAAATTAGAACTGTCTTTGCGCCAAAGATACATTTGCTTGCAGTGTTGATTTTCTTAAGAGCCTCTTCACTTTTTACTACATAAATTCTCTGTGGCTGATAATTGCAGCCAGTTGGAGCAACATTAGCTGCTTCAAGAATTCTTGCCATGTGCTCTTCCTTAATTGGTTCATCCTTAAACTTACGAACAGAATATCTTGCCTTAGCCAAATCCAAAAAATCCATCTTATCCCACCTCCGATTGAGTATATTCCTATTATATCCCCTATGAAGGAAATTATGCGACAAGGCGCGATGATAGATTTTTACAATTTTTAGAAACACCAGTACAATACTTATTTCTCGAAAAGAAGTTGAATATGAGCATAAAACCATTAAGGAGATAAACGCTATGGAAGCTCAGGAATTTAGAAATCACTTGGTAAACGATCTTATTCCATTCTGGAATAATCTGAAAGATGAAGAGAATGGTGGTTTTTACGGTCGCGCTGATGAATTCGGTACACCAGATAAATATTCAAAGAAGGGCGTTATTTACAATTCAAGAATTCTTTGGTTCTATTCAGCTTCTTATATGCTTTTAAAAGATATAACTTTACTTGATAACGCAAAGCATGCTTATAAGTTTATGGTTGATTACTGTCTTGATCCTCAGTACGGTGGAGTTTTCTGGTCAGTTACATATGCTGGTGAGCCTGAAGAGGATTTAAAGCATACCTATAATCAGGCTTTCGCCATTTATGCGCTTTCTGCTTACTATAATGCGACAAAAGATCAAAGTGCACTTCATTTCGCAATGTCAATCTATCGTACAATCGAAGAAAAATGCAAAGATAATGGCGGGTATCTTGAGTGCTTTAACAGAGAGTTTGACATTATAGATAACGACAAACTTTCGGAGAATGGTGTAATGGCAGATCGCACAATGAACACTCTCCTTCATATCCTTGAGGCATACACAGAGCTTTACAAAGCATCGTCTTTCTATCAGGTAGGAGATTCTTTAAGAGACATTTTGAGACTTTTTAAAAAGCGCATTTATAATACACGTCGAAAAATTTGTGATGTATTCTTCGACTATGAATACAATTCTCTCATAGATCTTGAATCATTTGGTCACGATATTGAGACATCATGGCTCATGGAAAGAGCATGTGCAGCACTTCACGACGATGGCTATCTCAAGGAAATTAAGCCAATGATGGATGCCATGGTAAAAACTACATACTTAAGCGGCCTTGAGAATGGTGCTCTTTGCAATGAATGTGAGAACGGAAAACTTGATCACAAAAAGGTTTGGTGGGTTCAGGCAGAAGCTGTCACAGGCTTTTATAACATGTATCAGCATCATCCGGAAATGACAGAATATAAAGATGTATCTGAAGCAATCTGGAATTTTATTAAAACAAATCAGATTGATCCAAACACACATGAATGGATTGAAAATATCTACGAAGATAAATCAAAAAATCTCCATCAGGATCTTGCGCATGAATGGAAAGGCCCATATCACAATGGCCGCATGTGCATAGAAATGATTAAAAGACTTGAAAGCAATTAATTACTGAATTCTAAACGAAGGGAGCACTCAAACTTAAGTGCTCCCTGTTAAATTCTTATATCAAAAGTACTTATCTGTATTTTTCTCCGTTAACGAATCCTTCTTTACATACAACTAATTTATTGCACTTAGGACAACAGAATTTGCGTCCATGCTTTACATGAACTGATTTCATAAAATCCTTTCTAGAAGGTTTGAACTTTGTCTCGCAATCTGGGCACATAAAAGATGCACCAGCATAGTAGTATTCAGAAAGAACAAAAGCCAGAATAAGCCCGATACAAACACCAATAATCGCAGGAATAAAACTCAAAACGTTATTGGTAATAACAAAACCTGCAATAACAACTCCCCATATCACAAGTATTTGAACAAGCATTAATGCAGCATAAACTTTATGGTTCTTTGGAATCTTCATAGTATCACTCCCCTTTTCCTAATTTGATAATAGCAAATATCAGAATGTGAATCCGTGAATTTTTCGTAAAAAAAGTGACCCCAGTTACGAGGTCACTCATGTTAAATCATATTTTTCTATCAGACACGAAGTGAATTATTACCTGTCTCGTGATCCATTCTCCAGCTGATACAACGGTTAAGATAGTGCTCATACTCTGGATTCTTACACATTCCCTTACCAGGAACATCAGAAATCTTTGCAACATCCATTCCGTTACAAGCTGTTGTCTTCATTACGATATTAAGAGCTGGCTCATCAGTATCATTTGCGATAAATGTACCAATACCAAATGCTACCTTTGACTTACCCTTGAAGTAACGATTAATCTTTGTTGCTCTCTCAAAATCAAGACTATCGCTAAAAAGAAGCATCTTTGTCATTGGATCAATTCCAAGAAGCTTATAGTGAGCAATCATCTTATCTCCCCATTCATATGGATCTCCACTATCATGTCTTACACCACTAAAGAGTGTTGCATAAGTAAGCTGGAAATCCTCGAGGAAACAATCAGTTGTAATCGCATCCGTAAGAGCCGTTCCATTAAGGACACCATATTCCTTAACCCATGCATCAAGCGCATACCAGTTAGAAAAAGCTGGATTATGCTTATGATTACCCTGACCAACACACATAATCCACTCGTGTGCCATTGTACCTACAGGAGTAATGCCATGCTTCTTTGCAAGATACACATTAGAAGTACCAATAAAAGTAGAAGCAGGATATTTATTCTTGCTAAGCATCTGAACTGCCAAATCCTGAGCCTCGCCAGAAAGTCTTCTTCGAAGTCCAAACTCAGAGAAAGCACCAAGCTCATACTCATCTGTCTTAAGCTTTTCAACTTTATCATTAAGACGTCTCTTGAAGCTCTCAAAAAGCTTATCGTAATCGAAAGCCATTCGGAAATACACTTCGTTAACAATCGCAAGAGTTGGAATCTCATACATTGAAGTATTAAGCCATGTACCCTTTGTCTCAATTGTAAGACCACATGGAGCATCAGTACCGAATGAAAAGTCCTCAAATCTTGGCTTCCAAAGTCTTAAGAAATCACAGTAAGAACCCTTAATCCATTTAATATTATGAAGATACTCAAGTTCTTCCTCTGAAAATCTTAAATCGCAGTAAAGCTTAATCTGACGCTTAATCTCCTCAATCATCTCAGGAGTAAACTTAACGTCCACATTACGGCACTTAAATGACCATGTTGTTTTATAATCACTAAACTGATGATAAATTGCCTGTCCCATTGAAAACTTATATGCATCAGTTTCAAGAAGGCTTTTAATAATTGGTTCCATTTTCCATCTCCTTACCTCACTGGTAATATCTAATTGATAATACCACTTATATACTACATAGAGTAACCATGCTTTTTAAGAATTTGTAAATGATAGCATTAAGCGAAAAATAAATATGGTTTTCTTTAATATTATGCTATAATAATCGAGTTCTGCGGGTGTGGTGGAATTGGCAGACACGCCAGATTTAGGTTCTGGTGGTAACCCCGTGCAGGTTCAAGTCCTGTCACCCGCACCATAAAAGCCTGAAGTTTCCTTCAGGCTTTTATTTTTATTATTCGTTTGTTTCTTCTGCTGATTCAGATATCTCTTCAGTCTCTGAAATATCTTCAGTCTTCAAATCTTCAGACCCTGAAGCATCTGCCTTTTCACTTTCTTGTTTCTTATCGTGCTTATTCTTAATATTCTCCTTAGACTTACGAGCGTTAACAATCTTCTGAGCTATCTCATTAAAACTATCCAACTCTTCCTCAGAAGTCTTTACTATCTTATCTTCCTCAGAATCACTTTCAGAAGAATGATGCTTATTATTTGAATGATTCATATCAATAAAGGAAGCATCCGACTTCTTAGACTTTGACTTCTTAGAAGGCTTCATATCTCTATAATATGGTGAATCCTTAAACTGGTTATAACTTGAATGGTAATAACTAATTGAACCACCATTAGTATCGTTAACAATAGAACCAAGGATTGCAATACCAGACTTACGAAGTCTACTTATACTCTCACTAATTGTATTTAACCAAACCTGATCCTGTCTGATAACAAAAATCGCACAATCTGCAGCCTGGTTCAAACTAAGTGAATCAGAAACCTGACCTACAGGAGCTGTATCGATAAGAACAAAGTCATATTCAGACTTAGCGCTACTAATAATCTCAACTACATTGTTATCAAGACGAACTCTCTCATTCTCAAGTCTTGTAGGAAGAATATCCAGATTTGAATTAATCTTAACAATTGCATCAAAGACATCAATCTCGCCTCTATATACAGCATTAAGAGAATGCTTCTCATCCTTATCAAATACAAACTTACTTCCAAGACTAGGATTACGAACGTCCATATCCATAAGAAGTGTCTTATAACCAAGATCTGCCAAAGCATAACCAAGACTTGCGGTGATAGAACTCTTACCTTCCTGAGGTGCTGAAGAAGTCAGATATACGCAAACGTTATCAATATCCTGAAGTCTATAAACAAGAACATGCGCACATGCAGAAAAGTACTCCTGAATATTCGAGAAATCATTAGCAGAGAAAGTATTAACTTTCTTATTAAAATAATTCTTATCTCGTGGAATTTCACCTAATACATCAAGATTAAACGACTCCTTCGAATCCTCCGAATGAAGGAATGTAGGATGAACAAAATGTCTTACAAGATAAAAAGCTGCGCCAATCATTGCACCAAGAAGGAAACAAATAGCAACTATCTTTGTGTTAATAAAACTTAATGATGCTGGCTTTACCTTAGGAGGATTTACAATAGTAACATCACCGATCTTAAGTGTATCAATAAGAATATCTGGAACTACTTCAGTAATTGCATTGAGAATAAGCATTCCTTCTTCTGCGTTATCCCATACAAGAGTCATCTCGATAATCTGTGTCTCTTCATACTGCGAAAGCATGAGCTTCGGCTTAATATTCTCTGCTGTTACTCCGATAAGCTGTAACTTCTCAGCTGCTGCATTAAGAGTAATGTCACTCTTACAGACATAAATAACAGACTTTGTCATATCCTCAGCAAGATGAATATCCGTAGCATTTGGATCAGAAGAATTAGCGCTGAATAAACCATTCTCATTAGTTGAAGTTACAGCAATTGAAGCTGTTACATAATATTCAACTGTTGTAAGACCTCTGACATAAAAGGCAAAACTAACTAGAACACCAACCATCAATCCGATTAATGCTAATCCAATCAATGTCTTATGGTGCTTAAGCAGAATATATAAAATATCATCAAGACGAACGACCTGTTCGTTGCTATTAGAATCTTTATGTTCCTGCATTATTATCTTCCTTCATGTCTTTATTTTTCTTCTTAAAAATTCTTTGTACAACGCCTGTACTTAAGAAAGCAATTACAAGTATGAATAACAAAGCGACTCCGCCAAGTAAAACATAACTCTTTGTCGTCAGAATATTCATACTAAATTTCTGAATATCTTTTACATCCTCAACTACTATTATGGTCTTATCATCGGAATTTTCTACCTTCAAAGTGTAAATTCCTGTTTCAATTCCGTTAACAGAATAATAAGAACCATCTGAAACCCATGAATAAACTTCATTACCATTTTGGTCATACAAACTTACGTTATAACCATAAAGATTAGTTTTAAGCACTCTATCTGTTGTATAAATCTGAATTCTAATCATACGATTTGTAAGATTTACATTCTCAACAGCATTAGAGGAAATTAATCCAATGGCATCTACAGTAAATGTATACTCATTGTTTGTAGGTATATAACCGCTTGGAACTTCAACCGGAGTAAGTGTGTATGTACTGTTCTTCATAAGATTACTAATCTCGAAGAAACCAGCTGAGTTAGAGACGAAAATTCTGCTCTCATCAGGATCATCTGCTGAACGAAGCTGATATGTTACTCCAGAAAGCAAAATACTCTCATCAAGTTCATCAGAAACAGTAACACGTACCGCTGTCATCTTCGAAAGAAGTGTCACAAGAGGTGCATATGAACCAGAAGATGTTCTTCTTGGAAGTTCAATTTCTCTAGATGGAAGATCAGGTGCTGCATATCCAAATGGGAGATCTCTTGGAACGAGTCTGTAGTTTCCAATATAAATCTCATGACTTAAGCCATATCCTGTCTCATCACACTCAATAACATCAACATTCTCACCATCAAGATAACGAATAGTTCCATCAGGAGTAATTACATCTCCGTTAGCAACAACATTAAATACTACACCAGACAAACCAATACCAGTATTAGCATCATTAACCTGAACCTGAATATTATTCTTAGATGGACCAATTGGTATTTTTACAACAAGAGGAGAATCCCATTCATATGCTTCATCAACTGTAAAATAGTAATCAGAAGCAAAATCATATCCTGGAATTTCTGTTAACTGATGGAAATAATATGAACCTTCTCTTATCTTTTCAGGAAGATAAAACCAGCCGCCTTCAGTTGTTTCAAATTCTGTATAAGAAACGAGTTCAGGATAGTGTGTGGACAAAGTCTGCTTATTACCAGAAGCAGAATATAACTCATATCTAATAAAAGGCACTTCAATCGGCTGATTAGTCTCTTCATCAACAATAATTACATAAACAGCTGCTCTGTCATGGCCTTCAAAACCATACTCTTCATCAACAGTAGTTTCAGTTGTTACCTCAGTAGTAGTGCTCTCACCGCCACCGCCACCATTGTCATCCTCAACATAAGGTGTTGGCGTCGGTGTTGAAGTTACTGTTGGAGTTGGGGTTAATGTATATTCCGTTGAATTATAACCACCATGATCATATCCATCATAATCATCTTCATCGTAATCTTTATCTTTGTTATTCGTTAAAAAATTAAGCACAAAAAACATAAGGATAAGAAGAATTACCATCATTAAGACGGTAATTACATCAACCATTGATTTCCAATACGTAACTGATTCTGAATAACGAAGTTTACGTCTCATACACTTTTCTCTTCTGAATCCTCATAATACTTAAGCATTGTTGAATAATACTTAACCTGAAGTTCTTTCATCTGACTCTCTTCACTTGCAATTACATTCTTATGAAAGTCATCCACAAAAAGGAACATATCACGAATCATAATATTCCAGAAAAACTTATAGATAAGGTTAAAACAGATAGAAAGAATGAGACCTACAATAGAAGTATAAAAGGCAACTTCAATACCATCGATCAAAGTCTTAAGACTTGTAATAGCTGCTGTAACAGAACTAAATCCGATACTTCCTACACCGATAATAAGTCCAACAAATGTACCAAGAATACCAATACCTGTTAATGTTTCAGGAACCTGAGAAATAGCACTTCTCCATGTCTTAATAGAAATAGTATCTTCATTAAAAACATCTTCAATATCAGGCAAAACAGAATTTGGCTTCTTCTTTCTTAAGAACACCAATTCTCTATAGGAAGCGAATTCTTTATCAAGAGCATCAAGTCCGAATAAATTGTCATTACGTGATAATGCAACCCAGATATCATCAGTCTGGATTTCCTTCTGAGTATAAAAAATCATGCTCCTAGCAAGCTGAAACGACTTACTGTATCTGCTTACACGCCAGATTCCAAAAATAAATCCAACAAGCATAAATACAGATTGAATAATAACAAAAATCATCGAAAGCAAATCCGGTGAAAACACAATAAGGATTCCACACAAGATTACAAAAAAGAATCCAACAATAAGCGTTTCTTTCTTCACATTACACCCCACAAATAATCAATTTGGTTAATCATATTATTTAGCGAACTACAATTCAATAAAACGACAAGAAAACTAACACATTATTAACATTTCACGCTCAAATATTACCTATTTATTAAGGAAAGCCATTAGAAACGACTTTTCCAAGAAAAAAGAAGGACTTCTGGATTTCTCCAAAAGTCCCTGTATATTATTCTTCATCAAGCTTAAGAACACTCATAAATGCTTCCTGTGGAACAGATACTGAACCTACCTGACGCATTCTCTTCTTACCTTCCTTCTGCTTCTCGAGAAGTTTCTTCTTACGTGTAATATCACCGCCGTAACACTTAGCAAGTACGTCCTTACGGAATGCTCTGATTGTTTCTCTGGCAATTACCTTACCACCGATACAAGCCTGAACAGGAATCTCAAAGTTCTGTCTCGGAATATTCTCCTTAAGTTTTTCAGCCATACGGCGACCACGTGCATATGCCTTATCAGCATGAACGATAAATGACAATGCATCAACCTGATCACCATTAAGAAGAATATCAAGCTTAACAAGCTTAGATCTGTCATATCCTGAAAGCTCATAGTCAAGAGAAGCATAACCTCTTGTACGAGACTTCAGAGCATCGAAGAAGTCATAGATAATCTCATTAAGTGGCATACGATAATGAAGCATAACTCTTGTCTCATCAAGATACTTCATGTCCTTATATTCACCACGACGATCCTGACAAAGCTCCATAATATTACCTACGTAATCCTTTGGAAGCATAATTGTACAGTTAACCATTGGCTCTTCCATATACTCAATCTCAGAAGGATCAGGCATATTAGTTGGGTTATCGACTTCAATACACTCGCCAGATGTCTTATAAACCTTATAAACTACTGATGGAGCAGTTGAAATAAGATCAAGGTTGAACTCTCTTTCGAGACGCTCCTGTATTACTTCATAATGGAGAAGTCCAAGGAAGCCACAACGGAAACCGAAGCCCAAAGCTGCTGAAGTTTCAGCCTCAAAAGAAAGTGCTGCGTCGTTCAGGCGAAGCTTCTCAAGTGCATCACGAAGATCTCCGTAACGTGCACCATCTACAGGATAAATTCCACAGAAAACCATCTGCTGAATTGACTTATAGCCTGTAAGTGGCTCTTCTGCAGGATTATCTGCAAGTGTAACTGTGTCACCAGGAGCAGTATCTGAAACATTCTTAATAGAAGCACAGATATAACCTACTTCACCTGTAAGAAGGCTCTTGGAAGGAACGAACTCACCTGGGTGGAAATAACCAAGTTCTGTTACAACAAACTCTTTACCAGTATGCATCATGCGAATCTTATCGCCTGCTTTTACGGAACCTTCCTTGATACGTACGCTTACAATAACACCCTTATATGGGTCATATTTTGAATCAAAAATCAAAGCTCTTAAAGGCTTCTCCTCATCACCTGTTGGAGGTGGAAGATACTTAACAATACCTTCAAGTACTTCATCAATACCAATACCATTCTTTGCTGAAATCAAAGGTGCATATGAAGCATCAAGTCCGATGTCGTCCTCGATTTCCTGACGAACTTCCTCTGGTCTTGCTGAAGGCAAATCAATCTTATTAATAACAGGAAGAACTTCAAGGTCACTATCTACTGCAAGATAAACGTTTGCAAGAGTCTGAGCCTCAACTCCCTGAGCTGCATCAACAATTAATACTGCACCATCACAGGCAGCAAGGCTTCTGCTTACTTCATAGTTAAAGTCAACATGGCCTGGAGTATCAATAAGATTAAGAATATATGTATTCCCATCTGATGCAGTATAAGTCATACGTGTTGCCTGAGATTTGATTGTAATACCACGCTCACGCTCGATATCCATATTATCAAGAATCTGAGCCTGCATATCTCGCTTCTCTACAACACCTGTATTTTCAATAAGGCGATCAGCCAAAGTAGACTTACCGTGATCGATATGAGCAATAATACAGAAATTTCTGATAAGTTCCTGTCTGTCCATTAATTACCTCAAGTTTATTAATTATAAAAGACCAAAGTGGTCAAATGGGAATACTGCAATAAAAGCAATACCCTTTATTCTGTCAACAGAAAAAGGTCCAAGGTTACGACTGTCGTTACTTACAATACGGTTATCACCCATACAGAAATACTCATTATCAGCAAGAGTTACTTCTGAATATCCATCAAACATTACTGTTGTAACAACATCATCCTGAAGGTATGGTTCATCAAGCAAAACAAAATCAGCTGCACCGACTTCCTTAATATAAACCTTACCCTCTTCAATCTTAATTGTCTCACCAGGAAGAGCAATAATACGCTTAATAAGGTACTCTTCACGGTTATAGCCAGGCATATCATGACCATCGAGAATTACAATGTCACCACGATGATAGTTATGAAAATATGTGGAAATTTTCTCTGTAAAAATTACTTCACCGCTAATAAGAGTTGGGAACATTGAATCACCGAAAACGTTATCGCGCTGAACAACAAATACTACGAGAAGGATTCCGATGATTGCACCAATTGCAATCATCTTAATCCAGGATAATACCTCTTTTAAAACAGCATTATCCTTAACTTCTGAAGCTTCCTTATTCTCTGAAGAATTATCTTCATTCAAATCAGAATCATCATTAATTAAATCAATATTCTCTTCCAAATTATTCTCACTCATAAAATCAATCCATTACGAGGTTATCAAGATCATCGTCTGAAATTGAATCGCCTTCTTTTTCTTCTGTTACTACTGCAATTGCAAGTTCATCAAGCTGCTTATCAGCAACAGGAGCTGGAGCATCTGTCATAAGATCTGATGAATTCTGAACCTTAGGGAATGCAATTACTTCACGAATTGACTCAGCGCCTGTCATGAGCATTACCATACGGTCAAGACCGAATGCGAGACCACCATGTGGAGGTACACCATACTTAAATGCATCAAGAAGGAATCCAAACTGCTCCTGAGCTGACTCCTCTGAGAAGCCAAGAAGCTTGAAGATTCTCATCTGGAGATCTCTGTCGTGAATTCTTATAGAACCACCACCAAGCTCACAACCGTTAAGAACGATATCGTAAGCCTTAGATCTTACCTTACCCTGATCAGACTCAAGGAACTCAAGATCCTCATCCATAGGACATGTGAATGGATGGTGCATAGCCATGTATCTTCCCTCTTCTTCTGAGTACTCAAACATTGGGAACTCAGTTACCCAGCAGAGCTTAAAGTCATCTGGCTTAATAAGTCCAAGCTTATTTGCAGCTGCAATACGAAGAGCACCAAGAGCTGCCCATACAACCTTATTACAATCAGCAACGATACAGATAAGGTCATTCTCACCAGCACCAGTTGCATTCTTAATTGAAGCAATATCATCAGGTGTTAAGAACTTAAGGAAAGATCCACGTGGTGTCTCAGAAGGAACAAGCCAAGCCATTCCCTTTGCCTTATATGTCTTACATACTTCACCAAGAGCATCAATCTCCTTACGTGTGAAAGAAGCTCCACCTGGAACTACTACAGCACGAACAGATCCACCTGCTTCAAGAGCGCTCTTAAATACAACGAAATCAATTCCTGAAACTGCAGATGAAATATCCTGAAGTTCCATCTCGAATCTGAGGTCAGGCTTATCTGAACCATAACGATCCATTGCTTCCTGCCATGTAATTCTTCTGATTGGCTGCTCGATATTTACGCCAAGAATCTCTGGGAATACTCTTGCGAGGAATCCTTCTGTAACGTTCATAACATCATCGCAGTCAACAAAGCTCATCTCCAAGTCAACCTGTGTAAACTCTGGCTGTCTGTCAGCACGAAGATCCTCATCACGGAAGCACTTTGCAATCTGCATGTATCTATCGTAACCAGCAAGCATAAGAAGCTGCTTATAAAGCTGTGGAGACTGAGGAAGAGCAAAGAAAGAACCCTGCTTTACACGTGAAGGTACGAGATAGTCACGAGCACCCTCTGGTGTTGACTTACCAAGCATTGGAGTCTCAACCTCAATAAATCCCTTATCATCAAAATAGTCTCTTGCGCACTTAGCAATCTTGTGACGTGTCATAAGATTCTTCTGCATAACTGGACGACGAAGGTCGAGATATCTGTACTTAAGTCTGAGCTGCTCATTAGCAGTGTCATCATCCTCGATATAGAAAGGTGTTGTCTCTGACTCAGAGATAATTCGGAGATCATCAAGAGCAATCTCAATATAACCAGTCTTCATCTTTGGGTTTGGAGCTGATCTGAGCTGTACAGTACCTGTTGCTGCAAGTACATACTCACTTCTGATTGAAGCAGCCTTAGTTCTAATCTCCTCACTTGACTCAGGTGTTACTACAAGCTGAATCTCACCAGTTCTGTCACGGAGAGTAATAAATGTAAGTCCACCTAGGTCACGGCACTTATGGCACCATCCCATAAGAGTAACCTTACTTCCTACATTCTCCTCTGATAATTCAGCACACATATTTGATCTCTTAAGACCATAAATTGACTCTGACATTTATATTTACCTTCTTTCTCAGATATTATTCTTTAAGTAATCAGACAACTCACTAATTGCAACTGGGGCCTGTGAACCATCATCCATCTTCTTTACCATTACCTTGCCTGAAGCAATCTCATCATCTCCGATAACTACGAGATAAGGAATATTCTTCTTACCTGCGTACTTCATCTGAGCTCTGAATGCTCTTCCCATAAGATCCTGCTCACAGCCTACGCCGTTAAGTCTTAAGTCATAGCAAAGCTTAGCAACAACATCTCTTGCAGAATCTGACATACCTGCAAGATAAACCTTAACGTAATCAGGCTTCTCGAAATCGATTCCCTGAGCCTCAGCCTCGAGAAGGAATCTCTCAGCGCCCATGGCAAAACCGATACCAGGAACAGATGGGCCTCCGATACTCTGAACGAGACCATCGTAACGTCCACCACCGCAGATTGTTCCCTGTGTTCCTACATTCTCTGATACGAACTCAAAAACAGTTCTTGTATAGTAATCAAGTCCTCTTACAATGTTAGGATCGATTGTGTACGCTATTCCGAGATTCTCAAGTCTTGACTTAAGCTGATCAAAGTGAGCCTTACAGTCATCACAAAGGTGATCAATAAGTCTTGGAGCATTTCTTACAATCTCCTTCTCACCATCAATCTTACAGTCGATCATACGAAGTGGGTTCTTCTCAAATCTGTTACGGCAGTCCTCACACATTGTATCGATATGTGGTCTGAAGTGATCCTTCAAAAGCTCGTTATAGGAAGCACGGCATGTTGGACATCCAATTGAGTTAATACAAAGCTTAATAGACTTAAGGCCCATCTTCTTAAAGAAAACATCAAGGATGCTGATAATTTCTGCATCAATCTCTGGTCCTACTGCACCAAATGCCTCAAGGCCTAACTGATGGAACTCTCTGTAGCGTCCCTTCTGCATCTTCTCATAACGGAAAGCAGTAATATCGTAGAAAAGTCTTACTGGACCAGGAAGATTATTCATTCCGTGCTCAATAAAGCTTCTTACTACGCCTGCTGTACCTTCTGGACGAAGAGTGATGCTTCTGCCACCCTTGTCCTCAAATGTATACATCTCCTTCTGAACAACGTCAGTAGTGTCACCTACTCCACGCTGGAAAAGGTTAGTGTCCTCAAATGTTGGAATTCTGATTTCTTCATAGCCATACATGTGGCAGACATCAGCAAAAGTCTGCTGAGCCTTGTGCCAGCGGAATATCTCCTCTGGAAGTATGTCCTTTGTACCCTTTGGGGCTGTAATACTCATATGTTTCTCCATTATTTTAAAATAATATATATGCGACTAAAAATTATATCAAAGTTCTAGTTCAAATAAAAGCATTGCAAGCACAGCTGGACCTGCAGTTTCTGTTCTTAAAATTCTTTTTCCAAGTGTAACTGGTCTTGCACCCGTTTCTGAAGCCAGTTCAGCCTCTTTATCGGAATAACCTCCCTCAGGACCAATAAAAACTGCTACATTTGAAAAAGCCTTATCTCTGATTGCTTCTTTAAGCGTCTGTCCCTTCTCTTCTTCCCATGGAAAGAGAACCAGTTCATTTTGAGAGGATGCCAGTTTCAAAGCATCTTTAAATGACATAACTTCAGTTACTTCCGGTATTATTCCACGCTGTGACTGTCTTGCGGCCTCAAGCGCAATTTTCTGCCAGCGGTCAATCTTTGAGGCTTTGTCATTTCTCGAAATAACTCTTTCAGAATATACAGGGACAATTCTGCTGACACCAAGTTCTACTGATTTCTGAATTGTTAAATCCATCCTTTCGCCCTTGGATACAGACTGAAACAAAGTGATAAAAGTCTTTGGTTCAGTGTCATTTTCTCTGCTGGAAATTACCTTAAGCTGAACTTCATTCTTACTTACACTGTTTACTTCGCAGCAGTACTCCATGCGGTTATTAGCTACAACTATAAGTTCTTCGCCTTCACGCATGCGCAAAACATTCGAAATGTAATGTGAATTTTCCTTATCAAGCGAAAAATATTCCTCGCTAATTTCCAAAGTATCTATAAATAATCTTGTCATTTTCTTAATCTCCTGTGATTAAGATTTTAACACTTATCAATATAATTAATATATCTTTGATTCGGAGGACGGCTATATGAATTATGAAATTAAAGGAACACCATTTCCAGTTGCTATATGTACACTCGCACAGGGTGAATCATTAATCACAGAAAAGGGCTCAATGAGCTGGATGTCAGATGGCATGGAAATGAAAACAGTTGGTGGTTCAGCTGGTAAGGCTCTTGGAAGAATGTTTTCAGGCGAATCATTATTCCAGAACAAATATACAGCTACAAGACCTAACGCATTTATCGCTTTCGCTTCAAGTTTTCCAGGAAAGATCTTACCTCTTGAGATTCGTCCAGGAAGCGAGATTATCGTACAGAAGTCAGGTTTCCTCGCTTGTGAGGAGAGCGTTGAACTTTCAATCGCATATAAGAAGAAGTTCGGTGCTTCAATGTTTGGTGGTGAAGGCTTCATTATGCAGAAGCTCTCTGGTAACGGTACTGCTTTCGTTGAAATCGATGGTGATGTTTGTGAATACAATCTTGCACCGGGCGAGACAATGTACCTTGATACAGGTTATCTTGCCATGATGGACGGCACAGTTACAATGGACATCGAGATGGTAAAGGGTGCTAAGAACATCTTCCTCGGTGGCGAAGGTCTATTCAACACAAAGGTTATTGGTCCAGGTCGTGTATGGATTCAGACAATGCCAATTGCTACTCTTGCTCAGTCAATTGTTCCTTATATTCCAGCAAAGAGTTGAAGTGTAATTGAGAACGCAGACGATGTACTGGAAGTTCTCCCTGGAATACTAGATATCTTTTCATAACAAAATCCCTCTGACAAATGTCGGAGGGATTAATTCATTCTTCGAATACAATTTTACTTATTTTCAGAACCTGTTAAGGAATTAAGTCTGTTGCGAAGTGATTCAAGATCAAGAATTGAATTGGATACCTCATTCTTAAGTCTGAATCCTGGTGTTGCCAGATCAGAAACAGTTCCCAAAGAACCTGGTGCCGGCTTTTCAATTGAAGTTGTTACAGCTGGCTCAACGTCTGGAGTTTCCTTATCCATTGTTCTTAAAAGTTCTCTGATTGGCTTACTTGGTGATACAAGCGAAGTGCTCTCAACTACAGGAACCTTAGGCTCTGTGTTTGAAGAAGGCACAGTAACTTCTGGCTTCTCTTCCTTTATCTCAGCTGTATTATCAATTGAAAGACTTAGCTTAGGTACAGTTGTTTTTGGCATTGAGAAACTGTGTCTCTTAAATTCTGGAATTATAAGAGGCTTCTTAGGTTCAGGAATAGTCTCAGACTTAACTTCGTTAACCTCTGTAACTGCTTCGGCTGTAACAGGTTCAGTAACAACCGCTTCTTCAACAATAACTTCTTCTATAGTTTCCTTAGAAGAAACAGTCATAACCTCGTCAGCTGCTTCTTCTGAAGATGGAATTGTAAGATCATCCTTGGAAGGGAAAATAATCTCCTCAGGTTCTTCAACATAAATTCCAGAACAGAACTCCAACGCAGAATCAACTGCAGATACAATGTCATTATTCTTTACAAAAAAGCTAACAACTGCAGTTGCAAGATTATATGTATTACTATCAAATCCATCCTTAACCTGCTTAGGAAGAATAAACGAAGCCTTGAATCCATCAAAAAGGATTGTCTTCCCTTCAGTTCTGTCACATGCCTTAATTAATACAAGACATCCATAGGTATTGAAAATCTTCTTGGAAGCTCTGAGATATGCACTTGCATCGTTGCACTCAAATTCAGCCAAAAGTTCAGCCTCAAAAGAATTAACGATAATCATCTTCGCTATTGGGGCAAGCTTACTACATACAATCTCGTAAACCTCTGGACCAACAAGAATATCACCAGTATCAGAAATCAGCGATGGCTCAACAAACAGGTCTTCTCTTCTATTTGTTCCAAGCTTCCCACAAAGGTAATTAAGAACATCGCTATTTGTTAAATATCCAACCTTAATAGAACTGAATTCACACTCTGAGAAAACATAATCAATATTCTCAGTAACATCAAATGAATCAGATGAGTTATCACTTCTGAAAAATGTTGGAACAACAACGAGTGGATCGAGGGCAAGGTCCTTCAGCGTCGCTATAGAACGACTTAAATCGAACTGAGTATTCTCAACTGAATCTGAGATTGCCAGTACAGTTCTCATCCCGCTTCCCCCGTAAAAAGAAATATTTTCACAGTTTCAGTTTCACACATTATTACAACACAAACAATGTAATTGAACGACTATTTTTATAGCGATTATTTGTGCAACATTACTACTAATCTTATGAATAGATTATGCAGGTCAGATATAAGGCAAAAAAGAGGACCACCGAAGTGCAATGTCATTAAGTTAAGGTGACAACCAAGAGATCCACACATCTGAAAAGAGGTGTGGGTCTTTTTTTGTTTTTCTCAAATTTGTATTGACAGTTCAAATGAAATGTGTGGCCTCTTTAGTTCCTTATATGAAAGAACTAAAGAGGCCCTTGGAATTAAGGAAACTTGATTTCAAGGAGGCACAACATGAAAC
>JAZLLF010000073.1:0-2735 GCA_045598005.1 Saccharofermentans sp. | reverse complement strand
CAATGTTTGTTTCTTTACATAGCAAACAAGCCTCGCGTTAATCGTTATGCAAAAGTAAACGCGACACTTAATTAATACTTGTTTTGTTTGTATCGGTCACCATCTGCAATAGAATCTAGTTTTACTTCTGCTTGAATAAATTAGCAGTTAATTGGACTTCATCTGCCGGGATGAGGTCCATTTTTAATAGTTTCATTAGTTTATGCATATCCTCGTCGTTATCAGCCACAAGTTCGTACGGAGCAAGATTATCTAAGCTCTTGCGCTTGATACTATTAACGTGATTCATCAATAGAGTAATATCCTCATCTGTATACGGATTAAGACTTTTGCCTCTTGGAATTACGTATCTAATAAACTCGTGATTTTTCTCAACATGAGGTTTCTGCCAGGAAGCCATTGGATCACAGTAGTAAATCTGTGTTCTCGGTAATAATTCTTCGTTTAATTCCAACCAATCAATCTTCTTGAACTCAGCACCATTGTCAGTAAGAATTACAGGGAACAATCTGTTAAAGCATTCGTATCCTAAACCTGCTTCAAGATAGTCAAATACCGCTTTTACAGAAGCTGCAGTACCATCAGGCATAAGGAACATCAACATAATTGAATTCCTTCTCATAATCATTGTGAGAAGTCTTTTACCTGACTCTCTACAGCCTTTAACGGTATCCATCTCAACCACTTCTTCATCACAAAAGAATCCCATTTGGTACCCATTTTCAAAGTCGACATATGTTCTTCCTTGACGGTATTCCTGGTTGAGCGCTTTTTTCTCTTTCTTACCGTTACGCCTTCTATAACCAGTTTTACGACGCAAATCAATGTTTTTTATTGTCATCTCTCCAGCATCTATATAGTTATAAAGACTTCGAAGACCAATAGGTAATTCCTGTTCGTGCTCTGCATATATGTGAGTTAATGGTTGCCCCATTTTTACACATCTGGTGATAAGCCTATCCATTTCTTCAAACTGCTCAGCAGTAAGCCTTATACCTTGTCGGCTTTCGGATCTTCTTCTGGTAACAGCTGCTTCTGCATACTTGGCACTATAGAAATATCTTGTCTTGTGACAAATCTTCTTATTGCAGCAATTGTTGCAGACATAAGGTGGATGTTGAGGAATAGTACACTCCATAGATACGTATCTATCGCACATTGTCCTACAATCTTTATTTCTACATCTAACGCACAAGTATTTACAGGATTCATGGCACAAACCATTTTTGGTACAACGCCTTGCATTACGGCAATCGTTGTTAAGGAAATAATTGCCTTTAGCAACAGTTCTATTCATCTTAACTTCATGAGAAATAGTTGATGGATGTCTTCCTATTCTTTTTGCAATTTTCTTAAATGAATCTCCTTTGCATATTCCGGTTTCAATGGCAACTCTCTCGGAAAAATCGAGTTGACCAGTTTTAAAGTAGTAATTCATATCTGCTCCTTTCAGCAGATGGTGACTTATTTGGAATATACATTGGTTTCCTTCTTCATTGCAAAAGTAAACTAGATGTTTTTTGTGTTATTCAGTTGTCAAAGTACAGTGTTAGTTTTTCAATCTACGTATTATTTTTCCAAAATATAACACGCAGGCTGTACCAAAAATGGTGCTTGTAAGTACACTTTAGTGGCGACTAAGTTCTCTTATCGCATATTATTTACACTCAAACAAAAACCCCGGAATCTAATCCGGGGCCTTTCAAGTTGGTTTATCATCTTATTAAAGAAGTGGTGTGTCGTTGTACTGTGTTCTGTCACTCTTCTTAATATGGATGAACATATTGTGGAGGAGGTTAACAGATGTAAGGATAACTTCACCTTGATGGAGCTTTCTTACGTGCTTGATTGAGTAATCATCAAGGTGGCTCTCTACAGCATGAATCTCATCGTTGAGCATCAATCTATGGATAAGGAGTGTACCAATCTGACCAAAGAGGATTGGAGATACATCCTTAGGGTTCTGTGTTGTGAGGTAAAGGAAGATACCCTTCTTACGTCCCTCTCTTGCGAGAAGTGTAAGACCACCGTGGAACTCCTTGTCTGAGTATCTTGACTTAGCGTATCTATGAACCTCATCAATAAAGAATACGAATGGACAGAGGTCGCTCTGCCCCATTACGAATGTACTTACAAGGTCAACGACCATTCCACCGATACCTTCAGAAGCACCAAGTGTTGATGCATCGATATAAAGGCTTGCTTCTGGCAAATGAACAAACTCTTCAATTACATCGAGGAGATTGTACATTGATGGATCATCAGAGAAGAATGAAAGGAAGCTTGTATTTGTCATCTGATACTGAATCTTCTGGATGAGCGAAGCATTGTTGTTAGCCTTCAATGAGTCATAACGATACTTGAAGTTATAGTTATTGTCTCTGTCTGGCTCGCATACAGACTCCTGCTGAATCTGCTCAGGAAGAAGCTCGATGTTGAAGTCAGCGTCCTCTCTACCAACAGAAGCCAGATTCTCCTGAATCTCATCGATACTCTCACCAACCTTAGGGTAGTAAGTATCCTTACCTATCTTCTTCATATAACGAAGTGATGTAATGGCCTCTGACAGAACTGCACCCTGGCTACTATTCTCTGTCTCGAAGAGCTTCTCCCACTGCTCCATTGTAATCTTACTTGGAGAAATCTTTGTATCAACACCAAGTGTTACCTTAATAATCTCATCATCTGTAAAGGCGTTACGATACTCACCTGTAGGGTCGATAATCAGTGCCTTA
>JAZLLF010000072.1:0-63098 GCA_045598005.1 Saccharofermentans sp. | reverse complement strand
GCTGTCTTTCAGAGCATTAGCCTGAGCGTGAACAGATGCAAGCTGACGACCGCTTCTGCTGTCATCAACTACATTAAAAAACTTAACAACACTGTTTACATTATTTGAAGAAACATCTTCTGAACGTACAAAGATAGCACTAACATTATTCTTCTGCTCATTAGCATTATGTTCTGTAGCCCAAGAATCGACAAAATCTCTTGAAGCGAATACGTCTTCAGTTGAAACGCTATCTACATGAAAGTTGTAGTTCTTAGGACGATATCCATAGAACACCAAAAGCACCATCAAAATAATTGATGCCACAAAAACAAATATCTGCTGAAATCTAAGACTCGAAATCTTATTCATATTTTACTCCGTTATCATTATCACGCTTCTCATATGCTGCAACAATTCTCTGAACGAGAGGGTTACGTACAATATCTGCATTCTTAAGAGAAACAATACTTACACCTTCAACGTTTTTAAGGACACTCATAGAATCATAAAGTCCACTTTGAACGCCACGAGGCAAATCAATCTGTGTAAAATCTCCACATACACACGCCCTGCAATTGAGACCAAGTCTTGTAAGGAACATCTTCATCTGATCAGTTGTAGTATTCTGCGCCTCATCAAGAAGAACAAAAGCATCATCGAGATTTCTACCTCTCATAAAAGCAAGAGGAGAAACTTCAATTAAGCCCTTCTCATAATACTTCTCGAAAAGTTCATTACCGAGAAGAACAGTAAGAGCATCATAAATAGGTCGCATATAAGGATTAACTTTTTCTTCAATATCACCAGGAAGGAAACCAAGACGTTCACCAGCCTCAACAGCAGGTCTTGTAAGAATAATTCTTGAAACCTCTCTGTTTCTAAATGCTTTTACAGCCATGGCAACACCAAGGAATGTCTTACCTGAACCAGCAGGACCACTACAAATAACAAGTTCACTTCTCTCAAGTGCATCAGTATAAAAATGCTGACCCAAAGTCTTTGTCTTTATAGGACGTCCTGATGGAGTTGTATAAATAATCTCATCACTCTTTCTTAAGAAATCCTGAAGTTCATTACACTTGGCAAGATAAATAACATAATCAACAAGTCTAGTATCTACTTCACCGGAATTAGAGAGTTCAGAAAGTGCTTTAATAACAGAAGCCGCTCTGTTAAGAAAAAGATTATTGTCGCTGGAAATAACAATATTATTGCCATCTACTTCGATTTCAACATCAAAAGCATCAGCGATTCTCTCAAAGTAATCGCCAGCCGATAAATCTTTAATATTATCTACAACAAAACGCTCTTCCATATAGTAATTATACCAAAATATTAAAGTAAAGTCAGAGTTGAAAGAACTTCCTGATAATAGTCAGGCAGTTCACTTGTAAAATACATCTTCTCACCCGTTCTTGGATGGATAAAAGAGATACTCTGGCTGTGAAGGCACTGGCCTTCAAGTCCAAATGTTTTACGTCTTGGAGCATATAAAGGATCACCAACAACAGGATGTCCAATATATGTCATATGAGATCTGATCTGATGAGTTCTTCCAGTTTCAAGACGAAGGCTTAAATCAGTAACTTCAGTATATCTGTTAACAACTTCAAAGTGAGTAATTGAAGGCTTACCATCCTCTGTTACAACCATACGTCTTCTGTCACCATTTGCTCTTCCAATTGGAGCATCAATGGTTCCCTTATCGTGTGAAATAATTCCATAAACCAAAGCACGATACTGTCTAACAACTTCATGCTCAGCAATCATCTGAGCCATTTTTATATGTGTCTCATTATTCTTAACAGCAACCATTAAACCAGATGTATCTTTATCAATACGATGTACAATACCAGGTCTGATTACGCCATTAATATCAGAAAGATTTCCTTTACAGTGAGCAAGTAGAGCGTTTACAAGAGTGCCATCGTAATGACCAGCAGCAGGATGAACTACCATTCCCTGCTTCTTATTGATAATAAGAAGATCATCATCCTCATAAACGATATCAAGCGGAATATCTTCAGGCTTTGCGTCAGTATCTACAGGAGCAGGCACATCAACAACAATAACATCTCCGCTCGAAAGCTTATATCCGTTTTTGGTAATTACCTTACCATTAACAGTTACCTTTCCATCAGAAACGAGACCTGAAAAGAATGATCTTGTATAGTCAGTATTTTCCTGGCTGATAAAAGTATCAAGTCGCTGACCATCATTTGAAGCTTTAAGATTTAGTATCATTACATGTCTCCTTTGTCTCTTCACTCTTCTTCAAAAAACCAATTGACTGAAATAATGCATCAATTTTCTTCTCTTTAAAAATAAAAAGGAAAATTACAAGGAATGTACCAACCACTGCACACATATCAGCAAAATTAAAAATTGGGAAAGTATAACTACCAAAATCAAATCTCAAAAAGTCAATTACATATCTGAGTCTGAATCTGTCAATCAGATTACCAATTGCACCAGCAGCAACAAGTGACAAAGATAAAGAAAGAATAAAATCTTTAAGTGAAGCTGCCTTATAAATCAGGAAAATAATAAACAAAGCCATAATAAGAGAAATCAGTGACAATATATAAATTCCCCAGGAAACATCAGCAAGAAAACTGAATGCACTTCCAGTATTACGAACATAATAAAGCGAAAAGAAATTCTTAATAATTTCCTTTCTTCCATATAATGCAAAATCGCTAACAATTAAAAGTTTTGTAATCTGATCAACTGCAACCAAAAGCAGCATCACAAATACATAAACTGAAAATGATTTTAAAGAACTCTTATTATCCTTAACCATATAATCCTCTGTTATTCATACTCGCAAAAGCGTTTGATTGAAATACACTTACCTGAATCATCAATTTCAGCAATAACACCGCACATTGAAGCTTCACCTTCAGCAGGTTCATACTTTGAAGGTAATTTATCCTTAAGTCTTCTTAATGAAGCATTAATATCCATACCCAAAACAGATTCAACACAGCCAGTCATACCTACATCAGTAATATAACCAGTTCCATTCTTGTGTATTCTGTTATCAGCTGTCTGAACATGTGAATGAGTACCAACAACAAGTGACACCTTGCCATCCATATAATATCCAAAAGCAATCTTCTCGCTTGTAGCTTCAGCATGAAAATCAATAAGAATAGCGTCAACACCAGCTGCTTTAACTTCATTAACAAGTCTGTCTGCATTTAGATAAGGATTCTCGCCTATAGGAGTAATATCAACCTGACCAATGAGATTAATTACACCAAGTTTCTTACCATTCTTTTCAACAATAGCATAATCGTAACCAGGCCATTCAGGGCTGACGTTAGCTGGTCTTATTACGCGCTTATCCTTATCAGCATGATATAAAAATTCGCTAAAAGAAAATGTATGATTACCCAAAGTAATTACATCAACACCCAAACTGAATAATTCATCATTAATCTTTGAAGATACACCAAGTCCTCTGGCGCTATTCTCTGCATTAGCTACGCAAAAATCGATAGAATTTTCAGCCAAAAAAGAAGGAAGAACATTTCTAATAGCTCTTCTGCCTGGAACCGCAACAATATCACCAATAAAACAAATCTTCAAAATATACCTCGAAAAAACAGTTTAGTTTTAACGGCTTATTATACTATATTTGATATATTTTTACTAATAACAAAAAGAGCGACCCGAAGGCCGCTCAAAATGTTATTAAACAAATAATTATTAATACATTCCAGCAGGAGCTGCAGCAGGTGCTTCAGGCTCTGGAATATCAGTAACAACTGCCTCAGTTGTAAGAAGTGTTGATGATACAGAAGCAGCATTCTGAAGAGCAGAACGTGTAACCTTAGCTGGATCTACAATACCTACTTCAAACATATCAACATACTTCTCATTAAGAGCATCAAAGCCTACACCTACAGGTGAATTCTTAATATTCTCAACGATAACAGAACCATCAAGACCAGCATTAGTAGCGATCTGACGAACTGGCTCCTCGAGAGCTCTTAAGATAATCTTAACACCTGTTCTGATATCACCTTCTGTTGTATCAAGAAGTGCCTTAACAGCTGGAAGTGAATTAATGTATGCTGTTCCACCACCAGGAACGATACCCTCTTCAACAGCAGCCTTTGTAGCAGCAAGTGCATCTTCGATTCTGAGCTTCTTTTCCTTCATCTCAGTCTCAGTAGCAGCACCAACCTTAATTACAGCAACACCACCGGAAAGCTTTGCAAGACGCTCAAGAAGCTTTTCCTTATCAAACTCTGAAGTAGTCTCTTCTGACTGCTTCTTAATCTGATTAGCACGAGCCTTAATAGCATCCTTATCGCCAGCACCATCAACGATTACTGTATTTTCCTTAGTAACCTTAACCTGGTGTGCTCTACCAAGCATATCAAGTGTTGTCTCCTTAAGCTCTCTTCCGAGATCAGAAGTAATTACCTGACCACCTGTAAGAATTGCGATATCCTCAAGCATTGCCTTACGTCTGTCACCGTAACCTGGAGCCTTAATACCAATACATGTAAATGTACCACGAAGCTTATTAAGGATAAGTGTTGCAAGAGCATCACCTTCGATATCCTCAGCGATAATCAAAAGCTTAGCACCAGACTGAGCGATTGGCTCAAGAACTGGAAGAATATCCTGAATATTTGTAATCTTCTTATCTGTAATAAGGATATATGGATCATCAAGAACAGCTTCCATCTTGTCCATATCTGTAGCCATATAAGGTGAAAGATATCCACGATCAAACTGCATACCTTCTACAACCTCGAGTTCTGTCTGCATTGACTTTGACTCTTCAACTGTAATAACACCATCAGCTGTAACCTTCTCCATAGCCTCTGAAATGTAATCACCAATTGAATCATCACCAGCAGAGATAGCAGCAACTCGTGCAATATCCTTAGAACCATCAACAGTCTTAGAGTTCTTCTTGATCTCACCTACTGCTGCATCAACAGCCATTGATATACCCTTACGAAGAATAATTGGATTAGCACCAGCAGCAACATTCTTCATACCTTCACGAATGATTGCCTGGGCAAGAAGAGTTGCAGTTGTTGTACCATCACCAGCAACATCGTTTGTCTTAGATGCAACTTCCTTAACAAGCTGAGCACCAGCATTCTCAAATCTGTCCTCAAGCTCGATTTCCTTAGCAATAGAAACACCATCATTAGTAATAAGTGGTGTACCGTACTTCTTATCAAGTACAACATTACGACCCTTAGGTCCCAAAGTTACCTTTACTGTGTTTGCTACCTTATTAACGCCTGCTTCCAAAGACTTACGAGCGTCCTCAGCATACTTAATGTCCTTAGCCATTTATAAATACCTCCAAAGAGAAATTACTCAACAATTGCGAGAATATCATCCTGACGAACGATAATTACTTCCTCGCCATCAAGCTTAACTGTTGTACCAGCGTAATCACGAATAATTACCTTCTGACCAACTGTAACTTCCATCTTAATTTCAATACCATCTACAATTCCACCAGGACCAACAGCAATAATCTCAGCAACCTGTGGCTTCTCCTGAGCTGCTGAAGCAAGAACAATACCGCTCTTAGTTGTCTCTTCAGCCTTAAGCTTCTTAATAACTACCTTATCGCCTAAAGGTTTGATTGTCATATCAATTACCTCCAAAAATTAAAAGTACTGTTAGCACTCATCACTTCCGAGTGCCAACAGTACTAATTTTAACATCGTACTATTTAAAGTCAAGCGAATATCAAAAAAGGTCAAAGGCAAAATTGTGGCAGATTACAATTCAAAAATTAATGAATTAACTCTTCAAGATTTACATCTTCAACCAAAGTACAGTTATTAAGTTCAGGGCTGCTAGGAATCTGTCTTACAGGGTCAAATTCAGTCTGCTCACCATAGAAGAATTCCTGAACATAAGGAATCATGGCATTCCAGTTAGCTCTGATACTCCACTCGCTGCCATACATTCCAGAATTAAAACAACCCTGAATTGGAAGCTGGAGATACTGAATCTCTACATTTGTCAAAGAAGGAAGGAAATTAAATGCATAATTTGTAACTTCTTCCTCTGAAATGTTAGTTGCAATAAGACTCAAAATATCATCAATAGCAGCAGCCTTACCAGTAACTGACATATTTGAGAACTGGCTAAGAAGGCTTCTTAATACCTCAACCTGACGCTCAGATCTCTCGTAGTCACCATTACCAATATAACGAATACGTGCATAAGCTACAGCCTGTCGTCCATTAAGCCAGATATTTCCTGTATCAGAAACAGCTTGGAATCCTGGATCAAGCCCCTGAAGATTATTAATCTCAGCAAGGTTCCAGTTAAGACCATGCTCACTATAAACTTCTGACTGAGTAGCATAAACATAAACACCACCAACAGCATCAATTACGCCTGCCATGTTATAGAAGTTTACGAAAGCATATCCATCGATGGAAATTCTAAGCATATTCTCAATAGTTGCCTTAAGAAGTTCAGGACCACCATAAGCCATAGCAGCATTAATCTTCATAGGATTAGAATAACCTGGAACATATGCATAAGTATCACGCGCAATGGAAATCATCTTGATTGTTCCAGCGTTATCATCAACTGACATAACCATGTTTACATCTGAATTACCAAGATTCTGACGTCCGCTTCCACGTGAATCTACACCAATAAGAAGGAAGTTATGAACATGATCGGCATCGATAATCTCAAATTCTGTCTCTTCAGTTAAGTCAGCAATCAATACAGTATTACCACTCTCATCAACAATAGTTACATTCTCTTCTGTTGGAATAATTTCCATTCTTGTATAAAGATAATGCTTATACCATGAGAGGAAGATAATTACACCAACCAAAAGGCCTAATAAAGCACCAACGATACCGAGAATAACACGTCTCGCAATTACCTTCTTACGTGACGGTGTCTTCTTGTTTGACTTTGGATTTGAAGATTCACCTTTATCACCATTAGCCTTATTAAAGTCAGCCTTAATGCTGTTAACAGCAATTGTATTTCCTTCTGAAGCAAGATTGTTAATAGAAGATTCTTCGATACCAAAAGCATCCGTTGAAGCTGGCTTAATCTCAGCCTTTAAATCATCAGAGATTGAAATCTTTGATGACTGACTTCCAGGTCTTGTGTTAGCAACTGAACCATCAGAATTCTTTACACTCAAACTATTATTTGAATTAACTGCAGACTGATTATTGTTTTTTCCATTAGATGGAAAACTCAATTCCCCAGAATCTTTTACATCAGACATATAATCACTCCTTAATTATCAGAATCATCAGGAAGGCCATCTGGATTCTTTACCTGCCAGTTCCAGCATGAAGAACACATATCTTCAATGGTATAAGAAGTTTTAAAGCCAAGCTCCTTATAAGCTTTGTCAGTTGAAGCATAACAAACAGGAATATCACCTGCTCTTCTAGGGCCAAACACATGTTTAATCTCATGTCCGCAAGCCTTCTCAAATGCAGCAACTGCCTCTTTTACAGATGTGCCTTTGCCTGTACCAAGATTAAAGACGCAAGTAGACTCGTTAAGTGTTGCAAGATAATTTAAAGCTTTTACATGACCAACTGCCAAATCACAAACATGAATGTAATCACGAAGACAAGTTCCGTCTTCTGTATCATAATCATCACCAAATACTGTAAGCTTCTCAAGTGTACCTGCAGCAACCTTAGAAATATATGGGAAAAGATTATTAGGAATACCCTTAGGGTCTTCACCAATAAGTCCACTCTCATGAGCACCAACTGGATTAAAATATCTCAAAAGACAAATTCTGAAATCAGGGTTTGCCTTGGCACAGTCTCTTAAAATCTGCTCAAGCATCCACTTTGTCCATCCATATGGATTTGTACAAACGCCAAGAGGACTCTCCTCAGTAAATGGTACATCTTCGCTCATGCCATAAACTGTTGCAGAAGAACTAAATACGAGCTTATGAACTGAATACTCCTTCATAAGTTCAAAAACTGTAAGCATACTATTAATGTTGTTTGAATAATACTCAACAGGCTTCTGTACAGACTCACCTACTGCCTTAAGGCCAGCAAAATGAATTACACTGTCAATATCGTTCTCTTCGAAAACAACACGCAAAGCATCCTTATCACAACAGTCAATTTTATAAAAATTAAATCTTTTACCAGTAATCATCTCAAGTCTGTTAAGTACTTCAGACTTACTATTAGAAAGATTATCAACAATTACAACATCAAAACCATTCTCAAACAAAGAGATAACGGTATGTGATCCAATAAATCCCATACCACCTGTAACAAGAACTGTAGACATAAAATACCTCATTTTCAGTTTTTCAAAAATATTCTAACAAATCTAAACAATATTTGAAATTTTTTTCACACAAAACTACACCAATTTTATACAATGAATACTGCCTGTTTATTATAGAATTACAACAAATTAAAAATTCGGAGAGATATATGAGCAAAATTATTTACATTGCAGACGATGATGATAACATCAGAAACCTGCTTAAATCTTTTCTCGAGAGAGAAGGCTACATCTGTTTTGGATTCCCTACAGGTGATGATTTATTGAAGAAGTTTATTACAGAACCATGTGACCTTATTTTACTTGACGTAATGATGCCAGGTCGCGATGGATTTTTTATTTTAACTGAGCTTCGTAAGATTAGTAACGTACCTATTATTATGTTAACAGCAAGAGATTCTGATTCTGACTATATCGAAGGTCTTAATCTTGGAAGTGACGACTATTTTACAAAGCCATTCAGCCCTATAAAGCTTGTTACAAAGGTTAAGTCTATATTTAAAAGACAGGAAAACACATTGAACGCAGACGCTGCTGGTTCCTACGCTGTAAACGATAATGAACTTGTTTTCGCAGATATTATTATCAGCAAAAAGACAAAGACAGCTTCTGTAAAAGGCGAAGACTTACCACTTACTCCTAATGAGTATGCGCTTCTTTCCTACCTGATTACAAATCAGGACAGAGCAATACCACGAAGCGAGCTCCTTGATAAAATCTGGGGTTATGAGACAGAGATTGAGACAAGAGTAGCAGACGATACTGTAAAGAGACTTCGTAAGAAACTTAATGACTCAGATGTAAAGATTACAACAGTCTGGGGATTTGGATTTAGATTAGAAGAAAAAAATGACAAAGATAATAAGTAAAAAAAGACCTAAGATTCCTATTTCTCTTCATATTTATTCTTCTTTATTGCTTGTAACTCTTATAAGCATCCTGATTATCAGTATTTCAAGTCAGATTATTCTTCAGATTTATATTGAATCTGAATGTAACAGAAGAATATCAAGAGCTGTTGCTTCCTGCCAGGAATTTGCAGACGCCTTCAGGCAGAGTGTTGGAGATGAGAACATTCATACAAGACTTGAGATTAGAGATGGAATTTTAAGTCAGATTGCTGCATCTACTGATATTTCGAGTGATGCTTCAACTGTATTATTCTGTGAAAGTCAGGACAAAATTTCCCTTTCGGATGCAATCTTATGGCCGAACGAATCTCATAATCCCAATACCTTTCTTCAGTCAAAAAATGTTCTTATGAACATTTCTCAGAATAAAGGTTTAACTGCAGATAGTAATATTCATATAGCTATTGTTGATGGAAGCGAAGTATTCTACAGAATTATACCAATTGAGTATAGTGAATCTGAGAATCAGCCAGAGCAGGACTATGAGAAATACTACATGCTGATTTACCTTGATTCAGCTGTTTATCAGAACTTCTCAAGAGCATTTCAGATAGTGCTTTTAAGATCATTTATTTTTGCTCTCATAGCGGCAACACTTATTAGCATCCTCTGTGCTTACCCAATTTACAGTTCAATTAACAGACTTGCCAGATTTGCAAGCAGAATTGGTAAAGGTGATTTTAAGCCTATAAAAGGAACAATTGTAAGTCGCGAATTATCAGATCTTAAAGATGTAATGAATCTGATGGCCTCCCGCCTCTACGAATCTGACAAAGAACAGAAAACGTTCTTCCAGAACGCTTCTCATGAGTTAAGGACTCCTCTAATGTCAATTCAGGGCTATGCTGAAGGTCTTAAGTATAATGTATTTGACGAAGAGCATAAAGAAGAAGCTCTCGACATTATAATTGATGAGACAACAAGACTTTCATATCTCGTTGAAAATCTTCTTTCAATATCCAAGATGGATATGGCAAAGAATGGTGGATTTGAAATTAAGAAAAGCATGATTGACGTCACCTTATTCTGCGACATTCTTGTAGATAAAGTACGTGGTGGTTTCCTTCTCAACAATAAAGAACTGATTAACGATATCAGAACTAACGATGTTTACATCTATGGTAATGAGAACGACCTTTTCCGAATGCTTGAGAATATCTTCTCTAACTGTCTCAGATACTGCGAGACAAAGGTTACGTTCAAAGTATACGATGACAACACTGATGTATATTTCGAGATATTTGACGACGGCCCTGGTATTTCTGATGAAGTCTTAACAAGGCTTTATGAGAGATTTAGCAAAGGACATGATGGAAAGCACGGTATTGGACTTGCACTCGCGAAGTCAATCGCCGAGGAGCATAACGGAAAGATTAAAGCTTCAAACTTGGTTTCAGATGATCCAAATGTACATGGAGCAAAATTCTTAATAGCAATTCCGAAAGGAAAAAGACGCGAACAGCTGACTAATCTTAATATCGAAAGATAAACTAAACAAAAAAAGACGGACCGCAGATGTCCGTCTTCTTTTTTGTTTGGAGATGTCCAACTCATATCAAAATAAATACTAAATAACTAAGGTAATGTAATTTTTGGTATTATTTTGCAACATCTGTTGCACGTGTTTCTCTGATGATATTAACCTTAATCTGACCTGGATAATCAAGTTCATCCTCGATCTTCTTACAGATCTGTCTAGCCTTAAGAATCATATCATCGTCTCCAACCTTCTCAGGGGAAACAATAACACGGATTTCACGACCTGCCTGAATAGCATAACTCTTCTCTACACCATCAAAGCTTGTAGCAATCTCCTCGAGCTTCTGAATTCTCTTGATATATGTCTCAAGATTCTCTCTTCTTGCTCCAGGTCTAGCTGCAGAAATAGCATCAGCAGCAGCTACGAGAACAGCAACAGCTGTTTCAGCTTCTACATCACCATGATGTGCCTCGATAGCATTAATAATTTCAGGTGTTTCGCGATATTTTCTGGCAATATCAGCACCAAGTGCGATATGCGTACCCTCCTGCTCAAAATCAACAGCCTTTCCAATATCATGGAGAAGACCTGCCCTCTTTGCAAAAGTTACATCAAGACCAAGCTCACCAGCCATCATACCAGCAATCCAGCAAACCTCAATTGAGTGCTGAAGAACGTTCTGACCGAAGCTTGTACGATACTTAAGCTTACCAAGAAGCTTAATGATTTCAGGATGGAGATTCATAACGCCTGTCTCGTAGGCAGCTCTCTCACCTTCCTGCTTGATGATCTGATTGATTTCTTTCTTAGCCTTATTCGCCATCTCTTCAATTCTAGCTGGATGGATTCTTCCATCTGTTACAAGCTTTTCAATTGTAAGTCTTGCAATCTCACGGCGAATAGGATCAAAAGATGAAAGGATAACTGCTTCTGGTGTATCGTCGATAATAAGATCAACACCAGTAATAGTCTCAATCGCTCTGATATTACGGCCTTCGCGTCCGATAATACGACCCTTCATCTCGTCGTTTGGAAGATTAACTACTGATACTGTTGCCTCAGAAACATAATCTGAAGCGTAGCGCTGAATTGATGCAACAATAATATCTTTTGCAATCTTGTCAGCATCCTGCTTTGTTTTCTCTTCCATCTGCTTGAGCATTGTTGCCATATCATGGCTAAATTCTCTTTCAGCAGCTTCGAGCACGAGTGCTCTTGCTTCCTGAATTGAAAGACCAGAGATTCTCTCAAGTTCAGCAGACTTTCTAATCTCGAGATCCTTAGTACGTGCAAGCATTTCTGCAACATCCTGATGTTTCTTCTCAAGTTCAGCCTTGCTCTTTTCTGCGTCAGCAAGTCTCTTGTCCACTGCGTCTTCCTTCTGCTCAAGTTTGTTACGTTCCCTTGCAAGCTCCTGTCTCTTATCTCTAACATCGTGCTCTAACTCTACACGTGCCTTAGAGATTTCTTCTTTTGCCTGAAGGAGTAACTCTCTCTTACGGCTCTCAGCATCCTTCTGAGCCTCAGCAATTCGCTTGATATTCTCTTCTTCCGCTTTTGCTGAATCTTCCTTTAATTGCTTCTGCTGCGCGAAAAGTCCTTTTTTATAAACAGACCACACAATAAATGAACCAATTATGATACCGAGAACCAAACCAATGGCTAAAAATAACCATTTCATGTTGGTACTCACCTCCAAATATTTAGTTGTCAAAGATCACTTTAATAAGCTATTATAAGCCAATATTTATTGTAAAAATAATAAGAAGATATGTCAAGGAGACAATAATGGATTTTAACTTCATTGTAACCGAAGAATTTAATGATAAAACTCTTAAAGAAGTCATGAAACGCCATTTCAAAATGAGTGGTCAGATGATTAAAAGAGTTAAACTCAATGGAGTTCTTGAAGTTAACGGAATCCATAGAAGAGTTGTAGATAAAGTTGTAACCGGCGACAAAGTTTTCGCTTCATATGATGATGATTCAGGTGAACTTAAAAAGGACACTGGAATTAAGTTTTACTATGAAGATGACTATCTTGCAGTAATTGAAAAGCCTGCTGGAATTGTAACTCATCCTGTTCATGGTCATCTTGACGATTCTCTTCTTACTCTCCTGTCAGATAACACACTTCATCCAGTTATGAGATTAGACAGAGAAACAAGTGGTCTTATCGTAATTGCAAAGAATGGTTATGTTCACAGCACAATGATTGGATCAAAAATCAAAAAGAAATACATTGCTACTGTTTACGGAACATATAACGAAGATAATGGTACAATTCATCTTCCAATTAAAAGACGTCCAAATTCAATCATGATAAGAGATGTTGCGTCATTTGATGATCCAGAAGGTCATGATTCAGTTACGTACTATAAAACTATATACAAATCACCATCAGAAAATATTTCTCTCGTTGAATTCATTTTGGGAACTGGAAGATGTCATCAGATCAGAGTCCATTCTACATATAACAAACATCCATTGGTTGGAGATGGTTTATATGGTCCAAACTCTGTTGATAACCCATGTGATTTATTCCCTGACAGCATTCGTCTTGACGACACAATCGGACGTCAGGCTTTACATGCATATTCATTAACATTTACTCATCCTGTAACAGGTGAAGAAATGCATTTCTTAAGCGATATGCCTGAAGACATGGCAAGACTGTTCCCTGAATTAAGTTCTCAGACTATCAATCAGATCCTTCGCGAGACTGATGGAAGAAGTTCCATTTGTACCTGAAAGAAGTCTTGATATCTCATTAATCTTTGAATCTTCGTCCAGCTTAGTAATATTAGTTGAAGTATTTCCTTCTTCAACTTCCTTACTGATAAAATGCGCATAATCAGAAGCAGCTGCAAGCTGTGCTGTATGAGTAACACACAAAACCTGATGATACTTTGAAATAGACTTAAGTTTCTTTGCAATCGAAGTAGAAGCACTACCAGAAACACCTGTATCAATCTCATCAAAAATAAGAGTTGGTACAAGATCGGCCATCGAAAGAACATTCTTAATCGCAAGCATTATTCTTGAAGCTTCACCGCCAGAAGCTGTCTGAGCAAGACTTCGAAGTTCCTGACCAGGGTTAGCTGAGAATACAAATGTAATTATATCTATACCAGTTGCGCCAAAGAATCTCTCCTTACTTCTTCTTACAAACTGAACTTCAAACCTTGAATCAGGCATCATAAGATCCTTAAGTTCAGATGTAATCTGTTCTGATAACTTAGAAGCATATTTCTGCCTAACATCAGAAAGTTTATTTGCAGCATCAAGAAGCTTACCTTCAACAGCCTGACGCTTCTTTTTCAAATCAGAAATTGCTTTACTGTTATTCTCAAGAAGATTAAGTTCATCCTCTGCCTTGAATCCGAATTCAATGACTTCCTTAAGAGACTTGCATGAATACTTGGCTTTAAGATCATAAATCAGACCTAATCTGGTATTAATTTCCTCCTGCCTGTTACGATCATAAGAATCAGTTAAAACGTAATCAGAAATAATCGAAGATATCTCGGAAGCTTCTGAAGACAATTCGAGAAGTCTTTCAGCAAGTGCATTATATTTTGATGATTCGGAACTCTCAGTAGTCTCAGAAGCTAGTTTGGCAATAATCTTATATGCATTATGAATTCTTGAAGAAACAGTTAAAGAACTTCCATCCTCACCATTAATAAGATCATCTGCTTCTTCAAGATGTGAAGCATTCTTTTCCATTAGCTTCATCTTCTTGCTCTGCTCAGCAAGTTTATCATCTTCATCCTCAGAAAGAGAAGCACTGTTAATCTCATTTACAGCATACTTCAAGTAATCTTTACGCTTCTGAAGGTCATCTGGAGATATTGAAAGTCTTTGTATTTCAAGGACAATTTCCTTCATCTCCTTTAAAAGAGTCTGATATTCATCCAAAGCATCAGAAATGTCGTTGCCACCAAAACCATCAAGCATATCAGAATGGCATGATTCATCGAAAATACGCTGTGTATCATGCTGACCATGAATATCTACCAGATAAGAACTAATCGCCTTAAGAACAGCAAGAACTACTGTTCTTCCGTTAATACGCGCAATACTTTTGCCATCGCGGGAAACCTTACGACTGATAATAAGAATATTATCTTCAACTTCAATTCCACTATCATTAAGAAGGTCAAATACTGTCTGATCCTTAACATCAGATATATCAAATACAGCCTCAACAAAAGCGCTGTCAGAATTTGTTCGAATAAGATTCTTCGAAGCTTTCTGACCCAAAATCAAACCAATTGCATCAATGAGCAAAGATTTACCTGCACCAGTTTCACCTGTAATAGTATTAAACCCATTTGATGGCTCAAAAACAGCATGTGAAATAACAGCAAAATCACTAATCTCTAAACGTATAAGCATAAAATCTCTTTCTGGGCACTCTTGAAATTATCTGCTTTAATCCTCAGACACCATTATGCCTGAATTTATAACATCATTAATTGTTGCTACAAGCGCATTAGCTTCTTCAATACCAGGAGCTGCAATAAACACTGTATCATCACCTGCAATTGTACCAATTACATCTCTGAAGTGCATTGAATCCAAAGCCGAAGCTGCAGCCTGAGCCATTCCAGGCAAAGTCTTTACAACAACCATATTCATGGCACTCTGAGAAGAAATTATACAATTTGAAAACACAGATAAAAGTCTTCCTGGAGCAACATCACCTGTTCTATCAAGAACAGCATACTTTGAACCCTGATTAGGAAGTGTAACCTTAATTATTCCAAGTTCTTTAATATCTCTTGAACATGTAGCCTGAGTAACTGTATATCCATTCGATTTCATCAAAGAAGTGAGTTCATCCTGAGTTGAAATATCGTTCTCTTTGATTAACTTAATTATCATTTCCTGACGATCATTCTTAGCCATTCTCATAGAAACTACCTCTTGCAACAATCTTACGTTTTACATTCTGGAAAAAACCAACAAGCCCTAAATCAATAGTTCTTACAGCACAAGGATGCTTTTTAATCTTTAAAACATCATTTGGTTCAAGTTTTACAAAATCATGTCCATCAGGACAAATAATAGGCACAGTCTCAAAATCACCCATATGAATCTCTACTACACTTTCAGGACCAATAACATAACTGGCATTCTGAAGAGTATGAGAGCAAAGTGGAGTAATAAGAATATTATCCATTCCTGGCATAAGAAGTGGTCCACCTGCTGCCAGAGTATATGCAGTAGAACCAGTTGGAGTAGCAACAACAAGACCATCACCATAAAACTTCTCTACATGTTCACCATCAACATAAAGAGTAAGTTTAAGGATATGTGGCTTCTCACCTCTTAAAACACAAACATCATTCAGACAGATATCTGAACCTTTAAAATTACCATTAGAATCATAAAGTTCAGCATCAAGCTGGATTCTCTCAATAAGCTTATAATCATTAGCTACGATACGCTTAATGCCATCTTCCATATCATCCTCAGAACACTGGGTAAGAAATCCGATACTACCCTTATTAATACCGAAAAATGGAATATTTAAGTCTCTGTAATCAGAAACAACACCAAGGAAAGTACCGTCACCACCTATGGAAACAATGACATCACAGGAATCAAAAGAACCAAACTCAACACCATTAACAGATGCAAGAATACTGTCCTTAAGTTCAACATTAAATACAGGAGTAGAACCAAGATTTACAATAATCTCAGAAAGCCTACATGCAACCTTTAATCCAATGTCACGGTTACGATTTGAATGTATACCAAAACGCATAACAATACCTCCATTGTATTGTTATATTTAATCACGAAACTGAATAAAAATACAGATAAATTAGCCTAAATACTTAGTAATTTTTGTGGCAATAGAATCAGAATCAAGACCTGCTTCTTTAATCTGTTCAGCTACAGAACCAGCCCTAATCATAACATCCTCAACTGCAATTGGAACAACCTGATTTGTGTATCCCGCAGAAGATAAAGCACGTGAAAGCGCTTCACCAAAACCACCACTTAAAATACCTTCTTCAACTACAAAAACACATTTTGCATTCTTTACATAATTAAGAATTGCCTGGACTGGAACAGGATTAATAAGAGCTGCGTGAATATTCTTTCCTGATAAACCATTTGCCTTAAGAGCATCAACGGCTTTATTACATTCTGATAAAATTGTACCAGTTGAAACAATGGCAAAATCACCTCCATAATCGTTAATAACTGAAGGTTTAATTAAATTCTCTCTGGATGTACAAATGTACTTATCAGCTTCAAGGCTTGATGCTCCACGTGGATATCTGATTGCACAAGGACCAACAACATCATTAACAGCGTACTCCAAAGCATACTGAAGCTCGCTATAATTCATAGGCGAAAGCATTGTCATTCCCTTAATTGAATTACAGTAAGAAATGTCAAGAAGTCCATTATGTGTATGACCATCATTACCAACAAAACCTGCTCGGTCTATAGCAAATACAACATGATTATTCATAAATGCAACATCATGAATCATCTCATCATATGCACGCTGCAGAAAAGATGAATAAACAGCAAATACCGGTATCATTCCAACTCTGGATAAACCACCAGCCATTGTTACAGCGTGTTCTTCTGCAATACCACAGTCAAAGAATCTGTCAGGATATTTTGCTGCAAAACGATCAAGACCTGTTCCCTGCGCCATTGCAGCTGTAATTGTAACGATATTCTTATTTGTTGCTGCAAGATCAACAATCTTATTTCCAAAAGTAGAAGTAAAAGTTTCCTTGTTTGAAGGAACAACACCCTCTTTAAGATTAAATGGTCCTACACCATGATAATCAGAAGGTTTATTCTCAGAATAATAATAGCCTTTACCCTTCTGAGTACATACATGAAGAAGCACTGGAGCATTAATATCCTTAATGGCGTTCAAAGTATTAATCAAAGCCTTTGTATCATGGCCATCAACAGGACCATAGTAAACAAGTCCCAAATCCTCAAACATTGAAGGAATCTGCTTGTTTACAAGGAATCTGAAGAATCTCTTAATACGAAGAATTAAATTAACAATTGGCTTACCCAAAACTGGCAAATGCTTCAGAAGGAAATTCTCAGTAGAATGCTTTGCTGAAATATAACCTTTTGAAGAACGAAGTCTCTTGAGATATTTTGACATACCACCTACATTCTTATCGATGCTCATCTCGTTATCGTTAAGAATTACAAGCATCTTGGTCTTACTATGTCCAAGATCATTTAATGCTTCGTAAGCAAGACCTCCTGTAAGAGCACCATCACCGATAATTGCGACAACATAATTATCGTCTTTATGAAGATCTCTAGCTCTTGCCATACCTAATGCAGCAGACACAGAAGTACTACTGTGACCTGTATCAAAAGCATCATATTCACTCTCAGAAACTCTTTGAAAACCTGAGATACCACCCTTCTGACGAAGAGTATTAAACTGGGAAAATCTGCCTGTTAAAAGTTTATAAGTATAAGCCTGATGACCAACATCAAATAAGAGTTTATCCTTCTTATAATCGAAAACACTTAAAAGAGCGACAGTTAACTCAATAGCTCCAAGATTTGAAGCAAGATGACCACCGTTTGATGAAACAGTCTCAAGTATTTTATCTCTGATTTCAGCACAAAGCTGCTCTCTATCATTTGATGAGAGATTCTTAATATCTTCAGAAGATAAATTGTCACTTAAAAACTTATAATCCAAATCAGTAATTCCTTTCGAGCATAAAGCGTGTCAGCATCTCAAAATCAGAAACATTGTACCCCATTTTTGAAATTTCTTGCAAAGATTTATAGCAGCCTGAAATTTCCTCATCGAGTTTTTTCTTAGCTTCATCAATTCCTAACAAAGTTACAAATGTAGCTTTATTATCTCGCTCATCCTTGCCAACAGACTTTCCAAGATTTTCTGAATTTGATTCAACATCAAGAATATCATCCTTAATCTGGAACGCGAGGCCAATATGTTCTGAATAATCTGAAAGAAGATTCAAAACTTCTAAACTGCAATTCTCAGCAAGATAATAAGGAGTACAGATAGCAGCCTTTAAAAGCGCACCTGTCTTCTTCCTCTGAAGTTCATATAGTGTATCAAGAGTTATCTGCTTTCCTTCAGACGATAAATCAATGCTTTGGCCACCAATCATTCCACAGATACCAGCAAGATAAGAAATCTTATAAGAAGCCATGGCATACTTAGGATTATTAACAACAGACTGAAGAAGAATCTCATGTGCTCTGTTTAAAAGATTATCACCAGCAAGAAGCGCAATACCTTCACCATAAACCTTGTGACATGTAGGTTTTCCACGTCTCAAATCATCATTATCCATTGAAGGAAGATCATCATGAATCAAAGAATATGTATGAATCATCTCGAGAGCTGTTGCATATGGAAGTGCAGCAGATAAATCAAGATTCAGTAATTTTGCAGAGCAGTACATATATGTAGGTCTGATTCTTTTACCACCTGCAAGAAGACTGTAAAGCGAAGCCTTTACTGTAATATCATTAGCATCAATCTCATCAGCAGAAAAAACTGCTTCAAGAGAAGGAGTTATCCAGTTATTTACTTCTTCAAATAAAGACTTTAAATCAGACATATTAGCCTTCTTCCTCTTCATCTACAAAAGATTCTTCTGTATTAGTTTCCTTATTAATTATGGAGATTTTCTTCTCAACTTCATTGAGTTTTTTATCGCACCATGAAGCGAGTTCAACGCCACGAGAATACAAAGCGATGGAATCATCAAGAGAAACATTACCACTGTTCAAACGGTTTACAATTGTTGAGAGTTCAGCAATAGCATCCTCATATTTCATATTGTTATCCATATTATTTATCTCCCTTAAACTTGTTTGTTATTGTTGCTTCGCAGCTGCCGTCAGAAAATACAATATTAATATTGCTACCTGTCTCAACATCTTCTACGCTTGTTAATGCTTTATCGTTAAGTGTTACGTATGAATATCCTCTTCTTAAAACATTCAAAGGACCAAGAGTATCAAGTCCTGTCATCAAAGAAGACAATCTCATCTTCTCATGTTCAACACGAATATTTCCTGAATTTATAAGACTATTACGCATATTCGAAATCTTATTTCGCTCAGAAGAAACATAAGAAGAACCATTCACAATAAGACTGCTTTTGAGTGTCTGAAGCTTACTACGCAAATTAGACACATAATAAGTAGGCGTATAAAGTGCTTTATTCTGACTTAAATAATTAAGCTGATTACGCTTATGTTCTATATAAGAAGAAAAAGCAACATCAAGAAGCTGTCTTTTACCATCGAGCTGTTCTTTAAGTTCTGAATATCCACCCATTACTACAACACCAGCACCAGTAGGCGTAGGCGCTCTTAAATCAGCGACATAATCGCAAATTGTATAATCAGGTTCATGACCAACAGCTGAAATAACAGGAATTGAACAGTTATATATCGCCTCAGCAAGAATCTCAGTATTAAATCCTACAAATTCTTCAGGATGACCTCCACCTCTGGCAATAATAATTACATCAACATTGTTTTGAGCGCAGAACCAGTTAAGCCCTTCAATTATCTGCTCAGGACATCCGTCTCCAGAAACCCTGGCTGGATAAATCAGAATATCATAATGGGTATTACGACCATTCAGAGTATGGATAATATCGTGAATAACATCTCCAACAGGTGAAGTAATAATACCAATACGCTTTGGAAGTAATGGAATCTTCTGCTTATGTTCTGGAGCAAACAATCCTCTGGCATTAAGCTTCTCGTAAAGGCGTCGCATCTGTTCCTGAAGATCTCCGACACCATTAAGACGCATCATATTAGTCTTTAATCTGAAAGAACCAGTCTTTGGATAAATGGAACAGCTGCCATAACAAATAACTTCAATTCCATCTTCAAGCTTAAATCCAAGCTGTTCAGGATTACTTAAAAACATAATTCCGTCAACTGAAGCAGATGCGTCCTTAAGCTTAAAATACACAGTATAGAAAAGCTGTCCTGAAGCATTACGCTTGTTATAGATTTTTACACCCGAAAGCTCGCCTTTAACAGATAAAGACGAAAGAAAATCATCATCATCTACGACTACTGCAGCGTGATTTGTTAATTCTGAAATAGAACCGAAATTATGCATAATAATTAATTAAAGGTTCTTCTCAAATGCAGACAATACACCATTAATGTAAGATGCTGAATCAGAAGTGCCATAACGCTTTGAAAGTCTTACAGCTTCGTTAATTGCAACACTAACAGGAACATCCTCAGAATGTTCAATCTCATAGCAAGCTACTTCAAGAATTGCTCTGTCAAGCTTAGGAATTCTGTCGATAGTCCATTTCTTAAGATACTTGGAAATCTTTGCATCAATATCATCACGATTATCAAGAACACCAAGCGCAGATGAAATGAAAAACTCCTTATCATCTTCGATATGAGGATTCTCATCGATAAATAACTTCATCTGATCTTCAACAGGCTCAGAACGAAAACCTGTCTGATATACAAAAAAGACTACTGATTCACGTGTTTCAATTCTACTCATCTTACTCTCCCTGGAGGCAGAATTCTGTCAAGGAACTTCTTAAATCTGCTGTCATCACTGAACAGAAACGAACCAAGAAAGAATCCAACTGCCGTTAACAATAATATAAATAAAGTCTTAAACAGACCAAAAATGCAAATCAATACACCAATAACAAAGAAAGCTGCTGCAAATACAGCTCCTGCACCAGTATTCTGAAGTTTCTCGAAAATCTTAGAAAGCAATCTCTCCATAATTATCTACCTTCAACTTTGGCAACAATCTGCTCAACCTTACTAACTCTGACAATTACATTATCTACAATAATACCCGTATATCTCTCGATATCCTTCTTAACCTTCTCCTGAACCTTTGACATGGATGCAGGAATTTCAGTATTAGAATAAAGAACAGCACTAATATTTATCTTAATTGATCCATTCTTAGATGCTGATACACGAGCCTTGGCAGACTTAATACCAGCCTGCGCAGACTTAGCTGAGTTAAGAGCAATACTCTCAATAGCATCAGCCTGAATATCTACATCACCAAGTTCAGTCTTACGAAGCTTAGTCTTATAAATTCTTGTAGACATTACAATATTCAGAATTGAGTATACACAGGAGCAGATTACAAGAATCAAAACAAGTGCATAAATTGGCTTTGTACTAGGATTAGTTACAAAAGAAGACAGTGGAGAAAGAATATCTGCAAAAATACCATCATCAATAAATGCATAAAGCAAAACTATTGATAACACAGCAATAAAGATAGAATAAATCATCATCAGAACTCTTAAAAATCGATTCATATTACTCATCTCCTCCATCATCATCAGAATCATCATTCAAAGAATCATCTTCTTCTGGAATTTGTTTTACACCACAAACATAAACATCTACTGATTCAACATTAAGTCCAGTAAATCGCTCAACGTCTGCCTTTACCCTCTCCTGAATTCCCCATGCAACTTCCGGAATTACTTTTCCAAAAAAAATGACAGGATATACAGTAATGGAAACAGAGTCATCAGAAGTCTCACCAAAGACTACTCTGACACCCTTTCCCTCATGTACAACTCCTGCCTTCTCTTTGAGCGCAACTGCGAATGATGGCACAAGTTCAGCTACACCGTCAATCTGCAAAGCAGCTTCGGCGGCATACTGGGCAACAAAGCCCTGTGTCATCGATCGATCGCCTTTTATCGACTCGGGAACAATATTCTCATTCATAAGGTACACTCTAAAAATAGAAATATCCGGCGCCGTCAGACGCCGGATTAAAATTTACTTAATTATTAATCAAGCGCGTGACTGATACTCACCTGTTCTTGTATCGATGATGATCTTCTCACCGTTATCGATAAAGAGAGGAACCTTAACAACAGCGCCTGTCTCAAGAGTTGCATACTTAGATGCATTGTTGTTTGTATCGCCCTTAACAGCTGGCTCACACTCAACGATCTCAAGAGTTACAGAGATAGGAAGCTCTACTGAGAAAACCTCACCCTTGTAAGAAAGAACCTTACAAATCATCTCTTCCTTAAGGAACTTAACTGAATCACCGATAGCCTCTGCTACGATAGGATCCTGCTCATATGTCTCCTGATCCATGAAGTAGTAAAGCTCACCGTCATTATAGAGATACTGCATATCTCTTCTATCAAGCTGAGCCTGCTCAAACTTCTCATTTGGGTTAAATGAACGCTCAACTACTGAACCTGTCTTAACATTCTTATACTTTGTTCTTACGAAAGCTGCGCCCTTACCTGGCTTTACATGCTGGAACTCAACAACCTGATAAACCTGGTTGTCCATCTCAAAACACATACCATTTCTGAAATCGCCTGCACTGATCATAAAAGTCTCCTTTTTGATTACATATTTATCACATTACGTAATTGTAATAAAGATTGGAAGATACTTCAAGACAAAATATATTAAAAATATTGTATGACTACATACTTTAAACTAAATATCAACCAAATTTGTTTGCATTACAAACACTCTGTCCTTTATTATCTTTATTACTAATTGAGGTTAATATGAAAGACACAGTATATTTGTTAAACAAAATGGCAAGCGAATGCCAGATATTTCATGGATCGTTAGATAATCTTGAAACTACAGTTGAGTTAGCTGAATATCTTTCGATAGCAAAAATAACTTATAGAATATTTGTAGATGGAACTATCAACAAAGAAAGTGACATCTATAGCAATAGTTTATGTAAAGAACTTGGTAATCATTACGATTTCAGCATTTTCGCACCTAACAAGGAATACTCAATTGTAATAAGAATATATCGTAACAGATATGCTGAAGAACTCTCTGAAGACAGTAGAAATGTACTTGATGCTTTCGCCTCTATTCTCGTTAGTTCAATCACAGTTTATACACTTTACCTTTCGAGACGCAGAATGAAGAATCATGATGATATGGGACTTACAAACAAATCCTATTATCTTGATGTTATCGAGCGCATTATTTTGCAGAACAGACAGTCAGAATACTATTACGGACACTTAAATATTAAGAACTGCAACAAGCTGAATTCAATTTTTGGAAGTTCAGTAGTAAATGATATTATCGAGAATTATGGCAAAATTCTCCTGAATATCTGTAATGAAGATAATTTTGAAAACGTTTCCAGACTTGGTGGAGACAGTTTTGCTTTTGTCATTCATGAGAATAGTCTTAAAAGATTTGTTGAAACACTTAAAGATCTTCCAATCAGAATTGATAGTGACGGAGATACAATTGAATGTATCGTTAACTGCAGAGCTGGAATTGTTAAAGGAAGCAATGATTATACTGAGCCACACGAATTTTTAAGTCGTGCCGCTTTAACATATCGCATGACGAGAAATCCAGATGCAAAAAATATCATTATTTCAAACGACTTTATCATCTCCGATAATCAGGCTACTGATCCTCTTGCAAATGAACTTTTAAACGATTTAAAAGAAGGTAAACTACTTGTATATTATCAGCCTATATTCAAAAACGACGAAGACAACACTATTGTTGCGGCTGAAGCACTTGTACGCTGGAGACGAAGTGGAGAACTAATTAGACCAGCAAGTTTCATTCCAACTGCTGAGAAATTTCACTTTATTACAGATTTGGATAAATACGTTCTTAACAAATCATGTGAAACACTTGAGAAGTGGATTAGTGAAGGAAAAGAAGTTGTACCTATCACCTTCAATTTTTCACATCACAATTTTGCAAACAGCAACATTAGTGATGAGATTATTGAAATCGTTGACTCACATAATATCGACCATAGTCTTATAATCATTGAACTTAAAGAAGCTGCTTATCTTGAGGAATATGAGTCTATTCTTTTTGCAACAAAGAAACTTCAGAAAAGTGGCATCAGAGTTACAATTGATTCATTTGGTAAGGGATACTCTTCACTTTCCCTTCTTAAGGACATGGAATTCGACTATCTGAAGTTATCATCTTCTTTTATTAATGACGATAATGAGAAAACTCACATTATTGTCGAGAGTATTATTAGCATGGCTAGCAAACTTAAGATTGATGTCATCTGTCAGGGAATTAAAGATAAAGAAACTGAAGATGATTTCAGTAGCAAGGGAGTAAAATACTTTCAGTCTGATTATCTCGAGAAAGCTTTATCAGAACGTTTCTTCCAAAACAGACTTTCTAACAAAAATCAGTAAACAAAAAATGAGGTATTCGCTATGATATGAATACCTCATTACTATTTTAATGAATAACTTTAAGAAAACTTCTTCTGTGAATTGGTGTCATTCCATGCTCTCTTATAGCAGCATAATGATCCTTGGTTCCATAGCCCTTATGCTTTCCAAAGCCATAACCAGGATACTCATTATCATAATCAACCATAATATGATCCCTCGTAACCTTGGCAAGTACTGAAGCTGCAGCGATAGAATTGGACTTTGCATCACCCTTAATAATCGGCACAACATCAACACCAGTTCCATCAAGATTTACAGCATCAATCAAAAGAACATCTGGTGTCTTTCCAATAGACTTTAACTGTTCAACACATGAGCGCATTGCACCCTTGGTAGCATTAAGAATGTTAACATCATCAATTACATCTGCTTCAACTCTTATAATTGCATATGCAACAGCCTTCTCAATAATCTCTTTATATAGCGCTTCTCTCTTCTTCTCAGAAAGCTTCTTTGAATCATCAAGACCAAGAATAGGATTATTAGGATCAAGAATACATGCGGCAGCTACAACAGGACCTGCAAGAGGGCCTCTTCCTGCTTCATCAATGCCTGCAACAAGAGTTTTACCATTATTCCAGTATTCTTTCTCATACTCACTTAAAAGTTCGTATTTCTCTTTAAGCTGCTCTTCAGTTAAACGTGCCATAATTCACCTCAGTTAATTCTCATCAGGCTTCTCTGGAGTCTCGAAAGTAATACGTCCAATACGGCCACTTCTTAAATCGTCAAGAAGAAGTCTTCCGAATCGCTCTTCATCAACTCTTCCACCTGACATAAGACATCCCTTCTTTCTTCCCATCTCCTGAAAACGATCATACTCATCGCCATAACCTTCAAGATAATCAGAAGAAACAAGGTATCTTTCCTCCATCAAATCAGGATAAAGATTCCACAAGAGATTCGCTGTATCATATGCTACTTCAACAACATCAGTAACTTCAGACTTAACTGCACCAGTAGCAGTAAGAACTAACTGACTTCTCTTTGTAGCAATCTTAGGCCACAAAACTCCTGGCATATCCATAAGATCAAGTCTTCCACCAGTTCTAAGCCACTTAGGCTGACGTGTAACACCAGGCTTGTCGCCAGTAACAGCAACTTTACGACCAACAAGACCATTAATAAGTGTTGATTTACCAGTATTAGGAACACCAACAACCATTACTCGAATAGACTTGCCATCACGACCCTTAGCCTTTGCTCTGTCGAGCATATCTTTACAAAGTTCTTCAGTAACAGAATAAAGCTTATCAAGACCCTTCTTACGGCTTGCTTCCATGGAAATAGCAGTAATGCCCTGCGCTTTATAATGATTGATCCACTTATCAGTAGCTACTGGATCAGCAAGGTCAGCCTTGTTTAAAATAATCACTCTTGGCTTATTACCAAGTATTTTATCTAATTCAGGATTTCTGCTTGAAAAAGGAATTCTTGCATCAACTGTCTCATAAACAACATCAACAAGCTTAAGATTCTCCTTTGTATCATTAAGTGCTTTACGCATATGTCCCGGGAACCAGTTAATTGTCTGTGACATAAAATCCTCCATAAAAATAATTCGTGTTAATTATAACAAAAAAGCCATCCGAATGGATGGCTTTCTGTTTGTTTGCACTTCTGCGTAGAGAAATTAGAGCTTCTCCTGAATACGTGCAGCCTTACCCTGACGTCCACGGAGATAATAAAGCTTAGCTCTTCTAACGCGACCCTTACGTACGATTTCAATCTTCTCAATCTTTGGAGAATGTACTGGGAGAATACGCTCAACACCAACGCCGTAAGAAATACGACGAATTGTCATTGTCTCAGAAAGTCCGCCGCCCTTACGAGCAATAACATATCCCTCGAATACCTGGATACGCTCACGGTTACCCTCCTTGATCTTAAGGTGAGCCTTTACATAGTCACCGATTTCAACCTCAGAAAAGTTATTGCGAAGATTCTCGCTCTCAACAACTTTAACCAAATCCATCTTGTGTTCCTCCTTATCTGTTAGATGTTCGTGCCTCGTACTAGTGGGCAGAGGACCATCCCAATTAACAACTGTAAAAGATTAGCATAACGATCTTTTTAAAGCAAGCATTTTTTGCCAATCTTCTTCAGAAATTTCAAGTTTTTCAAGCAAATCCGGCCTTTTTACCCATGTTTCCACCAAACTTGCAATCTTATAGTAATCTTCTATCTTTGCCTTATCCCCCGAAAGAAGAACTTCCGGAACTTTTTTATCATGCCACACAGGTGGTTTTGTATACTGAGGAGCTTCTAGTGTACCACTCATATGAGATTCATTTGTAAATGCATCCTCATTAGGAAGAACACCTGGAATCATTCTTGATACAGAATCAATCATGACGCAGGCTGCAAGTTCACCACCTGTCAAAACATAATCACCAATTGAGATTTCCTCATCAACAATCTCTTCTAGAACACGAGAATCAATTCCTTCATAGTGTCCACATATGATTGCAACATGATCATACTTTGATAGTTCAATTACCTTAGCCTGATTAAGGACACTGCCCTTCGGGCTTACAAATACAGTGTGTGGCTTCTTTCCGTCATCAGAAAGTATACTCTTCCAGCTGTCAAAAACTGGATCACACTGAATTAGCATACCAGTTGCACCACCATATAAAGTATCGTCTACTTTACCATATTCATTAACCGCATTATCACGAATATTTACAGCATTAAGTTCAATAATGCCTTTCTCCAATGCCTTACCGGTAATACTCTGAGATAAAAAAGAAGTAACCTGGTCAGGAAACAAAGTAAGAACAGAAAACTTCATTATTTACCTTCTTTATTAGTTTTTTTGTGATTCTTACTCTTCTTATCGTTTGGTTCATATATCTCATAAAGACCATCAGGAAGTCTGACTTTCATCACACCATCCTCAATACTGGTGTCATAACAAACAACTTTAAGAAAAGGAATCTGAAGATCAGGTTTTCTCTTACGCTTTACACTAATAACAAAATTAGAACCTGTCTCATATACATCATTAATAGTTCCTAAATCACCGCGTTCATCATCAACGACTCTGAGCCCAATCAAATCAACGATGAAAAATTCACCCTTAGAAAGCTTAACTGCATCTTCACGGGCAACTGCAATAAATAAGCCGCGTAGTTTTTCTGCGGCATCGCGGTCTTGAATGCCTTCAAAAACAATCAGAACGTTACCACGATCAATTCTTGCTGTTTTAACGGCAAGCTCATTAACAATAGTTCCGTCTTCTTTCGTAAGAAAGCATTTTTTCAGCTTAGAAAAACGGCGCACATCATCAGTAAGAGGAACGACTTTAAGTTCGCCCCTTACTCCGTGTGCGCTGCCTATTTTTCCAATTGTAATGTGTTCAGTAATCATCCTACGATGTCTACTACTACACGCTTACCAGTCTTTGAGTACTTTGCCTTCATGATGGAACGAATAGCCTGTGCTCTCTTACCATTCTTTCCAATGATTTTACCCATATCGTCTGGTGCAACTGAAAGCTCAAAAATCACTGTATTTCCACGCTCAGTCTTCTTTACGTTAACTTCATCAGGATTGTTTACAAGTGACTTTGCCATTGAAGTAAGTAAATCACTCATTATTTACTGCCTCAAATATTAGATGATACCCTGCTTCTTAAGAAGAGCACGTACTGTATCAGTTGGCTGAGCGCCATTACCAATCCACTTCTTAGCTGCTTCTGCGTCAATCTTTACATCAGCTGGCTCTGTGAGTGGGTTGTAGTAACCAATCTCCTCGATGAAACGTCCATCTCTAGGATAACGTGAATCTGCAACTACTACTCTGTAGAAAGGTGCCTTCTTCTTACCCATTCTTCTCAAACGAATCTTTACTGCCATAATCTTAATCCTCCATTTAAAATAGATATTATTTTTTATATTCGTCTCGCTTATCTAACAAGATATAAGCGTAATACGCATTCTCAAAAGAGTCTTTATTAAAAACGACCTCTTCTTCCAAATCCGCCAAAGCCACCCATGCCAGGCATCTTTCCACCAGGGAAACCCTTTGGCATTTTGAATCCACCCTTACTAAACTGCTTCATCATCTTTGCTGTCTGCTCATACTGCTTAATAAGAGTATTAACATCCTGAACCTGTGTTCCTGAACCAGCAGCAATTCTTTTACGACGACTAGCGTTAAGAATGTTAGGATTCTTTCTCTCTCTCTTTGTCATTGATCTGATGATTGCAATGTTCTTATCGATAACTGCATCAGAACCTTCAAGCTGATCATCAGAAACCTTACCAGAAACGCCAGGAAGCATATTAAGAATATCCTTCATTGAACCCATATTCTTCATCTGCTCAAACTGTGAAAGAAGATCGTTCAAATCGAACTGATTGCTCATCATTCTTTCCATTGTATTCTTGGCAAGATCTTCATCGATATTTGCAGAAGCCTTCTCAATAAGGCTTAATACATCACCCATACCGAGGATTCTGTCAGCCATTCTGTTAGGATAGAAAATCTCAATTGCATCAACCTTCTCACCTACGCAAATATACTTGATTGGCTTTCCAGTAATCTTACGAATTGAAAGGGCAGCACCACCTCTGGCGTCACCATCGAGCTTTGTCATGATAAAGCCATCCATACCAATAGCATTCTCGAATGACTCAGCTACATTAACAGCTTCCTGACCAATCATTGCATCGACAACAAGAAGCTTCTCATCAGGATTAACTACACTATTAATGCCCTTAAGCTCATCCATCATCTCATCATCGATAACAGTACGACCTGCAGTATCGACAATAAGAACGTTACAAAGCATGTACTTTGCCATATCAATAGCTTCCTTTGCAATCTTAATTGCATCAGACTCTTCAGGATGGATATAAGATGGAATACCAACTGATTCAGCGAGAACTTCGAGCTGCTTGGCAGCTGCTGGTCTGTGAACGTCAACGGAAGCAACCATTGGCTTCTTTCCATCAGCCTTCAATATCTTGGCAAGTTTAACAGCTGTTGTTGTCTTACCAGCACCCTGAAGACCGTAGAGCATTACTACTGTAAATCCAGATGGGTTAATAGTAATCTTTGTCTCACCTTCACCAAGAAGTTCAACAAGAGATTCATGAACAATTTTTACAATCTGCTGACCAGGTGTAAAACTGCCTTCGATGTCGGCATTCTTACACTTCTCAGTCATATCGTTAACGAAAGACTTAACAACAGTATAGTTAACGTCGGCCTCGAGAAGAGCCATACGAATCTCACGCATCATTGCCTTGATGTCAGCATCAGTTACACGTGCCTTACCACGCATTGACTGTGTTATCTTCTGAAGCTTAGATGACAAACTTTCAAACATTAACTATATACTCCGTTATTCAGTAACTAATTCATTGCGAAGATTCAAAAGCAATTCTTTTGCCTCTTCAGCTTTACCATCATTGAGAAGATCGATTGCAGAATCTACTATCTTCTTCTCAGAAGAAAATCTTGCTACAAGACCAAGCTTCTCTTCATAATCATGGAGCTGCTTCAAAGCACGATTAATTGTGTCTCGCACTCCCTGACGACTAATCTCTTCAGAATTTGCAATCTCTGCGAAAGACAAATCATCATTAAGATAAAGCTCCAAAATGTCGCGCATTCTGTCAGTCAAAAGGTTGCCATAAAAATCAAGCAAAAGACATTCTTCAAATGATTTCATTGCAATACCTCCACACATGACTCCTGTGCACCATGAGATAATACTAACAACTATAACCTTTGTCAAGTCTTTTTACTTGTCAAAGATTTTACAGTTTGTAAGAATTTCTCGGAATAATATCACCCCTGTAAAAAATATCTGATTATTAGTATATAATTGTTTCAAATTGAATTAATAGAACAAGGATTATATATGAAGAAGTCAATTAAAATTATTTCGATAATTACTGCTATGTGCCTTCTTTTCTGCTCTTTTACAGCGTGCTCCAATAAGAGAGGCGACACTGATATAGAAGAAACCGAAGAGGAAGACGACGGCAGAGAAAGATATTCAAGAGATCAGATTGTCCCTCCAAACTATCTTCCTGACGGCCAGCCTACATGGTTTGACGCACATAATCTTGAATATACCCCTGAAGGTAACTTCTACCTTCACGCTACTGCTAGCTTTAGTCCGCTTCAAATCACTGATATTCCCGCTGACTGCAGACTTAACGAAGATACAACTGACTGCGAAGATGGCTATCGTAACGTTGTAGCTATTTTTACCATTGATACAAGAGGTGCTTCCTACTCAAGCTACTGGACGAGTGCATTCGATAAGTATACTGGAACATCTTTCGAGTTTCAGGATGGCACAAATACTATTTATAACGGTTGCCATATTATTAATTCCGGTACAGTTTATCTTCATATAGCAGATTATGATTACACTATATATATTGAAGAAGATATCGTTCAGACAGACGACATTACTATTATGACATGGACAGTAAAATGTCCTGCTGAATACGACGGCGTTGTTTTCCAGATTGGTTACTCAGAAGGAGATTATGGAACTCACGACTTCAGTGGCAATACTGTCCTTTATGCCGATGATTTCACAATTGTAGAAAGCGAATACTTCAACTACTTTACAATCGAATCAATACCTCTTAATAAGACTTAATCTTTTACAACTTCAAACAGCAATCCAGTTGCTGTTCCTACAGGAATTTCAAAGGTACCATCTTCATTTTTGGAGATGGTATCTTTTTCATATTTTGTAAAACCGTTATAGATTTCGTTATCACTCGAAATAAGAAGTTTCAAAGATGACGCATCATAATCCCTAAGAATATAAGTCTGTGGTACATCAGAAAGATTAAGTACAACAAGAAGTTTCTGATTGGAAGAGATACGCTCGTAAGCATAAATACGCTCACTTTCTCTATGGCAGTCAACCCATCTGAAACCATCCTGAGAATAATCACGCTCATATAAAGCTGAATTCTCAAGATATAAGTGATTTAAGTCTTTAATGAATCTATGGAAAGCATCATGAATTGGATATTTAAGCATAAACCAATCCTGCTCTTTCTCCTCATCCCATTCACGAAGCTGACCAAATTCATTTCCCATAAAATTCAATTTCTTTCCAGGATGAGTAAACATATATAAATATAATGCTCTTGCCTGAGGAAATTTCTTATCATAGTCACCATTCATTTTCTGAAGAATAGTAGCCTTGCCATGAACTACTTCATCATGAGACAAAGGAAGCATAAAATGTTCATTATAAAAGTACATCATTGAGAAAGTCAGTTTATGATAAAAATCTGTACGATCACATGGATGCTTCTGGAAAAAAGACAAAGTATCATTCATCCAGCCCATATCCCACTTGTAATCAAAGCCAAGTCCACCATAATCAGGACTATCAGTAACTTTACCAAGAGTAGTTGAATCTTCGGCAATAAGAATAATAGACAAATCCATAGTCTTAAGACTCTTATTCATATGCTTAATAAACTCTACAGCATTACGGTTAACACCACGTCTGCTGTCTCCCTGCCAGTAAATAATGTTACTTAAAGCATCCATACGAAGTCCATCGAAATGGAATTCCTTAAGCCAGTATCTAGCGCATGATGCAAGGAAACTCTGAACCTCTCCTCTTGAATGATTAAAATTCTTGCTTCCCCACTCGTTATAACCAATGTCATTACTTGGATACTCATAAAGTGGTGTTCCATCATAATTTGCAAGGCTGTATGAATCAACTGCAAAATGTACTGGAACAAAATCAAGAATTACTCCAACGTTATTTTTATGAGCATACTCAATAAAATACTTCAAATCATCAGGTGTTCCGTATCTGCTAGTTGGACTATAAAAACCTGTCTGCTGATAACCCCAGGAATTAAGGCATGGATGCTCACCCAAAGGCATAATTTCAATGTAGTTGTATCCAGCTTCCTTAACATAATCAATTAAAGGCTCTGCTATTTCCTTATAAGTATATAATCCTTCTTCAGGCTTCTTCCATGAACCCATGTGTATCTCATAGACATTCATTGGCTTATTCCAGCAGTTACTTCTGGACTTCATCCATTCCTCATCATCCCACGAGTAAGAATAAATATCTGTAACAACAGAAGCCGCATTAGGAACCTGCTCCATAGCGAAAGCATAAGGATCAGTGTGTTCAACTCTTGAACCATTTCTAAGATAGATATTGTACTTATATTTCATGCCAGGATTTGCACCCTGTACTGAACATTCCCAAATACTGTTATCAGAGGTTCTGTGCATCGCAACTTCATCCCAGTTACTGAAATCACCAGAAACAGTAACACCTAAAGCATTAGGTGCATATGTACGAAATGTTGCACCTCCAAAATATGTATGACATCCAAGATATTCGTATGCATCAAGAATCTTACCCTTATAAAAACCGTACAAATCCATTCCACACCTCTGATTGCATTAATTGACTATAGTTGTTTTTCTTACAATGCATTATCATATAAGTGACACAGGTATTTAAACCATCACTCTTTATGTGATGTTGAGTTAAGCAACACTTTTATAAAATCGTTGAAAACTGGTGGATTAAATGGACTTAAGAAAAGAAAGAACCAAGAGAAACATAATTAACGCTTTTATTGAATTAAGAGCGCATAAACCACTTGAAAGAATCACTGTTAAAGAACTATCAGAATTAGCGCTCATTAATAAAGCAACTTTCTATTCTCACTATGAAGATGTATATGATTTATCAAAGCAGCTTGAAGATGAGACTATTAATTCAATAATAATGAACGTATCAAATTTCGATAACATGATTGAGAATACAAAGCAGACAACGCATGAACTTGTAACTGCTTTTATTTCGCAGAATCAGCTTATCAGTATCCTTTTTTCTGACAGCAGAAACTCAGTTCTTTCGAGCCGACTTGAAGAAAGATTTAAAGAAATAATATACGAGAAGCATCCTGAATATAACACCCTTGAATGGGACATTAAACTCACAATGGTTCTACAGGGCAGCTACTATGCTTTCGCGCAAAACTATAAGAAATATGATATTGAAAAAGTCGCAAAAATCATTGGAGAAACAAACGAGAAAATGCTCACATAAAAAGACCGGTCAAACGACCGGCCTTTACTATTCAAACAGAAAACCAAATTAAACCTTAAGCTCTACTTCTGAAACCTCAAGGTCAGCAGCGTGTGCAGCAAGTACAGGACGAACAGCCTCATCAAGGAAAGCTGTCACCTGCTCTGGACAGCGGCCAATGTAAAGCTTAGGATCAGCAATAGCCATAAGCTCATCCATTGTAAGACCAAACTCTGGGTCAGCTGCAATTCTTGAAAGAAGATCATTTGGCTTACCATCATTCTTTACAACAGAACCAGCCTGCATTGAGAGCTGACGAATCTTCTCGTGAAGATCCTGACGGTTTCCACCCTTCTTTGTTGCCTCCATCATAATATTCTCAGTCATCATGAATGGGAGCTCATCCATAATATGCTTCTCAATCATCTTAGGATATACAACCATATTTGAAACAATGTTTGTATAAATACCAAGGATTGCATCAATTGCAAGGAAAGCCTCTGGTACAGAGATTCTCTTATTAGCTGAATCATCAAGTGTTCTCTCGAACCACTGCTCTGCAGCTGTCATAGCTGGATTCATGATATCAGCCATAACATATCTTGAAAGCGAAGCGATTCTCTCAGAACGCATTGGGTTACGCTTATAAGCCATAGCAGATGAACCAATCTGATTCTTCTCAAATGGCTCCTCAATCTCCTTCAAGTGCTGGAGAAGTCTGATGTCATTAGAGAACTTGTGAGCACTCTGAGCAATACCAGAAAGTGCAGAAAGAACCATGTAGTCAACCTTACGCGAGTATGTCTGACCTGAAACATAGTAAGAAGCCTCAAATCCCATCTTCTCACAAATCTTCTTATCAAGAGCTACGCACTTCTCGTTATCGCCATCGAAGAGTTCCATAAATGAAGCCTGAGTACCAGTTGTACCCTTACAGCCAAGAAGCTTCAATGAAGCGATTGCTGTCTCAACAGCCTCCAAGTCAAAGAGGAGATCCTGAAGCCAAAGAGAAGCTCTCTTACCAACAGTAACAAGCTGAGCTGGCTGGAAGTGTGTAAATCCAAGTGTAGGCATAGCCTTATACTCATCAACAAACTTAGAAAGCTTATCAATTGTAACTACAAGTCTCTTACGGATAAGTGTAAGAGCATCACGCATTACGATAATATCTGTGTTATCACCAACGTAGCATGATGTAGCACCGAGGTGAATAATACGATCAGCACCAGAATAAGATACCTGCTTACCATAAGAGTGAACGTGAGCCATTACATCATGGCGTCTTTCCTTCTCTTCCTTAGCAGCATCCTCGTAATCGATCTCATCCTTATGATCCTTCAAAGCCTGAATCTGCTCATCAGTAATATCAAGACCAAGCTCCTTCTCTGCTTCTGCCAAAGCAATCCAGAGAAGTCTCCATGTTGTAAACTTCTTATCAGGAGAAAAGATATACTGCATCTCCTTACTAGCGTAACGGGAATTAAGTGGACTCTCGTAAGATGGTTTACTAATCATTATTATGCCTCCAAGATTTTTTCTACTGCTGAAAGTTTAACACAAACTGCGAATACTTCCACAGCCTTCTCAATATCAGCAATAGATGGGAAGCTAGGAGCAATACGAATATTTGAATCCTGTGGGTCCTTACCATATGGGAAAGTAGCACCTGCAGGTGTAAATGCAACACCAAGCTCGTTACACATAGCGATTACAGCCTTAGCTGTTCCAGGGAATGTATTTACACTGATGAAGTAACCACCCATTGGCTTGTGCCAGTTAGCAGCATCTGTTCCTGTAAGTTCCTTATCAAGAATCTCAAGTGTAAGCTCAAACTTTGGACGAAGAATATCAGCGTGCTTCTTCATCTGTGCCTTAACTGCATCGAGGTTTGGCATGAAAATGTGATGAGCATACTGTGTAATCTTGTTAGCACCAATTGTCTGTACTGCAAGAATCTTCTTTGCGTTATCAAAGTTCTCCTTGCTTGAAGTAAAGCATGAAATACCTGAACTTGCGAAAGTAATCTTTGAAGTTGAAGCAAACTCATAAACACGGTTTGGGTTACCACACTCAGCGCAAAGAGCAATGATCTCAGGAAGCTTACCCTGCTTATTCTCATCGTCATAAAGGTGGTGAACACTATATGCGTTATCCCAGTAAATTCTGAAGTCCTTAGCTGCAGTCTTCATAGAAGCAAGTCTTCTGCATACTTCCTCTGAATAAACAAATCCATCTGGGTTTGTGTAGCAAGGAACTGACCACATACCAAGTACTGTAGGATCCTTAACGAGTTCCTCAACAACGTCCATGTCTGGACCATTCTCATTCAATGGTACTGGAATAAGTTCAAAACCCAATGTCTCTGTAACCTTAAAGTGACGATCATAACCAGGAACTGGGCAAAGCCACTTCTTACCTTCAATCTGTCCCCATGGCTTCTCAGAATCAACCTCACCAAATACAACAGCTCTCATAAGAGTATCAAACATAAGGTTAAGGCTTGAACCATTACCAACGTAAACAAGATCCTTATCAACACCAAGCCACTCACCGAAGAGCTCACGAATCTCAACAATACCTGTTGGGATACCATAGTTACGAACATCACCTGAAGCAGACTTAAAATCTGTCTCCTCAAGACCCTTGTACATCTCGCGGCTTAACTCAAGCTGCTCAACACAAGGCTTACCTCTTGTCATATCAAGCTTAAGATTCATTCCCTTAAACTCTTCAATTCTCTTAAGAAGTGATGCCTTCTCTGCATTCAATTCGTCCTTTGTCATTGTGTTGTAAGATTTCATGTTAAACTCCTGTACATTTGAAATTTTATTGAACTAAAATTGCATTAATTTTGGCATACGACTGCCAAAACGCTTTTATTATAATTAATACGAAATTTACAAGCAATAAAATTTCATTCAAATGGAATAATTTTGATGTTTTGTATAATTCCATCGCGATTATGCGTCACTAAGCCTGCATAATAACAAATATTGCAGTCGAATAGTTTTAATCTGTTAACCAAAATTTGAGTAGTTCGCTCCATTTTTCTTCTCTTGGAAATAGTTATTGCATCAATTGGTTCACAGATACTATTACCTTCCAGTCGCGATTTAACTTCAAAAACATAGATAGTATTATTACGACGCATAACAACATCAAGTTCACCAACATTATGAACAGAAAAATTTCTTGCAATAAGTTTAAAACCTCTTCTTAGCAGAATCGATGTAATTGCATTCTCAGCTTTATCACCAATTGATTTTGCCGTATACAAAAATATCACCTCCATACGAAGATGATACATTGATTTACATTAAGTTAGGTGCGACAAATACGTACAAATGAGAGCAGAAATCGACAAATTAGAAATGTCCAAAAAATCTAACTATAGCTTCAAAAGGTCTCTTGATTTTTACGTACCAGACTTCCTTTGGAAGGTACTTCTCAACCATAATTGTATAACATCCTGCAAGATTGCCTGCCATTACATCAGTAAAAACCTGATCGCCTACCATAATAGCTTCATCAGCTGTTACATTCATAAGTTCAAGCGCTCTTTTTACTCCAGCAGTACGAGGCTTCTGTGCATAAGTAACACAAGGAATATCAAGCATCTCAGCTATCTTTGCAGAACGTTCAGACTTTGCATTTGAAACAAGACAACATGTAAGCCCATAACTTTGAATCTTCTTTACACATGCATAAGAATAATCATCAGGCTCAGTAGCACGATCTGGACCAAGTGTATTATCAAAGTCCAAAAGAAAGCATTTCTTCCCGTTAACCTTAAAGGTTTCAAACGGAATTAACGAAACGCCCTGATATACTCTGTTAGGTTTCATTGCTTTAAAAATATTCATGAAGAAATTTTAACTATAAAAACTTTAAAAGTAAACGGTTTGTGGTATTATATACACGCGAAAAAAGGTAATTATTAAGGAGTACACTATGAAGATTGCAAAATTCGGCGGTTCTTCTCTTGCTAACGCTTTCCAGATTAAGAAGGTTTGCGACATTATTCTTGCAGATAGCGACAGAAGAATAATTGTTGTTTCTGCACCTGGAAAGAGAACAAAAGATGATATTAAAGTAACTGATCTTCTTATTGCCGTTGCAAAGGCACGCCTTTCTGGTGATTCATACGAAGATGAACTTCAGACTGTTATTGGTCGATACAAGGAGATTACAGAGGAACTCAATATTCCAGACGCAATTGGTGATATCGAGAACACTCTTAGAAACATCGCTTCACAGGATTATACAGATGACGTAAAGTATCTTGATTCTGTTAAGGCTATGGGTGAAGATTGCTGTGCACGTCTCGTTGCAAAGTACCTCACTTCAATTGGACATCCTGCAGTTTACTGCAATCCTAAGGAAAGAGGTCTCTTCCTTGAGCACGATGATCTTGGCAAGGCAAGAATTCTTGGTGAGTCATACGATAATCTTGAAGACCTTAAGAACGAGAAAGCTATTTGCATTTTCCCTGGTTTCTACGGTTATAGCAAAGATGGTGAGATTATCACATTCTCACGTGGTGGTTCAGACATCACAGGTTCAATTCTTGCAGCAGCTGTAAATGCAGATATCTACGAGAACTGGACAGACGTTGATAACGTATATGCTGTTAACCCTAATCTTGTTAAGAACCCATTCCCTATTACAGAAATCACTTATGATGAGATGAGAGAGCTCGCTTACGCTGGTTTCTCAGTTCTTCACGAAGAAGCTCTCTACCCTGTTTATGTACGTGGTATCCCTGTAAATATAAGAAACACAAACAATCCTAGCGCTCATGGTACAAAGATTGTTTCAAAGAGATCACGTTATGATTCTCTTATTACTGGTATTGCTGGTGAGAAGGGCTTCCTTACAATCACAATCACAAAGTATCTCATGAATCACGAAGTTGGATTCCTTCTTAATCTTCTTAAGATATTTACAGAAGAAGGAATCTCAATTGAGCATATGCCTTCAGGAATTGATTCTGTAACAATCATCGCTCGTAAGAAGTATTTCACAGAGGATAAGGAGCAGATTATTATCAACAGAATCAAGAATGAGCTTAAGGCTGACGAAGTTCATGTTGAGAAGGATCTTGCTGTTGTAATGATTGTAGGTCAGGCTATGGCACAGTCAGTAGGTATTATGGCTCGTGCTGCTTCTGCCCTTTCTTCTGCTGGTATCAACCTCAAGGTTGTTAACCAGGGTGCATCAGAGATTGCAATGATGTTCGGTGTATCTGAAGCATATTGTGATTACGCTGTAAGAGTTCTTTACAAGGAATTGTTCAGATATTAATTCAAATTATAAGTACAAACACTAGGGGCAATCACAATTTGTGATTGCCCTTTTACTTTGCAAATAATCAATTACCAGGTTCTTCAATACCTAATACTCTGTAATATGCAGGCTTTGGCTGCATCAAATCATCAAATAAAAGCGGAGACTGATCTCTTCCATCTGCACCACCACCTACATTCGATGGATCATTAAGCCACGATGCACTATCATGAGTTCCCCAGAAAGTAATTGAAGTAATATCAATACCATCTTCATGATCAACTCTTGCAAACATATCAAACAACGTGCCATACCATTTTGCCTGCTTCTCGTATTCCTCATCGAGCATAAAATGTGTAAACCCACTACTTGCCTGTAAATCAAGTTCTGTTATCTGAATCTCACTAACATGCTCTGAATACTTTCTAATTGCTTTCTCAATCTGAATTGCATAATTCCAGTCAATTCCATAATGACCCTGCATACCCATACCATCAATACGAGCACCCTCAGTAGCCTTAATTATTTCAATAAGACTACAAATATAGCTAACCTTACTTACATCAGAATCATTATAGTCATTGTAAAACAACTTAACTGTAGCAGGAGCATATCTGTTAGCAAACACAAAGGCCTGAGTAATATAAGAATAGTCCCCTCCAAAAACCTGATACCAGTCAGTTGGCTGACCATTATGATACAACCTTAAACAACCTGGATTAGTATCCCTGTTATAGTCATTAGGTTCAATCTGCTCATTTACTACATCCCATGCATAAATAAGTCCTTTGTAAGGTGATTCTTCTCCATCGAAATGTTCCATCACTGACTTAATGTACCATTCAAGTCGATAAAGCATCTGTTCCTTGGAAACATAATCACCATTAGAAGAATACCCCTCTCTAAAGAACCAGGTAGGTGTCTGAGAATGCCATACAAGAACATGTCCTCTTACCTGAAACAAATCATTAGGATGAGTTTTATTATAATCAAGCGCGAAATCCAAAATGGCATCAGCTTTTGAAAAATCAAGAACAGGAATTCTGTCACCGTATTCATCAGTATCACTGGAAAGATTGGGACTTGTACCCAAAATACTTTCAGGCTTCATCTCATTCTCACAGGTAATACTATTAAATTCACGCGCGACAAGTTCCATTCTAGCCTTATCTTCCAAAGCAGAATATGGAACACACACACCAGCACGTCCATTAATATGTTCTTCACTACCTAATAATGATTTTAAAGAAGGCTGCTTTTTGCCACATCCCGAAAGCACTGAAACAGCTAATACAACTGCAACAGATGCCATTAATACTTTTCTAATTCTAAAATTCATGAGTGTTCTCTCCTAAGAAAAATTTCTTACACTCAACCTCTTAACTAATTGATTATACATTATTTACTGCAAAACAAAAGACTACCTTACAGAATGCCGAGCATTTAATAAGGTAGTCCAAATATAATTACAAAAGATTAAATATTAACCTTCTTCTCCACCTGGCTGTGGTTCAGTTGGATCTGTTGGCTGAGGATCTGTTGGCTGTGGCTCAGTTGGCTGAGGATCTGTTGGCTGAGTTTCAGAAGTTGTTGTAGCAGTCGTTGTTGTTGTAGTTGCTTCTGTAGTAGTTGTTGTTGCCTCAGTAGTAGACTCAGTTGTTGCTTCAGTTGTTGTCTCCTCTGTTGGTGTAGGAGTTGCATCAGTAATCTCAGGTATACCATCACCGATTGTAGGATCCTGATCTGAAAGCTGATCAACATATACATAACCAGTATTACCGTTATACTCAACTCGATAGAAGTTTCCCTCTATCTCGAAAGTTGTAACTGCTTCACCTCTTGCAAGAATAGCCATAGATGAAGCTGCTGTTGTATCGTAATAAACAGGTGTATTGTCATTGATTGCATATCTGACTGTACCAACCTCAGAAACATCCAATGTTGTCTCAGGAACAATCTTATCAATGAGGTGCTTTGCATTAAATACAAGATACATAACACCATAACCAATACCAATACATACAACCAAAGTAATAATTGGAATCATGAAATCCCAGAACTTATTAGGCTTCTTCTGAATAGGCTGGTCTTCCTTATCATCATCTCTGCTCTTGGAATTCTTCTTATTATCCATATTTCCTCTAGAAAACTTCTGTGTCTCGTCATTAAAAGCAAACTTCTGAGTACTCTCATCGGCATCATTTGATTTGCTCATATAAGAATTATCAACCTCACCATAAGGCTCGTTCAATGGTGTATATGCCTGCTCTGAAGGAGCACTGTTATTAACCTTTGCTATTGGAGCCTCAGTTGCAAGATTACTTGTAATTGCTGCATCTCCAGGAAGAAGGAAAGTTGATTCAATCTGGATAAGACAAATAGAAAGACCAGACTTTACACCATAATTTATTGCAGAATTAATAATCTCTCTTGCTTTATTCTCTGTTGGAAGTGGCTTTACAAAAGAAACATTTCTCATCTGAGCTGGCATAAGTCTTGAAATACCAAGACCCATAAGACAGATCTCATCATTCTCCTTAAGCTTAACTCTTACATTACGATCAGGATTAAGCATTCCATCCTGAGGGAGCTTACCAAGATACTGAGTAAGATTCATATTATCAGGATGAGTTCTCTCCTGCTCAGGTGTAATAGCATTTGCCTTAACATAATTATGTGCAACAGTGTGTTCTTCAGTAAGAGCCATGATTTTGTTATCTCTTATAAGAACAGCCTTTGTATTACCAAGATGGATAATTCTTAATGTATCACCCTCTATAACAGCCATTGTCATAGATACCTTCATGGATACTCCACCACGAGATACATTAAAATTACAAACCTTAATATTAAGAGTATTAACTACCTGATTTGAAAATGCCTGAAAATCCAATACAGGCTGATTCTGGCATGAAGCCACAATCTTTGCTAACTCTTCATTAAGCTGAATATTCAAAAGAGCACCAAAATTATCAGGACCAATACATGAAAAAATTGCACAAATCTGAACTGGTGAAGTTGATCTTGCAGTTCTTAAAAACTCATTAGGATAATCCTGCTGAGTTCTATAAATTGTATGGAAAAATACATTCTCCTGTGGCTGATTCAAAACCGAATTGGTTTCAAGAATACAAGTTGAAACTGTCTTACTCATTATATATTATTCTCCCCAAATAAAAGCGTGTAATGCTGGAAGCTGACGATCCCAATCAACAATCATCATCCAAGGGTTATTTTGTACAGAATACATATTATCCTCAGGAACTCGATATTCTGTCAGATTACCGGCACCTGTAACACCATTAAGACCAACTCGTGCAAGATCTAACTGCTGCATGTTTGTCTCAAACATTCCAGCTGAATCTTCTACCATTGCAAGCTGATCAAGGTAAGATAACTGAGCAACCTGATGAATAAGAGCAGAAGCGACCTGACGCTGTCTTGAAGTTCTTACAAAGTCAGAATCCAAATATCTGATTCTAGACCATCCGATTGCCTGAATACCAGTAAGTCTCTGAGTTCCACCAGAAGAAAGAAGTGGTGGATTAATACCAAGGATATTACTCTGCTCAGTAATGTTAATATTTGCGTACTTAACTTCATCTGGAGTAACATCAATCATTACACCACCACACAAATCAATAACATCAGCAGAGCTGTTGAAATCAAGCATTACAAAACGCTGAATATCCAAATCGAAATTACGGTTAATAGTATTAATCATAAGACCAACACCACCGTAAGCATAAGCGTGAGTTAACTTATCTCTTGAAGAAGATGATGTTGCATCTGTATCTCCAATAAATACACCGATATCTCTCATAAGTGAGATAAGCTTAACTGTATTTGCCTTCTTGTTAATAGAAACAATCATCATGGCATCAGAACGACACTGAACATCATTAGTACCACGTGAATCAACACCGAATACAAGGATATTCTCTACATTCTTATCTTTCTGCTCAACCTGAATAATTGGGTGATTAGGGTCAACAAATACTCTTGTATGACCACCTTCTGACCATGAAGATGTTACATCACCACCATTAGACATACCATCAGCAGTAAGTTCCATAAGTTCATACTCTTCTTCAGAAACAACAGGTGTCATAACATATTTGAATCCACCAAGCATGTTATAAACATATAAACCTGCTCCAATAATCAATCCTAAAAGAGCACAGAAAAAGCGTAGAAAAAAGCGCTTTGCCTTAGAAGGCTTCTTTACATTTTTCTTTTTACTCATTTCTAATATTCCTTTTCTTATTATATTTCCCAAATCAAATACTATTAATCAACTTACTTATTATAACACTAGCATTAAAAATGCAAAATAATATACGTGTAACATTGAAAACCAGTGATAATGGTATAATTGAATAGTATTCATATACAAAACTAATGCTTAAGGAGTTAAAGATGAAACACAGAAAAATTTTAGCTGTTGCTCTTGCTACAGCAATGACTTTCGGAATTACATCTTGTAATAAAGACGTTCCTGAAGAAACTTCTGTTTCAACAACTGAAGCTACAACAACTACTACTTCAGAAGAAACAACAACTGTTGAAACTACAGAAGAAGTCGTAGAAGAAATTGATGGACTTTATGACCCAAATAATCCAATGGCAATCAATCCATTTACTGGATTCCAGGATATGGATCCTGATAATGTTGGACTTAGAAGCGTTGCTGTAGTAATTAATAACAGTTTTAAAGCAACACCACAGAGAGGAATCGGTTCAGCTGATGTAATTTACGAATACGAGACTGAGGGTGGTCAGACAAGATTGCTTGCACTTTTCGCTGATGCTAACCATATCCCTGAGATTGGTTCTCTTCGAAGTGCACGTATTGTTGCCGCAGATCTTGCTGCAGGAACAAATTCCATCTTCATTCATTATGGACGTAATGCACGTGTACCAGATCATATTGCACAGTATGGTATTTCTCATATTGATGGCAACGAGTGCAGTGCTGGTTCTAACAACGTGCGTACTGCTCCAGACGGCTACCTCAGCCTCCCTGCTGGCCTTTTCTTCTGGAGAGATTCAGTTTGGCTTTCACAGAGGGATCTTGAGCACACTGCTGTAACAGATGGAACACACATTCTTGAAGGTATTGAGCATTTTGGAATCCAGCGTGAAGGATATACTCCAAGACTTTTCAATTATGTTTTCGAGTCATCTGATATTGCTAACGGTGAAGACTGTAATGCAATCAACGTATACTTCTCTGCTACTAATGACGATGCTCTTTTCGAGTATGATGAAGAGACTGGTCTTTACTATAAGAGTGAGTATGGTACACCTCAGATCGATTTAAATATCAGAGAAGCAAACGCTGCATTTACTCCAGCTGATATGGACGAGGAAGTAATTCTCCCAAGTGAGCAGATCTGCTTTGAGAATGTATTTGTTCTTTATACTCATACAGTAAGCCACGGTGATACTACAATCGATGTTCACTTCGAATTTAGAGGAACTGGATGGTATATCTCTGAAGGAAAGATTATTCCTATTTCTTTCATAAAGGACAACACAAACGATCAGATTACAGTTTATACAGTTGGTGGAGAAGAACTCGAAGTAAATCGTGGTAGAAGCTATATCTGTATTATCGATAACGATTATATGAATGATTCCACTTACAGAGCTTCAGCTGATTCTGATATGGTTCCACTCACACCTGTTTCAATTTCAGATGTTGTATTACCTGAAACTGCTGTAACTCACAATTATTAATAGTCATTTCAAGTTTTCTGCAGGTGCACTCCGGTGCACCTGTTTTTTTGCAAAAAAATTCAGCCACACCGAAGTGCGGCTGAAACTTTATATCAGAAACAATTATTACTGCTGTCCGTTTCTATTGAAGTTAATAAGACAACCAGCCTTAACAATCTTTCTCTCGTTCTCTGTCATAGGAAGAATATAAAGCTCAATCTCTGTTGCCTTTCCATCCTTAATAACGTATGCAGGAATTGAATCAAGCTCATTATCATCAAGATACTTTCTGATGTTTGGAACATAGATAAGATCATCTACATCAAATGCTGTAGGCTCACCCTTAAGATGGAATGGAACCATACCCCAGTTCATACAGTTAGATCTATATCTCTTTGTAGCATACTCCTGTGTAATATTTGCAAGAGCACCAAGTACTCTCTGACATGAAGCAGCCTGCTCACGAGCAGAACCATCACCTGGCTTATTAGCATAAACAACAGAGCCGATCTCAACATCAGAAGCCTTAACATTCTCCTGACCAGCGATTGTATTGATTACCTTAAATGCCTCAGCGATAGAAGCGTCTGTCTCGCCTGCAAGTCTCTTATCCTCGAGTGCTCTTACAGCCTTAGCCTTAGAAACGTACTCAGGATCTCTTCTCGAAAGTGTGAACTCAGCAAGTCCAAGTGGGTTTGAACGGTAAGAAGATGTCTCACCTGATGGGATAAGCTCATCTGTTGTAGTTACATCATCAAGAATCTTAGAAGCAACCTTAAGAAGAATGTTATCAGCAAGTGACTCCATCTCTGGCCAATCCTTGATGTTTGGACCAAATCTCAAATCTGCTTCCTTATTAGCTGAACCGTAACCATTGTATACTCGTGACTTATATGATCTGTCATCGAAGTTATACTCAGGAACATTGCCCCAGCAATCGAGCTCCTCAGCAGATGTAAGAACACCACCATTAGCTGCTGTAGCTGCAATTGAACGAGCATCCATAAGAGCAACTGCTGAAAGCTGTCCATTACCTGGCTTAGAACCTTCTCTGTTAGGGAAGTTACGTGTTGCATGACGAATTGAAAGTGCATTGTTTGCAGGTGTATCACCAGCACCAAAGCAAGGACCACAGAAAGCAGTTCTGATAATTGCACCAGCATCCATAAGATCTGCAAGATAACCCTTACGATCAAGGTCTGTAAATACAGGCTGTGAAGCTGGGTAAATTGAAAGATAGAACTCACCGTTACCGATTGACTTACCCTTGATAGCATTAGCTGCTTCAACAATACTTGAGTAAGATCCACCAGAACATCCACCGATTACACCCTGCTGAACCATAAGCTTACCATCAACAACCTTGTCGAGAAGCTTGAATTCTGCTCTTCCGCCAGCAACCTCATCAGCTGCCTTCTCTGTCTCACGGAGAATATCTTCAAGGTTCTCATAGAGCTCAGAAATTGTATAAGCATTTGATGGATGGAATGGAAGAGCGATCATTGGCTTAATCTCTGAAAGATCAATCTCGAGGCATCCGTCATAGTAAGCAATAACTGCTGGCTCGAGTTCCTTATAATCACCAATACGGCCATGCTTTGCAAGATACTCCTGAGTATCAGCGTCTGTTCTCCAGATAGAAGACAAGCATGTTGTCTCTGTTGTCATTACATCAATACCAATTCTGAAATCAGTTGACATTGAAGAAACACCAGGACCTACGAACTCCATTACCTTATTCTTAACATAACCGTTCTTGAATACTTCTTTGATAATAGCAAGAGCTACGTCGTGTGGACCAACACATGCTGCTGGCTTACCCTTAAGGTAAATAGCAACAACACCTGGATAAGCAACATCATAAGTCTGCTTCAAAAGCTGCTTTGAAAGCTCACCACCACCTTCACCGATAGCCATAGTACCAAGAGCACCATAACGTGTGTGTGAGTCAGAACCAAGAATCATCTTGCCACAGCCAGCAAACATCTCACGCATATACTGGTGAATAACAGCAATATGAGGTGGAACATAAATACCACCATACTTCTTAGCAGCAGAAAGACCGAAAAGATGGTCATCATCATTGATAGTACCACCTACAGCACAAAGTGAGTTATGGCAACAAGTAAGAACATATGGAAGTGGGAACTCCTCCATACCAGATGCACGTGATGTCTGAATAATACCTACATATGTAATATCGTGTGATGCCATTGCATCAAACTTAATCTTAAGTGCATCCATATTGTCATTAGTATTATGAGACTCGAGAATACCATATGCGATAGTACCCGTCTTTGCCTCGTCCTTATTTGCAACAACGCCTGTCATTGCCTGAATCTTTGCTGATTCAGCTTCTGGAACGATCTCACAACCATTAACAAGATATACACCTGAATCGTATAACTTCATTAAAAGTTCCTCCATATTTCTTTATCTATATTTTGACTTGTATAGTTTAGTTTATAAGGCTAAATCTATCAAGCAATAAACATTATCAAAACTACCAAATTTCAATTAAAAACAAAAAAAGTGCAGTCATTTCTGACTGCACTTCATTGTACATAACTTATTGATAGTTATTAGAGGCAACCCTGTGCATCCATAGCAGCAGCAACCTTGAGGAGACCAGCAACGTTAGCACCTGTTACGAAGTCATTCTCGCAACCAAGATCCTTAGCTGTCTTATCGCAGTTGTTGAAGATGTTTGTCATGATCTGCTTGAGCTTAGCATCAACCTCTTCGAATGTCCATGAGAGACGCTCTGAGTTCTGGCTCATCTCAAGACCTGATGTAGCAACACCACCAGCGTTAGCTGCCTTACCTGGGCAGAAGTATACGCCATTTGACTGGAAGTACTTTGTAGCCTCGATTGTTGTAGGCATGTTAGCACCCTCACCAACGATCTTACATCCGTTAGCTACGAGGATCTGAGCATCATCAAGCTCAATCTCATTCTGTGTAGCACATGGAAGAGCGATATCACATGGGATAGTCCAGATACCCTTACGTCCATCTGTGTACTGAGCTGTTGGAACAGCCTTAACATACTCAGAGATTCTTGCTCTTCTAACTTCCTTGATATCCTTAACAACATCAAGCTTAATTCCATCTGGATCATAGATGTAACCTGTTGAATCACAGAGAGCTACAACCTTAGCACCGAGCTGCTGAGCCTTCTCTGTAGCGTAGATAGCAACGTTACCAGCACCTGAGATAACAACTGTCTTACCCTCGAAAGAATCACCGAGCTTCTTAAGGAGACAATCTACGAAGTAGCAGAGACCATAACCTGTAGCCTCTGTTCTTGCAAGAGAACCACCAAATGAGAGACCCTTACCTGTAAGAACACCAGTGAACTGGTTTGTAATCTTCTTGTACTGACCGAACATGTAACCAACTTCTCTAGCACCTGTTCCGATATCACCTGCTGGAACGTCAACATCAGCACCGATGTGTCTGTAGAGCTCTCTCATGAAGCTCTGGCAGAATGACATTACTTCGTTATCTGACTTACCCTTAGGATCGAAGTCAGAACCACCCTTAGCACCACCCATAGGGAGACCTGTAAGTGAATTCTTGAAAATCTGCTCGAAACCGAGGAACTTGAGGATACCAAGGTTTACTGATGGGTGAAGACGGATACCACCCTTGTAAGGTCCGATAGCAGAGTTGAACTGTACTCTGAAACCACGGTTGATCTGAATCTCGCCCTTATCGTCTACCCATGCTACTCTGAACATGATCTGACGCTCTGGCTCTACTACTCTCTCGAGGATCTTGTGATCAAGAAGCTCTGGGTGTGAAGCGAGAGCTGGCTCGATTGATGTAAGGAACTCCATAACAGCCTGATAGAACTCTGGCTCCTGTGGGTTCTTAGCGATAACCTTCTGCATGATTGCGTTAAGCTGAGGATTTGCAAGTGTGTAATCCATGTTTGTCCACCTTTCTTAAATGCCTTTGATTTGCAAGTTGCATGGCATAATCTTTCATAAACTACAAAAATGATATTACACACAAGGTTGTTTTGCAATATTTATTTTCCTAAATTTCAAAATTTCTGATTTTAAGTAAAAAAACAGTGATAAAACTACTGTTTTTGCAACCGAGCCTTATCACTGCTTTCATTTTTGTAAAAAATTTTTAATGGTTTAACCACCAAATGGATCATTCTCTGTCATTTCCTCTGCTGATCCAACACCGAACATAGTTCTATAAGAATCAACATTAATAAAAGGAATAATACTATTAATAGCTATAAATAAAAGAAGTATAAAAATTAGAACTAATAAACCCTTACGAAGAATCATAAAAGCTCGTTCACGAGCAAACTTCTCATCGATATGCGCTTTGGTCGTATAACCTACCAAAACATATACTTTGTTCATTTCAGTACGAGCAGGCTTTCTCTTGTAATCATTAATAAGACGCTTAACATAGTTAGTTATGCGCATAGGCAAATTACGGAAGAACCTTAATGTAGCTCTCCACATTGAACCTAAGACGCCACCAATCGCACCAAAAGTATTATTAGCTATCGCTTCAGCATTATTCTGTTTTTTATCCATAAGGAAATTATAGACTTATTATTCTAATAATCCAAATAGTTTATTTTCTTACTACTGACATTTGAGCTGAACTATCATCAGAACCATCATCAGACAAGATTTTCTTAAGTTCTCTTAAAGCATCATTATGAATTCTGAAGTAAGAAGTCTTACTAATATAAAGCTTATTCCAGACTTCTTCTGTTGATAGTCGCTTATAATATCGAAGATACAAAATATACGACTTGTTCCCTTCCATCTCCAAAATACCATTTAGGATTTTCAAAGCAAGTTCATGACGCTTCATAAGTTCATCGACTTCTTTATTCATTTTCTGAATGTACTCATCATAATGAACAGATAAATCAATCATCTCACCAGTAATATCACCTTCACCTTTGCAGGTAAATTCAGTATTAATTACTTTAATCGGCGAATTATCCCTGAAATACATATCCTGGATTATGGATTTCTTATCATCCGAAGTGATATCAATCAATTCAACCATCTTCTTAGCCTGATCTAAAGTCAGATTCAGATCATCATAGAGTGTTGCAAGTCTGTCTTTTAAATCATCAATATTTAAATTTATATTATTAATCATATTTTGCCTCCAAATTTGTAGCCCAAAAACAGAACAAGTGTTTGACTTTAAGAACAAATTTTCTTATAATTACCTAAAACAAAAATATGTTTGCGAGGTAACTATATGTCTGACAACCAAAATCTCAATGACAAGAAGAATGTCAAAGCTATAGACAGAGTATATGAATATGTAAAAGATTATATCCATACCAATGCATTATCCCCTTCAGTTAGGGATATCTGTTCTGGAGCCGGACTTAAGTCTACTTCTTCTGTTCACACATATCTGAAAAAACTTCACGATATGGGGAAGATTGAATATAGACCCGGAATGAGGCGCGCCATCATTTTAAAGTCGTTCGACAACGAGTCATCAGTTACAAACAATGAAGTATCTTCTGACCTTGTCAAGCTCCCATGTTTAGGTAAGATTACTGCCGGAGTCCCTATTTTTGCTCACGAGGATTATTCCGAATCTTTTTATGTAAACAAGTCTATCATCGGAAACGATGAGGCTTTCTTACTTAAAGTTTCAGGAACGAGTATGATTAATGCTCATATCCTCGATGGAGACTATTTGATCATCCGCAAGCAAAACACTGCAAATGACGGCGACATCATCGCTGCATTAATTGGCGAGGAAGCCACTGTTAAAAGATTAGGTAAACTCAACGGTCAGCCTTACCTCTTCCCTGAGAATGACTTATTTACCCCTATTCCATTCAATAAAGAAGATTGTAAAATCTTAGGAAAAGTGGTCGGCCTTCATCGATACTCCATTTATTAATGAGTAATTACTCCTGCTTTGGAATTTACCACCCAAAGCAGGAGTTTTTTAGTGTTTTGATTAATAATTCACAAATTATTGACCTAGAAAATTTTGTATGAAATTTTAAAGAATATTATTAATAACTTCTTTTGCGCTTACAAAAGCACTATTGTTTCTATCAAGCTTATAAATATTATCTATATATCTGAACCATGTAAGCTGCTTCTTGGCATAGTGTCTTGAGTTCAATTTGATATCGTAAACAGCCTTATCAAGTGGAATCTCACCAGCAAAATAAGGCGCAAACTCCTTATATCCAATAGCCTGAAAACAAGTAGACTTGCGATTAATATCCAGAGAATACAAATACTCTGCTTCCTTAAGAAGATTTTCTTCCATCATAATGTCAACTCGCTTGTTTATACGATCGTATAAAACATCACGGGAATCTTCATAATCAATCTCAAAAAGTTTAAACGGATAAGATGGTCCTGTGGTTTTGGATTCACTGTTCCATTCAGTAAAAGTTTTACCTGTAGCTTCATAAACAGCAAGAGCTCTTACTACTCTTCTTGTATTATTGATATGAATCTTAGATGCAGCTACAGGATCTATTGAACAAAGTTGTTCATACACAGGTTCAATACCAATATCATCAATTCGCTTATAGATAGCATTAATTACTTCATCTGGTATTGGTTCATCAACATATCTGATACCATCACGCAATGCTGAAATATACTGACCAGTACCGCCACAAATTACAGGAAGTTTACCTCTTTTAAGACAGGATTCAATTGCTTCAAAACAACTATACAGATAATCATTTACAGAAAAATCTACACCTGGCTCGATTATATCAATCATATGGTGACGAATTTCTTCCTGCTCTTCTTTTGTAGCCTTAGCAGTTCCAACGTCAAGTTTCTTATAAATCTGCATTGAATCAGCAGAGATTAATTCTCCACCAGTTAATCTGCATACTTCAAGAGCAACAGAACTTTTACCACTTGCAGTCGGGCCACAAATGATAGGTATAAATCTATAATCGTCAAAATATGAATCGATATATTTAATCCCCATTATTAAACAATCCTTTTGAAGTTCTTTTCAAAATCAGTCTGAGCCATCTTTATAAAAGTTGGTCTTCCATGAGCACAGTGATATGGATCTTTTAATTTGGAAAGCTGATCTAGAAGTTCCATAGCCTCTTCTTCAGTAATTACATCATGAGCCTTAATTGCTGCCTTACATGCTGTAGTCTGAATGAGAGAGTACCAGACTGAACCCTTTTCAGGTGTTTCGCGCTTCAAATCATCAAGAATCATCTGAAACATAACAGATGGCTTTGACATGGACTTAAGTCGTGACTCGCTTGAATCAGCCAATGGCACAGTTCTTAGTGCAATACTTCTGTCGCCCATTAATTCAATATCAAAACCATTCTCTTCAAAAGCATCAATATTGTCAGATACGAAAGAATAATCGCCAGTCGATAACTCAACAATCTGAGGAACGAGAAGTGTCTGTACATCACGCTTTACGTTCTGGCTCCTCTTTCCCATAAATTTCTCATACAGTACACGTTCGTGAGCTGCGTGCTGATCTACGAAGAAGACGTTATTTTCTGACTGCATAATGATATATGTCGCAAATAAGAAACCAACAAACTTTGCATGAATCAATTCATAAATATCATCACTAACTGACTCATCAACAATCTCAATTTCTTTTTTCTGTTCTTCAACATTTTCAAGTGGAAGGAATTCAATTTCAGGAGTAACTGGTTCTTCAATCTTAGTAACTTCAGAAGAATCATCATTATTCTTAATGCTTTCGATGTCAGGCTTAAACTCAGACAAAATCTTAAGAAGATTAGCAGTAGCCTTAGATTCCTCGCTTGAAAGATTACGATCTCCAGGATTATCCTGAGGCTTCTTTGAAGGAGTGTTTGAAACAGCAAAAGACATCTGTCTTGGAGCAGAATATTCTTTCTTCTCCTGAACTTCATTTACAATATCTGCAGCATCCATATTTCCCGCAAAAACATCAACTGCAGTTGTATTCTCCATCAATGCATTCTTAATTCCGTGATATACGAGTCTGAATACATCCTGCTCATTAGTAAACTTAACCTCAGTCTTCTGAGGATGAACATTTACATCCACCATATTTGATGGAACAAGAATACTGAGGAAGCAGACAGGGAACTTATTCTTCATTACACTATTTCGATAAGCTTCATCAATTGCTGCTGTTGCTGAGGCGTTCTTTATATTTCGCTCATTTACATACACATACTGAAGTGCTCTGTTTCCTCTTACATTTGTAGTCTTTCCTGTGAAGCCACTAAGTTTCATGCCCTCAAATTCATATGAAACAGGAATTAAGCCTTCAGCAATGCTCTTTCCGTAAATGCTGTAAATTGCATCCTTCATGTCTCCACTTCCAGGAGTAGTAAGAATGCACTTGCCATCCTTATAAAGCTTGAAAGATATCTGAGGATTAATAATTGCGAACTTCTCAACGAGAGTACAAATATACATACCTTCAGTAGAGTCCTTCTTCAGGAACTTATATCTTGCAGGTATATTCGAAAACAAAGACTTAACAGTTACTGAAGTACCTGTATCAGCAGCTGTCTCACTGTTAGAAATAAGAATTCCATCCTTATAACAAATAGAAGTTGCAACACTTCTGTCTGCCATCTTTGTAACAAGAGTTACTTCAGAGCAAGCTGCAATAGAAGCGAGCGCCTCACCTCTAAACCCCATAGTACTAAGGTTATAAATATCCGCGATGGAACTAATCTTTGAAGTCGCATGAATAAGAAAACACTTCAAAGCATCTTCAGGTTCCATACCAAACCCATTATCAGTTACTCTGATAAGAGAAATACCGCCACTTTCAAATTCAATCTTAATTGAAGTCGCTCCAGCATCAATACTGTTATCAACAAGTTCCTTAACAACGGAGACAGGTCTTTCGATAACTTCTCCTGCTTTAATCGCATTAGCTGTCTGAGTATCGAGTACGTTAATGCGTCCCATTAGTCATTCTCCTTGTTTGCTTCTTCAATAAGGCCATAAAGAATATTCATAGCTTCAAGCGGAGTAATTCTTGCAATATCCAAATCTCTGATAGTTGTACGAAGTTTATCCTCTTTCTTAAAGTTAACCTTATCAAGATTAAATCCATTCGAATCAGAACCACTTACAAGACTATCAGCTGCTGATTCAGCTGAATCATTTACTTTGAAATTTCCAACACGCTCAAGTTCCTTAAGAATCTCACGGCTTCTGACGAGCACATCATCAGGAATTCCTGCAAGTCTTGCTACTTCAATACCATAACTGTCAGATGTACCACCATCAACGATTTTATGAAGGAACATAACACCATCTTCTGATTCTTTTACGTCAACATGATTATTAAATACACCCGGAAGAATATCCTTAAGTTTATTAAGTTCATGGTAATGAGTTGCAAAGATAGTACGACCATAAAGAACTGATGGATCAATAATATATTCAATTACAGCCCAGGCAATTGAAAGTCCATCGTATGTACTTGTTCCTCTTCCTACCTCGTCAAGCAAAAGAAGGCTTCTTCTTGTTGCGTTCTTAAGAATTGAAGAAACTTCCTTCATCTCAACCATAAATGTAGACTGACCCATTGAAATATCATCAGAAGCACCAATTCTGGTAAAAATCTGATCAACAAGACCAATATGGGCAGACTTGGCAGGTACAAAAGACCCAATCTGAGCCATAAGCACAATAATTGCAACCTGACGCATATATGTTGATTTACCAGCCATATTAGGACCAGTTAAAACCATAAGACGTTTATTCTCATCAAGACATGTGTCATTAGGAATAAAACTCTCACCAGAAGTAAGCATCTTTTCTACTACAGGATGACGCCCATCCTTAATATCAATTACTTCTGAATTATCAACAATTGGTCTTACATATCCTTCATCAGATGCAAGTTCACCAAGAGCTGTAATTACGTCGATTAAAGCAACAGCCCGAGCACTGTTAAAAAGTCTCTCGCCATTATCAAGAACCTTCTGTCTTACTTCAACAAACAATTCATATTCAAGAGCAACACGCTTTGCCTGAGCTCCAATAATCTTATCTTCAAGTTCCTTAAGTTCAGGCGAAATATATCTCTCATTATTTGCAAGAGTCTGCTTACGTGTATATTCTTCTGGAAGATCCTGTGATGAAGAACGAGGCACATCAACATAGTAACCAAATACTCGGTTATAACCGATTTTTAAGTTCTTGATGCCTGTTCTTTCGCGCTCACGTACTTCCAAAGACATGATGTATTCTTTGGCATTTGTTGCAATATCGTAAAGCTCATCGCATTCGCTGTTGTAGCCACGCTTAATAATTCCACCATCCTTAATAGTTACAGGTGGATCTTCATTAATAGCATTATCAAGAAGCTCGTAAATGTCCTCCATAGGATCAAGAAGCGACTTAATTTCGCGGAAAGAACCCTTGGAGAAGGATTCACTGCACTTAAGAAGGAATGGAAGTTTACCTAGAGAATTCTTGAGCGAAAGCATCTCTCTTGCGTTAATGCTTCCAAGTGAAACTTTTGCTGCAAGTCTTTCAATATCGTAAAGACCTGTGAGACCTTCAATTACTTCCTGACGTGCAATAAACTTATTTGTTGCCTCTTCAACGGCATCCAAACGGCTGTTGATGGCAGAAGTTACAATTAAAGGTTCTTCTACCCATTTGCGAAGAAGTCTTCCTCCCATTGCAGTCTTTGTTCTGTCAATAGCCCAGAGAAGCGAACCTTTACGAACCTTGGAACGAATTGTTGAAGTAAGTTCAAGATTAATTCTTGTTGTAAGATCAAGTTCCATTGTCTCAGAAATCTTAAAACAGTTAATCTCGCGCAAATGAGCAACGTTGTCTGTCTGAGTTTCCATAGCATAAGCCAAAAGCGCAGACGCTGCACTTAAAAGAAGATCGCTATCATTAAACTTATCGAGACCATAAACCTTAATATATTTATTATCGCGAATCTTACTGCTTGAAAAATCACGTGAATTGCGCTCAGTAAAGGATGTCTGAAAACCTCTTAAAATAGTCTTATATTCGATAGTTTCAGCAAAATATGAATCATGAATAATCTCAGATGGCAGATACTTACCAATAAGATTAATAAGATGCTCACCATTATCAGCAAAAGTAAGCTGAGTTGCTTCAAATGAACCAGTTGTAATATCAGCGACAGCAACACCAAACTGATTACCAAGCATACAGATACTCATAAGATAGTTATTCTTTCTATCTTCAAGACCACTTGTATCAGTCATGGTACCAGGAGTCAAAATCTTTGTTATACCACGCTTAACAAGTCCCTTTGCTGTAGCAGGATCTTCAAGCTGCTCGCAAATTGCGACTTTATGACCAATAGAAACAAGACGATTTGCATAAGTCTGAAACGCGTGATGAGGAACACCACACATTGGCGCCCTTAAATTACTGCCACAGTCACGTGCAGTAAGCGTTAATTCGAGTGTTTTTGATACATACAAAGCATCATCGAAAAACATCTCATAGAAATCACCAAGACGATAGAAAAGAATTGTATCGCCAAGTTTATTTTTAAGTTCAGCATACTGCTGCATCATTGGCGACAGATTCTCAATGCTGATATCACTTAATCTAAGTGGTGGATTATTACTCATTCCCAACTCTCCAAAATTCCATCAACTGAATAAGGTCTTGCATTAGTAAACTTAACCTTACACATCTTACCTTCATAGTCACTACTACTCATTCCATCAATCTTAAGTTCCTCTGGAATAGTAAAGTTAATAAGATGATTAGAAAGTGTACGGCCAGTCAAAATATCAGGTGCAGTAGAACTCTCACCTTCAATAAGAACAGATTCTGTTTTACCAACCTTCATCTTATTTGAATTAAAGGCAAGCTCGTTCTGAATTTCCAGAAGTCTTCCGAATCTTTCTGTAACGACATCATGAGGAACCTGATCTTCCATCTTAGCAGCCTTGGTTCCTGGTCTTATGGAATACTGGAATGTAAACGCTGAATCGTACTTAGCTTTCTTTACAACTTCGAGTGTTCCTAAGAAATCTTCCTCAGTCTCACCTGGGAATCCAACAATAATATCTGTCGAGATTGAACCTTCAGGAATTCTGCTTCTGAACAAATCTACAATTCGTAAGTAATCCTTAATTGTGTAAGGTCTGTTCATAAGTTTAAGAATTCTGTCTGAACCAGACTGTACAGGCAAATGAAGATGCTTTTCAACATTAGGATATGTCGCCATGATTTCAATTACTTCATCCGAAATATCTTTAGGATGAGATGACATAAATCTGATACTTGTAAATCCTTCAATCTCTGCTGCAGCACGAAGCAAATCTGGGAAAGTCTTACCATCGCTGTTACCTGCACCATAAGAATTTACATTCTGACCCAAAAGCATAACTTCTTTATAACCCTTGGAAGCAAGTTCCTTAAGTTCATTTATGATTGAATCAAAATCTCTTGAACGCTCACGTCCTCTTGTTGTTGGAACGATACAGTAAGTACAGAAATTGTTGCAGCCATACATAATTGGCACCAAAGCTCTGAACTTACGCTTACGTGAAACAGGAATCAGAGAATCGTCAGCAATATAATCTTCAGATGAGATATTTACAAGCTGCTTTTTACTTCTAAGAGTATCTCTTAAAAGTACTGGAAAAAGATGAATCTGCTGTGGATCAAATACGAGATCAACATAAGGAAAACTCTTCTTAATTTTATCGACATTCTCCTTTACCTTCATCATGCAGCCACAAACAATAATTACAATGTCTTTATTGGCTTTTTTATCAGCCTTAAAAATACCAAGATTACCAAATAATCGGTCTTCTGCATTCTCTCTTACAGAACATGTATTAAGCATAATGATATCTGCAGTTTCACCTTCAGAAGCTTCTTTAAGCCCCATCTCATCAAGCATTCCGGAAAGTTTTTCTGAATCAGATTCATTAAGCTGACAACCATAAGTACGAATGTTATATAGTATGTCTCTGCCCTTTGTAGCCTTTAAAGAAGCATAGTACTCTCTAAGCTCATTTATAGCTTCATAAGATGAACTCATATCATTATTTTCAACTGTAACTATTGCCATTTGACACCTCAAAGTAATTACTTACAAAATTTAACATAATATCTTATCACGAATAGCACTCGAAAACAAAAATCCACAAAATTATCACAACTAATATTTTAAAATAATGTATAAATTCAAACGTTATTGTTATAATTATTTCTATGAAAAAGATACTTAAATATTTAACAACATTTTTAATAACTACATCAATTGTTGCAGGTGCTTTCTTCTCACCTACAATTCTTGCTGTTAATGACCAGTTTGATAACCCAGATGATAATCTGATTTCGCAGAATGAATCCTATGATGATCTATTAAATGATTCATTTGCTGATGCTCCATCAGTTACAGGAACTTCATATATTTTATATGATGCTCAGTCTGATACTGTTCTTATGGGCCGCGACATAAACAGTTCATGTAATCCAGCAACAACTTCAATAATTATGACTGTGCTTCTCGCTTTGGAGAATCTTGATTTGGACGACACAATCACAATTGATCAGGCAATGTATATTGGTATTCCTGAAGGTCTCGAGACACTTGGACTTACTGAAGGCGAAGAAGTAACTGTCAGAGATATGATTTATGGTGCATTACTTAAATCTGCAAACGATGCCTGTCTTGCTCTCGCAATTAAAGTTTCTGGTTCTGAACCACTGTTTGCACAGCTCATGAATCAGAGAGCAATGGAACTTGGATGTACTAACAGCAATTTTATTTCCTGCTATGGTATTACAAATGGTATTGGTTACAACACAAGCACATCACACGACCTTGCCATGATTCTTAAGGAATGCATTAAGCATCCTGATTTTGTAAGCATTTCCACATCTTTCCAGCATACAATGCCAGCAACTAATCTTTATGGCGATTCAAGAATTATTTCTAACGCAAACAGATTTATTTCTACACAGGAATACTCATATGACTACTATGTAGGCGGCAAAACTGGTTATGCTGATGGTATCGGATATACTCAGGTAGCAGCTGCTGATCGTAATGGTCGTGAACTGATTGCTGTAATCCTTGGTGCTACGAGCAGTGAGACTCGTTACGCTGATACAATCGAACTATTCGAGTATGGCTACAACAGCTTCTCTACTATTCCAGTAGAACAAAGTGAGTTCATGACACTCTTCGATGATACGATTGATCAGATTAACGGAGTACTTCTTGATACTAACCTTGCAGTTATCAATACATCTTCAGAGCTTTCTTCGTTCTTAACTACAACAACTTTCAGAGTAGCTCAGGGTTGTACAAATACAGTAGATCTTTCAAATGTAATCATTGATACTTCACTTGACGAACAGTATTTTGATATACCTATCTGTAAGTCTTACAGCGATAAAACTTACATTGTTGGTGTATTGCATTTGGAAATTGGTGTCAAAGACAAGGTAGTTACAATTAACCCTCAGAAGACAACACCAATGACAAATTTAAAGACTGTATTAATTATCATTTCTACAGTTATTGTATTAGTCATCATTCTCCTCTTTGCACTTCTCATTTTCAGAAAGAATCTCAGAAAGAGACATGATGAAGAATTTAGAAACAGGAACAAAATGTTATGATTAGACGTGCTGAATCAAAAGACATTGATGCTATTCTTGACTTACTATTGCAGGTATTAATGGTTCACCATAATGGCCGTCCTGATTTGTTTAAGCCTGATTGCACCAAGTATAATCACGAAGAATTAGAAGAAATCATCAAAGATGATTCAAGACCAATCTTTGTATATGATGACGATGAGAATGGAGTTGTTGGCTATGCATTCTGCGTTCATCAGGAACATCCTGACGATAATGTATTAACTCCTATCAAAACTTTATACATTGACGATATCTGCATTTCGGAAAACTTCAGAAGACATGGTGTCGGCAAGAGTATTCTCGATTATGTAAAGACTTTCGCCAAAGAAAACGGCTACTATAACATCACACTTAATGTATGGGAATGCAATCCAAGTGCTGATGCTTTCTATAGAAGTCAGGGCTTAATTCCATATAAAACTGGAATGGAAATGATTCTTTAAACACAAAAACTGGGACCATTAAGATCCCAGTTTTTTAATTCATCTAAACAACCAAATATTAACCAATCATTCTGTTATACGCACTTACGATAGCACGAACGGAACTCTTTGTAACTGAGCTTGATACACCAGCACCAATGAACACTTTACCATCAGACTCTCTTACAATCTCGATATATGTAATAGCGGCAGAATCTGTACCACTCTTAAGCGCATGCTCGTTATACATCTTAATTGAGAACTTTATACCAGTATACTCACCGAAAGCATTAACGAACGCATCGAGAAGACCGTTACCTTCACCCTTAATTGAAACTTCCTTACCATTATCAGTAATAACAGCTTCAACCTCTGACTTTTTATGGCTAAGATAATGCTCACTGAATCTATTCAAGCCATATGGAGTCATTACGTTAATGTAATTATCGTCAAAGAGATCAAATACCTGCTGAGGCATGAGTTCTGTTGCATTCTCATCGGTAACCTTCTTAACAATAGGAAGAAAATCCTTCTGGAAGCTCTTAGGAAGCTGCACACCGAAAGACTGCTCAAGAACGAATGCAATACCACCACGGCCAGACTGACTGTTTATACGAACAATTGGCTCGTATGCTCTTCCAACATCTGCTGGATCAATAGGAAGATAAGGAACAGCCCAGATAGTCTCTCCTCTTTCAGCCATCTTTCGCTTACCCTTGTTGATAGCATCCTGATGTGAACCAGAAAAAGCTGTAAATACAAGTTTTCCTGACCATGGCTGACGTGGATTTACCATCATTCCAGTACACTCTTCGTAAGTATCAATAGCCTCATTCATATTGCTGAAATCAAGTTCAGGATCAACACCCTGCATAAGCATGTTAATAGCAAGTGTAATAACATCCACGTTACCTGTTCTTTCGCCATTACCGAACAAAGTACCCTCTACTCTGTCAGCACCAGCAAGTATACCAAGTTCAGATGCTGCAACACCTGTACCTCTGTCATTATGTGTATGAAGAGAAACAAGAATAGAATCTCGCCACTTAGTATTCTCACAGAAGTACTCAACCATATCTGCATATACATTTGGAAGAGTATACTCAACTGTTTCAGGAAGATTGATGATAATCTTCTTATCAGGAGTTGGCTGCCATACATCACAAACAGCATCGCAGATTTCTACAGCAAATTCAGGCTCTGTTGAAGAATAGCTTTCAGGAGAATACTCAAGAATCCAGTTAGTACCACTCTCATCCTTATCGATATACTCCTTAATCATCTGAGCACCAAAAATGGCAAGTTCCTTACACTCCTGCATACCAAAATCAAATACCACGTCACGCTGTAAAGTACTTGTAGAGTTATAAAGATGAACTACAACGTCCTTTGCACCAGAAACCGCTTCCATTGTCTTCTCGATAATCTGTGGTCTTGACTGTGTTAAAACCTGAATAGCAACACCATCAGGAATTAAATTATTATCAATCAGTGTTCTACAGAAGTTATAGTCAGTATCTGAAGCTGCTGGAAAACCAATCTCGATTGTCTTGAATCCCACTTTTACAAGATAATCGAAAAACTTAAGTTTCTGCTCCATTGTCATAGGAATCTCAAGTGCCTGATTTCCATCACGCAAATCTACAGAACACCAGATTGGGGCCTTATCTATTACTTTTGAAGGCCATTTACGATTAGGCAAATTAACCTCAGGAATCTTCTTGTACTTTTGATAGTTCATATAAACCTCCCACATATAAAAATGACCCTTCGTCATATAGAGACGAAGGGTCATTCGCGGTACCACTCTAATTCATCCAAAAGGATGCACTCACAGATACGAGATAATAATCTGATATCCTGCTCCTGTAACGGTGAGCCTCCGTCCTAATCTAATCGCCAAAGCTTTCAACCGGAATGCTCCAAGGTGAGTTCTTAATCATTCTTTGTATCGTCTCACACCAACCGACGACTCTCTGTAACAACTAATGAAAAATACTATTCCTCTTCAATGCAAAGAATATTTAACTATCACGATATTAACAAAACACCAATTAGTGGTCAAGCAAAAAACGTGAAATAAATGCATTAAAAAAGGGCTTCTGCCATACAAGCAGAAGCCCAAAATTACTAATCAATAAATTAGAGTACAGTAATTACTGCAACAGCAAATACTTCACCGTTATAACCTGTAAATGTAAGTGTATAAACGCCAGCTGTAAGTGGGTGATCAATCTCACCATTATCAGTAATCCAACCGATTGCAAAGTATGCCTTATCGTTGTGGTTCTCATCATTTACATAGTCAACAGTTCCAACATCCTGACCATTGTAGTTGATGTTTACTGTAAATGTAGCACCCTCATCATAGTAAGCAAAAGTCTGGCACTCGATAAAGAATACTTCATCAGAAGTTGTATAAGCAGAAGTTTCATTATTCATATTCTCGTCTGAATAGAAATGCAAACGATAGAAATCACTTCCCTGCTCATAATCAATCAACTCAGGATCTGCTTCAACAACTTCAACAACTACTGTACATGAATCAGAGAAAATCTGCTCATCGCCATTGAAGAATGTAACTGTGTATGTACCAGCTGGGAGGTAACCATTCTCATCAAGAGTAGCACCCTGATCCTCACCGTAATATCCCATACGCTCCCACAAATCACTTGTGAAAACAAGAGAACCATTATATGAAACTGTGTAATAAACATTTGAGTAATCACAATCATCTACAAAATAGATGTCAAGATCAATCTCATCACAGTTTGTATAAACAGGGTTTGTAAATGCATCTACCAAGCCATCATCTGTGTAATACCAGCTACCGCCTTCAACCTCGAGAGGTGGAATGAAAGAAACATCGATATCATCTGTGAATGAGCATACATCCCAGAATACATCAAATCCATTTACTACTACCCAAGAATCATCGTCGAGCTCGAACTCAATTGTTGTCTCAACTTCGATTGTGTCAGCATCCTCGAGTGCATCAAGT
>JAZLLF010000071.1:0-8070 GCA_045598005.1 Saccharofermentans sp. | reverse complement strand
AGTAACGGTTACACCAACAGTAACGGTTACACCAACAGTAACGGTTACACCAACAGTAACAGTTACACCAACAGTAACAGTTACTCCAACAGTGACAGTTACACCAACGACAACGGTGACACCAACGACAACGGTGACACCAACGACAACGGTGACACCAACGACAACGGTGACACCAACAACAACGGTAACACCTACAACAACGGTGACACCAACGACGACGGTGACACCAACGACGACGGTAACACCTACAACAACGGTGACACCAACGACGACGGTAACACCAACAACAACGGTGACACCAACGACGACGGTAACACCAACAACAACGGTAACACCTACAACAACGGTGACACCAACAACGACGGTGACACCAACAGGTACTGTAACTCCTACACCTACAGTTCCTGGAGGACCAAGTGGTACTGAGACCCCAACGCCAACGGCTACAAGTACTCCAACACCATCGGTTACGGAGGGACCTACACCTACAACAGGCGGTGGAGAAGGAACTCCAACTCCAACACCTACTGGAACTGATTCTAGTGATGGAGAGACACCAACACCTACTCCTACAGGAGACACAAATACACCAACTGCTACTGTAACTCCTACTGTTACAGCTACTCCTACACCTTCTTCTGGTGTAACGCAGACTGGTGAAAGTGTTTCAAGAACATTCATTGCTGCAATTACTCTTATTGCAACCGCTGGATTTGTTCTTACTGTTCGAAAGACGCGTAGGAAAGAAGAAACCTAAAAATTAATAAAAATGGATTTGTTCTTATGAGCAAATCCATTTTTTATGTGGGGAAGATTTGATTTATATGATAAAATCACTTGGAATGATTGTGATAAATTACGGAGGTAATAGATATATGAAGAAGATTCTTGTTGTAGGTGGTGGTGGACGTGAGCACGCCATTATTATGAAACTTTCTGAAAGTTCTAAGGTTGGAGAGATTTTCTGTGCTCCAGGTAATGCTGGTATTTCTAAATATGCTAAGTGTTTTGATGTTAAGGCTACAGATATTGAAGGAATTGTTAGTCTTGCTAAGGAACTTAAGCCTGATATGGTAGTAGTTGCTCCAGATGATCCACTTGTTCTTGGAATGGTCGATGCTTTGCAGGCTGAAGGTTTTATGACATTTGGTCCTAAGGCAAATGCTGCAATTATTGAAGGTTCCAAGGTTTTCTCTAAGGATCTTATGAAGAAGTATGATATTCCTACTGCTTTTTATGAGGTATTTACTGATAGTGAGAGTGCAATTGCTTATCTTAAGAAGCAGAATTCATATCCTGCAGTAATTAAGGCTGATGGTCTTGCTCTTGGAAAGGGTGTTATTATTGCTCAGAATGAGGAAGAAGCTATTACTGCTGTTAAGGAAATGATTGATGATCTCAAGTTTGGTTCAAGCTCAAGTCGTGTTGTTATCGAAGAGTTTTTAACAGGACCAGAGGTTTCAGTTCTTTCATTTACTGATGGTAAGACAGTAGTTCCTATGATTTCATCTATGGATCATAAGAGAGCTCTTGATGGTGATGAGGGTCTTAATACTGGTGGTATGGGTACTATTTCTCCAAACCCATGTTATACAGAGGAAATAGCCAAGGAGTGTATGGAGAAGATCTTTATTCCTACTATCGAAGCTATGAATAAGGAAGGCAGAACTTTCGAAGGATGCCTTTACTTTGGACTTATGATTACTCCTAAGGGACCAAAGGTTATCGAGTATAACTGCCGTTTTGGTGATCCTGAGACACAGGTTGTACTTCCAATGCTTGACGGAGATCTTTACGATATTTTTGAAGCAATCTACAATCACACACTCGCTGATGTTGATATTAAGTGGCATGATGGTGCATGTGCATGTGTAATTATGGCTTCTGGTGGATATCCTGAGAGTTACAAGAAGGGCATTCCTATGAATGGCTTTGATGAGAATGGTCAGGTTGATGGATGCTTCGTTTATCATGCAGGTACAAAGTTTGATGAGAATGGAACATTCCTTACAAACGGTGGACGTGTTATTGGTGTTACAGCTAAGGGCGTTGACCTCCAGAATGCACTTGATAATGCATACGAAGGTGTTAAAAAGATTAGTTTTGAGGGAGCTCATTTCCGTAAGGATATTGGACACAGAGCACTTAATAAGTAATTTATGAATATTGGTTTATTTGGTGGATCTTTTGATCCAATTCATAATGGACATTTATCAATCATCCGCGGCGCTTTAAAGAGTGGCGCGGTTGATTGCGTTATAGTGATTCCTACAGTTAGAAATTCGTTCAAAAGAGGACGTATTTTAAATGTTGCACCATATAGATATTATATGGTGGAAACTGTGGTTGAAGATGAATTTAAGGATAATGTCTTTTTAAGTGATATTGAGTTTTTCTATGACGGTATCAGTTATACAACAACGACAATATCAAAGATTAAGGATGAGAAGTATATTGTTCCATTTTTGATTGATAATGGAATTAAAAAGAAGAAGGCTTCAGAGAAGCATAATTACTTCTGGCTTTGTGGAACAGATCTTCTTCCAACATTTGATAAGTGGTATGACCCACAGGGAATTATTAATCAGGCTCAGCTTATGGTTGCGTTAAGACCTGGAATGGAAGTTGATATAAAGTCAGAGGAACTTCGATTAAGTGAAGCTCTTGGAATGGAAGTTTCTATCAATTCTTTTAAAATCAAGGGAATAGAAGCAGCTTCTTCTGCTATTAGAAACGCCAAAGTTTATGATGATGTTCCTGAGTCTGCTTTAGAGTTCATAAAGATACATGCTATTTATGAATCTAATGATGTTTTTGATAAAGTCAGTGATGAGACTATGATGAAGTTCTATGAGCTTACAATAGGAATTTATCCTTATCTTCGAAAGAAGAGACTTCTTCATACTATTAATGTTGCAATACTTTCTGCACGTTATGCAATGATTTATGGTGGCGATGTTGATAAGGCACTAATTGCTGGTCTTATGCATGATTGTGCGAAGGAGCTTCCTGAAGATGAGCAGAAGAAGATGGCTTATAGTCTTTGTGGTAATCTTTTCGATGATAGTAAGCTTTATCATTCTCCTGCAGGTGCTGTTTTTGCTAAGGAGAAATTTGGAATAGAAGATGAAGAGATACTAAATGCCATTACTTATCATACTACTGGAAGAGGTGGAATGACTCTTCTTGATAAGTGTGTATTCCTTGCAGATAAGCTTGAACCTGCAAGAACATATACTGATTTAAGTCAGATGAGAAAAACTGCACTGACTGATTTGGATGAAGCTTTAAGAATGTGTCAGGCTTCAGTTATTAAGAAATTTGAGGAGAAGGGTAGAAAACTTCACCCACTGACAGCTGAATTTGCTTCAGACTTACGCAAATAATACTTGGAAATGTTATAATATAAAAAATGACAAAGGAGATTCCTATGACAACACAAGAACTCGTTGATAAGATTGTTGCTGCACTTGATAGTAAGAAGGGTATTGATATTGAAGTAATCGATGTAGCTTCCAAGACTACACTTGCAGACTATTTCATTATTGTAACTGGTAATTCTACTACTCAGATTAAGGCTCTTACAGATGAGGTTGAGTATCAGGTAAAGACTGAATGGGGACTTTATCCTGACCACATTGAAGGAAGAAGTGGTGATCACTGGATGCTCATCGATTATAAGGATGTTGTAGTTCACGTATTCCATCCAGAAGAGAGAGCTAATTATAATCTTGAGAAACTCTGGCAGGCAAAGAGACCTACTGATTCAGAAGAGTAATTAACAAGAGCTGTAACGAGAGTTACAGCTTTTTTTTGTCGATAAATGTCGATATTTTGACGTGTTTTACTATCAAATTCGACAAGCGCATATGCTACTATTCACACATGAAAAATGGCAGGAATATAAGACAGTTTTTAATATATGCTTTGGCTTTTGTTTTTGTGATTGGAATTAGCTTTCTTTATAAGTATGTGCTTAGTGCACGCGCAGATGGAATGGTAATAAAAAACACTGAAACAGAGGAATTGGTGAGTTATTATTCGAGCGAAGAGACTTCTGAAATAATTCTTAATACTACTAATTCGAGTGTTATTTCAAGTGAATCTGTATCGATGATCAGCATCTATTTATGCGGTGCTGTAGTTAATCCTGGTGTTTATAGTGTTGCTTCTGGAACTCTTCTATATGAGGTTGTTGATTTAGCTGGTGGATTTACTTCTGATGCCGCTTCAGAATATATAAATCTGGTTTTTGAATTGGAATCTAACCTTTCAATTTATATTCCAACAATGCAGGAACTTAGGTCTTATTCTGGAGACAGGAGTGGACTAGTTCGAGGTGATGATGATTACTTTATATGGGGTTTTGATGTCGTTGACGCTTCGGATGAAACAAGTATTAGTAGTGACTGCACGGAATCTTCAGGACTTATCAACATTAATACAGCAAGTCTTGAAGAATTAATCACGCTTCCTGGTATAGGGGAATCAACGGCGCAGGCAATTATTGATTATCGGCAGACAAACAGCTTTACAACAATCGAAGATATTATGAATGTCTCAGGTATAGGTGAGGCAAAGTTTAACAGGATTCGTAATTATATCTGCGTATGAATTATGAATAGCCGTAAAGACCTCTTACACTTACTTCGCCACTTGAAAGGTTCTCGATGCTTCCATCTTCGAACTGGATTTTAATTGAGAAATCTTCGTTGATTTCAAGTGCCTTTCCTTTACGTGATTCAGTTGATGTATGGATATTAACGCAACTTACATCTTCTCCTGTTGTGATGCATGCTTTGCGATAACTATCGAGATAAAGTGATTTGTCTTTCCCCCAGTTAGAAGCGAGTTTATCCATTTCTTTTACCATTTCACAGGCAAGCATAGCTCTTGATACAGGTTTATTAATCTCGTATGAAATGGAAGATGCAATTTCTCTGATTTCTTCTGGGAAGTCTTCCGGTTTGTGATTAACGTTGATTCCAATTCCCACAACGATATTATCGATTAATCCGCTTTCAGATTCCAAAGATAATTCAGTAAGAATTCCGCAGATTTTCTTTTTGTTAATGAGAAGATCATTTACCCACTTAATATCAGGACGTACACCTGTTACGTTAAAAATTGCATTAGAAATTGCAACTGCAGTCCAGGCAGTTATTGTACTGATTTCTTCAAAATGTGACTTAGGTCGAATAAGGTATGAGAAATAAATGCCTTTTTCGTGAGGGGACAGGAAAGATCTTCCAAGTCTGCCTCTTCCTTTTACCTGGCAGTCACTAATTACAATAGTGCCTTCAGCTGCACCTTCAGAACCTAATTCTTTAAGTATTTTATTTGTGGAATCAACTTCATCGTAAACAGAAATATTCTCAATTCTCTCTTTTGAAAGGAAGGCGAGCATTTCTCCTGTGGTTAATTTATCAGGATGAGATTTAAGAAGATAACCTTTTCTGGTTGAGGATTCGATCTGATAACCTTCTGCTTTTAAAGACTTGACAGCACTATTTATAGCGGCACGAGAAATTCCAAGACGAGAACTGAGGTTTTCTCCGGAAATATAAGTATCATTCTTTATAAGTTCAGCTACAACAAAGTCCTTGGTAGATATCATAATAACCCTCGAAAAAAGTAATTGTTTACCTGATTATAGCAAGTGTTGACAATCGAGTCATTACTATTTATTCTTTTGTAAAAACACAAAGAACAGAGGTTTACAATATGTCAGATACAAGAAAAACGAATTTAAAGATTTCGGCAAAAGATATGGCATTTATTGCTGTTTCAGCTGCACTTGTTGCAGTCGGTGCGTTTATAAAAATTCCACTTCCTATGGTTTCGATTACTCTTCAGTGGTTTTTTGTTATGGTATCTGCAATTATTCTTGGAAAGAAGAATTCGACTATTAGCGTTCTTTTGTATGTCCTTATAGGACTTTGTGGAATTCCAGTATTTACTATGGGTGGAGGTCCTCAGTATATTCTTTATCCAACTTTCGGTTATTTTATTGGCTTTATTGTTTGTGCCTATCTTATAGGTTTTGCTTATGAGAAGGGAGCAACTAAGTTCTGGCAGGTTTTGCTTGTTAATATTGCGGCAACTGCAGTCCTTTACCTTATCGGTTTTGCATATTATTGTCTTGTTGTAGTTCTTTATATTAAGGATGGAAGAGATCTTATGGGCTTGGTTGTTCCATTTCTTGTAACTCCTATTCCAGGAGATTTAATTAAGATTATATTGGCATCTTTAATTGCTCCTAGAGTTCGTAAAGCCCTTCACTATTATTTTTGCATAATATTCTAGTAATTCTTTTTCGAGAATTAGCGTATAATACTCTAGTGAAAGGTTGATATTTGGGAAATCTTTTTTGTAGGAGAGTAGTTATATGTTTAATGAGATTGATTACGATTTTAATGTTGCTGAGCAGGCAGAGAAGTGTGTTAACTGGGCGCGTGATTATATGAATAATATTAATCCAAATGGAATCGCTGTTATTGGTATTTCAGGCGGTAAGGACAGTTCAGTTGTTGCAGCAATTATGACTAAGGCTCTTGGTAAGGAGAGAGTTCTTGGTGTAATGATGCCAAATGGCAAGCAGGTTGATATTAAGGATTCCAAGCTTCTTGTTAATCATCTTGGTATTCCAAATGTTGAGATTAATATTGCTGATGCTGTAAATGGCCTTACAAATGAGATTAAGAACGTAATGAATGTTGATACATTTGAGCAGGGTTATCTTACAAACACACCTGCAAGAATTCGTATGACAACTCTTTTTGGTATTGCCGCTCAGATTAAGAATGGTATGGCAATTAATACATGTAACAGAAGTGAAGATGCTGTAGGTTATTCAACATTGTTTGGAGATAATGCTGGTACATTTTCACCTGTTGCAAGACTTACTACAGAAGAGGTAGTTGCTATTGGTGATTATCTTGGCCTTCCACGAGAGCTTACTCATAAGATGCCAACAGATGGTATGAGCCTTAATAATGATGGTTCACTTATGGGAGATGAAGTAAAGCTTGGTGTTTCTTATCATGAAATTAATGAGATTATTCGTACGGGTAAGAATACTGAGAACTTCGATAAAGTTATTAATCTCTATAAGCGTAGCAAGTTTAAGCTCGATATCGTAAGAATGCCTTGTTATAATCCAGAACTTCCTGATTATTTCTTGGAGAATTACGGACTTTAATAAGTTCGAAGCCTTGATTTTACTTGCTTTAAGCGATACAATCGCTATACAAAAGCGATGATAGGGACACGTACCCCGCAATTGTTTCTTCAGAGAATCGAAGTTATTAGCTGTGAGCTTCGTAGAATACAACCGGATCGTATACAACCCTTGAGCTGCATCGGTAAGCTATTTATTAGTGAACGAGAGCCGTATATCTGCGTTAAGGATTTATGAGTGGTATTTCTAATTAATTGGAAATGCAATTTGGGTGGAACCGTGCGCCATGCATCCCATTTTTGTGGAGGCATGGCCTTTTTGTATATAGGAAATGTTTTCACGGACTTATTACTTTTTATTTTTATGAAAGAGGTGTTCAAAATGGTTGATTTTAACAACGAAGAGCAGCGTTTGGCATTCCGTCACACAACTTCTCACATTATGGCACAGGCAGTAAAGAGACTCTGGCCAGAAGTAAAGCTTGCAATTGGTCCTGCTATTGCAGACGGATTCTATTATGATTTCGATTGTGATTTTACTTTCACAGAGACAGAACTTAAGAAGATTGAAGATGAGATGAAGAAGATCGTAAAAGAAAATCTTCCACTCGAGTACTATGAGCTCCCACGTGATGAGGCTCGTAAGTTTATGGAGGATGCTGGTGAAATCTATAAGGTTCAGCTTATCGATGATCTTCCTGATGAGGCTACTATCTCATTCTATAAGCAGGGTGAGTTTACAGATCTTTGTAAGGGACCTCATATCGAGAAGACTGGTGAAGTTAAGGCATTTAAGCTTTTGAATGTTGCTGGTGCTTACTGGAGAGGTGATTCAAAGAACAAGATGCTTCAGAGAATCTACGGTACTTCTTATCCTGATAAGGGAAT
>JAZLLF010000070.1:0-5584 GCA_045598005.1 Saccharofermentans sp. | reverse complement strand
GTAGACACGCTGGCCACAGACAGCCATACACACGTGTACGTATCACAGCAATCGCGTGATTACGGTAAAAATCGTTCGAGATAACACACGTAGAATCACTGGTGTGTTCATGAGTGGCCATTCAGGCTATGCAGAAGAAGGCAGTGATATTATTTGTGCAGGAGCATCAACACTATTCTATACATTGGCTAACAGCCTTGAATCAATATGTGGATTGATTGCAGAAGATATCTCGGTGATACACGAGGATTCTGGTGACGGTAACGTTAATGCAGAGGTTATAGTACCTTATGACAGAATGCCGGACACTGAGTCAGCTAAGAGGGCAGTAGTTGTAACAGAGACAATCTATACTGGATTTGTGACTCTGGCGATGAATGCCAATATGAACGGCGATGGTATCAGATATATTGATATCGTCGAGGAAACATGAGACTTAACGGAGGTGTAAGCTATGCTTAATATGAATTTACAGCTCTTCGCTCATAAGAAAGGTATGGGATCAACTAAGAATGGTCGTGATTCCGAATCTAAGAGACTTGGAGCTAAGAAGGGTGATGGGCAGCTTGTTATCGCAGGCAACATTCTTGTAAGACAGCGCGGCACAAAAATCCATCCAGGTAAGAACGTTGGTATTGGATCAGACGACACACTTTATACAAAGATTGATGGTCGTGTAAAGTACGAGCGCGTAGGTAGCAGCAAGAAGCAGGTTAGCGTATATCCTGTAGAAGCTTAATTGCTATTTCTAAATGAATGATATAAGCCTGTCGGATTTTCCGGCAGGCTTGTTTTTTCACTAAGTTTTATAATTAACGGAAAGATATGGTGAATCTATGTTTATTGATCACTCTAAGATTTATGTAAAAGCAGGTGACGGCGGAGCTGGTTGCGTGTCATTCCACACAGAGAAATATGTAACAAATGGTGGACCTGATGGTGGTGACGGCGGTAAAGGTGGCGACGTTGTATTTTACGCTGTAGCAAAGTTAACTACTCTCCAGGCTTTCCGTTTTAAGCATAAGTTTGTTGCAAAAGATGGAGAGAAGGGCATGAACCGTAAGATGTACGGTCGTGGTGGAGAAGATTTAAGAATTGGTGTTCCAGTTGGAACAGTTATTCGTGACGTTGAAACTAATAAAATCGTAGCTGATTTTACTGAAGATAAGCAGGAAGTTATTGTTGCAAGAGGCGGTAAGGGTGGCCTTGGAAACATGCATTATGCAAATGCAGTAAGACAGGCTCCTCAGTTTGCAAGAGCAGGCGTTCCTGGTGAAGAAAGAGAACTGTATCTTGAGCTTAAGCTCATTGCTGATGTAGGACTTGTTGGATATCCAAATGCAGGTAAGTCAACACTTCTTTCAGTAATGACTAATGCTAAGCCAAAGATTGCAGATTATCCTTTTACAACACTTGAGCCAGTACTTGGAGTTGTACAGGATTTTGATCAGTCATTTGTAATTGCTGATATCCCAGGTATTATCGAGGATGCACATGAGGGTGCAGGCCTTGGACACGACTTCCTGCGACATATCGAAAGAACAAGACTTCTTATTCATGTAGTTGATGTATCAGCTCATGATGGAAGAGATCCTATCGATGACTTTAATTCAATTAATACTGAGCTTGTAGAGTTTAATCCTGCACTTGCAGAACGACCACAGGTTGTTGTTGCAAATAAGTGTGACGATGCTCTTGATGAAGAGATTGAGATGTTCGTTGAAGAAGTTAAGAGTCAGGGCTTTGAAGACGTATTTGTAATTAGCGCCGCAGCTCGTATCGGTATTCAGGAACTTAAGGATAAGGTAACTGAACTTGTAAGTAAGCTTCCTCCTGTTGTTCTTCATGATGCACTTGAAGAAGACGAGAAAGTTTATCGCTTTGAGAAGGAAGAACAGTTCCATATTGAGATCATTGATGGTGTTTATGAGATCACTGGTGTATGGGCAAAAGTGACAATGGAGTCCACAAATTTTGACGATCCTGACTCACTTTCTTACTTCCAGCGTTCAATGATTAATGCAGGTGTTATTGAAGCCCTTAGAAAAGCTGGAATTAACGAAGGTGATACTGTGCGAATTGGCGACTTGGAGTTCGATTTTATCGAGTAATTATAGGCATTTTGGCTAAATATACAAAAATGACTGTTTCGTTAACAATTTATTCACAGATAGTCATTTTTGCTTCGAAATCTTTCGCTATAATTAAATCATAAGAAACACGAGAAGTTCGGTTTCCAAGTTGGTTTTTAGAGTTTGTAAACAAGTCCCCCGGTAGTTGGCCGGGGTTTTGTTTTTTCATGAAATAGAATACAATTGTCAGGTAAGATTTTGCTTTCGAACAGGAGAATATTATGCAGTGGTTAGAAATTACTATTACAACAACAGAAGATGCTTCTGATGCAGTTTGTGAGATGCTTGCGCAGATTGGCGCAGATGGAATTGCAGTATCAGATCCATGGGAGATTAAAAGAATAATTGAAGATCCTGACTCACTTGCTTATGCAGATGATGGATATGTTGATTCTTTGGGAACTGATGTTGTTATTAAGTCATATTTCGCTGAGTTTGATGGCAATATCAGACTTGGTGCCAAGAGCGAAGAGTATGAAAATCCCGTTGGCGTTGGCATGATTTATGGTAACTTTACTGATAAGCTTGTGTCTCACGATGAGGCTCTTAATATTATTAAGGAAAGAGTAGCTGATATTGCTCAGTTCCTGCCTGTTGGTGAAGGCTTTACTGGATGGAAGTATGTTCAGGATGCTGACTGGGAGAATGAGTGGAAGAAGGATTATAAGTCCTTTAGAATTTCTGATCGCGTAATTATCTGTCCTTCATGGGAAGATACAAAGTTTGCTGACAGTGATGTTGTTGTAAAGCTTGACCCAGGTTCTGCTTTTGGTACTGGTACACATGAGACAACTTCTATGTGCTCTGTAATTCTCGATAGACTCATGGACGATAATACTAAGGTTTTGGATCTCGGTACTGGTTCTGGAATTCTTGCAATTATTGCAAAGAAGCTTGGTGCTGGTGAAGTTGAAGCAATTGATATTGATAAGCTTGCAGTAGATGTTGCTATTGATAACTGTGCAAATAATGACTGTAGTGATATCGTTTGTCACCCAGGTGAACTTAAGGATGCTTATAAGAAGGATTACGATATCGTTGTTGCTAATATCATTGCTGACGTAATTGCAATGATTGCCAAGGATGTTCCTTCAGTAATGGCTCCAAATGGTAAGTTCGTATGTTCTGGTATCATTAATACTAAGAAGGACAGAGTAGAGGAAGCTTTGAAAGAAGCTGGTTTTACTATTGAAGAGTCGATGACAAAGAACGACTGGATGGCTTATATCTGTTCATTATGAGTAATAAGATAAAGGATTAATTTCAGATTCTCATTCCGCTTGTTTTTGCGGGTGTGTTCATTTGGGCTGATTACGATATGTATGTTGTTGAAGGGAAGTCCTTAGGGCTTCCTTTTGTATTGTCTATATTTGTTATTGCCATATATGTTGATAATTTTAAGTGTAAGTTTACTGATTTGGATGTGGGGAATAAGGAGAGGCGTTCTTATTTGCGTAAGAATGTAAATTCTTGCGATTATCGAAACAATCGATAGAACATTATCAGAAAATGAAGAATGATTTTCACTTTTGTGTGCTAAAGTATTGACTCAGTTAATAATAATTGATATTTTAGTAATAGCTATTTAGAAACCTTTGATTTAGAAGTAGTAGCTGACATCAGTTTCTTTTTGAGAGAGTTATCGATGGTGAGATGATAACAAAGGAACCGTTAGTGAATGGATCTAATGAGGGCGACCAGGAAATGGGTCGACGGGAACCTTGTCCGTTATCAGTAAGGATGTTTGTTGGAACATAAATGAGTGGGTTGTTATTAATGGATGATAACCAATATAGGTGGTACCGCAGTATATTCTGTCCTATGTCAAAGTAATTTGGCATAGGATTTTTTTATGGCTGATATTGTGGGAACCAACATTACTGCCTGAGATATTTATTTTTAAGGAGGCCAAAATTATGGCACAGGTACCAAAAAGAATATTCTTAACAGCAGATCAGATGCCTAAGCAGTGGTATAACGTTCGTGCAGACATGAAGGTTAAGCCAGCAAAGCTTATTCATCCAGGCACACATCAGGAACTTAAGGTAGAAGACCTTGCTCCTATTTTCTGTGAGGAACTTTGTAAGCAGGAGTTAGATGACGATACAGCTTACTTCGATATTCCAGAAGAGGTTCAGGAGTTCTATAAGATCTTCAGACCATCACCACTCATCAGAGCATATGAACTTGAGAAGTATCTTGGAACACCAGCTAAGATTTACTACAAGTTCGAGGGTAACAACACATCTGGTTCACATAAGCTTAACTCAGCTGCTGCTCAGGTTTATTATGCAAAAAAGCAGGGACTTAAGGGTCTTACAACTGAGACTGGTGCAGGTCAGTGGGGTACAGCTCTTGCTATGGCATGTTCACACTTTGATCTCCCACTTAAGGTTTATATGGTAAAGTGTTCTTACGAGCAGAAGCCATTCCGTAAGTCAATCATTGAGACATTTGGTGCTGATATTATTCCTTCACCATCTAATACAACAAATATCGGTAGAGCTATTCTTGAGAAGCACCCTGGAACAACAGGATCTCTTGGTTGCGCAATCTCTGAGGCTGTAGAAGTTGCTACATCAACAGAAGGCTACAGATATGTTCTTGGTTCAGTTCTTAACCAGGTTCTTCTCCATCAGTCAATCATTGGTGAAGAGACAAAGCTTCAGCTGGAAATGGTAGATGAGTATCCAGATATCGTTATCGGATGCGCTGGTGGTGGATCTAACCTCGGTGGATTTATGTCAGCATTCATGAGAGACAAGCTTCAGGGTAAGGCTAATCCATACTTCATCGCTGTAGAGCCTAAGTCATGTCCTTCAATGACACGTGGTGAGTATCGTTATGACTTCTGTGATACAGGTCACGTTACACCACTTGCTAAGATGTACACAGTAGGTTCTGAGTATATTCCTTCACCATCACACGCTGGTGGACTTAGATATCACGGTATGTCACCAATTGTTTCACAGCTTTATCACGATGGATTCATCGATGAGGCAAGAGCTGTTGAGCAGACAAAGGTATTTGAAGCAGCTAATATCTTTGCTAAGACTGAGACAATTCTCCCAGCACCTGAGTCATCACACGCTATCCGCGTAGCTATCGATGAGGCTTTGAAATGTAAGGAGACAGGTGAAGCTAAGACAATCTGCTTCAACTTAACAGGTACAGGTTACTTTGATATGACAGCTTATGCTTCATATAAGGATGGAACAATGTCAGACTATGAGCCTTCAGATGAAGACATCAAGAATGGTCTTTCACAGCTTCCAGTTGTTGAATAATTTCTGACTCATAAAATTTGGTTATATTTCTTGAGGATCACTTCGGTGCAATGTCATTAAGTTAAGATTACTAACTTGGTGACGAACGATTAAAATTACAAAATGAGATTAAAGATTGCGTAATCTTTAATCTCATTTTTACTTTTCCAAAAATTTATTGCAAAG
>JAZLLF010000069.1:0-53932 GCA_045598005.1 Saccharofermentans sp. | reverse complement strand
TTACCAACAAGATCAGCACCCATGTCAGCAGCCTTTGTATAGATACCACCACCAACACGGTTGAACATAGCGATAACAGAGCAACCAAGTGAATAACAAGAAATAGTCATTGAGAATGGAGCTTCAAGACCTAAGAAGTTGATTGATTCAACACCATTCTGAACGTCAGCAATCTGACCTAAACCATAACCAAAAATGAGATATACAAGGAAGATACCAAGAAGAGCGAAACCTGCAACGCAAAGACCCATTACAGAACCACCCTTATAAGCTACCTTAAGTGTATCACTCAGCTTCTTTGTTGTACGAGCTGTATTAGTAACACGTACATTCGCATAAGTAGCGATTTTCATACCGATATATCCAGCCAAAGCACTCATTGATGCACCAATAATAAATGCACAGGCACCCTGCCATGAAATAACGATACCAAGAACTACAGCAATGATTGCGCCGATAACAGCTACAACTTTGTACTCGTAGTTGATGAATGTGTTTGCACCCAGGCGAATTTCCTTCGCAATTTCCACCATGCGCTCAGTACCCTCATCGAGCTTTTTAACTGCATAGAAGTTAATTGTTGCGTAGCAAATTGCCAGGAGTGCTGCCAAAATTACAAGGCCTAAGAAAATCCCCATAACTTAAACTGCCTCCTTTGTGTAAATTGAATAGATAAATTAATTCTATAAGAAAAAAACTTATTAATAAATACTAAATTTTGCCTCAATTTGTAATAACTATGAAACTTTTATAATCGTCTTTTCTGATAGAATTAAATTGAAATATTATAAACTGAGGTCAATGTATGGATTTTGAATATTCTAACGGAAGTTTTTACCCTTATAAGTCGTTTGATTCGATTTTTGCTGATAGAAAACTCCCTGAATTTGGAAATGTTGAGACTCCTTATGTAAGAGAAATTTCTACATGGAGATTTTTCCTTGCAAATGGCGAAAGCGAAATTCCATTTGGTTTTGAAGCTCAGTCTTTCGATGATGAAGACTGGGATATTATGAATGTTCCATCTACATGGCAGATGGAAGGATATGGTCTTCCTCAGAATCTTTTATATAACTATCCAGAAGAATTGCAGCGTATCTCAAAGCGTGGAGAAGAATCAATTAGTGATAAGTATCTTCTTACTTCTAATAACTCTTTTGCTGATGAGATTGGTATTTATAGATGTTCTGTTGTTTTTACTCCTGAAGATATTGACAGAGCGATTTATCTTGAAGCATCAGGAATCTGCGGCAGTTTTTCGCTTTACTTAAACGGTCAGCTTCAGTGTGTTTCTGATTCAATCAATACAAATAAGAGAATCCTGCTTTCGGAGTCTGCAAGAGAAGGTGTGAACCAGATTGTAATTCTTGTTTATCGCTGGCAGAGAGATAGTCACGGAAAGATTGTTAAGGAATTGATGAACTATGGTTTCAGTGGTATCTATAGACCAGTTTATATTGTTACTGAACCTCTGGTTGAGATTTCAAATCTTCATATTAGTGTTCAAAGCGTGCCTGAAGCTTATGTAAATCAGTTTACTGATGAGAAAGCTCTTGAGAAGAAACTTGTTTCCAAAGTTACTCGTGGATGCTATCAGCTTAAGGCAGACTTTAAAATTAGAAATCATACAGATTATATGATGCCATATGCAGTACGTGTATCTGTGATGGAAGCACGTTCTGAGTATGATCCATATAAGCTTCCTTATGCACGTATTGATATCAAGGCAACACCAGGTGGAACTGTTGATGCAAAGAGCACAATCAAGGATTCATTTGAACTTACAGCTATTGATGTTGCACAGTGGTCAGACGCTACACCTGTTCAGTATGATCTTATTCTTGAACTTCTTGATTCAGAGGAGAGAATTGTTTCTGTAAAGAAGAGAAGATTTGGTTTCAGAAGTACTGATATTGTTGCTAATAAATTCAATATTAATGATAAGGCTCTTCCACTTTTGCTAGTTAAGTATTATGAGTTTGATCCTAAGGGTGGTATTACTGTTTCTGTTGAAAGATTCCGCCAGGATGTTGTACTTATGAAGAGATGTGGCATCAACGGTATTATTTCTCAGGGATTCCCATTAAGCGAGACAATGCTTAATCTTTGTGATCAGTATGGACTTTATGTTATTGCCATGACTGATAAGAGATTTATGCGTGATTATATTGAGTCTTCTATGAATCACCCTTCAGTTATTATGTGGGGCTTTAACGATTATGACTTTAAGTCTGCTGACTGTCTTAAGGTTAAGAGCGACTGTAAAGTTCTTGATAGCACTCGTCCTTGGTACTGTGGTTCAGATTATCAGCTTACTGTATCTGACGTTTATCCAATGCCTTGTGAAGCAGGTATTGTCTTTGGACCATGGGAAGATTTGTGTATTGATCGTAAGTACATTTTTGATAATAACAAAATCGGAAAGAATCTGTTTGATACTATTCCTGGAAGAACAAGATTTAATGATGACGGTGCTGATTATAAGTGGATTCATCACGCAGATCTTGTTGGTGGAAAGCAGAAAGAGAATAGCAGCATAGGTCAGGGAATTGTTGACAGTGAGCGTAACCCTCATCCAATTTTCCATGATATACGTAAGCAGTGTCAGTCTATTAATATCTTTGCTTCACCTGAAGATCCAACAACTCTTACAATCCGTAACAATCATCCATTCTCATACACACCTGAGGTTATTTTGGAGTGGAAGGTTCTTCTTGGTGGAACTTCAATCATGAATGGTAGCGGAATTATTCCTGAGATTGAGCCAGATGGAATCAGAAATCTCAGATTCCCAATTAATATCGACTCTTTCATGGTTGATGGTTGGGCGAATGGTAATCAGGGATTAATTGATTTATATTTTAATTCCATGTCTCATGAGATGGTTTTCGATGTAAGTCTTAAGCTTGCACAGAATACTTACTATGCCAACGAGAAGTTTGAAATCGCTTTCTATCAAGATGTGCTTGTTGACTGCTGTGCAAAGCCAACTACAGTATTTGCTGATGAGTCAGTTAAGCTTGTTGCTGATGTAGATGCTAAGCCTGATACACTTATTGATGAATCAGTAATAGGTGAGATTTCAATTGGCGAATATGTTGATTCAGCTTCAGATAATACTTCTGTTACTGATGATCTTGGAGTAGTTGCTCAGCCTGATTCAATTAATGTTGGAAGCAACCAGTGCGGATTCTCATTTTCGCGTAAGGATGGAGCTTTGAGCAGCATTCGTGTTGGGTCAAGGGAATTCCTTATGGGCAAGATGATTCCAAGCTTCTACAGATGTCCTTCTAATATTGACCGAACAGACCGTAACTTTGTTCTTGCAAAGACTATTTTCTCTAAGGAAAGTGATTATGAAGAGATTCAGGAATCACTAGAGTATGTTGGTTCAAATTACTCAATGAAGAATGGTATCTTCACTTATATTTCGAGATATAAGTCTTTTGCAATGAAGGGAGAAATATTAGTTCTTTACGAGGTAAAGGATTCCAATACGATGGATGTTACTTTGGACTTTACTCCAAAGTATGACATGGTTCGTTATGGTTTCAGAGTACCTCTTACAAAAGATGAAGTTCTCTGTAAATGGTATGGAAGAGGTCCAGGTGAGTCATATTACGATCGTAAGAATGCAACTCGAATTGGAATGTTCAGTGCTGGTATTGATAAGATTTATCACCCTTATGCAAGACCTGCTGAGAATAGTTCTCATACAGATACTTCTGTTGTTGCTTTTGATTTCCCAACAGGTGAGAGTCTTAGTATTAAGCGTAAGGCGAAGTATGATTCTGATATGTTTGGTAAGTTTGATTTTACAATCCTGCCATTCACACCAGAGCAGATGAATGAGTATCTTCACGAAGAACTTCTTATGCAAAATGATTTCTGTGAGCTGTTCATTGATTTCTGTTCAAAGGAAATTGAGCGTACAGTTGAGAATACAACAAGCCTCCCACTTAAGAAGAATGTAAGTTACAGAGAGACATTCCAGTTTAAGATTAAATAATAAGATAATAAGTAAGCTCACATCATTTGGATGTGAGCTTCTTAATTTCTTCTTTTGTTAAGTATCTGTATTCACCATATTTAAGATCAGCTAGTTCAATGTTCATAAAACGAATTCTTCTTAACTTTGTGACACGATATCCCAGGTATTCACACATGCGTCTGATTTGTCGGTTAAGCCCCTGCTTAAGAATAATTTTGAATGTATGAGGGGAGATGAGTTCAACTTTACATGGAAGAGTAGTTGTTCCAAGAATAGGAAGACCGTTCTCCATCTTTTCCTTAAAATCTGGTTCGATTTTTCTGTTTACACGAACTACGTATTCCTTCTCGTGACCATTCTCAGCTCGTAGTAACTGGTTTACTATATCTCCGTTATTTGTAAGGAGAATTAAGCCAGAAGAGTTCTTGTCGAGTCGTCCAATAGGGAAGATACGCTCATCAAATTTAAGATAATCAATGATGTTATCAGGATCTCTTAAATCGGTTGTACAAGTGATTCCAAGAGGCTTATGAAGAGCGATATAAATCTTATCGTCCTTTGGAACAATATCTTTTCCATCTATAGTTACATGGTTCGATTCAAGAACGACAGTACCCATCGCTGCAGTAATTCCATCAATCTGCACTTTGCCTTCAGCAATGAGTTTGTCAGCCTCTCGTCTGGAACAGTAGCCAGATGAAGCAATATATTTGTTTAATCTAATGCCATTGTTATTTTCCATATCAGAACCAGTTAGTTGCTTCGGAACGCTTCAAAGTAAATGTGAAGCTTGTTCCTTTTCCATACTCACTTTCAACCGTAATTTCTTCTCCCATGTAATTAAGGAGTTCTTTTGCGATAGCAAGACCAAGACCAGTACCTTTTTTGCCTCTTGCACGGTCAGCCTTATAGAATCTGTCGAAAATATGATTGATATCATATTCATGAATACCCTGGCCAGTATCGCTTACGGTTACGAATACCTTATTTACGATATCGTTGTATTCAGTTGAGATTGTAATTGCTCCACCTTGTGGAGTGTACTTCTTTGCGTTATCCAAAAGAATAACAAGTATCTGCTCAACTCTGTCAGGGTTACCGGAAACAGTAGGCAACTTACCAGTATTAAACATTACTTTAAAACTGATGTTTGCATCGCGCATTACAGGCTGGAACTTTGTCTCAAGCTCAGAAAGAAGCGTATTAAGATCAAATGGGAAAGTTTTAAACGCAAGTGTTCTTGACTGAAGCTTTGAAAGCTCAAGCATATCGTCGATGAGTCGTGAGAGACGAAGTGTCTCATTAAGAATGATATTGTAATAGCGAAGTCTGTCTTCTTCCTTTCGCACCATTCCATCAGCAAGAGGTTCAATAAGGCCACGAAGTGTCTGGAGTGGTGTTCGAAGCTCGTGAGAGATATTTGCAACATAATCTCTTCTGGTTCTTTCAAGTTTGTTCTCTTCTGTTGTATCGCGGAAGAAGCCAGTAGCTCCAATGCAGCGCTCTTTATTGTTTACATCGAACTTAGGAATAATATTTACCTGATAAGCGTAATCAGGTCCCTCAAGAGAGAGTTCGCGTCTCTCGCCTGTAGCAAGACACTCATCAACGTTTGTCCATACTTCCTCGAAAGGAATAATATGAAGTCTTTCAGTAAAGAGATTCTTCTTTGGAACTTTCGAAAAGATAGTATTCATGGTCTCATTCTGAACAGAAGGGAGGCCGTTACTATTGAATACTATGATTCCTTCACTGATTACATTGAATGTCTCTTCAAGTCTGTTACGTTCGTTTGTAAGATCATTAATCGACTGGGATAATCGGTCTGCCATCATATTAAATGAATGCGCAAGTTCACCGACTTCGCCTGAAGAGTTCTCGTTGGCTCTGATATTATAATTACCTTTACCATATTCTCTTGCAACATTATTAACTTCCTGGATAGGGAATACGATTCTGTTTACAACAAGAATAACAGGGAGAAGCATTGTAAGTGCAGCTATTAATGTTGACAGGAGAAGAATATTAACATACGAAGAAATAACCGCATTGTTCTCGTTTACAACTGAAATAGAAACGAGATAAGCGTCATGAGCTTCAAAAGTATCAATAGGATACTGGATAATGAGTGACTGATTTGAAGAACCGTTAAAACTTGTAATAACAAAATTATTATCAGATTCGCTGACCTTTCCAAGCATGTTTGCAAATGTATAATCTAGCTCATTTATGATGTCAGACTGATTTAAATCATAGTTTCTTGGGAAAAGAATTCTGCCACTATTATCAATAATGAAAAAATTACGTGAAGTAAGGCTTGGATTAGCAAAAATGTATTCTGAATCTGAAAGAATAGTTCTGTTGCTGGAATTATTAATTTCCTCTGCAAAACTTGAAGCCTGTCTGAAGGATTTATCAACTTCAAAAGAGAATGCTGTATTCTTTCCAGCAAGAACGAATGCAACAGTAGCTAAAACTGTTGATGCAAAAAGCGCCGCAAGTACCAGAGAAACTGTGCGGCGCATTAATGTGCTATTACGAAACATTATGAAACCTCGAATTTATAACCGACACTATATACAGTCTGAATGCTCCAAGGTGAGTTCTCATAAGAGATTTTCTGTCTGATTCTCTTAATATGAGTATCAACTGTACGTGAATCTCCGTTATAATCATTGCCCCAAACGAGTTCAAGAATCTGATCACGGCCCATAACCTGACCAGGGTGTGAAGCAAGAAGATGTAAAATCTCAACTTCCTTAGGAGTACATGGGATATTCTCGCCATTAACTCTTACAGTATAGTTGTCTACATTAATCTCGAGACCATCGAAACGAAGGATAGAAGCGGATTCAACTGTATCAGCTGTTCTTCGAAGTACAGCCTTAATTCTTGCAATAACCTCTCTAGGAGAGAATGGCTTTACAATATAATCGTCAGCTCCAAGTTCAAGACCAAGAACCTTATCAATCTCTTCACCCTTTGCAGTAAGGATGATAATTGGTGTGGAAAGTGTCTTACGAACCTCTCTGCATACATCAAGACCACTCATCTCAGGCATCATAACGTCAAGAAGAATAAGATCAGGCTTGTCTTCTTCAACCTTCTGAAGGCCTTCTCTTCCGTCATAAGCATCAGAGTGAGTATAGTGTTCATTTTCCAAATATAATCTTAAAGATTCATGAACGATAGGATCATCATCACAAATCAAAACGTGAGGGATATGAGACATTTCATAGCTCCTTAAACATTAATTTGCTTAATTATATATCAAATAAGAAATTATACATAGTAAATTAATTTTAAACTTTGGTATAATGTCATTTGTTTAGGAGGTATTGACTATGAAAAATTGCGTAAAAAGAACAGTTGGAGCAGTTCTTGTTTCATCTTTTTTGCTTGGAATGACAGGATGTTCAATTTTTGATAAGGCTAATAAGCTTTGTAATGAAATTGGTGATGAGTTCATTCAGGCTGCACTAGAAAGAGAAATTGAAGATATGGCTGATTTGTGTATCGATGACGATGAGGCTATGGAGTATCTTGGTATTTATGCATCTGAGGTTGATCAGATTGACTGCCTTTTGGAGAAGGCAACATTTAAGGCTACTGACAAGTCATGTTCAACAAAGGATGGTAAGGGTAAGATTACTTATGTAATTACACTTCCTGACTGGGATGTTGCACTTGATGAGGATCCTGAAGATGCAGATGAGTTTGTAGATCTTATTGACGATTTGGAAGAGACAACTGAGATTGAGGTTGAGCTTTCATTTAAGCTTAAGAAGGATAACTGGTATATTTCAAATCCAGATGATTTTGCTGAAGATTTCTATGGTGAGCTCTATGATATCGATTTCCCATTTGAATCTCCATTAGCTTCACAGCTTGAGGAAGCAAGATGGTTCTTCTTCGATGGTGGTAATCAGGATAACCCAACTTATGATGTTGGTTGTGATCAGATTGATCTTCAGATCTGGCTTCCAAATGATAGTGGTGTTCATTACACAGTAGAATATAACGGACGTGTAATTTTTTCTGATTATGGATCAGATGCATGGGTTCATGATTATGAAATCTCAAGTGATTTCATTTATGAAGCTGGTGTATATACAATTACATTCCTTGATTCACAGGACAGACCTATTTACTCTGATACATGTATTGTTCAGTAATTGTTTGATTACTAATATTTCTGCCACCGCTTTAACAGGCGGTGGCTTTTTATTTGCTTTTTATCTCATTAATAATATAATGATTCAGTAATTTATATTGAGGAAGTATGCATATGAATGTATCTGTAAATAAAAAAATAGTAGCGATTTCTCTTGTTTTGGTAATGTTATTCGCATTTTCTGGATGTTCAGAGTTCCTTCAGGAGATTGCAATTGAAAAAGTTACTGATTATATGACAGAAACACTTGAAGACTTTATAAGCGATCCAGTTTCTACTTGTGAAGAGAATTCTTTAACTGAGGTTGTGTTTACTGAACTTACAGAAGAGCAGATGGATTTGGCATTGAGAAATATGTCTGATGTTTCTTTTTCAGTGAAGAAAATTAAGATTAATGAAGAGAGAAACAAGGCTGAAGTAAACGTTGTTTTTAAAAACGTTTATGATTTTTACGAGGATACTTCCATTATCGGTACTGCTGATGAGATTGATGAGTATTTTTCTGAGTGTGATGTAATGGAGAGTCATATCTCATTTAATGTTGTTCGTCAGGAGAAGGGTGGATGGATGATTAAGGATATGTCTCTTGTTGATGAGGTATTCTTTGCTCCATATGTTGAAATCTGTTTCCTTGATGACGAAGGTCTTCCTATCAATATCACATCAGGATACGTAAATTCTATTTTTGTAGATTCTTACTGGTATGATCCACTTCAGAGTGATCCTATTGTAAATGCAACTTTTACAAATGCTTTGTATATGCAGCATGTTTTCTATTTTAATCAGCCAATGACTATGGTTTTCACATGCGAATTAAGAAGAGATGATGAAGTAATTGATTCATATGAACTTGCTTTGAATCAGAATGTTATCGCTAGCTGTGATTTCGAGAATAACGATGGATCTGCTTATGCTTCAGGTACATATACTATAGCTCTCGTTTGCAACGGTAATGATATTGTTGTGTCTTCTCCTGCAACAGTTCGTTAATGGAGGGATGACTCTTGTTTATTGCTGATAATTGGAAAGATTTTGAAGTTTTATACGCTGGTTCTGGCGAGAAGTATGAGCGTTGGGGAGAGGTAACATTAAGAAGACCAGATCCACAGGCTATCTGGCCATTTGACTTTGACAAAATCAGCAAACCTTCCGCAGTTTATAAGAGAAGTTCTACAGGTGGCGGAGCATGGAACAGATTAAAGCCAATGCCAAATACCTGGAAGATTAATTACAACTCTTTGGGAAAAGAATTAACTTTTATTATTGAACCAACTGCTTTTAAGCACACAGGTTTATTTCCAGAGCAGGCTGCTAACTGGGATTTTTGTGGTAATCTCATCGAAAGAGCAATTGCTGAAGGTCGTAAAGAAGTTCGCATTTTAAATTTATTTGGATATACAGGTGGAGCAACTGTCGCAAGTGCATCTCATGGCGCAACAGAAGTTGTTCACGTTGACGCTTCAAAGGGCATGATTATGCGTGCCAAAGAGAATTTAAATGCTTCTGGATTATCAGACTGTTACGTTCGCTTTATTGCTGAGGACTGTAAAAGATTTGTTGAGCGCGAGATTCGTCGTGAGCGTAAGTATGACGGTATTATCATGGATCCTCCAAAGTATGGTAGAGGACCTACAGGTGAACTTTGGGAGATTGAGAAGAATCTTTATGATTTCGTTGAACGCTGTTCACTTCTTCTTTCTGATGATCCTCTGTTTTTCCTTATCAGTTCTTATGCTACTGAATTAGGTGCTCAGTCTGTAGCTAACGTTCTTGACCTTGTATTAAGAGACAGATTTGGTGGTTCTGTTTCTTCAGAAGAACTTGGACTTCCAATTAAGAATATGGGAATAACACTTCCTTGCGGTCAGTCAACACGATGGACAAAGTAATTTATAAGAACGTACAAATCCTGTTTGAAGATAATCATGTAATAGTTGCCATTAAACCAGCTGGTGTTCTTTCTCAGGCTGATGGTTCGAATGCGCCAGATATTCTTACAATTATTAAGGAATATATTAAGGTTACATATAATAAGCCTGGAAATGTGTTTTTGGGCCTGGTTCATCGTCTTGATAGAAATGTTGAAGGCGTAATGGTTTTTGCAAAGACAAGTAAGGCCGCTTCAAGAATCAGCGAACAGATTAGAAATCATAAAGTTAATAAAAAATACAGGGCAGTTGTAAATGGTATTATTTCGAAGAAATCTTCGAAGGTTACTAACTACTGTGTTAAGGATTCCCGTACCAATATTACCAAAGTGTACGATAAAAGACCCACTTCAGGGGACGCAAAAGAGTCTTCTTTGGTATACAATGTAATCAAAGAAAATTCTTATAATGGTTCAAAAGTTTCTTTGGTTGATATTGAGCTTTTAACAGGAAGATCTCATCAGATAAGAGCAACAATGTCTCACTTAGGACATCCACTCCTTGGTGATAGTAAATACGGTGATAAGCTTCTTAGAGGCAATGTTTGTCTTCAGTCATATCTGATTGGCTTCTATCATCCAACTACTTCTGAGTATTTGGAGTTTACTATTCCAGAGAAGAACGCTGAACCATGGAATGTATTTAAGGAGTAATTTATGAGTACTGAGACATTTACATTAACAGCAGAAGAGATTGATTCAAACAAGGCAAGAATTATTGAACTTCTTAATTCAACTAACAGAGCTGGAATTGACAGACTGATTGGCTGGCTTGAGCAGACAGATTTTTTTACAGCACCAGCTTCTACAAAGTATCACCTTCACTGCAGAGGTGGTCTTGCTCTTCATTCACTTAACGTTTACGAGAGACTTAAGGCTAAGGTAGATTCAGGTCTTATTGAAATTAAGCCAGAGACAGTAATACTTTCAACACTTCTTCATGATGTATGTAAGGCTAATTTTTATGCTGTTCAGAAGCGTAACCGTAAGATTGATGGTTCATGGGTTGAGGTTGAAGAATGGGGAGTAGAGGAGAAGCTTCCTATTGGTCATGGTGATAAGTCATGTTTTATTGTTCAGTCATTTATCAGACTTTCAGCTGAGGAATATGCAATGATCAGATTCCACATGGGAAGAGAATCAGACAGCAATAGTGATTATTTTTCAAAGGCTGCTGCACAGTTCCCTGCAGTTGCTGCAATTCATACTTCCGATCTTGAAGCAGCTTTTATTGTGGAGTCAAGATTTTAACTTTTTTATTTTCTTGAATTTGAATTGAATAATTTATATAATATTACGTCGTATGTTGCCATACTGCGCTATTTGCGTGCGGCAAAAAATAATTTTCAAGGTGAACGAATATGTACAATAAAGTGTCAAAGGACATGAAGTTTATTGATAGAGAGCAGGAAGTACTTGCTTTCTGGAAAGACAATAAGATTTTCGAGAAGAGTATTGTTGAGAAGCAGGATTTGCCAACATATACATTCTATGATGGCCCACCAACAGCTAATGGTAAGCCACATATTGGACACGTTTTAACTCGTGTTATTAAGGATATGGTTCCTAGATATCAGACTATGAAGGGCCATAAGATTATTCGTAAGGCTGGTTGGGATACACACGGACTTCCAGTTGAACTTGAAATTGAGAAGAAACTCGGAATTGATGGTAAGGAGCAGATTGAGGCTTATGGTCTTGATCCTTTTATCAAGCAGTGTAAAGAGTCTGTATGGCAGTACAAAGGTATGTGGGAAGAGTTCTCTGGTAAGGTAGGATTCTGGGCTGATATGGATGATCCATATGTTACATACCATGATTCATTTATCGAGTCTGAGTGGTGGGCTCTTAAGAAGATTTGGGATGATGGTCTCCTTTATAAGGGATTTAAGATTGTTCCATACTGCCCACGTTGTGGTACACCTCTTTCTTCACATGAGGTTGCTCAGGGATATAAGACTGTTAAGGAGCGTTCTGCTGTAGTTCGCTTTAAGTGTGTTGATGAGGATGCATATTTCCTTGCATGGACAACAACTCCTTGGACACTTCCAAGTAACGTTGCACTTTGTGTTAACCCTAATGAGACATATTGTAAGGTTAAGGCTGCTGATGGTCGTGTATATTACATGGCTGAGGCACTCCTTGATGCAGTTCTTGGTAAGCTTTCAGAAGATGGTGCTCCTGCTTATGAGATCATTGAATCTTATAAGGGTATTGATCTTGAGCATAAGGAGTATGAGCCACTTTTCGAGTGCACAAAGAATAAGGTTGCTTCACTTCCTGAGAAGGGTCACTACATTACTTGCGATAACTATGTAACTATGTCAGATGGTACTGGTATCGTACATATTGCTCCTGCATTTGGTGAGGACGATGCTCAGGTAGGACGTAAGTATGGTTTGCCATTCGTACAGTTTGTAAATGGTAAGGGTGAGATGACAGAAGAGACTCCATACGCTGGTATGTGGGTTAAGGACGCTGATAACAAGGTTCTTGTTGATCTTGATAATGCAGGTCTTTTGTTTGACGCTCCTAAGTTCGAGCACGAATATCCACACTGCTGGAGATGTGATCGTCCACTTATTTACTATGCTAGAGATACATGGTTCATCAAGATGTCTGCTGTTAAGGACAAGCTTGTAAAGAACAACAATACAGTTAACTGGATCCCAGAGGGTATTGGTAAGGGACGTTTTGGAGCTTGGCTTGAGAACGTTCAGGACTGGGGTCTTTCACGTAACCGTTACTGGGGTACTCCACTTAATATCTGGGAGTGCTCATGCGGAAAGCGTCATGCAATCGGTTCTATTGAAGAGCTTAAGTCAATGAGCAAGAACTGCCCTGATAATATTGAACTTCACCGTCCATATATCGATGAAGTTACAATCACTTGCCCAGATTGTGGTAAGGAGATGAAGAGAGTTCCAGAAGTTATTGACTGCTGGTTCGATTCAGGTGCAATGCCATTTGCTCAGTGGCACTACCCATTTGAGAACAAGGAAATCTTTGATGATAACTTCCCAGCTGACTTTATTTCTGAAGCTGTTGACCAGACAAGAGGATGGTTCTATTCATTGATGGCAATTTCAACATTGCTCTTTGATAAGGCTCCATATAAGAACGTTATCGTTCTTGGTCACGTTCTTGATAAGGACGGAAATAAGATGAGTAAGTCCAAGGGTAACGCTGTTGATCCTATGGAGGCTCTCAATAAGTTTGGTGCTGATGCTATCCGTTGGTACTTCTACAGCAATTCAGCTCCATGGCTTCCAAACAGATTCCATGAGGATGCTGTTAAGGAAGGTCAGAGCAAGTTTATCGGTACACTCTGGAATACATATGGATTCTATGTAATGTATGCAGATATCGATAATTTTGATCCTACAAAGTACAAGCTTGATACAGCTAACCTCTGTGCTATGGACAGATGGATTCTTAGCCGTCTTAATACTCTTACAAAGGCTGTTGATGAGAAGATGTCAGCATATGATATCTTTACTTCAGCTAGACTTATTCAGGATTTTACTGATGAGCTCTCTAACTGGTACGTAAGACGTGGTCGTGAGAGATACTGGGCTGGTGACATGACTAAGGATAAGGTTGATGCGTTCATGACTCTTTATACAGTTCTTGAGCAGTTCTCCAGACTTTGTGCACCATTCGTTCCATTTGTAACTGAGTCTATTTATCAGAATATCGTTCGCAGTGTTGATAAGAATGCGCCAGAGTCTGTTCACCTTTGCGATTATCCTGTTGCTGACGAGTCATTGATTGATCTTGAGCTTGAGAAGGAAATGAATCTTGTAAGATCTATCGTTGAGCTTGGTCGTGCTGCTCGTAATGCTGCAAATGTTAAGAACAGACAGCCTATGTCTGATATCTATATCGTTTCTGAGACAAAGCTTGATGAAGAGTATCAGGGCATTGTTCGTGATGAGCTTAATATTAAGAATGTTCAGGTTCTCGATGATGCATCCAGCCTTATGGACTTCAAGTTTAAGCCACAGCTTAAGACTTGCGGAAGAAAGTTTGGTCCAAAGCTTAATAGCGCTAAGGAAGTTATCGCTGCTCTTCCAGGTAAGGAGACAATGGATAAGCTTTCAAGTGGTGCTATCACTATTACTGTTGATGGTGAAGACTTTGAGATGACTTCTGAAGACTTTATTGTAGAGACAGTTCAGCTTGAGGGTCTTTCAACTCAGACAGATAAGGGTATTACAGTTTCTATTAATACAGTTCTTACACCAGAGCTTTTGGAAGAAGGACTTGTAAGAGAGATTATTTCAAATATTCAGAATGCTCGTAAGAATACAGAAGGTCTTCAGGTTACTGACAGAATTTCAATCACATATTCTGGTAATGAGAAGATTTCTGAAGTTATTGCAAAGAACTGTGAATTCATTTCTTCTGAAGTTCTTGCAGTTTCAATCGAGGAAGGTGACACAACTTCTATTAATGCCAAGGAATGCAAGGCTAATGGTGAGAAGTTTGTTATTGTTCTCAAGAGGGCATAAGGAATGTTATTCGAACTTTTAAGAGGCGGATATTCAGGTAAGGAGATAGTTTTCTATCTCCTTATCATGTTATTTGCCTTAACTATTACTTTTTCTTTCCATGAGTTTATGCATGCTTTTGTAGCTGATAAACTTGGAGATCCAACAGCAAGAAATCTTGGAAGAGTTACTTTGAATCCTGCGGCTCATATTGACCCAATGGGTGCATTGCTTCTTTTGGTTGCTGGTTTTGGATGGGGTAAACCTGTTCCTTATAATCCAAGCAGACTTAATAAGTTAAAGAACAGAACAGCAATGTGTATTATGGTTCACTTAGCTGGTGTAACTGGTAATTTTATTGTTGCGTTTATAAGCAGATTACTTTCGCTTCTTATGGTTTTTGCTGCTGGATATGGCGGAATACAGAATAATCCAGCGCTTTATGCTGTGTTTATGGTACTGTCATTTACAGATTCATTTTCTATGGGTCTTTTGGCATTTAATCTGTTACCAATTCCACCATTGGATGGTTTCCATGTTCTTGAAGAATTGTTGTCTTATAAGATTAAATCTTCAAATGGTTATCGTATGTTCCTTCAGTATGGACCACAGATTCTTTTGATTCTGATTATTATCGGTCGCGTTGGTAATCGTAGTATTCTTTCTTTTATTTTGGATATTATTAAGATTCCATTTGAGTTGTTGCTCAGTATTTTGCTTATTCCATTTTCTCTGTTGTTTGGTGCGATTTTTTGATTATGAGTAATATTGAGGCCCCAGCATTTAAAATTCGTGAATTTGAAGGTCCTCTGGACCTTTTGTTCCATTTGATTGAGAAAAATGATATCGATATTTACGATATCCCTATTGCTGAGATTACAAATCAGTACATGGCTTTTCTCGATAAGATGGAGGAACTTGATATGGAAGTTGCATCTGAATTTCTTGTAATGGCAGCAACTTTGGTTCATATCAAATCACGTATGATGCTTCCAGGTCGCCGTGGTGATGATTCAACAGGTGAAGAAGATCCAAGAGAAGAACTTGTAATTAGTCTTCTTAAGTATAAGAGATGTAAGCTTTTGGCTGGTGAACTTAAGGAACGTCATGATCTTTATACAGGATGCTATTACCGAATTCCTTCGACTGCAAAATCTATGGATATTGAAATAGTTCTGCCACCACAGGAATTTGATTCCAAAGAGTTTGATCTTGCAATATCAAATGTTTGTAAGCGTAATGAGATTCGTTTTGCTGATATCTCTGCAAAAATTACACACATTCTCAAGAAAGACAAGCTTTCAGTTAAGGAAAGAATGAAGTCAGTATTTCTTATGATTACAAGACGAGGAAGAATCTTTTTCCACGAACTGTTTGATAAGGATAAGGCTGATAAGACAGAGAAGATTGTTAGTTTCCTTGCTGTTTTGGAATTGCTTCGTGGAAACAAGATTGTAGCGGAACAGAAGAAACCATTTGATGTAATTATTATTGAAGATAAGGGTATAGGTGAGAATACATGAGTAGAAATCCTGAAGATAGTTTTGAATTGCCAGTACAGGAAGTATCTGCTGCATGTGAAGCTTTGCTTTTTGCATCCGGCGAAAGCATATCCGTTTCAAAACTTGAAGAAGTTTTGAACGTTGACCGTAAGGTTATTGTCGATGCGATGGAGCGCCTGATTACTGATTATAACAATAATCCTTGGGGCGGTCTTCTTATTCGAAAGATTGAAGATTCTTATATTATGTGTACAAAGCCTGGAATGAAGAAGGTTTTGGAAAGATTATTCAGTCCGAAGGTTAAACCACCTTTGTCACAGGCTTCTTACGAGACACTGGCAGTTATCGCTTATAATCAGCCGGTAACAAGAGCTCAGGTTGAATCTGTTCGTGGTGTCTCAAGTGATAGTATTATTTCGAGACTATTAGATCGAGGATGGATTTGTGAAGCGGGTACACTTGATGCTCCGGGACGTCCTACACTTTTTGAAACAACAGAGCAGTTTTTGATTGAGTTTGGAATTGAATCTGTTGACGAGTTACCTTCAATGGAACTCATGAGTTATAAAACAATTAGAGATCTTGAGGTTTCTTTGGAAAAAGCTGCTGGAAATGACGATAGACAGATTTCTATTGAGAATTTCATGGATTCTGAAGAATTGGGAGATGAGTAATAATGGTAAGTACAATTGAATTAATTGAGTCCAAACTTCCTGAGATGAGTAAAGGACATAAGGCTATTGCGAATTATATTATTGAGTCTTATGACAAAGCTGCATATATGACAGCATCAAAGCTTGCTGAGCAGACTGGAGTTTCAGAATCTACAGTTGTTCGTTTTACAATGGAACTTGGTTTTGAAGGATATCCATATTTCCAGGCTGCTTTGAAGGAAGAACTTAAGTCGAAGTTAACATCAGTTCAGCGTCTTAACTATACTGAGCGTTTTGCTGATGATGCAACTGCTATAAGAGATGTAATCCAGGGTGATATGGATAATCTTAAGGACACACTTGCTAATCTTGATGAAGAGGCAATGTCTGCTGCAGTTAAGGAGATTCTTGGTGCCAGAAAGATCTTTATTATGGGTCTTAGATCAAGTTCTCCATTGTCATCTTTTATGCATTTTTATATGACACTTCTCTTTGATGAAGTAGTTCATATTCATAGTAATAGTACTAACGAAGTTTTCGAGCAGATTATGTCTATTACTGATAAGGATGTAATGATTGGTATTTCTTTCCCAAGATATTCACAGAGAACTATTAATTCAATGGAATATGCTAAGAAGCGTGGAGCAAAGATTATTGTTATTACAGATAAAGATAATACTGCAATGACTGAATATGCTGATGTTAAGCTTTTTGCTAAGTCAAGTATGGCTTCATTTGTTGATTCACTTGCTGCACCTCTGTCTTTGATTAATGCATTGCTTGTAATTCTTGGTATGCACAGAAGAGAGCACATTATCAGTTCTTTCGAGGCATTGGAGACACTTTGGTCTCAGTTTAAAGTATATGAAGTTGGACGTGACAGAATGGAGGATGAAGAAGTATGAGTGAAGTATTTCAGATAGCAATTGATGGTCCTGCTGGATCAGGTAAGAGTACTTTGGCAAAGGGCGTATCAAAGAAGTTAGGTATTATGTATCTTGATACAGGTGCAATGTACAGAACATGCGGTCTTTCCGCAATTAAGGCTGGAATTGATCCAAAGGATGTTCCTGCTGTAGAAAAAATGCTTGAAACAATGGATTTGGAAGTAAAGTTTATTGATGGCGAGCAGCATATGATTCTTAACGGTGAAGATGTTACTGGAATGATCCGTACTCCTGAAGTATCAATGGCAGCTTCATCAATTAGCGCCATTCCTGCAATTAGAACTTCTATGGTAGACATGCAGCGCAAAATTGCTTCATATCAGAGTTTTGTACTCGATGGAAGAGATATTGGTTCAAATGTTCTTCCTAATGCTAAGTATAAGTTCTTCCTTACAGCATCTCCTGAAACCAGAGCTGAGAGAAGACTTGCTGAACTCAATGAGAAGGGCGATTTTTCACAGACTTATGATGAGGTTCTCGCTGATATCATTTTGAGAGATAAGCAGGATTCAGAAAGAGCAACAGCACCTCTTGTTAAAGTTGCTGATGCAATTGAGATTGATACTTCAAAGATTGGAATTGAAGACACATTAAATCTCCTTTTGGAAAATGTTTGTGGTTAATAAGTAGATGAAAGTAGTACTCGCTAAGTCTTCTGGTTTTTGCTTTGGTGTAAAGAATGCAGTTTCAACTGCAGAGAAGATGATTTTGAATTCTTCAGACGGCGAACGTCTTATAATGCTTGGTGAACTTACTCATAATGAATATGTAGTAAAAAAGCTTCTTGATGGCGGCTTTGAAATTGTAAACAAAGCAGTTGATGTTCCTGAAGGATCAACAGTCATCATAAGAGCTCATGGCGTAACTCCAGAAGAGAAACATATTCTTGAAACTAAGAATTGTAAGATTTTTGATTGTACATGCCCATTTGTTCAGAAGATTCATAATATCGTTAAGGAAGAATCTTCCAAGGGGAAGAAAGTTATAATTTCCGGAACGAAGGGTCATCCAGAAGTAGTGGGAATATGTGGTGAATCACCATCAAATGTAACTGTTGTAAGTTCACTTAGTGAGATGGAATCGTTGGATATTGACTATAAAAATACAATTCTTATTTCACAAACTACTTTTTCTTCCAATGAATTTAACTTAATTTGTGCATTTGTAAAAAATAAAATTGCAAATAATCAAATATTTGGTACAATATGTAATACGACTACTGTTAGACAGTCTGAAGCTGCGCAAATTTCTGCAAGTGTAGATGTGATGATTGTAATTGGATCATCTCACAGCAGCAATACAAAGAAGCTTTTTGAGGTTTGCAGTAATCGTTGTGATAGAACGTATCTGATTGATACTATCGATGATTTGGAATCACTGATTGCCGATGGCAAGCTTGATGATAATGATACGATTGGTGTTACAGCAGGTGCTTCTACACCGGAAGCTATTATTTTGGAGGTTGTTCGCAGAATGGACAAGAATGAACTTTTAAACGATCAGGAGCAGACTGATATCAATTTCGGTGATTATATCGAAAGCATTCCTCAGCTTAGGAAGAATGCTGTAGTGAAGGGAGCTATTACTTCGGCTGATGCTGATTTCGTTTATGTTGATGTACGCGACAAGTCCGAAGGAAAGATAGCACTTAAGGAATTCGCTAACGATCCAGATTTTGATATTGAGAAGGCAATTGCTGAGAAGCAGGAAGTAACAGTAGTTGTTAAGAGCATCAGAAACACAGATCAGGGTAAGGAGATTATCCTTTCTAAGTCTCAGCTCGACTTCGAGAAGAACCGTAAGGTTATTCAGGAAGCATTTGACAACAAGACAACAGTAACAGCTAAGATTACTGGTGTTGTTAAAGATGGTGTTATCGCTAACTACGGTGGCATCGATATCTATGTACATCGTACACAGATTAAGATTGGTGATGTTAAGAACCTTGAAGAGTATAAGGGTCAGGATATTGAGCTCCTTATTACTAAGGTTGATACAGAGAAGCATCGTCTTAGAGTTTCTGGTTCACACAGAGCTATCCTTCTCGCAGAGAGAAAGGCTAAGTCTGATGAGGTTTGGTCAAACATCGAAGAGGGTAAGCACTATACAGGTGTTGTAAGAAGCCTTCCAGAGTTTGGTGCTTTCATTGATATCGGTGGTGTTGATGGACTCGTTCACATTACTGAGCTTTCATGGAAGAGAATCAAGAAGCCATCTGACGTATTGAGCGTTGGTGACGAGATTGATGTATATGTAAAGAGCTTTGATAAGGAAGCAAAGAAGATTTCTCTTGGCTATAAGAAGGCAGAGGATGATCCTTACTACAATATCGAAGAGAGAATCCCAGTTGGTTCTATCGTTAAGGGTACAGTAGTAAGACTTACAAACTTTGGTGCTTTCGTACAGCTTGAGCCAGATCTTGATGCTCTTTGCCACGTATCACAGATTTCTAACGTAAGACTCCAGCAGCCATCAGATGTTCTTTCTGTTGGTCAGGAAGTTATCGCTAAGGTTGTTGATATTAAGCCAGCTGAGAGAAAGATTTCTATCTCTATCAAGGAAGTAGAGCCAATCGATCCAGCAGAGTCTGATGAGGATTTTGAGATTGCTGATTCTTCTGAAGAAGCTTAATTGATTTTTAATCTAGTTATTTAAGGCAGGTTACTTGGTAACCTGCCTTTTTTTTTACGTTTTGGTTACATGCCGTTATTTTGCCTAGAATTTCCAATTTCACAATATTTTGCGAAGTATAATATAAGTGAAATGTAGAGGGGAGGTTAAGGATATGTTCAAAAGTAGAATGATGATAATTTTTGTGCGTTTATTTGCTTTACTGATTGGATCTTCTTTAGTTGTCTCTATGTTTAATTTTGCTGATGTAGGTGATGATGATGTCATCTCCTTACAAAGCTCAGTAAGTTCTATTACAGCTTTATCTGTCTATGAACCTGTATCAATACCTGCTGTTTATAATCCTGATGATGAGGTTAAGGTTTCAAAACTTGATGAAGACAGCATTACTAAGAATACTATGGTAATAACTTCACGTGATATTGATGAAGAATATGAGGTTATTGATACTTCAGCCTTTAATTACGATGGAAGTTCTATGTGGATTTCTGTTAATCTTGCCAATATCAGAACTGCACCCGATGTTGATTCAGATATTATTGATCAGCTCGAGTATTCAGAGGAAGTTTTGAGAATATCTTACGGTAATTCGTGGTCGCTGATCAGATTTGATGATGGTATTGAAGGTTACATTATGTCTTCTTCTTTGTCAGATGAGGAAATTCTTGCACCAACAGAGACACCAACTCCTACGCCTACAAGTGCTCCGATTGCTACAGCTACACCTGTACCACATAATACACAGGCTCCAACTGCTCCTGTTGTTAATTACACAGTATCTCCTTATCAGGCTACGTTATATGCTTCCTGTGCACTTAATGTAAGAACTGGTCCTGGTGTTAATTATTCACTTGTAAGAGTTCTTGCTTATGCTTCAGCATTATCAGTAACTGGACAGACAAGTAATGGATGGTATCAGCTTTCTGATGGTAATTTTGTTAAGGCTGATCTTTGTACTTCAACACAGCCACAGCAGGTGACACCACAGACTAATACATCTACAAATAGTTTTTCTGAGTATTGTCTGCAGTTTGTAGGAACCAATTATGTATATGGTGGAAGCAGTCCTTCAGGCTTTGACTGTTCAGGTCTTGTTCGCTATGTATATGCAAATTTCTATGGAATCTCATTGCCACATAATGCTGCTGAAATTGCTTTAAGAGGTACACCTGTTTCGGGAGATGTCCAGGTTGGTGATGTTTTGTGTCACGACTTTAACGGAGATGGATATATTGAACATGTAAGTATCTATATTGGAAATGGTCAGTGCATACATGCAAGTAATTCCAGAAGTGGTGTAATAACTTCGGCTTATCCAATTGGTTCCGTTGTTACTATAAGACGTTTCATTTAATAAAAAATATAATGGCTACTCAATCTGAGTAGCCATTCCTTATTATATAGATTCAATTACTTCTTTAATCATTACTATTAATTCTTCGAAATCCTTTATCGCAAGGTGTTCATCTGCCTGATGGCACTGATCTTCCTGCCATGGAGCCTGGATTCCAAATGCTACAGTATTAGGAATGTGTCTTGCGTAAGTACCTCCGCCAATAGCAGTTGGCTCGTTATACAGATTTCTGTATTCTTCTTTAAATCCATCAAACTTATCCATATGTTTTTCCCATACTTTTGTAAGAGTTCTGATTTCTTCTGAATTCTTATCCTTGAAAAGTGGTCCCATATGACCGTCAACTTTTACTTCAAGTCCGTACTTTGAAGCGTTAAGTTTCAGTGATTCCATTATTTTTTCAAAACTTGCAGAAATTGGGTATCTGATATCGATTATTAATGATTCATTCTCATCATCGATATTTACGATTCCAAGATTAGTAGTAACTTTTCCAGATACATCTTCAAAATCAACGCCAGTAAAACTGTCATTAAAATCATTAATAAAGTTGATTAATGGAAGGTTAGTCTTATCTATAGCATCCTTGGCCAAAAGTTTAATTGCGTTTATTCCAAGTGAAGGCTTTGAAGCATGAGCCATTTTTCCCTTATACGAAAGGGAAGTGCCATCTTCAAATGTAATTGTCGCAGAAGGGGCAACCATGTTTGAAGCAGCGCCGCCTTTTACAGTAATTCCGCTCGCTTTATGATCTGGATTAAATACTTCTACATGAAGGATACCTTTCTCTGCAAAGATAGCAGGGAACTCTGCATCAGGAGTAATAGCGAAAAATGGAACTTCGCAATTCTGAGCGTAGTGTTCAACACATGAGCATGTTCTTTCTTCATCTGTGCCAAGTATAAGTCTGATTCTTGTGTCAGGCATAAATCCTGAATCAAGAAGTCTCTTCATTGCAAAGAAAGAAGCACAGGCAGGACCTTTATCATCAACGATTCCACGTCCATAGAAAGCATTATCTTTAATAGTTAGTTTAAATGGATCGGTTGTCCAGCCATCACCAGCAGGTACAACATCGAGATGACAGATAATGCCAAATAGTTTGTCGCCAGACCCAAATTCTACCCAGCCAACTTTGTTATCCTGCTTTCCAGTTTTAAAACCAGCTTCGTCTGCATATGATAAAAAAGTATCAAGTACTTTAAGTGGAATCTCACCAAAAGGCGCATCTGTTGTTGGTGTTCCTCCAACACTTGGAATACCTATAATTTCTTCAAGAAAAGATGATTCATAAGAAGAAAGAGCCATATTTGCCTCCAAAATCGATAATATACTGATAAATATACATTAAAAAGGAAATTAATGCTTGCCTAGAAAATATCTTTTTGATAATATAGTCGGGCATAAAAAACACGCAGTACGTCTTTTTGTGTGCTTAAAAATAAGTATATGTATTGCGGAAGAATTAAACAAGGAGGACTTTTTTTATGCCAGTTATTCTTATGAAGCAGCTCTTAGAGGCAGGTGTACACTTTGGTCACCAGACACGTCGTTGGAACCCAAAGATGAAGGAGTACATCTTCACAGAGCGTAATACAATCCACATCATCGACCTTCAGAAGACAGTTAAGAAGGTAGACGAGGCTTACGATGCAATGCGTGCACTCGCAGAGCAGGGAGATATCCTTTTCGTAGGTACAAAGAAGCAGGCTCAGGATTCTATTAAGGAAGAAGCAGAGCGTTGCGGTATGTTCTATGTTAACAATCGTTGGCTCGGTGGTACTCTCACAAACTTTAAGACAATTAAGACACGTGTAGCACGTCTTCTTGAGCTCCGTGAGATGGAGAAGGACGGTTCTTTCGATATTCGTCCTAAGAAGGAAGTTGCTAGACTTAAGCTCGAGCTTGAGAAGCTTGACAAGAACCTTGGTGGTCTTGTTGGTATGAATAAGCTTCCAGCAGCTCTCTTTGTTGTTGATACAAAGAAGGAGCACCTCGCTGTTGCTGAGGCTAGAAGACTTAATATCCCTATCGTTGCTATCGTTGATACAAACTGCGATCCTGATGAGGTTGATTATGTAATCCCAGGTAACGATGACGCTATCCGTGCTGTTAAGCTTATCGCTGCAAAGATGGCTGATGCTGTTATCGAGGCACATCAGGGTGAGTCTTTTGACGCTGGTATGGACGTTGTAGCTGAGGCTGCTGCTGAGGCTTCATCAATTGAGGAAGTTGTTGCTGCAGAAGAGACAACTGAGGCTTAATTATTAATTAATTGGAGGAATTACATATGGCTATTACAGCTGCACAGGTTAAGGAGCTCCGTGACCTCACAGATTGCGGTATGATGGACTGTAAGAAGGCTCTTACAGAGACTAATGGTGATATCGAGAAGGCTAAGGCATGGCTTCGTGAGAAGGGTATGGCTAAGGCTGAGAAGAAGTCAAGCCGTGTTGCTGCAGAGGGTGTTGTAGCTTCAACTATTACAGATGATGCTAAGTTCGGTTGCCTCGTTGAGGTTAACGTAGAGACAGACTTCGCTGCTGCTACAGATAAGTTCAAGAACTTCGTTGCTGCAGTTCAGAACGAGATTGTTGTACAGAAGCCAGCTGATGCTGAGGCTCTTAAGGCTTCTACTCTTTCAACAGATTCTTCTAAGACTGTTGATGTTTTCACAAAGGAAGCTATCGCTGATATTTCTGAGAATATCTCAATCCGTCGTCTTGTATCATACGAAGTAACAGGTAACGGTGCTGTTACTAACTATATCCACGCTGGTGGTAAGGTTGGTGTTCTCGTTGAGTTCGCTACTTCAGATGATTCTGTAATCGCTACTGATGCATTCAAGGCTATGGCAAGAAACGTTGGTATGCAGATTGCTGCTTCTAGCCCTAACTGGGTTTCAGAGGATGAGGTTCCTGCTGATGAGATCGCTAAGGAGACAGAGATCATCACTAAGAAGGCTCTCGAAGAGGGTAAGCCTGAGAAGATTATCGCTGACAGAATCGTTCCAGGTCAGATCAAGAACTTCTACAAGCTCAACGTTCTCGTTGATCAGGAGTATGTAAGAGATGATTCAATGACAATTGGTCAGTACATCGCTTCTGAGTCTAAGGCAATGGGTGCTGATATCTGCGTAGTTCGTTTCACAAGATACGGACTCGGTGAAGGTATCGAGAAGAAGGAAGATGATTTCGCTGCAGAGGTTGCTAAGCAGGCTGGACTCTAATTCCTAATTGATTTTAAATTCTATGAAGCCATCTCATTTGAGGTGGCTTCTTTTTTTGTCTTAAATTTGTCTTTCATTATGGTTAATTTATCGATAAAATAATATAAGCAAAATTGCGGAGGTAAATATATGTCTGACGTTAAATATAAGAGAGTACTTCTTAAGCTTTCTGGTGAGGCACTTGCAGGTGATAAGAAGAGTGGAATTGATGATGATGTAGTAAGAAATATTACTGCAAAGGTTAAGGAAGTTGCAGATCTCGGTGTAGAGGTTGCTATCGTTGTTGGTGGCGGTAACTTCTGGAGAGGAAGATCATCAGAGAAGATGGATCGAGTTACAGCAGACCATATGGGAATGCTTGCAACACTTATGAACGCTTTGGCACTTTCTGATGCACTTGAGCAGCATGGTGCAGTTACAAGAGTATTATCTGCTGTTGATATTCGTCAGATGGCAGAGCCATATATCCGTAAGAGAGCAGTTAGACACTTGGAGAAGGGTAGAATTGTAATTTTTGCATGTGGTACTGGTAATCCTTATTTCTCAACAGATACTGGTGCTGCACTTCGTGCTACTGAAATTGGAGCTGATGTTTTCCTTAAGGCAACAATGGTAGATGGCGTTTATGATAAGGATCCTAATGTTTATCCTGATGCTGTTCGTTATGAGAAGATTACTCACGATGAGGTACTTCGTTGTAACCTTAAGGTTATGGATGCTACAGCTGCAGCTCTTTGCCGTGATAATCACACTAAGATCCTTGTATTCTCTATGAAGGATCCTGATAACATTGTAAAAATTGCTAAGGGTGAAAACCTTGGTACACTTGTTGAATAATATTTTTGGGGGAATTGAAAATGATTGAAATCACAAAGCAGGATTATGATGTAATTGAAGATAAGATGAAGAAGGCAATTTCTAATCTTATGGAAAACCTTAATGCTATCAGAGCAGGTAGAGCTAATCCACACGTTCTTGATAAGATTACAGTTGATTATTATGGTGCACCATCACCACTTAATGCTGTAGCAAATATTCAGGTACCAGAAGCTAGAATGATTACTCTTGCTCCATGGGATCCTTCTATGCTTAAGGAGATTGAGAAGGCTATTCTTGCTTCTGATCTCGGAATTACTCCATCAAACGATGGTAAGATTATCCGTCTCCTTTTCCCAATTCTTACAGAGGACAGACGTAAGGAACTTGCTAAGCAGGTTAAGACTTATGGTGAAGAGACAAAGGTTGCTATCCGTAATGTAAGACGTGATGGTATTGATAAGATGCGTGCTGCTAATAAGAAGAAGGAACTTACAGATGACCTTCTTAAGGAGTACGAAGAGAAGATCCAGAAGATTACTGATAAGTTCACAAAGGAAGTAGATTCTGTTTGTGAGAATAAAGAAAAGGAATTGATGGCAATCTAATTCATGGCACTTTTAAATAACAAGAAGACCTACGACACTACTGGGATTAAAGTCCCAGTGTCGCTTGGTGTCATAATGGATGGAAACGGACGTTGGGCTAAGAAGAGACTGCTTCCAAGAAGTGCTGGTCACAGAGCTGGTGCAGAGAATCTTAAAGAACTTTGTCGTAACTGTGGTAATTATGGAGTTAAGTATTTAACTGTATACGCCTTTTCGACTGAAAACTGGTCAAGACCAGAAGATGAGGTTCATCAGCTGATGGATCTTTTCTGCGAGTTCTTTGAGAGATATGATCCCGAACTTGAGCAGGAAGGAATCCGTGTTCGTTTTACAGGGGATATAGAGTCACTTCCTGAGCGTATAAAGGAAGTTTGTGCTCGAGGCGAAGAGCGTTCAAAGAATCGTCAGAAGATGCAGCTTATTGTTGCATTTAATTATGGTGGAAGAAGAGAAATTCAGAATGCCGTTAAGCAAATTGCTGAGAAAGTAAAAAACGGCGAGATTGATCCATCAGATGTTACGGAAGATATGATTTCAAATAATATGTATCTTCCAGACGTACCAGATCCTGAACTGATTATCAGACCTAGTGGAGAGATGCGTCTTTCTAATTTCCTTTTGTGGGAATCAGCGTATTCTGAGTTCTGGATGTCAGAATGTTTGTGGCCTGATTTTGGTTACGATGAACTGACACAGGCTTTTGCTGATTATGCAAAGCGAGACAGACGTTTTGGTGGATTAAGTGCTTCTGAAAAGAAGTGATTTAAATTGTTAAGATAGGTGAGTTTAGTATGAAACAGCGTGTAATTACTGGAGTTTTATTTACTCTTGCTGTTCTTTTGTTTGTTATTCCTTCTTACTGGATACCACTTTTAATTGTTGTATTCAGTGTAATTGTTGGAGCAGTTTCCTGTTACGAGATGATAAAAGCTCTTAAAGCAGGGAATTTTGAACCATCAGTACCTCTTATTGTTACTGGTGCTGTTATGTCGTTAGTGTTGTTTGTTTTTTCAGTAGTTCTTAAACTGAATCTTACAACAGCGCTTACTTCATATCTTTTACTGATACTTATGTATTGTTTTGCATGTGTGATTATTCCATCAATTACACATAAGGAAGGTAATCACTTAATAGATGGAATTATTAGTGGTACGACGATTCTTTACATAACTTTTCCATTGTTTTGTCTTTGTGCCATTACTGTTTTGATTCCAAACGGCTGGTTTTACATGATTCCTGCTTTGTTCTCATCCTGGGTATCTGACGTTTGTGCTTACTTTGTAGGTGTAACTATTGGTAAGCATAAGATTGTTCCACATATTAGCCCTAAGAAGACATGGGAAGGCTGCATTGGCGGTGCTATTGGCTGCGCTATTCTGATTACTTTGTATTTCGATATGTTTATCTATAATCTTTCAGAGATTAAGATGAGTATCGTTATGTTTTCTGTAGTTTCTTTTGTTTTGGGATTCATAATTTCTGTTATGTCCCAGCTTGGAGACTGGACAGCGTCTATTATTAAGAGACGTGTAGGCATTAAGGATTACGGTAATATTTTCCCAGGACATGGAGGAATGCTTGACAGATTTGACAGTGTTTTCTTTACAGTTCCTGTTTGCGTTTTCCTTTGCCTTATTTCTATTTTGTTTGTATAAGTTGAGTTGTTTATGAGAGTTTTATCAGTTTTAGGTTCTACAGGTTCTATTGGTAAGCAGACACTTGAAGTTGTACGTAATAATCCAGATGACTTTAAGGTCGTTGGATTATCATGTGGCTCTGATATTGATTTGTTGTTTGAACAGATTAAAGAGTTTGCTCCTGAGGCAGTTTCTGTTTCAAATTCAGAGAAGGCTTTAATTTTGGAAAAAAGAATCAAGTCAGAATTACCTGATTTAAAGACTGAAGTTTATTGTGGTGAAGAAGGCAATGTTTCTGTTGCTACAATTGATTCTGCTGATACTGTTGTAGGTGCTATCGTAGGTGTTGCTGGGTTAAAACCAACTTACGAAGCAATTCTTAAAGGAAAAGATATTGCTCTTGCAAATAAGGAAACACTTGTTGCAGGTGGTGATGTTATTATGCCACTTGTAAAGGAGAAGAATGTCAGTCTTCTTCCTGTTGACAGTGAGCACTGCGCTATTTGGCAGTGCCTTTGGGGAGAGAAACTTGAAAATCTTGACAGAATTCTTATTACTGCATCAGGTGGACCTTTCAGAGGCTGGTCACGTGAGCAGCTTTCTTCTGTAACAGTTGAAAAGGCTCTTAATCATCCAACATGGAAGATGGGTGGGAAGATTACAATTGATTCTTCAACAATGATGAATAAGGGACTTGAGGTTATTGAGGCCAGTCACTTATTTGGAGTTGAGGCTGATCGTGTTGATGTTGTTGTTCATCCTCAAAGTGTTATCCATTCAATGATCAGAATGAAGGATGGTTCTGTTTTGGCACAGATGGGTAAGCCAAGCATGATTCTTCCAATTATGGTTGCGCTTTATTATCCAGAAAGAGGCCAGCGCTTACTTGAAGAATTCGATCCGTTTGAAGCAGCTTGTTCTAATTTAACTTTCGAAAAGTGTGATACTAATGTCTTTAAGCTTTTGGGCCTTGCTTATGAAGCTGGTAAGGCGAAGGGCATTATGCCTTGTGTCATGAATGCTGCAAACGAGGTTGCAGTTATGCGTTTTCTTGATGGTAAGGCTGACTATCTTGATATTGAAAAAACAGTATTTGGCGTTTACGAGAAATTTTTAAATCGTAACATCGGTTCGGATGCTATTACACTTAATACTATTCTTGAAGCTGATAAAGAAGCAAGAATATATGCTGAGGAGTTTTTGAAGTAATGGGCATAAGCATTTGGAGTATTCTCGTTGTTATTTTGATGCTCGGTTTGTTGGTTACAATTCACGAATTGGGCCATTTTTGGGCTGCATGCCTATTAAAGATCAAATCCTATGAGGTATCAATCTTTGTTGGACCAAAATTGTTTTCATGGAAGCGTAACGGTGTAGAGTATTCTATTCGTGCATTGCCTTTTGGTGCTTATGTAAGATTTACTGAAATTGATGATGAAGGCAGGGTTGTATCAAGTGATGATCCATCTTTACTTATCAATCAGAAGAGATGGAAGAGACTTCTTGTTTCTCTTGCAGGCCCTTTCATGAATGCTCTTTTGGGTATTATCATTTTTTCAGTTTTATTCTGTGCAACAAATTATACTTCTTTGAATGTCGGACCTACATTTGAAGGAACACAGTTGGCAGTAGCTGTTGAGAATGGTGCTCAGGTTACAGTTGGGGATACTATTACTCATATTAATGGTCACAGAGTATGGACTTATCTGGACTTTTATTATGAGGTTTCAAATGGAACTCGTGATTCAGAGCCAATGGTAGTAACTTTTGTTTCAACTGAAACACATCAGAGTTATGAAGTAACACTTACACCTGAACTTACTACAAGACCTATGATTGGTATTACTCATCCTGATACTACTGATAATAAGTATAATGGCTGGGAAATTATCGAAGTTAATCCAATGCAGAATAATGGAAATCCGATTCTAAAGGTTGGAGATTATCTCATTGCGATTGATGATTTCCCTGTTGCTGATGAAGGATTTGAGGATTATTTTTCTTCTTTGACTGAAGATACTACAATGAAGCTTACATATGTAAGAAATGGTCAGACATTTGAAGAAGAATGTATTAAAACTATGCTTACTTTTAGTAATGACAGAGGTCTTCGAATCATTACATATAAGGTTGATTCTGCAAAAACTTTCTTCAGCGCAATTGGAACTGCGATTAAGATGCCTATTACAATTACTAATGTAAGTATTCGTGCTATTGGTGATGTATTTGAAGGTGAGGAAGAAGTATATAACATGGTTTCAGGACCAGTTGGTGTAACTTCTGTTGTTTCTGATGTTGTAGATGACGTTGACGATGATATTTCAACAAAGGTATTTATGATCTTTGAACTCGCTGCGATTATTTCAATTGGTCTTATGTTCACAAACCTTCTTCCAATTCCAGGTCTTGATGGAATGCAGATTATCCTTTTGTTCGTTGAAATGATAATTGGACATCCTCTTTCTGAAAAGACAGAAAATGTGATTACTATAGTTGGTTTTATTCTTTTAGTTTTGCTTATGATATTTGCGTTTGCATCAGATATTATTCGAATTATTGTAGGCGGCTGATTGTCGATTCTTCGTCCTATTTGTACGCATTTGTCGCACCATTTTTAGTTTCAAAGATGCTAATATTTTGTAAAAGCGAAAGGTATTTTACAAAATGGCATCAAGACAAAATGTAGTTAAAATTTATTCCTGTTTTACAGATGGAATGACAGGTGTAATCTCTGAAATTGAGATTTCTTTAAGTCCTGGTCTTCCAACTTTTGACATTATCGGTCTTTGTGATTCTTCGATTCGTGAATCTCGAGGAAGAATTAAGGCCGCTTTAATCTCGTCTGGTTTTTATATGCCCAAGGGGCATATAACTGTTGGAATCTCGCCTGCATATATGCATAAGTCTGGTTCTTCATTTGATTTGCCAATTTCTCTGGGCATTCTTTTTGTGTCAAATCAATTGAAATATCCAAATGGAAAGCGCATATATGCTGAAGGCGAGTTATCTTTAAAAGGTGAACTTAAAGCGACTCCAGGCGCGTCAGTAAGACTTAAAACGCATAATAATGAATATGATTATTCTTTTATTCCTAAGGATGAAATAAATTCTGCCAAGTGTTTTGGATTTAATGGATTTCTTGCAGATAACCTTTTTGATGTAGCTCAAAGTTTTTTATTAGATGATTATAAAGAGAGTAAATACCTGTTGGATTCTACTGTAAATGACAGTGAAGAACAGCTGGATTTATCAGTTCTTAAAGGTCAGGAGAAAGCTTCCAGGGCTATTCTTCTGGCTGCTGCCGGAAGACATAATTTAATGATGCTTGGAAGCAGTGGATGTGGTAAAACACTGGCAGGTAAACTAATTTCTGGAATAATGCCACCGCTTATAGACGATGAGATTAGTGAAGTCTATATGGTTCAGGAATTATCCGGTGTATATTCTAATAATTCTCCAGTTCTTTTAGTTTCAGATAAGAGACCTTTCCGATACATTCATCCAGGTATTACTACATCAAAACTTCTTGGAAATCAGAAGAATGAAGTTGGTGAACTTCTTTTAGCGAATCATGGTGTATTGTTTGCAGATGAGATTTGTGAATATAAACGTGAAGTAATTGAGAGTTTGAGAATTCCACTTGAAGAACATCTTGTCAGGAAATATAAGGATGGAAAGGTATATGAGTATCCTTCATCTTTTGTTTTTGTTGCTGCAGGAAATCCTTGTAAATGTGGAAATTTGTATGAATCAAAGAAGAAATGCAGCTGTACCTTAAGTGAACGTAAAAGGTATCTTGGTAAGCTTTCTGGTCCGTTTCTTGATCGAATTGATTTGTTTACTGAAATGAGAAGTATCGGTGCTTCTGATATGAATAAATCTATTTATCATTCCGATAATAAGAATAGCGAAGAGTACAGGTATAAGGTTAGTTCTGCGTGGAGTATTCAGCGTGACAGATATAGAGAAATTGGAAGAAATGTTTACAATGGTAACCTTGAAAAAGTAGATGCTGATTTGCTTTGTGCAGATAAAAGCGTTGTTGAATATGCGTCTTCTATTGCTGAGAAAGAAGGCTTTTCAGGAAGAGGTTTCACAAGAATTATGAAGGTTGCAAGAACTATTGCTGATTTGGAAGATCGTAAGGATCTTTTGAAAAGTGATATTGCGGAAGCTGTTGTATACAGGCAGAGGTTATCTTTATGAATGTTGATAAATATTTAAATGATTTGGAATATACGGCAATCAGATTTTCGGGTGGTCTTAGTTATAGAATTGTTAATGAACTCGTAGATTCCAGTCTTATAAGTTCTTATAAAGAAATCAATATTAAGAATCTTTGTGATTTGCTGAAGAATAAGGATATAAGCAGATTAAGCGACAAAACAAAAGATGTAATCAAAGAACTTATAAAAAAGCGTGACGGCATTAAGTATAAAGTTGATTCATATATAGAAAGTATTAATAAGAATAATATTGGTATTGTATCCTGTGATGATGATTTATATCCAAAATCCTGGATGCATATTTCTGGAATGCCAAAGGTAATATTTACACGTGGAAACCAGCTTCTGCTTGACTGTTGTTACGATAATGGAAGTATTGCAATAGTTGGTTCGAGAAATCCTGGCAGATACTCTCTTTACGCTACCAATCAGTTTACAAAGGATTTTGTTGATAAAAAAATAGTGGTAGTTTCAGGTGGAGCCCTCGGTATCGATCGCGCATGTCACGAGACTGCACTTTTAAATAGGGGCCATACTATTGCAGTAGCTCCATGCGGACTTGATTCTATATATCCTTATAAAAATAAGGACATTTTCGAAATGATGTATCATAACGGTCTTGTGATTTCAGAACTGCCACCAGGACAGAAGGTTTTGAAGCAGTATTTTCCTGCACGTAACAGGCTAATATCTGCGCTTTCTGATGTTTGCCTTGTAATGGAAGCTGGGCTTTATAGTGGTACTCTTCATACTGCATCTTTCTCTGCCGCGTATGGAAAAGATGTGTTTGTATTACCTAATAATATATATGTTGAAAATTCCATCGGTGGACTGAAACTTTTGCAGGATGGTGCAGAGATACTTTTAAATTCTGAAGAGGTAATAGAAAGAGTTGCACTTCGAGTTTTCGAGCGGTTAAAGGACAAATTTTTAAGAAATGAACTTAATCATAAATCTGATATCGATGGGTTAAGAACTTTGGCTAGAGAAGCACCAGATGTGTTGTTTGAGGATGATTGGAAAAAACTGATTTGTGATGAAGTTTCTGAAAAACCAAAGTCAATCGATGAGATTTCTTTTGTGCTTCCGCTTCAGTTTGGACACCTCTCAATTCTCGTTTCAGAACTGGAATTAGAGGGGAGAATTGAAAATGAAGCGGGAAAATACTTTTTGACATTCAGACAATGTTGACTTATATTACAACATTGAGAAATATTTGATTTTAATAAGCTTTTAAGGAAAAGGTATTTTCATGGGCAAGAAACTTGTAATTGTTGAGTCTCCTACTAAGGCAAAGACTATTGGAAGATATTTAGGAAAAGACTATAAGATTACTGCATCAGTAGGTCATATCAGAGATCTTCCTAAGAATTCCATGGGTGTTAGCGTTGCTAACAAGTTTAAGCCTATCTATATAACTACTAATGAAAAAGTTGTAAAAGAGTTACGAGAGCTTTCAAAGGATGTTGATTTTGTTTACATCGCAACTGACCCTGATCGTGAGGGTGAAGCCATTGCATGGCACGTTGCTCATGTATTGAAGATTGATCCACTTTCTTCATGTCGTATTACTTTTAATGAGATTACAAAGAAGGCTGTTCAGGCTGCTATAGAGAATCCACGTGCAATTAATATGGATTTGGTTGATGCACAGCAGGCAAGAAGAATCCTTGACAGACTTGTTGGATACGAATTGAGTCCACTTCTTTGTAATAAGATTCGTCGTGGTTTATCTGCTGGTCGTGTACAGTCTGTTGCAACTAAGATTGTAATGGACAGGGATGCTGAGATTGATGCATTTGTTCCTGAAGATTACTGGACAGTTAAGGTTGATGTAAAAACAGAGAACAATTCTAATAATTTCAAGATTTCTTATTATGGTTCTGAGATTAATGGAGAACTCGTAAAGCCTAAGAATGGAAGAATTCTTTCTGCTGAGGAAGCTAACCGCGTTGTTAGCACGATTAGTAATAAGAATTTTGTTGTTAGCGAAGTTAAGAAGGGAAATAAGGAGAGAAAGCCAGCCCCACCTTTTACAACTTCTACAATTCAGCAGGAAGCATCACGTCGTCTTGGTTTCTCAACAAAGAAGACAACTTCTCTTGCTCAGCAGTTATATGAAGGTATTGAGATTCAGGGACATGGTCAGACAGCGCTTGTTTCATACATTCGTACTGACTCTGTAAGAATTTCAGATGAGGCAATTGATGCATCAAGAGATCTTATTAATTCTATTTATGGTAAGGAGTTCTGCTGTCCTTATAAGAGAACTTTCAAGAATAAGAATTCTGCTCAGGATGCTCATGAGGCTATTAGACCAACTCATTTTGATTTGAATCCTGAATCTATTAAGAGTTCTCTTTCAAATGATCAGTATAAGCTTTATAAACTGATCTGGGAGAGATTCCTTGCATCGCAGATGACAGATGCCAAGCTTAATACAGTTACTTTGGAAGCTGTCTGTGAGACAGAGCATTTCAGAGCATCTGGTGAGACTGTTGTTTTCCCAGGTTTCCTTAAGGTATATGCAGATTTAAATGAAGATAAGGCTGATGACGATAAGATTAAGCTTCCTGAGCTTGAGGAAGGTCAGACTCTTATTAATGAAGAGGTAATTTGCGATCAGAAGCAGACTTTACCACCTCCACATTACAATGAAGCATCCTTGATTAAGGCTATGGAAGATAATGGTATTGGCCGTCCATCTACTTATTCATCTACAATTAGTACTATTCTTGATCGAAAGTACGTTGATAAAGATGGAAAGAATCTTATTATTACTGATCTTGGTAAGCTCGTAACAAATATGCTTGATGGAAGCTTTAAGGAGATTGTTGATATTTCCTTTACAGCTGATATGGAGAACCGTTTGGATGAGGTTGAGGCTGGAAATAAGGACTGGGTTAATGTTCTTTCTGATTTCTATCCAAATTTCCATCAGCAGGTTGAGACTGCTTCAAAGACTATTACAAAGGTAAAGATTGAAGCAGAGAAGATTGGAGAGAAGTGTCCTGAGTGTGATGATGGTGAACTTGTAATTAAGGAAGGCCGTAATGGTAAGTTTATTGCATGTTCATGCTTCCCTAAGTGTACATATACTCGAAATATCGAAGTAACAGCAAAGGGTAAGTGTCCTATTTGTGGTTCTGGTCTTGTTGTAAGAAAGACAAAGAAGGGTTATAAGACTTTCTATGTTTGCGATAAGAAAGGTCAGGATCCAAACTGTGAGTTTATTTCATGGGATCTTCCAATTGATGATCGTAAGTGCGAAGTATGTGGTTCTTATATGGTATGGCACAGATTCAGAAATAAGTCTTTCCCAAGCTGTTCAAATAAGGATTGTGCTTCACATAAGAAGGCATCTAAGGGTAATAAAGATGAAGAGTAATAAAGTAACTGTCATTGGTGCTGGTCTTGCAGGCTGCGAAGCTGCTTCAGTACTTGCTTCTTTTGGTATAAATGTAGATTTATATGAAATGAAGCCAAAGAAGATGAGTCCTGCTCATCATTCAGAAAATTTTGCTGAGCTTGTCTGCAGTAACTCTTTACGTGCAGGAAATATTGAAAATGCAGTTGGTTTATTAAAGGAAGAATTGAGAATTCTTGGGTCTCTTATTATGGAGGCAGCTGATAGTAGTGCTGTTCCTGCAGGTGGAGCACTTGCTGTTGATAGAGAAGAGTTCTCTACTTACATTACTGAAAAGATTAAGAATAATCCTTTGATTAACATTATTTCAGATGAAGTTCACGAGATTCCTTCTGAAGGTATTGTTATTGTTGCCTCTGGTCCTTTAACTGATGGCGATTTGTATGATGACATAATTAAAAAAGTAGGTGGAACTGACTTGCATTTCTTTGATGCTGCTGCACCTATTGTTGTTTATGATTCCATTGATATGACTAAGGCGTTTAAGGCTTCAAGATATGGTAAGGGCGGGGACGATTATATTAACTGTCCTATGAACAAGGAAGAATATCTTGCTTTTTATAATGCATTGATTTCTGCTGAAAGAGCAGAAGTAAAGGGCTTTGATAAAGAGATTGTATTTGAAGGCTGTATGCCTATTGAGACTATGGCATCACGTGGTGAGGATACAATGCGATTTGGTCCTTTAAAGCCTGTAGGTCTTATCGATCCAAGAACTGGTGAAGAACCTTATGCATGTCTTCAGTTAAGACAGGATAATCGTGGTAAGACTATGTATAACCTTGTTGGCTTCCAGACAAGACTTAAGTGGCCTGAGCAGAAGCGAGTATTCGGAATGATTCCAGGTCTTGAGAATGCTGAGTATTACCGTATGGGTGTAATGCATCGTAATACTTATCTGAATTCTCCAACATGTCTTAATTCTGATTATTCATTAAGATCTGATAATCGAGTTTTCTTTGCTGGTCAAATTACTGGTGTAGAAGGATATATTGAATCAACTGCATCAGGCTATCTTGCTGGTTACTATGCAGCAATGAAGGCACTTGAACTTGATGTTCCATATGTTCCTAATTCTGAGACTGTAATTGGTTCTATGGCAGCTTATGTTTCAGATTCAACTGTTTCAAAGTTTGTTCCTATGAATGCTAATTTTGGAATCGTTGACAGAATTCAGGGTAAATTCAAAGGTAAGAACGGTAAGAAAGAGAAAAATGCGGCAATTGCTGCACGTTCTATTGAGAATATCTGCGAATTTGCTAATATAATTAACAAAATGCGTATTGTTCAGGAGTAATTCATGAATTTAAAAAAGGTATCATCTGAAGACTATGTAGAAGTAGAGCATGGGCCAGTTTATAATTTTCTTTATTCATTGAAGACACACTTTTTGTCTTTGATGTCTGTTAATCTGCTTTACTGCCTGTTTAATATTCCGATGTTCTTTGTGGCATTCGCGTTCTCAATTTTTATTCTTCCAATTTTGAATTCAACTTTTGTTCCAGCAAACTTTGTTCAGTTTATGGCTGATGCTGGTCTTGTTGGTAATGAGTCTATTAATGATATTGGGGCTGAGGCTTCATATCAGCTTTATTATCTTTTGGTAGTATTCTGTGTGATGTTCTTTGTTGGAAGCTCACTTTTCAGTGTGGGTCCTTTTCAGGCAGGTTTTTCAAGAATTTTCAGAAACCTCTATCGTCAGGAAGGTATCTTTATCTTTTCAGATTTTAAGGATGGTATGAAGGATAATTGGAAGCAGGGATTGTGTTCAATGTTTGTTTCAATTCTTGTTACAACATTATCTCTTCTTTCTATTGGTTTTTACCTTAATCAGGGAACAACATGGGGAACAGTATTTGGTACATTCTTTGTAGTGTTCTTCTTTGTATTTATCATTATTCAGAATATGGTAAATCAGATGATTGTTTCAGTAGATATGTCTCTTGGTAAGATGTATCGAAATGCATTCCTGTTTTTCCTTCTTAAGTTTGGACCTTGTGTAGGTCTTCTTGGTGTTACAGTTCTGTTGTTGCTTGTAATTCCATTTGCTTTGATTCTTACTACAACTTATGCAGCTTATGGTGTGCTTGTATTCTATTACTTAACTTTCATTTTTGTTGTAGTTCAGTATATGTTTGCTTTCTTTACAGGCGAGATGATTACTACATATATCGGTAAAGCACCAAACCCTGCAGATGACGATGATTATATTGACGAAGATGATGAGTCTGACGATGAAGAAGATTCTGAAGAAGATTCAGCAGATGATTCTGATGATGCAGAATCTTAAAGCATGTTAGATTTTGAATTGATTCCATTTAATATTCAGTTTGTAGCTTATCTTGTAGTTGCACTTTTTCTGATTTCTATTTTTCTGTTTGTGTATTTTTTGTCTTTCTATAAAAAGGGTAAGAAATTCAAGCAGAAAGATGATGATTCACTGATGTTTGATATTGCGTATTTCCAGCAAATTGGAAAGCGCCCTTATCAGGAAGATTCACTTTATATTTCTCCTATGGATGAAATAGCAAAAAATGGTCTTGTTGCTGTTGTCGCAGATGGAATGGGTGGACTTCAGTACGGAGATGTCATTTCAAAGAGAGTAGTAGATACTATTCAGGAATGGTATCCGATGAGTTTCTTTGCTTGCGATAATAATGCAAAGCTTATAAGAAAACTTTCGAATGATATTTATGAAGAGTACAAACAGAACGGTGGATCGACGCTTGTTCTTGCAAATATTCATAATAACTACATGAATTATTATTCTGTTGGTGACAGTAATATTATTCTAATCAGAAATGAAGTTACTACTGTTTTAAACCAGAAGCAGAATTATTTGAATATTCTCGTTAATAAACTTGTTAAGCAGGGAAAGCAGACTTCAGCTGCTTATTCAGACAGCAAGGCAAAGGCGCTTACTGATTTTATTGGTAACTATAATCCTGTGGTTAAATATACAAATAGACCAATCAGGTTATTTGATGGGGACACTATTATTTTATGTTCAGATGGTGTTACTGATACAATTAAGTGGCAGTCTTTGTCTTCATTTGTTGATGAAAAAGCAGCAACAATGGCATTTAATATTAAGCATGCAGTAAATGTTATGAAGAATCATCATCAGGATAACTTTACTGCAATTGTAATCAGAGTGAAGAGGAACTTATATGATTGAGTACTATACTTTAATGCATAAAGGCTCTGAGAATCTTTATCGAGATAACTTCTTTATGAATTTTGGAAGTACGATAACGGTTCTGATGCTTTATGTCAGTAAAATTCCTGAACTCATACTTGATGCAAAGCTTTCCAGTAAATTAAGTTCTGTAATCTCTTCCTGTAATGGGATGGATTTTAAAGATATAAACGATAGTATCGAATCAGTTTTAAATAATCAGTGTGATTTCCTTCTTATGCAGATTAATGATTCTTCTGTATTAATTAACAGAAGAGGAAGCATTTATATAAATGTTGTTAAGAACGGTGAACTTAAGTCACTGCCAAACGGCTATTTTACACTGGAAAATGATGATCATCTCGTTCTTGGAACAGGAGCATTTTTTAAGTATTTAAGTAATCCCGCAATACTTTCAGATGCACTTGTTTCAATAAGTAGTGAAGAATGGATGGATTATTTATCTTTCCGAATAGCAGAACAGTCAGGGTTTGCTGAAGGAAATATAACAGCAGTAACTTTTATAGTGCGAAAAGATTAAAAGGTTCACATAATGTGAACCTTTTTGATTAGCCGTAATATTCTTTATAGAATGAATCTCTGAAATCTCCCAGGCGATCTTCTGCAATAGCTTCTCGAACCTGTTCCATAAGATTAATAAGGAACTGTATGTTATGCCATGTACAAAGTCTCTGACCGAACATTTCCTTTGCTTTAAGAAGATGTCTTATATATGCTGCTGTAAAGTTCTGACACGCATAACAGTTACAGTTATCATCAATTGGGCCAAAGTATTCAGCATACTTGGAATCTCTGATTATTCTCTTACCATGAGATGTGAGTACTGTTCCATGACGTCCAAGACGAGTAGGGAGAACACAGTCAAACATATCAATACCACGGATTGCTCCTTCAATAAGATAGTTTGGTGTACCAACACCCATAAGATATCTTGGTTTGTCTTCTGGCATGAATGGAACTGTAGCATCAAGCATTTCATACATTAATTCTGCAGGTTCACCAACAGAAAGACCACCAATTGCAAATCCAGGAAGATCGAAAGAAGTAATCTGCTTTGCACTCTCCTGACGCAAATCTGGATACATATTACCCTGAATAATTCCAAACAGACCCTGTTCTTCAGGACGCTGGTGTGAGTCAATACAGCGCTCAAGCCAGCGAGTAGTTCTTTCGAGAGATCTCTTGGAATACTCCTTTGTGCTAGGGTAAGGACAGCACTCATCGAAAGCCATAATGATGTCAGCTCCAAGGTCATTTTGAATCTGAATTGACTTTTCAGGAGTAAGGAGGTGCTTTGAACCATCAATATGAGAACTGAATTTTACGCCTTCCTCAATAATGTCCTTTGGCTTTGCAAGAGAAAATACCTGAAATCCGCCACTGTCAGTTAATACAGCACCTTTCCAGTTCATGAATTTATGAAGACCACCAGCCTTGGCAACAAGCTCAGAGCCTGGTCTCATCCATAAGTGGTAAGTGTTGGAAAGCATGATGTTTGCACCCATTGAATGAACTTCATCAGGTGACATGCCCTTTACAGAAGCACAGGTACCAACAGGCATAAATGCAGGTGTATCAAATGTACCATGTGGTGTATGAACACGACCAAGTCTTGCACCAGTCTGCTTACATGTATGAATATGCTCATACCAGATAGGGAAATTACTCATAAAAAACTCCTGTTATTCTAAATCGGAAATGAACATCGCATCACCAAAACTAAAGAAGCGATACTCATCTTTAACTGCTTCGTTATATGCATTCAAAACATTCTCTTTACCTGCAAGTGCAGATACAAGCATAATGAGTGTTGATTCAGGTAAGTGGAAATTAGTGATTAAGGCATTAATACACTTAAATTCGTAACCAGGATAAATAAAGATCTGTGTATTACCTGAACAAGGCATCATTTCAGGATCGTTTGAAGCTACTGTCTCAAGAACACGGGTTGAAGTTGTACCAACAGAGATGATACGTCTTCCTTCGCTTCTTGCTTTGCGAATAATATCGGAAGCAGTTTTATCAAAACAGTACCATTCAGAATGCATTTCATGATTAGTTACATCCTCAACTTTTACAGGACGGAAAGTACCAAGTCCGACATGAAGTGTAACTTCTGCAATTTCAACACCCATTTCTTTAATTTTCGAAAGGAGTTCTTCTGTGAAGTGAAGACCTGCTGTAGGAGCTGCAGCTGAACCTGGAGTTTTTGAATATACAGTCTGATAGCGCTCTCTGTCCTGGAGCTGCTCGTGAATGTAAGGAGGGAGAGGCATTGTACCAGCGCGGTCAAGAATCTCTTCCCAGATACCTTCGTAATCAAAACGTACAATTCTGTTGCCAGTCTCGAGAATTTCTTCACATTCAGCTTCAAGTTCACCCTCGATGAATGTGAAACGGCGTCCAGGCTTAACTTTCTTTCCTGGTCTTACGATTGTTTCCCATCTTTTCTCATCGATGCGCTTCAAAAGAAGAATTTCTACCGCTGAACCTGTATCGGATCTGACACCAAGAAGGCGTGCAGGAATTACACGTGTATTGTTAATTACAAGAACGTCACCTGACTTAAGATAATCAGGTAAATCGGAAAAATGTTTGTGTTCAATCTTTCCAGTTGTTTTATCAAGCAGCATAAGGCGAGAAGATGATCTCTTCTCAAGAGGGTGCTGTGCAATTAATCTTTCTGGAAGATCATAATAAAAATCACTAGTTTTCATACTCATAGTCGTAATTATACACCATTTTTCCGTCGCTCAAAGTACACATGTCCACCACTTGTGCATAATTGACTAAATTCTTAAAAGAGTGCTAAAATTTCGTCGTATAAATATTTATTTTTTGGAGGAATCTCATATGGCTAATTCAATTTTCGAAGGCTCAGGCGTTGCCGTAGTTACACCATTTACAAGTACTGGCGTTGATTACGCTAAGCTTGAGAAACTTGTTGAATTCCATATTAATAATAAGACTGATGCAATCATCATTTGTGGCTCAACAGGTGAGGCTTCAACAATGCCTAATGAAGAGCACATTTCTGTTATTAAGTGTTGTGTAGACGCAGTTGCTGGAAGAGTACCTGTTATTGCCGGTACAGGATCAAACGATACAGTACATGGAATTCATTTATCACAGGAAGCTATCAAGGCTGGTGCTGATGCGCTTCTCGTTGTAACACCTTATTACAACAAGTGTACACCAGAGGGACTTACAAGACATTACACAGCAATCGCTAACAGCGTTGATGCTCCAATCGTTCTTTATAACGTACCATCAAGAACTAATGTTAATATTTCACCTGATGTTCTTTACAGACTCGCAGATCTTGAGAACATTGTTGCTGTTAAGGAATGTAATTTCTCACAGGTTCCTGAAGTTTACAGCAAGTGTGGAGATCGTTACACACTTTATTCAGGTGAGGATGGACTTGCTGTTCCAATGGTTTCCATGGGCGCAAAGGGTGTTATTTCTGTAGTTGCTAATATTCTTCCTGAGTACATGAGCACAATGATTCATTCATATCTCGATGGCGATATCAAGAAGGCTCGTGACATGCAGGTTGGAATTATCCCAATGTGTAAGGCTATGTTCTGTGAAGTTAACCCAATTCCTGTTAAGGAAGCAATGAATATTCTTGGTGCAGAGGTTGGTCCATGCAGACTTCCACTTTGTGAGATGAGTGAGAAGAATCATCAGTTTGTTGAGTCAATTCTCAAAACTTATGATGTATCTGCTTTTACAGAGTTCTTTAAGTAATTTTTGAAATAAGGTAATAGGTTAAATGATTCGTATTTACATGAATGGCTGCTGTGGTCATATGGGTAGAGTTATCTACGAGATGACAAAGCAGACAGAGAATTTTAAGATTGTTGCAGGTGGAGATGTTTCTGACAATAAGGAAGGTCTTGATTTCCCTGTATTTAGTGATTGGCATGACTGTGATGTCGATTTCGATGTAATTATCGATTTCTCACACTTTAAGGCTGTTCCAGCTATCATTGAGATGGCTCTTGCAAAGAAGAAGGCACTTGTTTGCTGTACAACACGTCTTGAGCCAGAGACAGTTAAGGCATTGGAAGATGCTTCAAAGGTAATTCCAGTGTTTAAGTCAGCTAATATGAGCCTTGGTGTAAATGTTCTTAATGAGCTTGTTAAGAGAGCTGCGAGAGCTTTATATCCAGAGTTTGATATTGAGATTGTAGAAGCTCATCACAATAGAAAGATTGATGCTCCTTCTGGTACAGCTGTAATGATTGCTGATGCTATCGCTGAAGAGATTCCAGAGAAGATGGAGTATGTATACGAGCGTCATTCAGAGAATAAACCTAGAAGCAAGAATGAGATTGGTATTAGTGCAATTCGTGGTGGTAACATCGTTGGAGAGCATGAAGTATACTTCATTAGTAATGAAGAGATTGTAAAGGTATCACATAGTGCTCAGACACGTGATGTATTTGCAAGAGGTGCTCTTAAGGCTGCTGAATTCATGATGAATAAGACTGAAGGTTATTATTCAATGAAAGAAGTTATTGCAGAAGCAATTAATGACTAATACAATAGATTAGTAATTTACTTACTTGGAGGTTTTTAATGATTAAGTTTTTACTTGACGCTGCAGGAGAAGTTGGTCAGGCTGAACAGACACAGAGCATGCTTATGTCTCTTGGTGTTATGGCACTTTTCTTTGTTGTTTTCTATTTTTTCCTTTTAAGACCACAGAGAAAGAAGGAGAAGGAACTTAAAGAGCAGATCGGTAAGATGTCAATTGGCGATAAGATTATTACTATCGGCGGTATCACAGGTACACTTGCAAATATTACAGATGATGATGTAACTATTTATTCATCAGTTGCTAATACACCTATTACATTCCAGAAGGCAGCTATTCAGACAATTATTCCTAGAAATAGCGAGAAGAATGACAAGAAGTCTTCAAAGTCTGAGAAGCCTAAGAAGGAAAAGAAGGATAAGAAAGACGAAGAGTAATAACTCAGTTTTTTGTTAATTATTCAATGTCCCAATACTCACTGAGTTTTGGGGCATTTTCTTTTTATAAGAGTGTTGTCCATTATTTGGTACACAAAATTGAAGAAATGAGTGTTGATTTCTGATATAGTATAAAAAAGATATTTGGAGATAATTGTGGCTAAGATTCCTGAGAGTGTAATTGAAGAAGTATTGTCAAAGGCTGATATTGAATCAGTTGTTGGTAAGTATGTTTCTTTTACAAAAAGAACCGGATCTAATTTATTTGGTCTCTGTCCTTTCCATTCAGAAAAGTCACCATCTTTTTCTGTTGCTGTTAATAAAGGTATTTATCGCTGCTTTGGCTGTAATAAGGGTGGTAATGCCATATCCTTTATTATGGAAATTGAGAAACTCTCATATCCTGAAGCTATTAGATTTCTGGGCGCTCAGTATGGAGTTGATGTTCCTACTGTTTCAAGCGGTGAGACTGACGATTCTTCCAGAAATCTTAAAAAGCGAGTTAGCGAACTGCTTACTGAAGCTGCCAGATTTTTCTATGCTTCTTTTATTGGTAAAGAAGGTAAAATTGCTCGCGATTATGCTTCAAAGAGAGAATTGTCTGATGCTACTTTAAAGTCTTTCGGAATAGGTTATGCACCTGATGGCTGGGATAATCTGTATCGTCATCTTGTTTCCAAGGGATATACAGAAGAAGAGATGAAGGTTTCTGGTTTGTTTACTGTTTCTCAGAAGACTGGAAAACTGATTGATTTATTCAGAGGAAGAATTATTTTTCCTATTTTTGATTCTTTCGGAAAGATTGTTGCTTTTGGTGGAAGATGCCTTGGAGATGAGAAACCAAAGTATGTAAATTCACCAGATTCGCTTGTTTATAAAAAGCAGCAGCATTTATATGGCCTTAATTTCGCAAAGAAGGCAAATTCTAATCAGCTTATTATTGTTGAAGGTTACATGGATGTAATTGCAATGCATCAGGCAGGTATTACAAATGCTGTAGCTGCGCTTGGTACTGCATTTACTGACAGTCAGCTTAGACTTGCTGCAAGATTTGCAGAGGAAATTGTTTTCTTCTTTGACAGTGATAATGCAGGTCAGAAGGCAGCTTTAAGAGCTATTGAGATGATGCAGGGCTATCTTAAGAAGATGACTGGTTTAAAAATCAGAATTAAGATTGCTGTTGTACCTGATGGTAAGGATCCTGATGAGTATATTAAGAATAATGGAGCTCAGAGTTTTGCTAACGTTGTAAAAAATGCAAGAGATGTTGATGATTATCTTTTCGACAGAGCTTATAACGATAACTGTAATGAGGAAGGAATTCTGGATACGTACAGATTCCAGGAAGATATCATAAAGTACGGTTCCATTATTCATGATGAATTGAAGCGAGAGAAGATGAGTACAAGTGCATCTTCCTATATTGGTGTTAATTATCAGAGCCTTCTGAATAGAATCAATGATGTAAGAAACTCTAATATCGATAATCAGAGTATCGTTGAGAAGAGATCAATTGAGAGAGAAGAATCTAAGGAAATTAGTCAGCGAATAAGTGAGAATGAAAGTAGCGATGACAGCTATGAAGACAGCGATGTTGAAGTGGCGCAGCCTGTTACCAATAAATATGCTGACATTGCTTATCTGCAGGAACTTCAGTTGTTTGTTTATGCTGTAAGAATGAAGGAGAAACTTGCAACTGATGTTGACATTGAAGACGTATTAAGAACCAGTGATTTTGCTGGCGATAATATGAAGGAAATTGTTGAATTCTTCCTTAAAAACTTCAATAGCGAGAGTGGAGTAAGCGAAGCTGTGCTTATTGATAAACTTTCTACTATGGTTTTGAACGGAGAGAGAGCAGAGCAGGTATATTTCAAGATATCCGATTCAATTCCGGAAACTAATAATACAAAGGTAACTCGTGATAAGTATCTTGCTGTTCTTTACGATATCAGAGTTAAGCAGCTTGAACGAATCGAGAAGGCACTTGTTAAGAAACTTGCGTCTCTTCCACCAGAAGAGAGAATTTCTGTTAAGCAGCGTTTGAATAAACTGAACAGTTATCGTAATCACATAAGGGCAAAGGGGGCAGGTTTATAATGGCTAGATATAGTGAAGAAAACCTGCTGTCAGTAAGACTTAAATGTGTCTTTGATTCTATTCCAGAAGATACAGTTAAAAGCAGGTTTATTGATGTAGGTTCTGATCACGGACACCTTACATGCTACGCCTTAATGTATGGTGGGTATAAGACTTCTGTAAGTACTGATATTCATAAAGAACCAGCGGAGAAAACAAGACAGTTTTTGTTAGAAAATTCTTTGGATGAAGTTTCAACTGTTGTCTGTACAGATGGTCTTAATGGTATTGATTTAAAGGTAAATGACGTTGTTGTTATGGCTGGACTTGGAGGCAATAATATTATCGATATTATTGGAAGAGCTATTGAAATTACTGATGATTCTGTACTTAAAACTGTGACCTGGGTTTTGCAGCCACAAAAGTCAATTGAAGCTTTGAGAGTGTTCCTTGCTGATAATGGCATAGATGTTAATAACGAAGTTGTATGTCTTGATAGAGATATTTACTACAATATTATTGTGGCACGGTTTACTGGCATTAAACGCAGTATTTCTCTTACAGAAAAGTATTATGGTAATAAGTTTCTTGAATGTTTGAGAAATAATCCTGATGATGAGTTGTTAGGTGGTTACATAAAACTTTTGGATGAGAGGTACACTCTTCGTTCCAGAGGTGATAGTGAGACAAAGCAAATGCTTATGGAGAGAGGATTATTATGATAGTAAAAGATATTACGGACTATATTGAATCATTATTTCCACTTGAGACAGCAGCAGGGTTTGATAATCCTGGATTAATTGTTGGAAGTAAGTATAAGGAAGTATCACGCGTAATTGTATGTCTTGATGCTACTTCCAGTGTTGTTGATACAGCAAGAGAATTAAATGCAGAGATGATTTTTGCACATCATCCTTTAATTTTCAGTGGCATAAAGAATGTCTGTATTGATGAGCCTAAGGGAAAAATCATAAGTGATTTACTTTGTGCAGGAATCAGCTGCTATTGTGCCCATACTAATCTTGATGCTAATGATCAATATTCTAATTCCATATTGGCTTCAGCTTTGGGGGCTGATCAGAATACAATTACTGGCAGTGATGAAGTGTTCTGCGGTGTATTCTGTGAACTCCCTGCAGATACTTCGTTGAAAGACTTCTGTGAAGATACAAAGAACGCTTTAAATGCTAATGGTGTAATTACTTATTCAAGAGCTGAAAACAAGGTTAAGAAGTTGTTTGTTCAGGGTGGTTCTTTCGATGAAGATGCTATTCCTTACGTTGTATCAGCTGGTGTTGACACTGTTGTATCTGGTGAAATCAAGCATCATGTAATGCTTGAACTTGAAGATTACGGAATACAGGGTGTTATTGCAGGACATAATGCGACTGAAAGAATCTTTATGAAAAATCTGAGTGAAGAGCTTAATAAGGTATTTCCTGATATTGAATTTGTATATTTTGACGGAAACGAAAGAAGATTTTAATATATACATAAATTCGATTTTTCATTAAAATATTTGTGTTTTCCGAGTAGACCGAGACAATCGCGGGCACCTTATAGTGAAAGCTGGTGCGTGAGGAAAGTCCGGGCTCCACAGGACGAAGGTGCCGGGCAGTTCCCGGTGAAGGCGACTTTAAGGAAAGTGCAACAGAAAAGAAAACCGCCTGCTTTGCAGGTAAGGATGAAAAGGCGAGGTAAGAGCTCACCGGTGGCTGGGTAATCAGTCACCTTGTAAACCCCACCTGGAGCAATGTCGTGGAGAGGTGTTAACTGTTGTCCGCAGGCCTCGAGGAGACAGCTTGAGTCATTAGGAGACTTTTGACCTAGATAGATGATTGTCATATACAGAACCCGGCTTACGGGTCTGGTCGGAAAATTAAATTGTATTTTATTAACGGAGGTTTGTTATGTCCGCAGAATCATATTTGAGCAGAGGCGTTTCACCAACTAAGGATGATGTAAAGGCAGCAGTTAAGAATCAGGATAAGGGTGTATTCCCAGGTGCTTTCTGTAAGCTTATCGAGGATACTGCAGGTGATCCTAACTACTGTACAGCTCTTCATGCTGATGGTGCAGGTACTAAGTCTTCAGTTGCTTATCTTATGTTTAAGGAGACAGGTAATTATGACTGGTTCAAGGGTCTTGCACAGGATTCACTTGTTATGAATACTGATGACCTTGCATGTGTAGGCTGTTACGAGAATCTTTCTCTTTCAAATACTATTGGACGTAATGCACACCGTGTTGATGGTAAGGCTATTGCCAAGGTAATCGAAGGATACGATGAGGTAATCGCAAAGCTTGAGAAGGCTGGTGTTGGTATCAAGATGTGCGGTGGTGAGACTGCAGACGTTGGAGATCTTGTTAAGACTCTTATTGTTGACTCAACTATCGTTGCAAGAGTAGAGCGTTCAAAGGTTATTAACGCTGCTAATATTAAGCCAGGTCACGTTATCGTTGGTCTCGCTTCATTTGGTCAGGCAACATATGAGGATTCTTATAACTCAGGTATTTCTTCTAATGGTCTTACAGCAGCTCGTCATATGCTTCTTAATAAGTACTATTTCGAGAATTATAAGGAGTCTTTCTCTGATACTCTTGGTGAGGACAAGGCTTATTGTGGTAAGTTCCGTCTTACAGACAAGATGCCATATGGTGATCAGACAGTAGGTGAAGCTATTCTTTCACCAACAAGAACATTCCTTCCTGTTATTGTTCCTGTTCTTGAAAAGTATCGTGATTCTATCTCAGGTATCATTCACTGTACTGGTGGTGGACAGGCTAAGTGCCGTGACTTTGGTAAAAATATCAGAATCGTTAAGGATAACCTTTTTGAGCTTCCACCAATCTTTAAGACAATTTATGAGTCAGGTGAGATTCCAATGAAGGAAATGTTCCAGGTATTTAACTGTGGACATAGAATTGAGTTCTACTGTGATGAGTCTGTTGCTGAGGGTATCATTGAGATTTCTAAGTCATTCAACATTGATGCAAGAGTAGTAGGTCACGTTGAGGCTCTTCCTGAAGGATCTGAGAATGAAGTTGTAATTACATATAATGGTGAGACTTATCTTTATAATTAAGTTACAAAAACTTCTTACGCTTGATTTAATTTAATTAAATATTTAAAGTTAAATAGACAACCTTAATTGGTTGTCTATTTTTTAGAAATGAGGTATGTTTTATGGATTCTTTTAAGAAGTACATTGCTGAGTTTATCGGTACATGTGTTCTTGTACTTGCTGCCTGCGGTACAGCAGTTGTAACAGGTTGTGATAAGACAGTTGCTAACGGTGCATATTTTATGACAGCACTTGCATTTGGTCTTGTTATTGTTGCTATGGCTTATTCAATTGGAAATGTTTCTGGATGCCACATTAATCCAGCTGTTTCTCTTGCTGTATTTATCAGCAAGAAGATGGATGCTAAGGATTTTGTTGGTTATTTGATTGCTCAGTTCCTTGGTGGAATTTTTGGTGCACTTTTACTTGGTATCGTTGCTGGTTTCAATTGTGGTTTTGGTGCTAACGGCCTTTACGAAGAGAATATTGGTGCTTCAATCGTAATTGAAGTTATTCTTACATTCATCTTTGTTCTTGCAATTCTTGGTGTAACAAGCAAGCCAGAATACGCTAATGTAGCAGGTATCGTTATCGGTCTTACACTTGTACTTGTTCATATCTTTGGTATTCACTTTACAGGTACTTCAGTTAACCCAGCAAGATCACTTGCTTCAGCTATTTTCGCTGGTGGTGATGCTCTTAAGAATGTTTGGGTATTCTTCGTTGGACCTCTCGTTGGTGGTGCACTCGCAGCTCTTTGCTGGAATGTTATTAAGCCTTCCGAAAAGTAATTTATAAAAATACAGATTTTTTATTGAGCCTGGCATTATTGTCAGGCTCTTTTGTTTGGATAAATAGCTTCTTTATGTTATCATTTATCAGTTAAGACTTATGTCAGGAGGATTTATATTATGGTAGATCAGTTAGAATTGCTTCGTATTATTGAGAAGAATGCTAAGTTAACAGCAGAAGAAATTGCTGTGATGCTTGGTGCGTCAGCGGAAGAAGTTCGAGCCGAGATCGCCACACTTACTGACAACAACATTATTGTTGGTTATACAACTCAGATTAACTGGGAGAAGTCTTTTCCTGAGAGTGTTACAGCTATGATTGAAGTTCGTATTACTCCAGTTCGTAACAAAGGTTTTAATCAGCTTGCTGAGATTATCAGTCAGTATGACAAGGTTACAGCTTGTTACCTTATGTCAGGTGGCTTTGATTTGCTTATCGTATACCAGGACAACAATATCAGAAATATTGCAAGCTTTGTATATGATAAGATTGCAACTCTTGAGGGTGTGCTTTCTACAGCAACACACTTCATTCTTAAGAAGTATAAGGACAACGGAATTATCTATGATAGTTCTGAGAACGATGACAGGCAGGCTATTATTTTATGATAAATTATGAAGATAAAATTTCTGAGGTTGTAAAGAGCGTACCGCCTTCAGCAATCAGAAAGTTTTTTGATTTGGCTTCAGAGATGAAGGGTGTAATTTCTCTTTCAATCGGTGAGCCTGATTTTGTAACACCTTACAATATCCGTCAGGCTGGTATCCAGTCTTTGGTCGATGGCTATACACATTATTCTCCAAATGCAGGATATACAGAGTCTAAGAAGGCTATCTGTGAGTATATTAGAAGACGTTATGGTGTAGATTACGATTATAACGGAGATTGTCTTATTACAGTCGGTGGTAGTGAGGCTATTGATCTTGCAGTTAGAGCACTTGTTAATCCTGGTGATGAAGTAATTATCATCGAACCATGTTTCGTAGCATATAAGGCTGCAGTAAGTTTTGCTTATGGTGTACCTGTAGTTGTAGAGACAAAGCAGGAGAATCAGTTTAAGCTTATGCCAGAAGACCTTGAGGCTGCAATTACAGATAAGACTAAGCTTATCATTCTTGCATATCCAAGTAATCCTACTGGTGCAATTATGACAATGGAAGAACTTGAGGGAATTAAGGATGTTCTTTTAAGACACCCAGAAGTACTTGTTGTATCAGATGAGATTTATTGTGAACTCAATTATATTTCTGATTCACCTAGTTCACTTGTTAAGTTCCCTGAACTTCGTGACAGAGTAATCATGATTAATGGTTTTTCAAAGTCATACGCCATGACTGGTTTTAGAATTGGTTATGCAATTGGTCCTAAGGAACTTGTTGCTCCAATGACAAAGATTCACCAGTATGCTATTATGAGTGCTCCTTCAATGGCGCAGTTTGCACTTATAAAGGCAGCTTTGGAAGGTGATGACTCAATTGCTGAGATGCGTGACGAGTATAATCACAGACGTCGTGTAATCGTACAGGGCTGTGAGACTGCAGGGCTTGAGTGTTTTGTTCCTTATGGTGCTTTTTATGCATTCCCATGCATTAAGAGTACTGGCCTTTCTTCAGAGGAGTTCTGTGAGAAGTTCCTTATGTCAAAGAAGGTAGCGATTGTACCAGGTAACGCTTTCGGTAAGTGTGGTGAAGGACACGTTAGAATCAGTTATGCTGCTTCTATGGAAAATATTAAAACAGCAATGGAAAGACTTGCTGAGTTTACTGATGAAATAAAGAAAGGAAAGATCTAATAATGCTTGAGTTCGATAATATTAGACTTGAGTTAGAGAGTTTTGAACAGCCAGTGGCTGATCTTAAAGATTCTCTTCATATTGATCATGTAATGACAGAGATTTCTGAGCTTGAGGCTCGTTCACAGGAGCCAGATTTCTGGAACAATGTTGAGCGCGCACAGCAGCTTCAGACAAAGCTTAAGAGACTCCAGAAGAAGGTAGATAATTTCAATGGACTTTCTAATGAGAGAGAAGACCTTCTTACGCTTTGTGAGCTTGCAAACGAAGAAGAAGATTTGGATTATCTTGAGGAACTCACAACTGGCCTTACTTCATTTAAGGCTGACTTTGAGAAGATGAGACTTGAGACACTTCTTACAGGTGAGCATGATAAGAATAACTGTATTCTTACTCTTCATGCTGGAGCAGGTGGAACAGAGGCTCAGGACTGGGTATCAATGCTTTATAGAATGTATACTCGTTGGGCTGATGCTCACGGTTACGAAGTAAAGGTTCTTGAGTATCTTGATGGTGATGAGGCTGGTATTAAGTCAGCATCAATCATGATTTCAGGTGAGAATGCTTATGGATTCTTAAGATCTGAGCTTGGTGTACATCGTCTTGTTAGAATTTCACCATTTGACTCTGCAGGAAGAAGACATACATCATTTGCTTCATGTGAAGTTATGCCAGAACTTGATGACACTATTGAGATTAAGATTGATTCATCAGATCTTCGTGTTGATACATATCGTTCAACTGGTAAGGGTGGACAGCATATCAACAAGACTGACTCTGCTGTACGTCTTACACATATTCCAACAGGTGTTGTAGTTGCTTGTCAGTCAGAGCGTTCACAGATTCAGAACAGAGAGACTGCTATGGAAATGCTTAAGGCAAAGCTTTTTGCTCTTGCACAGGCAGCTCAGATGGAGAAGATTGAAGACCTTAAGGGTAATCAGATGGATATCGCTTGGGGTAGCCAGATCAGATCTTATGTATTCTGTCCTTATACACTTGTTAAGGATCTTAGAACAGGATATGAGCTTGTAGATGTTGATTCTGTTATGGACGGTAACATTGATGGATTTATCAATGCTTTCCTTTCAGGTATGAAAATCGAGAAGTAATTATTATCAGTAACTATTCTAAATAAGACTAGATTTTTCTAGTCTTATTTTTTTGCAAACAAAATTATGCAAACTAAAAGGCGTAAGGGTAACTTACGCCTTTTGAAATTTCAGTTGAAATTCTACTTATGAGAATGAGTAGGAAACTGTAAAGTGCTGAACTCTGCCAGAAGTTGTTACAACAATCGATGCGTTAACTGTCTGACCAGCAGGGATTACGTGACTTCTGATTGAACCATCGAAAGTAGTTGTTCCGCTTGTTGTGCTGAAGTTGAAGAAATCAGATGAAATATCGGTGATTTCAGTACCACAGTTAACAGTAACATTGAAGTTTGAAAGAGCATCAGCAATGTCGATATCTTCGCTTCCAGTATTTGTAATAGCAATCTCGAATGTACAACCATCAGCAGAAGTATGAGGATTAACAAGGCTGTAAGAGAATGTTGGTGTAACAGAAACTCTTCTTGTTGTTTCAGCTGTTGTTGTCTCTTCAGTAGTTTCCTCTGTTGTAGTTTCTGTTTCTTCAGCTTCTGTAGTTGTAGCTTCTGTAGCAGTTGTTGTTGCCTCTGTAGTTGCTTCAGTTGTACTTTCAGCAGTTGTCTCAGAGTTACCTGAAAGTGTCTGGCGTGCAGAAGTAGTAGCAACAGTTCTGTCCTTTGAACCCTTCTTACCGAGGTTTTCAGCAAAGAAGCAAATACCAATAATTATAACGAAAACAATTGCAAGAATAAGAATATTAAACTTACCTGGCTCTTTACGAGTCTTTTCTGTCTTCTTCTTACGCTTAACCTGAGTTACAGGCTGAATTGCTGTCTGTGACTGCTTTGGCTGAGCAGGGGAAGATGGTGCCTTCTTATTCTGTGGAGCAGCATTTGAATGTCCCTTAGGAGCAAATGCTGAGTTAACTGGTGTTTCAGCAGCCTTTGCCTGTGCGGCAGCAGAAGGTCTCTTAATAGGAGCAGCTGCAGGTCTTGTCTGAGCAACTGGCTTGTTCTCAGGCTGCTTTTCAGCTGGTGCTTCAGCCTTCTTAGGAGCAGCCTTCTCTTCAGTAGCCGCTTCAGCCTTCTTAGGTGCAGCTTTCTCTTCAGGAGCAGCTTCAGGCTTCTTGAATGGACTAGGAGCTGCCTTCTCTTCAGGAGCAGCTTCAGGCTTCTTGAATGGGTTAGGTGCAGCTTTCTCTTCAGGAGCAGCTTCAGGCTTCTTGAATGGACTAGGAGCTGCCTTCTCTTCAGGAGCAGCTTCAGGCTTCTTGAATGGGTTAGGTGCAGCTTTCTCTTCAGGAGCAGCTTCAGGCT
>JAZLLF010000068.1:0-56650 GCA_045598005.1 Saccharofermentans sp. | reverse complement strand
GCCGGAATTTTTGCTATAGTTTGACTGTAGATATTTTTGTTTCACAGCTTATATTCTACCATTAACGGGTTCTTAGGAACTCGTTTTTTGTTGCATAGAATTAGGGCTATCTCAAATTTTATTTTGAGACAGCCCCTTTTTTAATTATCCTCTTGTAGCAGAAGGTTCTGTATCAGATGTTTCTGCTATACTTGGTGCCAGATAACTCTCATCCGGAACTTCTTCAGTAACTCCAGGGATATCACCTTCACCCGCCTCGAAATTTGGATCTACAGCTGTAACAGGATAGCGAACTCCCAATGGATAATAAGGAAGCATTGTTACAAACTTGTTCTCAAGTTCAACTCCTTCAAATACAGCCTGCTCACTTACAAGTTCATCATTTCGATAAGGAAGAGAAATTGCCATTGAACTTACAAACCAGATAATAACAGCAAGAAGTATAAGCTGAATTATAAGAAGAGGTGTAATTGGGAATAAATTCATTATTCTCTGAAAACTCTTCGTAGACTTGGATTTTTTATTATCTGAAGAAATAAACTCAGCAACCTTATAACCAGCTGAATCGATCTTTACGAGAATCTTCTCAAGCATGAAGTTTCTTGTATACTCATCAAGACTTCTTGGAGCAAAGTTTACATTTGGTGGAAGCGGATGATTCTCAGCTGTTTCCTGTGCATTCTTAAGAAGAATATCACCAAATACATAAATAACTTCTTCAGCCTTAAGAGTACTTCTCTGCTGATAAATATCAAGATAAGACTTAATAATTGCAGACTCTGAACGAGTAGTTTCCTTGCAGATACCAAATACTGAAGGATAAACCATCTCTACTGTACTGTAATAAAAATCAGAAAAGTTTTCACGGGTTAGCTTACTATTCCACATTTCCATTAATAGTCACCTCCGTTGTTATTCTGATATCCATTAGGGTCAATATATGTATTAGGATCTGCATACAAATTAGGATCATAGTAACCATTAGTATTTGTATAACCATTTGGATCCACATAACTATTAGGGTCAACATAAGCATTAGGATCAGCATATCCGTTAGGATTTATGTATGCCTGGTTATCAGCATACTCTGAAGGAGCCTGATTTCCATAATACTCGTCACCCTGACTTAATGCATCCTGATAACTGTTAAGTGCCTGCTCATAACCTTCAGGTACAGCATAAAGATCAACAACAGGTTCATTAGAAACAGGAGCGGTCTCAGTAGTTGCCTCTTCATTAGCATTTACAGAAGAATTAAATGCATCATAAGAAGTATCTTTCTTACCCTTCTTATTCTTCTTAACCTTAACCTTCTTGTCATCCACTTCATTAGCATATGGAGAAAGCGGATAAATAAAAGCCATAAGGAATACAACGATAAGAGATGCAATAAATACAATTCTAAGATCAAAGATAAAAGCTAATGCAAATACAGGAAGTGAAACAACAAGTCCGAACAGGAATGAAAGTTCTGCAGCCTTACGTAAATTAGCCTTAATTCTGTTCTTTGTAAGAAGGAACATTACATAAATGTAGTAGAAATCGTGAATACCAAGGCTTATACCCATCAAAGCAACTGTTACAAATAAAACCTTTGCAGTTGGCATCAGAGCGAACAAAAGAAGTCCGAATACTACAGAGCATGATGAAATAATAACTCTTGTCTTCGATGTAAGAATATCATTGTACTTATCTTTAATAATCATACAAATGAAGCATCCTGTAAAAATAGCTACAAGATAATAGAAAGAAGAAGTTGCAAGAGAAATTCCTACAGTCTCAAGATAGTTTGGAATAAATCCCAAAAGGAATGCAGCAATAATACCAAGAATTACAAATGTAGAAGCAAGAAATCTACCGAGATACTTATCTGTAGAAAGTTCAAGCCACTTGTTTACAGGTAAATAATTCTCACGAACAGGATTATTGTCTCTCATGAAGTAGATAATTCCGATTGAAGCAAGAATAAGCGCAGCACCAGAAATAATATTTACAACAAGAAGACCAAATCTCTCAAAGCAGATACCAGCAACAACTGAACCTACTGAAATACCAAGGAAGTAACTTGTATTCTGGATATTATGGATTGTTCTGTCGTCAAATCCGTCATATCCAAGCTTTCCTGCATTAATTCTGTAATCACGAAGTGAATCGAAAGCCATTCCGTAGAAGAAAGCAATTGGAAGCTGAAGTACAAGCAATACGATGTAATTGTCAGCAATACCTGTAACAAGGCTTAAGAAGTAACCAATAGCTGTAGAAACGATTAATGAGATTCTTCCTGTAAGCTTAAACTTAAGTGTCTTACGTAAACCTGAGAATGCGAAGAAACCACAAGCATAAAGAATCAATCCAAGAGCAATAAGAAGCTGAACAACAATCTCATTAGAAGAAGATAAATTCCTCTTTAAGAATTCAGATACAACAATTGGAGACATCACAGCACCAAAAGCTGTAAAGAAAGAAAGGAATCTGACAGCTCCATCACCATACATGATGAGCATTGGAACGTTTCCAACAATACCTCTTGAAATAGTTGAAACAAAGAGATTAAGTTCAAAAATAATGATACCCATTGAAATAGCAATGGAAACGATAGTCAAAATCCAGCTCAAAGACATACCATTAACTGTTGAAACATAATCATCATAAGGCATTCTAATCTCAAGGATACCCGCAATAGTATTCTCAGGAGAAACAATTGGAGCTATGGCACAAACATACTTAACTCCATCCTCATTACGAGTTGTAAATGCTTCCTTCTTAAGTTCAAAACAGTTGTTATACTCTTCACCTACACCAGAAAGGTAATACTGCTCAATCTCATCTTTACCAGATGAAGTATAAACACGGTAAAAAGAGTTACCTGCCTTAAGATAAATATCATAAATATAATCTTTACCTTCAGCATAAGAATTTACATTCAGAGGGAATGTCATTCCTTCAGAAATATTATAATGACCAAGTACAGTTGAAGAAGCAACAGCCAGTGTTTCCATTGTCTCAGCACGTTCAGCCTCAAGTGCAACAGTGTAAGTTTCTGTAAGCATATTGGACATAACGAGCAAAACAATAAGAACTATTACAAAGCAATAGCCAATTGTTGAAGCAATAGTACGTCTCTCCTTCATTCGCTTCATTTCAGAAGATCTACTCATAAACGCTGACCTCCCTTCGAAGATTTTGTCAAAAGTCTAGGAATAAATAGCTGAAGCATAAACAGAATGATTCCGGCAACAACCGCAATAATAACTGATGTCAAAACTCTAGCTTCAATTGTATTTCCAAGATTAGATAATTTATCAAAAGATACTTTGTACTCAAAAACACCAACGCATCTTCCGCTGCTGTCAGCAACAGGAACAAGAACGCTCTCAGTATTCTCTCCACCAAGAATTGCAATTGAATTATCAGCAGAAAGCCAGTCAGAAATCTCTCTTCCAGCTACTGCAAAACTCTCGGCGTTATCAGTACCATGACTTAAAAGGAGTGAAAGATGTCCATCTGAATAAAGGAAAAAAGCATAACTCTCTTCAGAAAAACTCTGAGTAGAAGTCTCAGTCAGCATCAAATCAAAAACATCTTTATACTTTGAAGCTGAATAAACTGGATCTCCAACAACCTCATCGCCGTTGATTGTAATCTTTACTAGTTCACAAACCTGCTTAATTTTATTATCTGTAATTGCTTTATACTCTGACTCAAACTGAAGTCGCATATGATGAACAGCAAAAGAAACAGAAATAATAGACAGCAAAAGTGAAACAACTATCAATATGACAGCTCTGATAATACGATTTAGCACATCAGATTTATTAACTGATCTGTTTTCCATTAGATACACTCCTCAGGTAGTATTCCACTCTTCATTATAACTAAAAATATTAAAATTCAAAAATTTTGGAACTTTCCCTTAATTACAATTCATTAACAAGTTCCTTAAACATATCTCCACGGTGCTCAAAATGTCTGAAATGATCATACGAAGTACCAATTGAAGACATGATTACAAGCTCACCTGGCTTAGCCTTTGACTTAGCGATATTTAATGCCTCAATAAATGCATTACGAACATTCTCTCTTGTTGATTCAAATTCATAAACATCGCCATCAACAGAAGGAAGAACTACAACATCATAAGTTCTGCCATTAGCTTCCTTCTCAAGGATATCAGTTACAAATGGAGCATTTGAACCATAAAGAACGATTCGGTCACATACATTAAGAATAGCATCACCAAGTCCTTCATAATTACACTTCTTATCAGCGCCACCAGCGATAAGAACACCCTTCTCATTACGTGAAGCAAGAGCATTCATTGTGTTCATTGTTCTGTTTGGTGAAGTATCAATTGATGAATTATAGTAACGTACACCATCGATTTCACGAACAAACTCAATTCTATGTGGAACGCCTGTGAATTCTTTGGCAACTTTAATAATATCTTCAACCTTTACATAATCGATAGTTGCAAGGATTGCTGCAAGGTAATTCTCAACATTGTGCTTTCCAGGAATAAAAATCTCCTTCTCATCAATAATGTTAGTCTTTGTGCCGTTAATCTCAAAAGTAAGAACACCATTTTCAAGATAAGCCTTCTGGTTAAGTCTGTTATCTCTTTCGCGAACTGTATTAGCACGCTCCTGTGCAAAGAAAGCAACATTTCCTCTTGAAAGCTTACGCATATCGAAAGTGATATCGCACGCACCATTAAGAATAAGCTTGCCAATAGCTGTCTGATTTCTAAATACATTACACTTTGAATCAATATACTCAGCGTAATCCTTGTGGAAATCGAGATGATTTGGAGTAACGTTTGTAACAACAGCTACATCACTGCTTGTTGCAAGATTCATAAGCTGGAAAGAAGAAAGCTCCAATACAACCATGTCATCAGCTGCAATCTCACCTACTTTATCAAGAAGTGGTGTTCCAATATTTCCACCAAGCCATACTTTATAGCCAGCAGCCTTAAGAATCTCAGAAACAAGAGTTGTAGTTGTTGTCTTTCCATCAGAACCTGTAACAGCAAAAATCTTACATGGGCAAAGAGCCATAAAAAGTTCCATTTCGGAAGTAAGAACACTTCCGTTTGTCTTTGCTGCCTGAAGTTCAGGAGTCTCAACTCTCATCTTTGGAGTTTTAAATACATAATCAAAGTTATCACTTGACAAAATATCGAGATAAGATGGACCTAAAGACCAGTTAACGCTAATGCCCTCTTCCTTAAACTCTGCCTTTGTCTTAACAATTGATGGATCATCTTCATCGAGTCGGTCAAAAGCAGTAACTTCAGCACCAAGAGCGCAGAGCCATTTAATAAGTGGTCTGTTAGAAATTCCGACACCAATAACTGCAGCCTTACGTCCGCTTATATTACTTTTAAATACATCTAATTTAATATTCATATATATCCTCCAGATAATTACTCTGTGTATGACTTATATAGTTTACTATAAAAACCGTTATTATTAATAAGTTCATTATGATTGCCAATTTCACTGACTTTTCCACCTTCAAGAACAACAATTGAATCAGCATCAACAATTGTTGAAAGTCTGTGAGCAATAATAATACTTGTTCTGCCATTAAGAAGCTTTTTTACAGCCTTCTGAATCTTAACCTCAGTAAGAATATCAACAGAAGAAGTCGCCTCATCAAGTATAAGCATTGATCTGTCAGATACAATCGCTCTCGTAATACTTAGAAGCTGCCTCTGACCTTCTGAAATATCTTCTCGTGAAGAATCAATTTTTTCATGATATTTTTGTGGCAACTTCCGAATAAATGAATCAGCACCGGAAATCTTTGAGGCTTTAATGACATCTTCATCATTTACTTCAGGCTGGCCAAACTTAAGATTATTGATTATATCGTCATTACTGAACCAGGTATCCTGTGATACAACACCAATATAAGATCTTAAAACATCTCTCGAAATACTATTGATAGGAATATCATTTACAAGAATCTCACCGCTTGTTGGCTCATAGAATCTCAAAAGAAGATTAATAAGTGTTGTTTTACCACAGCCAGTCGGACCAACAATTGCAAATGACTTGCCTGCATCAACAACAAAACTTACATCAGTTAAAACCTGATTCTTTCCATCATATGAGAAGCAGACATTTCTAAACTCAATTTTGAAATCACCTGAACGATTCCAGATTTCATTACTGCTCTCTGAAGAACTATTATCTTCAATTTCAGTTTCATCAAGAAATCCAAAGATTCGTTCAAGACAGGCAAACGCATCAGACATCTCTGTATATACAGATGAAATATCATTAAATGGCTTCATAAACTGAGATGAATAAGCAAGAAGAGCTGATAATGAACCAACAGTAATAACTCCTGAAATAACGCTTCTTGATCCAATAAGTGCAACACCAGCATAAATTAAAGCATTAACAAATCGGGTTGACGGATTTGTAATTGAAGACAGAAAGCTGGCGCGCGTTGCTGTCTTTCGATAATTGCTGTTAATATCCTGAAATCTGTCGCAAATGTCTTCACCTGTGTTATAAAGGTGAATTTCTCTGAAATTAGATGACATTTCATCAATATAAGAAGTCTGTGCTGCTCTAATCTCGCTCTGCTTTTTAAAAGAAGTAAATGAACGTGATGCAATAAAGTAAGAAACGAGGAATGAAACTGGTGTAAATACAAGAACGAACAACGCTATTTTCCAGTTCATTCTAATCATAATGAAAAGCGTTGTACAAATAGCAACGATTCCAGATGCAAACTGGTTAAGGAACAATAAAAGTCCATCTCCGATTGTCTCGGAATCATTGATAATCATACTCTGAACGGAACCAATTGAATTCTTATCAATATAAGATATTGGAAGATTTCTGATTTTTCCGTAAGCATCATTACGCAAATTACTTATAACTGAAAAAGACAGATTATTGTTAATGAACGTAAGAGTGAACTGACACAAAGTAGCAAGTAAAACAACAATAGCAATAAAGCCTAGATTCTTAATTACTACATCAAAATTAACATTGTCCTTATAAACAACTGCATCAATTGCATTTCCTGCAAAATATGGGATAAGCATATTAAGTGCTGAATACAAAATTGCACACAAACTTGAAACAAGAACTATTCTTCCTGATTTATAAGCATATCTTAAAAGACGTTTAAATATTGCAACCTTCTTCATATTATCCATATCAGTCAGCCTCCCTTTGCAGCTGACAGAGATTACGATAATTTAAAGACGTATTGTAAAGCTCCTTATGCGAAGCAAAAGCAACTACTTTTCCATCTTCAATAAGAATAATCCTATCAAGGTTTTTAATTGTTTTAATCTTCTGAGAAACAAATAACATTGTTGGGTTATTTGAAAGATTTCTTAATCTTGCTAGAAGTCTGCTTTCAGTTGCAGCATCAAGCGCAGAAGTTGAATCATCAAAAATAATGATTCCAGGATTTCCTGCAAGAGCTCTTGCAATACCAATTCTCTGCTTCTGGCCTCCAGAAAGTCCAGTTCCATTTGACATTACGTTATAAGAAAGACCTTCTGACTTCGTGCTTATAACATCATCTGTACAGGAATTTATAACAGCTCTGTTTAAATCCGTATCAGTAACATAATCTCTTGCAAGATTAATGTTATATTCAATCGTTCCCGCAAACATCTTTGTCTTCTGAAGACATAAAGCAAGAGATTTATAAAGGCTTTCTCTCGAAATATTATTGATTGGTGTTCCATCAATAAGAATCTCACCATCTGTAGCTTCATAAAGTCCTGAAGCAAGCTGAGCAATAGTTGATTTACCAGAACCAGTTAAACCAATAATACCAACCTTCTCACCTGGATTAATCTCAAAAGAAACATCTGAAAGTGTATTCTCTTCGCTTCCAGAATAAGAGAAAGAAACATTGCGGAAAGTTATGCTATGAGCTGTATTAGGCTCTTCAATAACAACTGCATTGGAAATACTCTCATCAACAAGCTTAAACATATCATCAACACGAGCAATACAAGCAAGCGCTCTGTTAATCGTAACAATAAGATTGGCAAGTTTAATTAATTCAACAAGAATCTGGGACATATAGTTATAAAGAGCAACAACCTGTCCCTGAGAAAGACTTCCATAACTAACGTTAATAGCACCAGAATAAATAAGCACGCAGATTGCAGAATTTATGATCAAAAAAGTAATCGGATTAATAAGCGCCGAGACGCTGGAAGCCGATGTCTGTGAATTCTTAAGATTTACACTCTTGGAAACGAATTTTGAATAGTCATTTCCAGAACGGTTAAAACCTCTAATAACCTTAACACCCTTTAAGCTGTTCTCAGTAAACCCTGCAAGTTCAGCAAGCTGATTTCTTGTCTTACGGAAAAGAGGGATAGTTTTTGACATATTGTAATCAACAAATATTGCAAGAAGCGCAACAGCAATTACAAATATAAGTGATAGTTTAATATCAATCGTAAAAGCCATTACTATCGCACCAAAAACGATAAATGGCGATCTTAAAAGAAGTCTCAAAGTAAGATTGATACCACTTTGAATCTGATTTACATCAGAAGTTAAACTCGTAACAACATTAGATGATCCGATATTCTCATAATCAGTAATAGAAAGACGAATTATTTTATGAAATAAATCTCCTCTGATATCAGAAGAGATTCCACAGGCTGCAACAGCAGCAAAATACTGTGCACATATAGCACAGCCAAAACCAACAAGAGCTAATAGACCAAGAATCAAAGCGCGTCCAACAATAAAATTAAAGTCACCATTAGCTATTCCCTTATCAATAATCGAGGCAATAACTAATGGAACTATTAATTCAAACGCAGATTCAAGAAGCTTAAAAAGCGGACTTAAAACACATTGATACTTATAATTCTTAACATATTTAAGAATAGTCTTCATTAAATGTCCTTAAGTCCTTCCATAAGCTTTCCGCACTCACTATAAACTTCATCAAGATTAATTGTTGTAAACTCACCATTCTTATAAAGAATCTTACCAGCAATCATAGTCATAAGAACGTTAGAAGTATCACCACTATAAACAATATTGTAAACAGTATTATTTACAGGATGCATATTAGGACTATTAAGATCCAGCATGATAATATCTGCATTCTTTCCTTCTGCAAGAACATCTGAATCATTAAGACCCATGGCAATTGCACCACCAGTTGTTCCAGCCTTAAGAATAGTATATGGATTAACTGCATTTGCTTTATCAGTTAACACATTTGAAAGAACTGTAGAAAGATACATTTCTCTGAACATATTTAGAGAATTGTTACTTCCTGCTCCATCAGTACCAATAGCAAGATTAATGTTATTCTCAACGAACTTATAAACAGGAGCAATTCCACTTGCAAGCTTAAGATTTGAGCAGGCATTAAAAACAGCTGTAAGATTACGCTTCTTGTATACCTCCATATCGGCATCATTAAACCATACGCAGTGGAAACCGCCACCACCAAAATCATAAAGTCCCAACTTATCAAAAAGCACTGCCGGAGTTACGCCATATCTTTCAATACAGCCTTCAACTTCACTCTTAGTTTCAGAAATATGAGCAAAAACTGGAGCCTCATACTTATGTGCATAATCAGAAATTCGCTTCATCAAATCCTCTGATGTAGTGTACTCAGCATGAAATCCTAACTGATAAGAAACAAGGTCATCATAATTATTAAATCTTGAATACTCATCTTCAAGTCTGTCGATTCCGCCAAAATCATTTACTGAGCAGCAGAAAACATTACGAATACCTGTTTCAACTGAAGCCTTTGCTACGCTATCAGGCTGGAAATACATATCAAAGCACGCTGTAATACCATTTCGAAGATACTCAGCAAAACCAAGCTTAGTAAACCAGTAAATATGCTCAGCTGTAAGCTTTGCTTCTCTTGGGAAAATAGCCTTAAAAAGCCAGTCATTAAGCTCATAATCATCTGCAAGTGATCTTGAGAAAGTCATTGCAGTATGTGTGTGCGCATTTTTAAGACCAGGCATCAAAAGATTACGCTTACAATCAATTACCTCATCGAAAGTTACATCATTAAGTTCAGCCTCAGACTTATCGCCACCAATATACTCGATTTTACTGTCCAAAACCCAAATCTCACCGTCAATAATCTCACGGTCAGTCATTGTAAGTATTTTTGCATTCTTTAACCTGGTTCTCATCATAACCTCACAAAATTAAATATTCTCAATAAATGCCTTATAAGCAAGATAAGTAAAATACAAATCAACCTTTGAAATAACTTCATAAGGAGCATGCATTGACCATACAGGAACACCTGCGTCAATTACATTCATACCATGCTTTGCCATGTATGCAGAAATAGTTCCGCCACCGCCAGCATCAATCTTTCCAAGTTCACCTGTCTGCCAAGGAATTGAATTCTTATCAAATACAGCAGTAATTTCTGCTACAAAATCACCTGTAGCTTCATTTGTGCCAGACTTACCACGTGAACCAACATACTTCTCAAGCTTAATGCCGTGTGACATATAAGCTGAATTACGAGGATCTGATACAGATGCATACTTAGGATCATAAGCATTAGATACATCTGTAGAAAGCATCTTAGATGCAGCAATTGCCTTACGATAAGCAAGTAAATCGAAAGCGCCACCATTTGCCTTAGCAAATACTTCCATTAAGAAATTCTCATAAAGAACTGACTGTGCACCAGAATTTGCATAAGAACCGATTTCTTCCTTATCAGTAAGCATACAGATACAAGTCTTACGAGGACGTTCCTGAGCAAAAAGAGCAGTAATTGCAGGATATGCACAAACCTTATCGTCATGACCATAAGCTGCAATAAATGCACGGTCAAAACCAACATCTCTTGCCTTCATAGCTGGTACAATCTCAATCTCACCAGTTACAAAATCCTTCTCAACAATTCCATAATTATTGTTAAGATACTTAAGTACATAAGCCTTATATGGCTCCTTCTCAGCATCCTTAAGTGGCATTCCGCCAATTACAACGTTAAGATCCTCACCAGCAATAAACTCATTTGCCTTCTTTGTCATCTGCTCCTGTCCAAGGTGTGGAAGCAAATCAGTAATGTAGAAGATTGGATCATCATCCTTCTCACCGATTGTAATATTGTGCTTAACACCATCCTTAGTGAAAATTACACCGTGAATTGCAAGAGGAATAGTTGTCCACTGATACTTCTTGATTCCACCATAGTAGTGAGTCTTAAAATATGCAGCTTCCTTATCTTCATAAACAGGGTTTGGCTTAAGATCAAGGCGTGGTGAATCAATATGAGCACCAAGAATATTTACACCAGTAGTAACTGGCTGTGTACCAATAACAGCAAGAACAAGACCCTTGCCCTTAATTGATGCATAAACCTTATCTCCTGCCTTAAGATCGTTCTTCTCTTCGATATCAACAAATCCAAGGCTCTGAGCTGCTTCAATAGAATTATCAACAAATTCACGCTCTGTCTTTGAAATATCGAGGAAAGCTTTGTACTCCTCTGAATAATTCATGCATGCATCGAGTTCGTCATTTGAAATATCTTCATAAAGATTAGGATATTCAGCAAATAAAGATGCCTTCTTCTCCTTAGATGAAGCCTTGGAAACCTTCTTGGATTCCTTGGCTACAGACTTCTTTGAATCTGCCTTTGTTTTCTTTGTATTTTTCTTATCTGCCATATGTAACTCCTTATATATACAAATCTGCTTTACATTATACTACTTTTTCGCGAAAACAACGTTCCAATAACACCTGTTATGTTATTATTAAAATAAAAAACGGAGTATTCTGATGTTCGTTGATTCACATAATCATACTCGCCATTTCAGTGCTGATGCACGCATGACAATCGAAGAATTAATTTCAAGCTGTAAAGAGCTTAATATAGGTAAAATCGCAATTACTGAGCATTACGATTATGACTATCCACATAAAGACGAACCACCTATGCATTTTGATTTAAATGCATACAAGGATACATTCGTAAACTGGAAAGAATTATCCAATTCTAATAACGGACCAGAATTATTAATGGGAATCGAACTTGGATATCAGCCACATATCATCAAAGACCTGGAAAATGCAGTAACTTCTCTTCCACTTGATACTGTAATTTTAAGTAATCACCTTTTCGATGGGATTGATGTATATTTCAACGAAGAATGCTATAAACTTACTCCAAATGAAAGAAACTCACGTTATGTGAAGGTAATGGCTGAAATGGCAGAAAAGTGTGATAACTACGATATTATCGGACACTTTGACTACATTAACAGATATAACACTGATAAGAATCAGGAGATGCTTTATGCATATTCTCCTAAGGAATTTGATGCACTATTTGAGGTAATTATTGCCAAAGAGAAGTCACTTGAGATTAATACACGTTCAATTGATAAGAGAATTCAGAATAAATCATCTGTAATTATGCCTGATAAGGAGATTATCAGAAGATACATTCAGATGGGTGGAAAGATGATTACTCTTGGTTCAGATTCTCATGATACTTCTACACTTTCGATTCATTTTAAAGAGACTTCTGAATACCTCAGAAGTCTCGGAATTAATGAACTATGTCATTTTGAAAATCGTAAGCCAGTTTTTACTGCTATTAATTAAGCTTTAAAATCTGCATCTGAATTTGCCATCTCAAATACGTACCATGTGTTATCTACTTTGTAAGTAACGATGTATACGTCTGTTGAAGCCTGGTCATTCTTCTCAGGATTTGTAAAATAAACTCTGAGTTTTACAAGCGAAATATTAGTAATGTCTGCTTCCCTTACTGTATGTGCAAGAGAAATACTAATCTTCATCCAGTCTTCGTCATAGCCATTCTCAACAGTAAAATCATTCTCGCCTGAAAAATCAATTCCATAAAAATCAAATGTATGGTCTACTGTAGCCTTATACTCTTCGAAAGGATCATTTCCCTCTTCAATGTAGCTATAAAAAGCATTCTCAGGGAAAACTTTATAAAACAACTCTTCATCATCAGTAAATACAGACTGGATAAACCCAGAAGCAGCATTAACTGAAGACATATTTGCATTATCAACAGTAACAGGCTCATCAACCTTAATCTTCTTACCACAAGCGGCAAAAGAAAATAAGAAAGATACAATAAGAACTACAGATAAAAACTTAACGTTAAATTTCATAAAATCACTTCTCACCATTAATTTTTGCAACAACATCAAGATACTCTGAAAGTTTCTTCTCATATCCAATGTCTGTTGGATCATAATATTTCTTACCTATTGTAGCATCAGTCATGTACTGTTGCTTTACAATATGCATAGGATAATCGTGTGGATATTTATAGCCAACGTGATATCCCAAATCTTCCATTCCATCAACTGGAGCATTTCTAAGATGCATCGGTACTACACCAGTATCAATAGTATTTACATCATTAATAGCAGAATTAATTGCATTATAAGATGCATTAGACTTAGGCGAAGATGCAACAAGAATACATGCTTCAGCAAGTGGAATTCTTGCTTCTGGCATGCCAACAGCCATACAGGTCTGATAAGCTGCAACAGCAACAAGGAGAGCATTTGGATTTGCAAGACCAACATCCTCAGCAGCAGCAATCATAATTCTTCTGGCAAGAAATTCTATGTCTTCACCTGCAGCAAGTGCACGTGCAAGATACAAAACTGCAGCATCAGGATTTGAGCCACGCATGGACTTAATCATCGCACTTATATTATCATAATGACTCTCACCATCTTTATCGAAAAGAACAATCTTATTCTGCATGCAATCATTTAAGATTTCATCAGTAATTACGATAGTTCCGTTCTTATCAGGCTGAGTAGTAATAACAGCAAGTTCAAACGCCTTAAGGGCATTTCTGGCGTCACCACCAGACATCATTGCAATCTTTCTTAAACAGTCATTACTAATATCAATATCTGTAAGTCCAAATCCACGTTCCTTATCAGTTAAAGCATTATTAAGAACCTTAACAATGTCATCTTCTGTAAGTGGCTTAAGACCAAGAACTGTAGATCTCGACACAAGAGCTTTATTTACTTCAAAGAATGGATTCTCAGTTGTAGCACCAATAAGAATCAAAGTACCATCTTCAACAAATGGAAGAAGTGCATCCTGCTGAAGCTTATTAAATCGATGAATCTCATCAATAAATAAAACAGTCTTCTTACCTTCAGAAAGAATAGGATTAGTCGCATCAGCAACAACATTCTTAATATCAGAAACACCTGAAGTAACTGCATTAAGCTTGGCAAATTTTGAAGATGTTGTATTAGCAACAATTCTTGCAAGCGCAGTTTTACCAACCCCCGGAGGTCCAAAAAGGATGACTGAGGACAGTCTATCCGCCTCAATCATCCTTCTTAACATCTTTCCGGGTCCGATTATATGCTGCTGACCAACGTACTCATCAAGTGTACGAGGAGCCATTCTGTAAGCAAGTGGCTGCTTGTCAAAATCAGTAGTATCGAACATAAAAGAGAATTACTTCATCTCTGGATAAAGTGGGTACTTAGCTGTAAGTGAAGCTACCTTATCAAGAATCTCCTGCTTCTTTGTCTCATACTCAAAAATTGTAAGAGCGATGATATCAGCAAGAACTACCATATCCTCTTCCTTCATTCCACGAGCTGTTACAGCTGGTGTACCGATACGAACACCTGAAGTAATAAATGGCTTCTCAGGATCGCCAGGAATTGTATTCTTGTTAGCTGTTACGTTACAGTCGTCAAGACGAAGCTGGAGCTCCTTACCTGTAATACCTGTTCCACGAAGGTCGATAAGCATGAGGTGATTATCTGTACCACCAGATACAAGGTTAACATTTCTCTTCATGAGTTCCTCAGAAAGAACCTTAGCGTTAGTCTTAATCTGAGCTGCATAATCACGGAATGCTGGAGAGAGAGCCTCCTTAAATGCTACAGCCTTAGCAGCAATAATGTGCATCAAAGGACCACCCTGCTGACCTGGGAATACAGCAGAATTAATCTTCTTAATAAGCTCCTCGTCATTTGTCATGATAACACCACCACGTGGTCCACGAAGTGTCTTATGTGTTGTTGTTGTAACGATATGAGCATATGGAACTGGGTTCTGGTGAAGACCTGCAGCAACAAGACCTGCAATATGAGCCATATCAACGAAGAGATATGCGCCTACTTCATCAGCGATCTCACGGAACTTCTTAAAATCAATCTCACGTGGGTAAGCTGAAGCACCAGCAACAATTACGTTTGGCTTGAACTCAAGAGCCTTTGCTCTTACTGCCTCATAATCAATATAACCAGTCTTCTCATCTACCTGATAGAAATCAGAAACATAGTTCTTACCTGAAACATTAAGCTTCATACCATGTGTAAGGTGACCACCGTGTGAAAGATCCATACCGAGAATCTTATCGCCTGGCTTAAGGATTGCAAAATATACAGCTGTGTTAGCCTGAGCACCTGAGTGTGGCTGAACATTAGCGTACTTAGCGCCGAAGAGCTGGCAGAGTCTGTCGATAGCAAGCTGCTCTACAACGTCAACGTGCTCACATCCACCGTAGTATCTCTTACCTGGGTAACCTTCAGCATACTTATTTGTAAGAACTGATCCAGCTGCCTCAAGAACTGCCTCAGAAACGATGTTCTCAGAAGCGATAAGCTCAATCTTCTCTCTCTGTCTTGTAAGTTCATCAGAAATTGCACTGTAGATCTCTGGATCCTGTGCCTTAATATAATCGTACATAGTTGTACCTCCATATGTTACTAACTTTAATATATTAAAGAAATTACTGTTTAAAAGCAACAACGCATTCCTTAATTTCTTTTATTGGAACATTATTTTCTCTTGAAAGTTTACGCATTGACTCAAATTCCGGATACTTTCTAATTGTTCCATCAGGCAAAACACAAGTTTTTACTTCCAAAGGGCCATACTTTGTAGGAACAACCTCCTGATATCTTTTAAGAATTGTTCGCTCCATTTCCTGTCTTCTTATGCCAATTGTAGTTGTATTACAGAAAATAATTGATTCTAATTCCTTAATCTTATCTTCAGTACAAATAACTGTTAACTCATAAGCAGGACGATTCTTCTTCATATAAATTGGCATGTAATGAACTTCTCTTGCACCTGCCTCATACAAAAGTTCCATACAGTAGCCAAGTTCTTCTCCAGTTGAATCATCAATATCAGACTCAAGTTTGAAAATTGTATCCTTCGAAAGTTCTTCCTCAACGTATTCAATAATCATTGAACGAAGGATACTTGGAATCTCATACTCTCTCTTACCTGCGCCAAGACCAGTCGAAATAATATTAAAAGTCTTAGGAAGTTTCTCAGAAGTTTTAATAGCGGCTGCAATTGCTGCACCAGTTGGTGTTACAAGTTCACCCTTAACAGTTGAAATATTAAGTTTAAGATTATTAGCTGAAACAATATTCAAAACAGCTGGAACAGGTACATTCAACACACCATGTGCGCATCTTATAGTTCCAGTTCCTTCTGTAAGTGAAGGAATAATAACCTCTTCAATTCCCAATGAATCAAAAAGAACTGCAGCTGAAATAATATCAACAATAGAATCAACAGCACCAACCTCATGAAAATGAACTTCATTTACTGAAATACCATGTGCCTTAGATTCGCTCTCGGCAATAATCTCAAAGATTCTCTTTGCAAGATAAGTAGCATTTAAAGATAAAGCACATCCATCAATAATTGCTTCAACATCGCTTAAATGTCTGTGCTCATGATGGTGATGATGATTGTCTCCATGAGAGTGACTATGACCATGTTCATGGCTGTGCTCATGATTCTCTCCATGTAAAAACTCCATATCATGGTCATGACCATCGTGTTCTTCATCGAGAATTACATCAAAATCTGTACATTCAATACTATTCTTAAATACCTTTGAAATCTTGTACTCAAATCCTTTAACAGGAATATTATCAAGAACTTTCTTAAGCTTCTCCACATCTGCGCCAAGACTAATTAATGAAGCGACAAACATATCACCACTAATGCCTGAAGCACATTCCAAATATAATCCCTTTTTCATTTCAAAACCCCTTAATAAAAAAAATAGAGAGGAAAACTCCTCTCTATTCTACTCAAATTACTTAATTTAAACTACTATCAAAAATAGTGTGGACCAACACCTTCTGGTCTTGCAATAAGGAATGAATCGTCAAGCATTACAACTTCTTCTTCCACCCAGTCTGGTTCAAGTTCAGTACATGATTCACAGTCACAAGGAATTACTGAAAAATAGTTACCACCAAAATATGCATAGTTAGTAAACGCTCTTGAATAACCAGTAAAACCAATTGAATTGTAGTAAACCATATGACAGTCAACTGCACCCTCGGCTACAAGTCTATAGGCAATTACGATAGCCCACTCAGAATCAAGTGACTTTGCCATATTGCACTGATGTGTTTCCTGATCAACTACAAGGAACTGTCCAGGACGCTGAAGAGTTGAAAGAACAGTTGAAGTAGGCCAGCTCTTACATCTCATTCTGTTAAGAACAGTACATGCAACGAGAACCTTATCAGTGATATCGTCCTCTTCGTCAGCACCTTCACCCTCTACTACTCTTGAGAAAAAATAAAACTCATTATAGGAAATACCACAAGCCTGAGCCTTAATCTGTGCACTCATGAAATAACGTTCTTCATCTGTTGCATTATTCCATCTAATCTCGTTTCGTACGCGATCATCTGCTGCTCGTTTAATGTCAACTGCTGCCTTTACTGGAACACCAATAGTAAAAACAAGCAAGTTCATTACCAACATTAATGAAAATAACTTAAGTCGTAAAATAATTAAATCCTCTCTTTCGAAATATACAAAAATACTTACGGCTTCGGTTTTTGTATTCTACATTGCATTTTCATATAAATCAAAGGTTTATAAACCTTTTTTACTATTTTTATTAGATATAACCTATTTTTTGAGTGTTTTTGAATTATAATAATGCAAAATACAAATGAAAAATCATACAAAGGAACGCTTATGTCACAAAAACGCAATAAAAAGAAAAAGGTAAAACTTAACATTAAAGGAGTAATCTTTTTACTTTCTGTAGTTTTAGTATTATTTCTCGTAATTTTTGGTATTGTTAAATTAGTTGGAGCAATTAAAAATGCTTCCAAGAATGCAAATGAATCCACCGAGATTAGTGAAGAAACTTCTTTAAGCGAAGAAACAGCAGAAACAACTCCAGAAGTTATTGAAATTGAAGCTGATCTTTTTAATGGCATTTACAGTAACTATGCTATTCTTATCGATGCAGAAACTGGTGAAGTAATTAAATCTTTAAACCCTGACGTAGAAGCATATCCTGCATCTGTTACAAAGATGATGACTGTTCTTGTTGCAATAGAACAGTGTGAGGATCTTTCTGACACATATACAATGCCACAGGAAATCTATGATTATCTTTTCTATCAGGATTTGTCAGTTGCAGGTTTTGAGCGTAATGAACAGGTTCAGATTATTGATTTGCTTTATGGAATTATGATGAGATCTGGTGCTGAATGCTGCCTTGGTGTTGCAAATTATGTTTCAGGTAATGAGCCTCTATTTGTAAACCTTATGAATGAGAAGGCTAATGAACTTGGATTAGAGCACACACACTTTATGAACTGTACTGGCGAGCATGATGCAAATCACTACTCTACAGTTCGTGATATGGCTATTATCCTTCAGGCTGGTCTTCAGAATGAGACATTCAGACAGATAATCTCTACTCACAATTACGTTTCTAACGCTACAAATATTCACCCTTCCGGCGTTTCCATGACAAGCACTTTCGATCAGTGTCTTTATACTTATGACGCTGGTGGAGCAACAATGATTGGAGCAAAAACTGGATACACTTCTCAGGCAGGTCAGTGCCTTGCTTCCTTCGCTGTAATTGATGGCCACGAGTATATTCTTGTAACTTTCGGTGCAATGCTCTCTGAAGGTCAGACTTCAACTACAGTACATCTGCATGCAAACGATGCAATAACCGTTTATACGCGCTATTATTCATATTTACATAATGGTGCTACACCTTCACCTACTCCACAGCCTACAACTGCTGAACAGGCGCAGGCCCAGGGCGAAGATGGCGTTTATGCTGGGTAACAAAAAGACCTGACATCAGTCAGGTCTTTTATATTGTCATGAACCAAACATCTCAATAAACTTATCTTCAGAGATAATCTCGATACCAAGAGATTTTGCTTTCTTGTTTTTGGAAGAAGATGACTCAACGTCGTTATTTACGAGGTATGAAGTCTTTGAAGAAACACTTCCTGCAACCTTTCCACCCTGACTTTCAACATAAGACTTAAACTCATCTCTGTTTTTAAAGTGATGAACGTCACCAGTAATAACAAAAGTCATTCCGACACAGGTTCCTGATTCATTACCTACTGTAGGCTCAAGTTTCTGAAGGTTAAGTTCCGAAATAAGTCTTAAGAACATATCACGATTCTTATCGTTCTGATACCATGACAAAATTGAATTACTCTTCTCAGCACCAAAACCAATAATCTCTTCAAATCCAAGACCTGATTCAAGTCTTTGAATGAAACCATCTGTACCATACTGAGCGATAAGTTTCTTACCAGCATCAATACCAATCTTCGGAATAGATAAACTATTAATAAAATTAGCTGGACTAGCATTTCTGGACTTTTCAATTGCATCAATCAAATTGGCAAAACTCTTTGGACCAAATCCATCCATAGACTCAATCTGATCCTTAAAGTCAGAAATATGATAAATAGAAACATAGTCAGTAATGAATCCACTGTTAATAAACTTTGAAATAGTTTCAATACTTAAACCATCAATATCCATGCAGTTACGTGAAACAAATCTTGCAAACTTACGAATATTCTTTGCTGAACAGTCTGGGTTTACACAATGAAGTGTCTCTGAACCAGTAGATGATCCAACATGAATTTCCGTTGGAGCACCACATACAGGACACTTGTCAGGTATTTCAAAGCTTGTTCCATTACTATCAGCTTCAATAACCTTAGGAATAATCATATTTGATTTAATTACCTTAAGTTTTGTTACTTCTGGAGCACCAATACCTAAGCGCTTCATCTCTGTGATATTACAAAGACTTGCTCTTTTTACTTCAGTTCCTTCAAGCTGAACTGGCTTAAATACTGCAACAGGAGTAATATTTGCAGCTGCACAGCTCCATTCAACATACAAAAGCTCAGTTTCAGCAGCTGTATCCTGCCATTTAAAAGCCATACCTGCATTTGTCGCATGGTGACCTGTTACTGAACCTGTTGAAGCGTATTCTGTATCATCATATGAAATAACAAGACCATCAACAGGGATGTTCATCGAACCGCTCTTAACTTTTTCTGTCCACTTATCAATTACATTTGGAAGTGTTTTGGCATTGCAGCTTTCAAAATCAACTGTTGTAAACCCGAGAGATCTAAGAAGATTCATTCTCTCGCCCCATGAAACAATAGTCTCATCAATATGAACAAGTGTAAATGCATTAAATGAAACCTGACGCTCAGCTACTTCATCAGCTCTCGTAACATCAAGTGCAAGTGTTCCTGCAACAAGATTTCGAGGGTTGGCATACTTCTCGTCTTCGTTGTCCATTGATTCATTAAGGAAATTAAAGTCATCATAAGAAATTGTAGCTTCACCTCTTACTACAAGGTGGCCACCATGCTTAATTGTAAGAGGTACACCCTTAATCTTTGATGCAAGATAAGTGATGTTAGTTCCAAATTCACCATTACCTCTTGTCATGAGCTTTGTAAGCTTACCATCATCATATGTAGCAACAAGAGTAATACCATCAAGTTTCCATGAAAGCCAGATATCTCTGTCACCAGCCCACTTCTGAAGCACTGAAACATCCTTACTCTTTGCAAGAGACAAAGCAGCATATTCATGCTTCTCACGCTCACCACTTCCGAAAGACTCCTCGTAACCAGCACGCTGAGTCGGACTATTAGGGAGAATAATTCCTGTTTCCTTCTCGAGAGCAGAAAGCTCATCAAAAAGCTGATCCCACTCATAATTACTCATGACCTCGTCTTTATCGTTGTAATAAGCTTCTGAAGCTTCATTAAGTCTATTAACAAGATCTTCAATCTGCATTTCAAAAATAGAAGGTTGATTATCCATAAATACCACCATTACTTACATGCCAAACGATTAATCTGAGTAGCAATATATCCAGCCCCATAACCGTTATCAATATTTACTACACTAATACCATTAGCACATGAATTAATCATTGTAAGAAGTGCTGACAAGCCTTCAAAACTTGCACCATATCCAACAGATGTAGGAACAGCAATAACAGGATTTTTAACAAGGCCTCCAATTACACTAGGAAGAGCGCCTTCCATTCCTGCTACAGCAATTACAGCATTGGCATTATAAAGCTCATCCTTCTTCGAAAGAATACGATGAATGCCGCTTACACCTACATCATAAATACGGTTAACGTAACTTCCAAAGAATTCAGCAGTCTGTGCAGCTTCTTCAGCAACTTTAATATCAGCTGTACCTGCAGTACAGACAGCAATATTTCCTATTAACTTACGCTCACTAAATTCTTTCTTCTTCTCATCAGAAAGAACTTTCAAAATTCTTGAAGTTCGATCATACTCAGCATTAGGAAATACACTTCTGATAAGTTCAAACTGAGTTTCAGAAGCTCTGGTTCCAAACGCAACTCCGGAAACATCATAAAACTTCTTATAAATCTCCAGCAAATGCTCGTTCTCCTTGCCCTGGCAGAAAATCACCTCAGGAAAACCAGTTCTTTCTTCACGCGAAATATCGAGTTTCGCAAAATCCATCTCTGAATATGTAAAATCAGACATCTTTACCTCATTCCAATTAGAGCTTATAAATCTCATCTGCTTCAGGAGGAGTTAATTCAACTACTTCTCCAGAAACTTTATCTACCCTTGTAAAGCCTTCGCGGCTGTCTTTAAATTCACCAATAATTGTTGCACGAACACCAGCCTTAGTGACTGCATCAATTACTTTCTCAGGTTCAGAAGTAGCAATCAAAAGTGAACCTGAAGATATGAGTCTATATGGATTAATATCCAATGCTTCACAGATCTTTGTTGTTGCTTCAGAAATAGGAATTAATCTCTCGTCAACATGAACTCCAAGACCTGAAAAATGAGCCATCTCATATGCTGCACCAAGAACTCCACCTTCAGTAACATCATGCATAAGGCTAATAGAACCATTCATAAAGCCGTTATCATTAACTGAATTATCGGAGGCAAATACACTTCCTGCTGCTGCTCCTTCATTAACTACAGAAATAAGTGAAGTATAGTTAGCTGCTTCACTAATTAACTCATCCGATACTTTTCCAATAAGCTTATCTTTATGTTCAGTTGCTGCGATATAACTGCCTTCAATACCACAAAGTTTTGTCTGAATAAGTTTATCTCCAGACTTTATAATTCCCTTTGGAACTGGATGATCCTTTGTAATAACACCGAAAGCAGTTGAAATTACAACAAATGTATTAACAGAATCAGAAATCTCTGTATGTCCGCCAACGATATCAACGCCAAGAGACTGAGCCTCTTTGGAAGCAGATTCAACAATGTAACTAATGTCATCTTCTGTACAATTAGTTGGAGCAATAATATCAATAAGAATACCTGAAGGTCTTACACCACAGGCAGCAATATCATTACATGACACATGAACTGCTAACGTACCTGACTGCATACCACCAGCAGTAATAGGATCAGATGAAGTGACCATAAGTCTGTCACCCATATTAATCCAGGCACAATCAGCACCGATATTCGCACCAACAAGAGTGTTACTGGATAAAGGTGGCAGTTTACTTAATACAAGATCAGTAAGCTGTTCGTTTGTAAGCTTACCTGCCTTCATCATATCTCAACAACCTCGAGACCAACATTAACTCCATCGCTTACCATCTTCGCGATATCAAGCTTTGATTCTGCATATTCAATATCCTTATGCTTAGGATGTGTCTTAGGATGCTTTGCAACGAATACTGTACAGCAATCCTCATATGGAAGGATTGATGTCTCAAAAGCGCCAATCTTACGTGACAAATCACATGTAGCCTCCTTATCAATACCGATAAGAGGTCTCAAAATTGGAAGATTTGCAACTTCGTTTGTAATATTAATAGCTTCCAAAGTCTGGCTTGCAACCTGACCTAAGCTCTCACCAGTAATAAGACACTGGCATCCAGAATTCTTTGCAAGTTCTTCTGCAATCTGAAGCATTACTCGTCTCATTGTGATAGTAATCATATCTTCAGGAGAATTCTTAACCATATCAAGCTGAATCTGAGTAAAGTTAACAATATAAAGATTCATCTTTCCTGAGAATCTAGAAACAATCTTTGCAAGATCTATAACCTTCTGCTTTGCCTGCTCAGATGTATATGGGAAAGAATGGAAATATACAGCATCAAGCTGCATTCCTCTTGAAGCCATCATGTAACCAGCTACAGGTGAATCGATTCCACCAGACAAGAGAAGCATTCCTTTACCTGCAGTTCCTACAGGAAGACCTCTGTGACCCATCACCTTACCAGCGTAAACATAGTTATAATCTCTGACTTCAATATGAAGCACGAAATCAGGATTTTTTACATCAACTGAAAGATTACTAAAATTATCAAGAATAACGCCACCAATCTCAGCAGCAATTTCAGGAGACTTAAGTGGGAAATGCTTATCTCCACGCTTTGACTCAACCTTAAATGTCTTGTAATCAGGATACTCAACAAGAAGTGCCTTAACATACTCGATTGAATTCTCAATAATTGAATTCATATCTCCTTCAAACTTACGTGCACGGCTTGCAGATACAATACCGAACACCTGAGTTACAGCCTCAAGAAGTTCCTTAGCACTCACGTCAGTCTCAAAATAAGGATTACCCTCTTCCTTTGCTTCAATCCAGATTCTGCTCTGGCTTGAAGTAATCTTGAGCTTACCAAAGTGTCTTAATCTATACTTCAAATTAGACTTAAGCTGCTGCTCAAATCTTCCTCTGTTTAATCCCTTAAGTGTTACTTCGCCCATTCTGGCGAGAATTACATTAGTACTCATCCTTACCTCATTTTTCTAACAAGAAATAAATTATAAATCTCATCAATCTTATTAATAAATTCTTTTGCTTCATCAAGTGTGTTATATCTTGAGAAACTTAATCTTACACTGTTTGCGGCAATCTTTCTATCAATTCCCATCTCAGTAAGAACATAACTTACTTTCTTTGACTTAGAAGAGCATGCAGAAACAGTAGATACAAAAATATCATAAGTCTCAAGACAATGAAGCATTGTTTCTGACTGGAATCCATCAAAAGCAACATTAAGAACAAAAGGAATTGCATCTGATGGTGAATTAATTACGGCATTACGCTTAACTAATTCTTCTCTTAAGTAATCATTAATCTTCTTTACTTCTTCAAAAGCCTCTTCTCTTTTCTCATTTGCTTCTTCAAGTGCTGTTGCAAACGCTTCAGCAAGGAAAATACTCTGTGTTCCAGAACGCATTCCTTCCTGCTGTCCACCACCAATAATAAGTGGATCAATTTTTACACCTTTACGAACATAAAGTGCTCCAACACCCTTAACTGAATGAATCTTGTGACCAGAGAATATAGCCATATCAACATGCATTGTCTTAAGGTTAATTGGAAGTTTGCCAAGAGACTGTACACAATCAAGATAAATAGCAGTATTACGGTTAAGCTTGTCTCTTAATGAAACAATTTCTTCCAAAGGGAGAACTGAACCAGTCTCATTATTAACATGTGTAAAACACATCAAGGCTGTATTCTCATCTATAAGTGTAGCGAGTTCTTCAAGATCTGGCTTACCATCTTTAAGAACCTTTACATACTTAATCTCGTAACCTTCCTTAGAAAGCTTTTCCAAAGTCTCAAGTGTGCATTTATGCTCTGTTCTTGTAGAAATGATAGTCTTTCCTGAACGTTTATTACGACTTACGTAGCCTTCAATTGCTGTATTAGCACCTTCTGTTCCGCATGAAGTAAAATATAGTTCTTCTGGAAGACAACCAAGAGCCTTAGAAGTTCTTCTAAAGCATTCCTTATACACAGAATCTGAAGAAGTTCCAAGCTTATGTAAAGAGCCTGGATTACCAAATAATGACTCTGAAGAAAGAATAACATTAACAGCCTTGATTACACTTTCGCAAGGCTTTGTTGTTGCACTGTTATCAAAATATATCATTGAATGAAATGCTCCTTAAGAATTTGCCCAAAGGTAGCAATAACCTTGAGTTCTTGCAGCGAAGTTGTCGCCCTTCAAAAGTTCTTTCAATTCATCCTTTGTATACCATGCTGCTTCGATTTCTTCCTCATCTGAAGTGCTTGGAGCAAATTCACCTTCTGCAACGCCAATAATTACATTGGAACGCTCATTAGTGATACCAACTCCGCTGTAGCTCATTGGAAGAATATCCTTGATTTCTGTAAGAGTAAGTCCTGTTTCTTCCCAAAGTTCTCTCTTTGCTGCAACTTCGATAGTCTCACCAGGATCAATCAAACCAGCTGGGAAATTAATAGCTACATTTCCAACTGCCATTCTGTACTCTTTGTTAAGAAGAATCTTTGAATTTGAAGCATCGTGAATAATGAGTACAACAGCTTCTGATTTATTTGACTCAAGATCTTCCTTTGTCTTCATATCAGGGTTACGGCTTACCATCTCATAATTCTTAATATTACCCGCATTTGTCTCAAACTGAACGTCATAGCGTGTAATAAATCTTCCCTGATGAATCTTTTTTATACCTAAAAACTTCATTGTTTCCCTCTTAGTACTTCTTTTTCTTCTTATTTGCTTCTTTAATTTTAGTCTCTTCTTCTCTTACATGCTTATACTTATCTCTGTCTTTTCTGCTATAGCCCATTCTCTTCTCGAAAACTTCATCAGAAGCAACTGAATAGCCAAAGAAACCTAACTTAGTTCCAAGCTGATAGTACTCACCGTGACTATAGGCAACAAGCTTGGCCTTCTCAAGGCAAATCTTTCCATTCTCATCAAGGAGATAATTATCAGCCTTAATTGCAACAACTTCAGCAATAAACATGTCGTGTGAACCAAGTTCAACTACATTTTTTACCTTGCATGAAAGAGATACAGGAGACTCCTTAATTGCATAAGCATATTCGAGACCTTCTGCCTTAACAGCAGTAAGTCCGCATGACTTAAACTTGTCTTCATCCTTACCTGACTTTACTCCACAATAATCGCATGATTTTGTTAAAGACTTAGTTACAAGATTAACTACAAACTCACCAGTCTCAGAAATCAATCTGTGTGAATGTCTGGACTTACGAACTGAAATAGAAACCATAGGTGGCTCTGAATTAATAGTACCAGCCCATGCAATAGTAACAATATTAGGTCTGTCCTCCTGTTCACTGGAATTCTTACCAGCGCATGAAACCATTACAACTGGAACAGGATTTAAAAGTGTAGCAACACCTACATCAATTTTGTCATGCTTAGACATATATATTCCTCCAAATTAAATTCAATATAAAGGCATCATTGATTCGAACATCTCATTTTGCAACAGGAAATCCTTAAATTCAATACCTCCGGAAAAGCCAACGAGCATTCCATTTTTACCGATAACTCGATGACATGGAATAATTATTGGAACTGGATTACTTCCACATGCACTACCAACTGCTCTTGTAAGTTTTCTCGCCTTCTTATAATCATTATCAGTAAGCATAAGAGCTATGTCTTCATAACTTACTGTAGAGCCATAAGGAATCGTCTTTAAAGCCTCAAGCACAGAAAGCTGGAACTCAGTCATATCATTAAGTCTGACATAAATATCAAATGTCTGACGCTTCTTAAGGAAATACTCAATTAATTCCTGATATGCTTTCTTAACTTCAGATGGAACATAAGGTGTATCAGAAAAATCGTAATTATAACACTCTGAATTACGCTTAAATAAAACTCCGTTAAGATCACACAAACCTAAATATTCACATGTGTCAGCCATAAAAGGATCTTCAATTTTCTGCTCATAATTAAGAAAACCTACCTGATCCACATAATCAGCGCCACCGCCAATATATACGATTCCTCTTGGGAAAGGTAAATACAGGAAATTATATTTACAGTACTCAGGTCTTAAAATATAGAACAATCCTGCATCAACGTATCTTCCATCTATAAGGAACTCTTCGTGAAGCACTGCTTCCTGATTGAAACCATTATTTATAAGCGCCTCTTCGAAAGTAAGATTCTCACAATTAATAACAGAAGAAACCTTACGCGCATTAAGCTTAAAAAATGCGACAATTAAAACATCATCAATAATTCTTGTAAGAAGATTAACATCTGAAACACTTCCAGAAATATGCATCGAAACATTAGTTTCATTATCAGGATATCGATAAAGTCTAATTAAAGATAAAACTTTACCTGAATCATCTCTGTAGACATATGGATAAACCGTATCTGACAGAATAAAAGAACGAAGTCTGTTTTCAATATCCTGTAAATTTCCATTCAAAATTCCGCTCTCACGAATGCTTTTGGCATCATGAATGTGCAAAGGTTCAATTTGAATTTGATTTACAAGATCGTTAATCATTCAAAAAATCCTCCAGCTGAAATACATGCTCTTCTGAATCATCAAAATCGCCTTCAAAATACTGAGAACAATAAGAATTTACAGCCTGCTCAAGTTCAGAGCCTGCTGCAGGACAAACTACAGAGTCATTGATGAACTGACGAACCACCAATGATTCAGGGCCAAAATATGTGTCCTCACCAACCATATCCCATACTGCGTCATTATTAATTACCGGAAAATAACCAGACTTAGGTTCAAGTCTCAGGATTAATTCCAAAGCATCCTGATCAAATGAAATAAATGCTGCAAAAGAAGCTGCAAGTGAAGTATTCTCACAGTATCTTGAAACACATACTGAATACAGATTTGAATATAAAACAGCACTATTCTCCTGCTCATGACAAGGAATTAATGAAAAGTAAATATTATTCAGATAATAATCAGACCACATGCTAACTTCAGAAGATGAAATTACCCACAAAGCTGCATTACGACCAAATCTGGCATCAGCAGTATTCTCTCCATAACTTACATAATCGTGATCATATAAATCACAGATGAAATCTACAGATGAATCTACACTGCTACTGTCAATATTTCCAGAATAATACTCATCAATAAACATATATGAAATTCTGTTATCTTCACTGAATGAAGATGAAAGATAAGGAAGCATCTCATAAGCTCTTGGAAATACAACGAGATTAGAATCATCATCCGTAATATACTCATCGTAAATCAAAGAAAGATAATCTGAAAATTCTTCAATACTTGGTCTGAATGAAAGTGTCACTTCGCTTGGTGCATAATCAGAGTTCCCAGCAAGAAGCATTACACTCATATAATGAGGAACTCCAAGCATCTGACCATCAGAAATATCTGCAATAACAGCATTTGAGTTAATACCAGTAGAATTCAGATAACTATTGTTATAAAGATAATCATTAAGAGGAATAATGTAATCATTTTCAGAAAAGGAAGTAACATCACCAGTCAAAAACAAATCTGGTGCACTGTTATTATTCCAAAAAGATGCAGTAGTTAAACTTATTCCATCAGAAGGAATAAGAACAGTATCAATAACCCATGGAATATCAATTGATTCAAGGTAATCAAGATCAACATCAATTCCAGAAGATTCCTCTGGGAAAACACCTGTCTGCTTTGCATAAAACATTTTGAAAAGCAAATTAATAGTTGATTCAGAATATGGAAGTGCAACAGTCAGTTCAGTAATTGAAGGATTAATAAAATCATCCTCAGATTCGGAAGGATTAACAGAAGATTCAGTATCCTCTGTAGTCAAATATGAAAGCTCAGGAAAATCATTCTCAGTATTTTTGCATGCTGAAAAACATATAAATAAAACACATAAAGAAAGCAATATGGATATACTTTTCAACCTAAAACCTTTCATAACGCCTCCTTCCTACAATTATATCATTATTATTCAAAAAACTTGAAACTATTAGCACAACAAAAAAGCTCCGAAGCAACTTCGAAGCTTTTGGAGCCAATGGCGGGAATCGAACCCGCGACCTATTCATTACGAGGGAATTGCTCTACCCCTGAGCCACATTGGCAGACGAAACAAATATATCACTCGGATGATTCTAGTCAAGCAAATGATATATTTGTTTAATTACAATTAAAAATCCCAGGAATTAACGTACTTAAACTGTTCGTCAGTAAGTTTATCAATAGAAATATTCTTAGTATCAAGAAGGATTTCAGCAACTCTGTTATCAATCTCTTCTGGAGTCTGATAAACCTTCTTTTCGAGAGACTTGCCATACTTTGCAATATAGCGTGCTGACTGTGCCTGAAGTGCAAAACTCATATCCATGATTTCAACTGGATGACCGTCTCCACTTGCAAGATTTACAAGACGACCCTCTGCAATAATTGAAACAGTATTACCATTTGGCAATGTGTAACCAATAATATTATTTCTAAGTTCCTTAACCTCAGATGCGATGGAAGACAAATCCTTAATATTAACTTCGCAATCGAAATGACCTGCATTACAGCAGATAGCGCCATCCTTCATCTTAAGGAAATGATCCTTTGTAATAACATCCTTACATCCTGTAACTGTTACAAAGAAATCACCAACAGAAGCAGCCTGATCCATTGTCATTACTTCATAACCTTCCATAATAGCTTCACAAGCCTTTACTGGATCAATCTCAGTAACAACAACCTTGGCACCAAGTCCCTTAGCTCTTAAAGCTACACCACGACCACACATACCAAAACCAGCAACTACAACTGTTTTACCTGCTACAACAAGATTAGTTGTAGCCATAATTGCAGTCCAAACTGACTGGCCAGTACCAAATCTGTTATCAAACAAATGCTTACAGCGAGCATCATTTACTGCTACTACTGGATAAGCAAGCTTATTTTCCTTCTCAAGAATCTCAAGTCTGTGAACACCTGTTGTAGTTTCTTCACAGCCCCCCATAAGCTTTGGTACGAGATTAGAAAGTTCTGAATGGAGAAGCATAGCAAAGTCTCCACCATCGTCAATAACAATATCAGGCTCGAAAGAAAGTGCCATCTTGAGATGTTCGATATACTCTGTCTCGTTAGCACCATGAATTGCATATACGTGCATTCCAGTAGAAGCAAGTGCAGCTGCTACGTCATCCTGTGTTGAAAGAGGATTACATCCTGTAAGAGCAACATCAGCACCACCACGTGCCAAAGCTCTTGCAAGACATGCTGTCTTTGCCTCAACATGTACAGAAACAGAAATCTTCAAACCATCAAATGGCTTTTCTTCAATAAGCTCAGCTTCAATAGCTCTTAAAACAGGCATATTTCTGTATGCCCATTCAATCTTCTTCATACCATTTGGAGCAAGATTAATATCTTTTACAACATACTGTGGAATACTCATAAATACCTCGAAATTAAAGTTTTGATACGAATTTCTTAACTAATGAACAGCTGTCATTAGAAGCCTTATTGGCATTCTCCATTACCTCTTCATGTGTTAAAGAGTTCTTTGAAATACCGGCAGCCATATTTGTAACACATGATACAGCAACTACTCTGATTCCAGAATGTACTGCAACAATTGCTTCAGGAACAGTCGACATACCAACAGCACCTGCACCAAGCATCTTCAATATTCTGATTTCTGATGGTGTCTCATACTGTGGACCACGTGTATAAGCATAAACACCATGGTGAAGAGTAATTCCTAACTCTGATGCACACTCATCAAGCAAAGAAATATATTCTCTGTCGTAAACACATGACTGATCAGGGAATCTTACTCCGAAATCATCAAGATTAGGACCTCTGAGTGGAGAATCACAGAAAAATGAAATGTGATCCTCAATAGCCATGAGCTGGGCTGGCTGCATTCCTTCAAGGATACCACCTGCAGCATTTGTAAGGAAAAGTGTTTTTACACCAAGAAGTGACATAACACGCACATAAAATGTGCAAACAGAAGTATCATAGCCCTCATAATAATGGAAACGACCTGACATAAGGTATACATCCTTACCCTCAAGTTTTCCAATAATAAGTTTGCCTTCATGTCCTGGAACTGTTGAAACAGGAAAACCTGGAATATCCTTATAAGGTATCTCAACATCAATTTCACACATAGAAGCTAATGGAGCAAGACCAGAACCTAATACAATACAAGTCTCTGGAACGATTCCATTAATGTTTTTCTTAATATAAGATGCAGCCATATTAGCTGCATCTAAATACTCATTTGCGTTTGTAATCATTATTATTTACCACAACAATTCTTGTACTTCTTACCTGAACCACAAGGACATGGATCATTACGTCCAACCTTATTTGCCTCACGCTTAGCTGGCTGTGAAGTAACGTTTGACTGAGCTGCTCCAGGAACCTGCTTAGCTTCTGTTGGGATAGCCTGAGCCTGTGGTCTGGAAGATCCTTCCTTCATTGAAGAAACAGCAGACTTTGTTTCAACCTGCTTTTCAGCTGAGAAGTGACCCTTCATAAGAACACGTACAGAATCTGTCTGAATTGCCTGATTCATTTCCTCAAACATCTCAGAACCTTCCATCTTATACTCAACAACTGGGTCATGCTGACCAACACTTCTCATACGAATTGCTGTAGACATCTGATCCATTGCATCGATATGATCCATCCACTTTGAGTCAACAGTTGTAAGGAGAATTGCTCTCTCAGCCTCACGGAATACTTCTGTTGTAACTGCTTCTTCCTTAACTCTCAATGCCTCAACAGCATCGTTTGTAATCATCTCTGGAAGTTCACTTGCATCTGGAAGTTCTTTTGAATCATCTTTAATAAGAAGTACAGCAGGAATATCTCCGAATACTTCCTCAAGACTCATACCTAATGTATATCTCTCAGATGTAGAAATATGACCGTCAAGTGAATACTGCTCAACAATACGTGTAGCAACATTCTTAATCATCTTGAGATATGTCTCGTGCATATCAACACCATCGATAACCTTACGACGCTGCTCATATGTAACTGTTCTCTGAATATTATTAACATCATCGTACTCAAGAACGTTCTTACGTGAACCAAAGTGCATAGCCTCAAGTTTCTTCTGTGAACTATCGATCAGCTTTGTAAGAATACCTGACTGAATTTCCATTGTCTCGTCAACGCCGAGAGAGTTATACATATTATTAACTTTGTCACCACCGAAAATTCTGAGGAGATCATCATCCAAAGCAAGGAAGAACTTTGTTCTACCTGGATCACCCTGACGACCAGCACGACCCTTAAGCTGATTATCAATACGACGTGACTCGTGTCTTTCTGTACCAACGATGAAAAGACCACCAAGAGCACGAACTTCCTCAGCCTCAGGAGCAATCTGCTCGTTGTACTTACTCTCAAGTGAAGCAAAACGCTCTCTTGCTTCAAGAATCAACTCATCATCTGTATCGTTATGAGCGATAGATGCCTCAATTAACTCTTCGCTGTAACCAAGCTTACGCATCTCCTGCTTTGCAAGGAACTCACTGTTACCACCAAGAAGAATATCAGTACCACGACCAGCCATATTTGTAGCAATTGTAACTGCACCCTTACGACCAGCCTGAGCAACTATCTCAGCCTCTCTTAAGTGATTCTTAGCATTAAGAACATTATGCTTAATACCAGCCTTACTAAATACCTTGCTCAAATACTCAGACTTATCTACGTTAACTGTACCAACAAGAACTGGCTGACCCTTATCATGAGCTTCAATAACAGCCTTAAGTACAGCATGATACTTACCCTTCTGAGTCTTAAATACAGCATCATTCTCATCAACACGCTGGATTGGCTTATTTGTAGGAATAGTAATAACGTCAAGAGAATAAATAGATCTGAACTCGGCTTCCTCAGTATAAGCAGTACCTGTCATACCAGAAAGTTTTGAATACATACGGAAGAAGTTCTGGAATGTAATTGTAGCAAGAGTTCTATTCTCATTAGCTACCTTAACACCTTCCTTAGCCTCAATAGACTGATGGAGACCATCACTATAACGACGACCTGGCATCAAACGACCTGTAAAGTCATCAACGATAATAACTTCACCATCCTGAACAACATACTGCTGATCGAGGTGGAAATTACCGTGAGCCTTAAGAGCATTGTTAATATAGTGCTGCAAAGAGAAATTATCAGGATCAGAAAGATTCTCTACGCTAAAGTATCTCTCAGCCTTCTTAATACCATTTGCTGTAAGAACTGATGTCTTTGCCTTCTCATCGATTACATAGTCAGCATCACCAACAATCTCATCCATATCGACCTTATCGTCAGTCTCAACTACTGTGAATGCCTTAAGTGTTCTTACAAACTGGTCAGCCTTACCATAAAGATCTGAAGACTCAGCTCCACGACCAGAAATAATAAGAGGTGTTCTTGCCTCATCGATAAGAATAGAGTCAACCTCATCGACGATAGCATAATTAAGTTCACGCTGAACAAGCTGCTCTTTACGAACAACCATGTTATCTCTCAAATAATCAAAACCAAACTCATTGTTTGTTCCATAAACGATATCGCAGGCATACATACCCTTACGATCTTTATTAGGAATATCGTGAATAATAAGACCAACTGTAAGTCCAAGGAACTTATAAATCTTACCCATCCACTCACTATCACGCTTTGCAAGATAGTCATTAACAGTTACAACATGAACACCCTTACCAGTAAGAGCATTAAGATATACAGGCAAAGTACCAACAAGTGTCTTACCTTCACCAGTTCTCATCTCAGCGATACGGCCCTGATGAAGAACAATACCACCAATAACCTGAACTCTGTAAGGCTTCATTCCAAGTACACGCCATGCAGCTTCTCTAACTGTGGCAAAAGCTTCAGGAAGAATAGAATCAAGTGTCTCACCTGCAGCAAGTCTCTCCTTAAACTCAGGAGTCTTTGCCTGAAGTTCTTCATCTGTAAGCTTGGAATACTCATCCTCAAGATTCATAACTCTATCTACGATAGGCTTGATTCTCTTTATCTCTCTATCACTATGAGTACCAAAAATAGCACTTAAACCCATTTATATTCACCTCGTTATATTAGTTGTTTTTAAATTTGGAAGTATCAAGTCGTCCAAGTGCAGTACGATAACCACCCTTAGGATTATTAAAGCATGTCTTAACTCTTGAAATAGTAGTCGAACTTACTTTTGTATGACTTCTTCCCTTACCCTTTCTGGTGTTTCTGGCACCAGATTCAGAATCTGAAGTTGTTTCAGTCTCATCTTCTGAAGGAGCAAGTTCATTAATTATCTCTTCATAACTTTTACCATCATTAATTAAAAGCAAAATCTGCCATCTGTGAAGCATGGAACAAAGTTCATTATAAGAACACAGATCAGTAAAGAATTTATGAAGTTCCTCTGGAGTTTTCAATGTCAAAAGAGCTTCATAAAGACTATTTAAAGCTTCCATCTCTGAATTATCAAAATCTGCCATAAATCAACCTAACAAAGAATAAAATTTATCCAAAAGAATGTCGATATAGCCCATAATAGCGAAATATGCAATTGCTGTTACTAATAAAATAATAAACATCGCATATAAACAACGACGAAAGAATAAATCACGCTGTGCTCTTCTGAGAACAGTTCCAACAGGAACAACAGTAGCGTCATCACTCTTACGAACATTAGAATGGGCAATAGCCGGTGTTCTAACGGATGAATTACTCTTCACTTGCAAAGCCTCCCATGAAAACAATCCATAACATAATAACCTAACTTTAAGAATTAAACAAATAATATTTACGTCTTATGATTCATCCATCTCGACAACAACAACATTAATTCCTCTGCTTATTGCGTCATCTGCATAAGAATAAACTATATTTCTGCTTTCTTCTGGGGAATTTTCAGGTATAACGATATAAAGTGTTCTGGAATTAATCTGACTTTCTGAGATCTGATATCTATTTCCATTGATAGCTACATCAGCACCATGAAAATTTGCCAAATCCTCAATTTCACCGTTAAGTCTGCTTCTTAAGTTACTCTCATTTGAATTCCAGGATGAATTAAGATCAATACTTGTAACACCGTAAATCTCACCATTACGATATCCGTTTATAACTGGAAAAGTTGCAGGTAAATTAGCATCAAAGTTATCTCTTAACCACTGCCCTCTTTCAAAATTGCCAAGACTCCAGAAAGAATCAGAATCCGAAGAATCAGAATCATCATCAGATTCAAAAGTCAGATAATCTCCCCAAAACGGAATGGCATCAGTTATTTCCCTGTCTATTCTTCCTGTAATTGTCATAAGAGAATAATTCACGTATACAAAAATAATCTTTTGATTTCTATCATATCGAAAATCTACGTATATATCTTCTGGCGCATAAAACGAAGAACCTTTATTAAATTCAATATACTTTGCAAGTATGGTACTTTCAAACTTGTGGGAAAGCGAAGCGTCAAGAATCTGAGAAGTAAAATCTTCAGCATCAAATAGTGAATTAAAAGAATTATTTAAAGTAGTAAGTCCACCATTGAACTGTTCAGACTGTTCTTCAGGAAGAACACTGTTTATTGTACTTACCATATCACCTGGAATTATGGAAAGTGGTGAATAAAGAGAAAACTCTTCCGAAATATATCTGACTGATCTTTGCATCAGAATATCCGTTTTATAGACATTAAAAACATTAATTATCGATGCTATAAAGACCAGAACAAGCGAAAATGATATTGCTGTTTCTATTGAAATACTTCCTCGACTATTTTTAAGCATATAGATCGTAACTCCTTTCAACTTCAATCTCATAAAGTGGACGAGTACATTTAAGTCCAACTCCACATACATAGTTTTCAAAATCACGATCAAATATATGAAGCATACGGCTAAGCATAAAATCATCAGGAACAAAATTCATGAAGTAACAGACAAGATCTTTATATCCAATTTTTAATTCAGCAAGTTCCTCAACAGAAAAGAATGCTATAGATTCACCCTGTAAAACAGCGTTTAAATCAACTCCGGATACAGACAGAGAATAAATTACTGCAATAATAATCTCATATACTTCTGGTGGCAAAAGAAGTACGCCTTCAGTAATAAGTGCAAATAGAACAGAAAGTCCTGCAGCAATGCTTTTAAAAGTAGCCATCAAGGCTGAATCAAGATAGCAGTTTATTAGATTTTTTACAAAGAGGATCTGATAAATCATAAAAGCAGTAAGATTATTAGCCGCATCCCCTTCAAGCCCTGTCAGAATGCATTCCACATCGTTTAAATTACCTTCATGAAATTCACTGAATTCAGTTCCATTAATTGTTGTATCATCCTCTAATCTTGAATCGTAATTATAAGATGCATAGTGCGCACAATAAGGATGAAACAGATAGTCTGAGATAATATCTCCGGAATTATCAAACATATCAGAAATAAAGCTAATTGAATCAATTGCAATTGAAAGATTTCCTCTCTCATATGAATCATTAATATCAGGATAATTATGAGAATACATATTAATAAGTGACTGGAAATCTGAAATAAAAGAAGAAAAATCACCGTTCTCAGATAAGACGTCCGCATATTCAGCGATAACAGAAACACCATTTAAGAATCCTCTTAAGATAGGCTCACCTGCACTATTTAGAAAAGTCTGAATCTTGGAGTAAATGCCATACTGATCATATTTTTCAAGAACTGAAATAATTTCATCACGCATGCTGTCAAACAAAATAGCGACACTTCGATAAGAATAGAACATGCCGATTGCCTTTCGAAGATCGCTCGCTCCAAAGGTATCCATACCACTTACAACCAGAATTGCATTTTCTTCATAGCCATTTGCAGAAAGAACTTCTCTGAAAACAGCGTCATCAATGTAATCTATATCAAACGCATAAATGCCATAAGTGCGAAATAGTGTTCTATCGTACTGTGAAAGACAATGCTCAACTTCAAGCGTAACAGCTTTACTATAAGTAAGTCTTCTATCAAGGTTAGCAACCATGGAAACATAAGTGCACTCTACAAAAACGATTGCACTAATAATGATTGCCAAAAACATTGTTGTTGCTCCAAAGCGTGATTTACGTCTTTTGAATATCAGATTCATAATTAATTACCCCCAATAATGATTTTGAAACTTTCAGAGAAACCAATCATAAAAGTACAAAAATCTTCTGTGGTAAATTCGGAAGAATCATGAACCATATCATTAACAGCTGCCTTTGTTGAATCATATGCTTCAAGAAATAAATCACCTGGAAGAATGATAAAAAATGACAATAAAAAAATCACTGTAGCAATTGTAATAGCCGCTTCAATTGAAGAACCCATAATAAAAACCCCCTGTCGCTTTATACATAAAGCATACAGGGGATTTGATTAGTTTTGGTGCGACAAATGCGTACAAATAGGACGAAGAATCGACAAGGAAAAGGCCGATTCATCCCTATTAATAAATATTCAGAAATTATCTGAGCTTAGCGTCGTACTGCTTAGCAAGTCTCTCAAGAATCTTGTCGTATGAATCCTTAATATCATTATCAGCAAGAGTCTTATTATCATCACGGAATGTAAGTGAAACAGCAACAGACTTCATATCTGCACCAAGCTTAGCATCCTCATATACATCGAAGAATTCAACTTCCTTAAGAAGCTTTCCGCCAGCTGACTTACATGTTCTGATAATATCTCCAACAGCTACTGACTTATTAACCATAATAGCGATATCACGTGTGATACCAGGATACTTAGGAAGCTGCTTATATACTCTGTCAGTCTTTGCAGCATCTGTAAGAGCCTTATTCTGAATCTCAAAGAATACAGCCTTAGAAGGTGCATCGAAGTTATTAGCAACCTCTGGGAAGATTACACCCATTACACCAACCTTCTTACCATTAACAATAATAGAAGCTGTACGTCCTGGATGGAATGAAGGATCATCTGTGCATGTCTCAAATGAAAGTGATCTGAGACCAAGAACAGCACCGAGCTCCTCAATAATACCCTTTACCTCATAGAAAATGCTCTTACTGTCTGAAACAGTATTATCATAAGCAAAACCACAAAGTGTCTGTCTCTCTTCAGGAAGGTTTGCTGGATCTTCATCTGGAAGATAAACGTAAGCAACCTCAAATACCTTTGCAGCAGGTACACCACGATTTGAATTACGTGCAGCAATTCTAATCATAGATGGAAGCATTGTTGTTCTCATTACAGAAGAATCATCACCGAGTGGGTTAGAAATCTTAACCTGATTACGAAGTGGAGAATCCTCAGCAATCTTAAGAAGGTCAAGATCTGAAGGGCTCTCAAATGAATATGTAATAGCCTCATAGAATCCACAAGAAACAAGCGTATCCTTAATCTTCTCTGTAAGTGACTGAGCTCTTGTTCTGCCACCAAGTGTTGTAGCTGAGCTGTTAAGAAGAGTTGCAGGAATATTGTTGTAACCAAAGAATCTTGCGATTTCCTCAGAAATATCAGCCTCAGACTCAAGATCAGGACGGAATGTAGGTGGAGTAATGATTCCATCTTCTACCTTACACTCGAGCTGATTCAATACATCGAGCATGAACTCTTCTGTAGCATCAATTCCAATAAAGCTGTTGATCTTAGCAGGACGGAAAGGAATCTTCTTTACTTCACGCTTTGTAGGATATACATCGATAACACCCTTAGAAACCTTACCACAGCCAAGGAGCTCAACAAGCTCACAAGCACGGTCAAGAGCTCTTAATGTATTCTCAGGATCAAGACCCTTCTCATATCTTGAAGAAGCCTCTGTTCTAAGACCATTTGCAATAGCTGTCTTTCTTACAGATACACCGTTAAATGTAGCTGACTCGAAAAGAATTGTCTTAGTTGTATCAAGAACCTCAGAATTCTCACCACCCATTACACCAGCGATAGCACAAATCTTCTCCTCATCAGCAATAACAAGGTTAGCTGAATTAAGAACATGATCATTACCATCAAGTGTCTTTACAGGCTCATTATCGTTAGCAGCTCTAACAATAATGTGATTGTTCTTAAGATAATCAAGGTCAAACGCATGCATAGGCTGACCAAGCTCAAGACAAACATAGTTTGTAATATCAACGATGTTATTAATAGGTCTCATGCCTGCAGCAGCAAGTCTCTCCTGCATCCATGCTGGAGAAGGTGCAATAACAACATCTTCAACTGTTCTAGCACAGTATCTGTAGCAAAGCTCAGGTGCAAGAATATCAACCTTTGCAACATCTGGAGTATTAAGACTACCTTCCTGCTTAATTACAGGAGCAACACCCTTAAATGGATGTCCAAGTGTAACAGCAGCTTCACGGCCAAGACCTTCAATTGAGAAACAGTCTGGTCTGTTTGAAGTAATCTCATAATCAATAGTAACAAGATCATCAAGATTAAAGAGGTCTCTGATATCAGTACCAACTTCTGGAACTGGATCAAGAAGTCTCAAATCCCAAAGTCCATATACATCACTACCTGGCTTACCAGCGCCAATTGAACCAAGCTCGTCAGCTGAGCAGCACATACCATTACTCTCAACACCACGAATCTTACCCTTCTTGATATCAATCTCAGGAAGGTGTGCGCCAACTGCAGCAATAGGACAAAGCATTCCAACTTCAACATTAGGTGCACCACATACAATCTGAACCTCATGTCCAAGCTCATCACGACCAAAATCAACCTTCAAAATATGAAGATGATCTGAATCAGGATGCTCATCAACTGTAAGAATCTTACCAACGTAAACGCCAGTAATATCTGTAGAAATAATCTCTTCAACCTTAGAACCGCTAAGTGTCATTGCATCAGCAAGTTCCTTAGGTGAAACATCAATATTTGTAAAATCTTTTAACCAACCAATAGGAGCCTTCATTATCAATCTCCTCCTTACTTGAACTGCTTTAAGAAACGTACGTCATTCTCATAAAGAAGACGAATGTCATCGATTCCATAACGACCCATAGCCGTTCTCTCAACACCGATACCGAAAGCAAATCCACTATACTCTTCTGAATCGATACCACAATTCTCAAGTACCTCTGGATGAACCATACCAGCACCAAGAACCTCAATCCATCCTTCACCCTTACATACACGGCAACCCTTACCACCGCATGACCAGCAAGTAAGATCAACCTCTACAGATGGCTCTGTGAATGGGAAATGGTGTGGACGAAGTCTGATCTTTGTATCTTCACCAAAAAGCTTCTTTGCGAAAAGCTGCAAAGAACCAACAAGGTCACCCATTGTGATGCCCTTATCAACTACAAGGCCCTCAATCTGATGGAATACAGGAGAGTGAGTACTGTCAAGTGTATCCTGACGATAAACCTTACCAGGGCAAACAACCTTAATAGGTGGCTTCTGATTCTCCATGATTCTAATCTGCATTGGAGATGTCTGTGTTCTCAAAAGAATATTCTCACTGATATAGAAAGTATCCTGAGTATCTCTTGCAGGATGTCCCTTAGGGAGTCTTAAAAGCTCAAAGTTATACTTATCGTACTCAACCTCTGGTCCCTCACCGATGCTGTATCCGAGACCAAGGAAAATATCACAAATCTCGTTAATAGCCATGTTAAGTGGATGTCTTGAACCTGCACCACTATACTTTGTTGGAAGAGTTACATCGATAACTTCCTTCTTAAGCTTGTGAGCTGTCTCGAGTTCAGCAATCTTTGACTGTGTATCAGCAAAAACAGCCTCCATCTTCTCTCTAACTTCATTTACAAGCTTACCTGCAACTGGTCTTTCCTCTGGGGAAAGTGAACCCATACCACGAAGAACACCAGTAAGCTTACCCTTCTTACCGAAATATTCTACTCTAAGATCCTCTATTTCCTTGGAATTAGTTAAGCTCTTGATCTTCTCTTCGAACTCTGAACGAATATTCAAAAGAGATTCTTTGAGATCACTCATACCATATACCTCCTAAATTTATGCGCATACCATAAAAATATAGCACAACAAGAAGGCATATAAAAGAAAAATATTAATAAATGAAATATGGATTTGATTTTTTCTCGATTGAAAGCTTGGTTGAACCACCATGACCAGGAAATACTACATAGTCATCCTGAAGATTACTAAGAATCTTAATGGAATCAAGCATTTTACGAGTATCTCCCCTGTAAAAATCAGTACGTCCAACTGAACCTGAAAACAGCATGTCTCCTGAAAACATTAATTTCTCATCATTACTTTCGAAAATAAAACAAGTAGAGCCTTCTGAATGACCAGGAGTCTTAAGTGCTTTACATGTAAAACCGCAAGGGGCCTTGAATGCGGGATTTGATGAAGAATCTATAGGTTCTACGCCGAAAATTAAATCCCATCTGAATTCATGAGAACAATTTGCACTAGGATCTGTTAAACAGCAAAAATCATCCTTATCCATATAGAAAGGAACGTCAGGAAAATTAGACTTCCAGTCATCAACCATATAAATATGATCAAAATGACCATGAGTCATGTAAACACCAACAAGTGAATTACGGTCAAAACCGGGAATATCGTTAATAGAGTCGAGCGAACTTACTTCACAACAAGGGTCAACAATAATATAGGAACCTTCGTTCCAAAATAAATACATGTTGGCACCCAAAGGTCCATCATTAAAAATCCTAAGTTGCATAATCAGAGATTAGAGGAATCCTTAAGCCATGTTCTGTAATCCAAATCTCCACGATCAATAGCGAGAATCAAAATCTCTGCTGTAGCAAGATTTGTAGCAAAAGGAATATTGTTATAATCACAAACAGCAAGTAACTCCTTAGCAGCATCATTACTGTCTGACTTTCCATCTCTAAGATAAATAACACAGTCAATTTCATTAAACTGTGCACGTGCAGCAAGCTGAACAAGACCACTGAGATAATCTACTGACAATCCAGAAACGTCAATATCAACAGCATTCTTCAAAAACTTGGCAGTGTTATAAACGGAAATAAGCTGATGCTTAAGGAGAAGTGATTTATATGCGATGCAGAAGTTTACCAAAAGCTCGTTTTTTCTGTTGTCAGCCATTAATACAATCTTCATAATCGCATCCTCCAAATGAATTATATTCATTTTAGACAAAAATCAGAAATAATACAATTGAATTTTATGAATAAACTGATAATTTGTACAATTATCCTTCAGAAACAGGGATAGATTCAAGAACATCACCATTGAGTGGATAATACTCAAGATAATCGTTCATTGGAATGCCAAAATATTCAGCAAGAAGTTTCTTGGCAATGATAACTGTTGAAGCTCCCCACTCACCTCTCTCTACAACAAGAGCGATAGCAACTTCAGGATTATCTGCAGGCGCATAGCACACGAAAAGACCATTTGAATACTCTTTGTTACGCTCCTCGTAACCTGTCTCAGCAGTACCTGTCTTACATACTACTGAAATTGGGAAATCACTGAAGTTCTCCTGAGCTGTACCTTCCCAAAGGCTTGTACCAGTTACTACGCAGCGCATTGCATTTCGAACTGCAGTAAGATTATCTTCGTTAAGACCAAGATCACGAGCTGGCTGCTGGCCTCTGTAAAGAACAGAACCATCAGAAGCAACTACATTATCAATTACATATGGAGTAACAAGCTGATTAGTAGCAATAGCTGCTGTATAACGACAAAGCTGAAGAATTGTAAAACAGTTATCGAACTGTCCAATTGCAGACTGAGCTGTATCAGCTGGGAACCATGTACGATCGTATTCCTGCTCATGAAGAAGTCTCTTTGTTTCACGGCTCGCACGAACACCACTGATTTCACCAGGCAAATCAATTCCTGTATATTCACCAAGACCCAAAAGTTCACCCATTGCATCAATATTATCAATACCAGTCTGAACGCCAAGGTTCATAAAGTAGATATTACATGAAGTTGCCATTGCAGAATTCAGATCAAGTGGACCGTGTCCAGTTTCTGGGAACTCGAGACATCTGAATGTCCATCCAGCAATATCAATCGGGCTGTCACAGGAAATCCAGTTGGAACCTGGTGTAATTATTCCATTTTCAAGACCAGCAAGAGCTGTGCACATCTTAAATGTAGAACCAGGAGCATACTGTGACATAATTGCTCTGTTCCAAAGTGGCATATCCTCGGAAGTAATATCTTCATACTCACCGATTCCAAGATAATACTGAAGCTGCTCCTCTGCCTGAATATCTCCGTACATAGACAAGATAAAGTCGTTTGGATCGAAATTAGGATAAGATCCAAGAGCAAGTACTGCACCAGAATTAACATTCATCATTACAAAGGCACCCGCATTAGCAGTCTTATAACCTGTCTGACGAATCATTTCATCATTTTTAGCATCCTGAATATACTGCTTCAAAGCTTCGATACCAACTCTTTGCAAATCAGAATCAATAGTAAGCTGAACAGTTGCACCAGCCTGAACTGGAGATCCATAACTACTTGGGAAGAAAGCACCTTCTACACCCTGAGTTGTCCAAGTGTTATATGCACTGATTCCAGACTGTCCGTGAAGATATCTTTCCATCTGTGATTCAACACCTGACTGACCAACAAGATCATTATTGAAATAACCATATGGTGTAAGAGTTGCAAGAGATTCCTGAGAAATACGACCAACGTAACCTATAACATGACATGAAAGCTGAGCTAATGGTGTGTAAACTCGCCTATATGCCTTACTGCTTATTATTCCCATATAGTGGTAATTCTGCTCACTAAGAAGTGTAATAAGTTCATCTGGGACATCAGTTGCAATTTCAACAGGAGTTCCATGTGAGAAAGACCAGTTATCCTGGAAAATCTGATATCTGATTCTGCAGATTCTATAAGCCTCATCAATGGAATAATTAGCATCAATCTCAAATTTCTGTCTTAAATAAAGGAAGAAAACCTGAGGATCTGTTTTTACGTAATCGTCAGAATAAGTAACGATAATACCATCAGTACAATCCACAAGATTAAAAAGATTGTGATTTGTCTGCCAAAGTCTGATTTCATTCTCAGACTTTAAAAATTCGTAAGGCTCAATTGAAAAGTAATCATCAAGAGCTGATACAGAATAACAATTATACTCATCAAGAAGATAACTTAATTCAAGACAAAGTGAATTAAGAGAAGCATCATCAAGATAAGCATTTGAAATCATAAGAGTATTAACTTCTTCTGAAGTAGCAAGAGTAACTCCGTTACAGTCAATAATATCTCCACGAGGAGCAGAAACTACATACTGTCTCTGTACACCTTCTGTTGAAGATGAAATTGTTCGCTGATAACCAGAAAACTGCAAAGATGCAGTCATGCCAAGAATTACGATTCCGATAACAACAAAAATAGAAGACAATACAAAATATCTGTTCGTAATCGCAGAAAACAGATTTATAAGCCAGGAATTCTTTTCCTTATCATCATGCTCATTAATTGATTCAGAATTAAAATCAGCCAAGCAAAGTCACCTCTCTTTCCTCAGTAAGAGAAGGATTGATGCCCTTAGCATATGGTCCAATAAATCTCAGGAACAGAAAAATTGGAAGGGCTGCAATAAGATTAAGAAGCATCTGTGGCAGCATTGAATCAACAATTACCTGTGAATAATCAAGAGTATATGCCTGGTGCAGGACAAGTTTTGACCAAGCAAAAATTGTAAGATGACCAAGCAATTTATAAAGAAATGTACAAAACAAAACAGAAACAAAAGCAAACGCCCAGTTACGATGAAGTCTGTCTGTAAAAAATGAAGAAGAAACGGCACCAGCCAAAAACAAAACAAGGACGCCTAATCCAAGTATTTCAACTGTCTTTCCATCAAAACCAGTAATGATTGGATTTGCATAATAATCTCTGAAAAAACCTGTAATAACAGCTATTACAGCGCCATCTCTAAATCCAAACATATAAGAAACGAGAACAACAAATACGAACATCAAATCAGCAATTTGACCATGAAAAGATAACACTTCAGGAAAAGAAACCTGAAAACTTGAAATAAAAAGGATAAGGATAAGATAAACAACAATCTTACGAATCAAAGGCTCCTTTTTCATCTCTACCTCTTAGTTATCCTCAGATTCTCCAGTAGTTTCAGGAACTGGAGGTAATCCCATATCAATATTCTCCTGCTGCTGTTCTATTACAGAAAGAGGAACCATGATAAAAATATCATTAAGATCTGCGATGTCAGCATAAGGTCTTAATGTAGCTGTGATATTAATTGGATTTGAATAATCTACAGATGTAATTACACCGATTGGAATACCTTCAGGGAACAAACCACCATCACCAGAAGTTACAATTTCAGTTCCAACCTCAAGTACAGTATTCTCATCAATTCCTGAAACAAGACATAGTCCCTGCTGCTTTAAAGATGCATCACCAGAAACGATAACAGATGCACCATTAACAGCATTAACCTTACCGCTTACAACAAATCCTTCATTTAAAAGCGGCAAAATATCCGAATCAAACTCATTAATCTCAATAACTCGACCAATAAGATTCATTCGAACATCAACTACAGCATAAGATGACCCCTGCTCAAGATAAATTCCATCATCAGTACCAAGAGCAACTCTTATAACTGAAAACCACTCATCGGCAGCTCTTGATAATACAGAAGCACCAAAAATATCATAATTACTAAATGTATCTCTAATATGAAAAGCCTCTCTTAACTCCTCATATCTGATACCTGCCTCTTCATTCTGAGTAAGCTCATACTGAAGTTCAGCAATTTCTTCCTTAAGCTGCTTATTCTCTTCTCTAATAGCAATACCATCCGTAACCGCTGCCCAGAAATCAGAAAAAGCGCTACCTGTATTTTTGACAAAACGCTGTACAGGAATAGCAATTCTTCCAATTGGTTTCAGAGCAGAATTAAGTGGACTCCCAGGAAGAGCACTTAATATAATGGCGGCCAAAATTAAAAAGACCGCCATCAGGACAATAAACTGCTTATTTGTGAAAAGTCTGCGCATTACTAATTAGATATTCTTACCGCAGCACTTCTTGTACTTCTTACCAGAACCACAAGGACATGGATCATTACGACCAATCTTATTTGAGTGTGCAATATTAGCATCACGATACTCTCTTGTGATTTCCAAAATCTTGTCTTCAGGAAGAACGTTCTTCCAAGCTGACAATTCAAAAAGCCACTTAGCCTTTGCATCTCTCATATTGAAATAGAGCTTCTCGTAATCAATATCAAGCTCAATCTCTGTATCATCGTTGATATCTTCAACCTTAATAGCATCTTCATTCTTAAGGCTTGACTTAACACCATCGATAAAACCTACGAAAACGTCCATAGTATCAGGTGTAAAACCAAGAGCCTTAGCCATATCAGCAGCCTTACCCTTTACGAACTCACCATTCTCAGGATATGCTGTCAAAATCTTCTCATAAGCATCTCTTTCCATTGTGTAGTACATGTTGATGTACTGTGTATAAGAAGTTTGATCTCTAACTGTCTCAGATCTGTCAATCCATGTCTCGTAATAAGTAGCCATTTAAATAATCCTCCAAAAATTAAAGCTTAGCGGCAATTGCCTTAAGGAAATCTTCTGTATTAACAACATTCTTCTCAGAAACGTCAATAAGGTTCTTAAGATCTCCAGTAATAGTACCTGACTCAATTGTCTCGATTGAAGCCTTCTCAAGTCTGTTTGCAAAATCCTCAAGATCAGCAAGACCATCCATCTGAGCACGCTTTCTAAGAGCACCTGTCCAAGCAAAAAGTGTAGCCATTGGGTTTGTTGATGTAGCCTCACCCTTAAGATACTTGTAGTAGTGTCTTGTAACAGTTCCGTGAGCAGCCTCGTACTCATATACACCATCAGGTGAAACAAGAACAGATGTCATCATTGCAAGTGAACCATTTGCTGAAGCGAGCATGTCACTCATTACATCACCATCGTAGTTTTTACAAGCCCAAAGGATTCCACCTTCAGATCTCATGATACGAGCAACAACGTCATCGATAAGAGTATAGAAATACTCAATACCTGCTTCTTCAAACTTTGACTTAAACTCTGCATCAAAGATTTCCTGGAAGATATCCTTAAATCTGTGATCATAAGTCTTTGAAATAGTGTCCTTAGTTGCAAACCAGAGATCCTGCTTAATATCAAGAGCATATGTGAAACATGATCTTGCAAATGAAGCAATTGACTTATCTGTGTTGTGCATACCAAGAATTACACCAGAATCATTAAAATCATGAATAACCTTCTTCTCTGTTGTTCCATCTGGGTATGTTACGAGAAGCTCAGCCTTAGCAGCACCTTCAACACGCATCTCAACATCACGGTAAATATCACCATAAGCATGACGAGCGATTGTAATAGGCTTCTTCCAGCATGAAACAAAAGGATTAATTCCGTTTACAAGAATAGGAGCTCTAAATACTGTACCATCAAGCATTGCTCTGATTGTACCATTTGGACTCTTCCACATTGACTTAAGGTTGTACTCAGTCATTCTCTGAGCATTAGGAGTGATTGTTGCGCACTTAACTGCTACACCAAGTTCCTTAGTTCTGTTAGCAGAATCGATTGTTACCTGATCGTCTGTCTCATTACGATGAACAAGTCCCAAATCATAGTACTCAGTCTTAAGGTCAACAAAAGGTAAAAGTACGATGTCCTTAATCTGCTTCCAGACAATTCTTGTCATCTCATCTCCGTCCATCTCAACGAGAGGAGTCTTCATCTGAATTTTTGCCATATATAATAGCTCCTTTTTAATAATACAAATTTAAACAAACTCTATGTATTCTATTTCAATCTTTAAAATCAGTCAATAAACCACGCTCTGTTATTTACCACAGGCAAGCACTATAAATGACTCCAATGACTGTCTTGGTTCAAGATTACCATGCTTAATTTCCATATCCTGACGAGAGCATTCGATAAAAAGCTTGGTAAGTAAATCCATTGAGAATCTTCCAGACTGGCGCAATAACTTCTCAGCAACAAAAGGCTGAACCTTCATTCTGCTAATAATTACATCCTTCCTGCCAAGATCCTTTGCACAGATTAACTGCTTCAGATGTCTCATTAGCATGAATCTGATCTTGATAGCAGGTTCCTTCTGAACAATCAGATTATCAAGAATATTAAGTGCAGTTGCCACATCACCAGAACCTACAGCATCAGTAATATTAAAAACTGATCCCTTAATATCAGGAGGACAAAGCTCTTCAACAATTGCTTCGTTAACTGAACTTGTACCCATTCCCTGACAATACATTGTAATTTTGGATACTTCTGATGATATAAGTCGCATTGAACTGTCACATCTGCTTACAATACTTAAGGCGGCCTGTGGATCAATAGAAATACTATTTCGAGAGAAAGCACGATTAATCCAGGCAATAAGCTTATCCTCTTCAAGGAAAGACGACTCTGCTACTACACCGTTATCTTTGAAGGCGCTAAACAAATTCTTCTTACGCTTATCGAAAGATGAAGCCGTAAAAATCAGAATGCTGGAATCTGGAACATGAGATAAAACTTTTACAAGATTATCTGTATCTGACGGAATAGAAAAATTAGTAACATGTACAATTCTCTTGTCAGAAAGCCAAGGTGGAAGTTCAATATTGGATGCAATGTCATCAGGAATCAAATCTTTCCCACCAAAATCAAGTTTTACAAAATCCATGGCTTCCGCACCTTCACCAAGGTACTTCTTCTTGATAGAAGAAACGGACATATCAATAAAGAAATCTTCTTCACCATAAATAAGGTAAAGTGAGGTGTTCCCGGAATCATTCTTTATCTGATCACCGAGAGCCTTAATATCAAGTATTGAAGAATCTTTCTCTTTTTTCTTTGAATAAGCCATGTAACTATTTTACTCCGAAATATGATTAACTGTACCAATAAAAACAGGTAAAAGTGTATTAGTATCTATAATCGCAAACATAAATGGTCTGTCAAGATATACTTCAAATTCAGGAAGATCTACTGGTTCTGCTTCAGTACAACCATCCGTCATAATTACTGTAGTAGCTGCCGCTGCACGAGTACCGCTTCTGTTTACATCAATAAATGAATTATGAAGAACATCACTGATGTAAATATTGTTTCCGTTAGAGAGCTCTGCAATATTCAAAAAGTCAGCACGCCCAACACTAAATGCATCATCCATACCAAGAGCAATTAAATCCTCTGAAATATTACGCGCATAATCAAAAGAAAACTCTGGAAGTCTTGTATGAACATAACAGCTTTCCTGAAAGCGTCCATTCATAAGATTCATATAATCATTAGCTGTAAAAGACGATGCAAAATCACTAATATCAGCATTCTCATCATTTGGAAGAATACCAATAAAAGCAAAATTGTATCCTTCGTAATACTTACCAAATGCAGTAGCCTTGTCACTTGAATAGTAAATTGATCCAGTTTCGCAAAGCATACTTACATCTTCTTCGCCATTGATACCTGTAAAAGTCATATCTCTGACCTGATAATCGTCATATGACTCTGCCCAGTTACTTTCAAAAGCAATGGCATTAACAAGTACAGCACACGAGTCAGATTCCAACTCATCAATAACATGATCAATCATGCCATCAGTATTATCTTCAACCCAGTGATTAATTCGACGAACTGTTGAATTATTAAACACTTCACGTGTCACCTCACCATGATAATTCTTTTCAACAAAATCCACATAATTCTCATTTAAATCAGAACCAATACGTTCGTCATTAATCCAGACACCATTTGCGATACTAATTGAATCATCCATATCTCTGAGCTGATTAAGGTAATACAAAGAAAAAGCCTGCATTTCTTCAGGAGTTGATCCAGGGCACAAAACATCTGTCATCTGAGTCAGAGTATTCTCTCTTGCACCTCCAGCTGTCATACCAAGTGCAAAAAGCATTGATGAAGGCGAAATCATCATATTTGATTCAACCGCATCTGAAGCACATCTGTTAAAAACGTTAAATACAAATTCAAGATAACTATCAGAAGTATTTTCAACATATTCAAAATCATCTACTCTGTCATAATCAATCTGAACTTCTGCCTCAGGAACGTTCTTTGGATTGTAATTCTCTCTGTCAATAATATCTGGCCCAGTCTTACAACCACTCATCACACCTGCCAGAATAGTGAATAATAGAATTGCTGATACGAATTTACGAGTTTTCATTTATTTCTCTCTTTTCTTTATTTTATGTATTTGAGGCTGAAGCTTAATCTTTGTCACTACAACACCGTCTCTCATATCAAGAATCTGAGATACAGCCTGACTTACGTCAGATGGCAACAAATGAGCGCTTAAATCCTCATCTACATTAAAACTCGCATTTCTATAGAGGTTGGTTGCGGTCATATCCGGTAAAATTTCAATAATTTTAATATTTTGCTTTCGAGATTCGTCAAAAATGCTTCTCGAAAAGGATGAAAGCGCTGCTTTTGTGGCACCATAAGCAGCACCATAAGTATTGGAATTCTCTGCTGTAACAGAAGAAATATTGAATATATATCCACTCTTTACCTGCTTGGAATACTTAAGAAACATAGAAGAAAGAATCATTGGAACTTCAATATTGGTTCTTGTCATAAGCTTAATATCATCATAGGAAATAGTCTCGTGAGGACCATAAAAAGCAACTCCTGCTGAGTTAACAAGAATCTCAACTCTATTCTCTTTAAAAATCTTCTCGCAAGTATTAACCATTAAATTAGTATCATTAAGATCTAATGAAATCTGATTCCAAGAAGAAACAAAATCAAAGTTGCGGCCAATGCCAAATACAGTATATCCGCGCTCAGAAAGCATATCAGCAATTGCTCTTCCAATACCAGAAGAAGCACCAGTAACAATACATGCATTATTCACAGAAGATTCGTGATTCATCGATAACCTCCACTAATCTTTCCTTCATTAACCCAACCATCTTTTGGGATAAATTTTCTGGATACATGGAATATCCGTCATAGTTTCTAAATGGATAATTTGTCGCAGCTGAGCATGGTGTCACGCGTCTTAACTGCTTCAAATATTCTTTTGAAATTCTGAAAGTTCCGATACTTATATCAGATACTTTGCTGAAATCAATATTTTTAATCATTATGTCGCAAAGTTCTCCATAATGCTTCTCGTAATCCTGGATATAAATCATTGGATCCAGGCATAGTCTGACTTTTGCTCCACATGAAATAGCAGAATTTACAGCCTCAATTCTGTCTCTTAATAATCTTGTACCCTTCTCAAATTCATTAATTACGGCATCAGGAGAAAGTGTAAAAGCGTAATAAACATTAGGAAGATTTGAAAAAGACATAGGTGCAGATTTTGTTCTTGATTCAATACATAAATCTGGATGCTCCCCCGCAAACTCAATCCACTTATCAAGAAGTCCGGTTACTCCATTAAGTGCAGCAAGATCCGTATCATAAGAGATACAAAGATACATTGGGCCTTCTTCAAGAAGTTTCAAAACATCTTTGAAATAGTCCTCGTAATTAACAAATAAAACAATATTTGCCGTTGGATACATTCCCTTTAAAAAGCAGTAATCACAATCGTAAATACAGTTCATCGCTGACGCCGTATAGAAAAATCTGTCATGACCAAAATCCTGGCAGACAGGTGCACCTTCAAAAATCAGATTACCTGTATTCTTTGCAAGTATTAAAGCCTTGGAATTCTTCTGGGAGTTATAGTCCTGGTGGGGTCTGTTGAAGACGTCTTTATAATGCCTGATAGTTATCACTGTAGCATCTTTAAAATAAGCCAAAACCTTTTTGGTAACTGGCTCATCAAGCACCTGTTCTTCAACATAAATATGAGAAAAATTATTATTATACAAATTCCTCATAAAGTTTTTCCAAAACTCTCTTTCCCTCTTTCCTGTCATTAACTGGAAGGTAAACTGAAATTAACTGTTCAAAATCTATTTTACTTAAAAGACAATATTTAATTATTGCCTTAAGTTCGATACGCATATATTCACTAGTATGAAGTTCTTCTGAATATTCATCAAGAAGTTGTTCCAACTCAGAAGAATCGTATTCTAATCCCTGATCAGAGACAGAAATTAATGTTGAAATATATTCAGAAATTAATTCAACGTTTGCACTAATTGCCTCATAAATACTGGCAGCTGTTACTCCATTATCAATACCAGAATCTGATACACACTTTATTACAGAAATACCAGATGGCGCGAAATATAATGAAGCTGATTCATAAAAGGCTGACGCTTCCATATCATAAAGACAATTATCTGAATCTACAGAATTAACAACTGTATCTGAAGTAATGACTTTACCTTCTTGAATGCAAGAAGAATAAATCATATCAGGATAGAAATCACGTCCAGAAGACACATCATGAATTGAATTAATTAAATAAGCATTACCTGGCATAAGACCAGCACATGAACCAAGATTTAATGCAAAATCAGATTTTGAAGGTTTATGTTTACCAAATACAAAACCTACAGCTGATGCAATTCTAACTTTACCTACACCACTTATGATTAAAACAATCTGATCCCCGATAAAAGAATCAAATGGAGAATACTCATCGCATTTATGCAAATCATAATGCTCAATAAGCGGCTGAGCTTCCTTATATAATGCACAGAAAATGTAAATCATAATCAATTCTCAACTTCGTATGAAGATGAATCTTCACTAAAGTAAACAAGACCATATTCAAGTGAAGAATAGTCATCCAACACCTGAATAGTCTCAGGGTCCAGATCGTTATTTGAATAATATGCTGTACCACTATTATCAAACACAGCAAGCGAACTAATTCCACCAATATAATACTGCAAAACTCGTAAGCATGATCTTGAATCAGGAGAATTAATTCCAGCAAGATCAAGTACAGTCTGGCCAAGGAAATTAGGGCTCGAAATACCGTAATTACCAGGATTTACATTTATGGATGTTCCACCTTCAGACAAGTCATAGTTAGCCCAGATAAAATATGGAGTCTCGTAAATTGGAGTTGATTCCTCCAAAGTTGCTGAACCAATCTCAGTCTGAAGCAATTCAGAATAGAAAGAAGGATCCAAAGTTGGACAATGATCTCCAAAGAAACATACGATAGTAGGCTCATCAGATTCACTTAAATATTCAATAAGATACTGAAGTGCATCATCTGATTCTCTTAAAAGTGAAAGATAATTCTCGGCATAATTATAGTGACCACCAGTTGGAGATCTTAAATCACTAAGCTCAATATCGTATGTCATATTGTCGTATCTTACAGCAAAGTCTGCGTGATTTTGCATTGTAACGCAGAAAAGAAACAATGGCTCTTCACTCTCCTCATAGATACTTGTAATCTTCTCGAAAGTAGAATAGTCAGATATATAACGTCTTACTATTCTTGCAGAATCATCAAAATCATCCTGTGTATAGAATTCATCAAAACCAATCATTGGATACTTTGATTCACGGTCCCACCAGCTTCCATCGAAAGAATGAAGTGCAACAGTACGATAACCATTTGATCTGAAAATTGCAGGAAGAGCCTCTGTCTCATTATTGATGTAGAAAGAATAAACAGAAGCACCTGGTAATAGATTTGCCATTGAATATCCAGTAAGAAATTCAAATTCAGTATTACATGTACCACCACCAAAAATACTTACTGCGAGATTACCATGAATAGTATCTCCCAATAATGAATCATAGTATGGCATAAATGGTTCTGATGTCTCAAAGCTACGAATATTTCTAGGATCCGAGAAAGCCTCACTCATAATACAGATAACATTAGGCTGGAAATCAGTCTGATTTACTCTCGAATCAAGGTTAAGACTTGAAGCAATACCTGTATAACGATAAATAAGTTCTTCAGTTACCTCTGGAGAATTATTCTTACCACCCTTTGCCTCAATATTATTAAGATGCATAAGGAAAGCAAGATAAGTACCATTCTCGTTATAACTCTGAATCGGAGGATTAACGTCATAATAAACCTTGAGTTTCTTTAAAAGTTTTGTATTCAGAACTGTTGTAAAGAAAAGCAAAACAATGAGAGTTAATGATAGTGCAATATTTGTAAGTCTCACTCTCGAAAATACAATGTACTTTGTGTCTGTAACTCTGATAAACAAAAGAAGTGCAACACAAAGAAGAATCATACAGACAAAATTAGAAGTAACGTGGAAATAATACGTAGATCCAGTCTTTAATCCAATTCCGGCAGATAAAAGATCCCATGGCATAAATGAATCTCCACGCATTACAAGCTTTGTATGATTTACAAAAGCAAGCAGAACAAAAGGAACAGCTGAAATTATCGCAGCAATTGAACCTTTACCTACAATCATATAAATCAGATAGTAGAAAACAATAATTATCAGTAAAGAAGCAAGAAGGCAGAATACCTGCTTTACATTCAAAGGAAAAAACACCTTAAGATTACGCTTCTTCTCAACATTTGAAACTTCACCAATCAAATACACAAGAATTGTGAAAGAAACTACTCTGTAAGTTTCCATAAATACTCTGTTTTTATGGAATGTCGTAAAAAACATAAGTGCACTGATAACAAAGTACACCAAGAGATTGATTACAAGACATAAAACATCAGGAACACTATAGTAATAAGCAATATTAACTACTTTTGAAAATCCAATTGGAAGATCAAACGAAATATCATCTTCAGCCTTAAGTCCATAATCAAAAGCATCAGTAAAAGAAGATACATTATGGCCAGTAAGTACCAGCATGGATTTATTGGATAAACCATCAAAATCAAAAGTCAGATAATACCATTCGCCTTTTTCAAGTGAAACATTATGGAAATCGATAAAAACATAATTACGATCACCGTTATATAAATAGGCTTCTGTGTTACATAAAACCTTATCATGGTCATCAGTAAGTGTAACATGAACCTTATCACTTGAAGATAAATGAGACTTTTTACTGTTAATCATCATTCGAATAGAACCAAGAGTATTCTCCTGCGCTTCAAATGACATACGGTAATCAATATTTCTGCTGACTTCAATCTCATTATCGTCGCCAACAATATAATTACGGAACATCTTATCAACTGAAAAACTATAAAAGAATGAACCAATAACAATTGAAAACAGGACAAAAAAGAGAATCTGATATACGAAGAACTTCATCAGAAACTTATCAGCTGCTACTATCGCATTCCAGATCTTTTTTATACAAGCCTTAAATCTATTCACAATGTGCCTTTATTTAAACAAAAAAAATCCGGAAATCAACGATTTCCGGACTATTGTGGTTGCGGAGGCGGGACTCGAACCTCACGACCTCCGGGTTATGAGCCCGGCAAGCTACCAACTGCTCCACTCCGCGGTATCTAATGCATAACCGGAATAATGGTGCTCGTGACCGGACTTGAACCGGTACGGATTTTACTCCGACGGATTTTAAGTCCGTTGCGTCTGCCGATTCCGCCACACGAGCCTATCCGTTAATGCCCAATGATAATATCATCACAATTTCAATAAGTCAAGCACAAAATCATATGTCATATTAGTTACAGCTTAAGTAAATTCATTGCAAATATTAGTGTGTTGTTTTAAAGTATAAATAATATATTTATTATATACGAGGTATTATATGTTACTTGGTTCAAACGATAATGAGAACAAGCTTTTTTCCGCATCAGGCAACGACAATTCCAATAATTTAGATGATACTATCGGCGAGTCTTTTATGCTTTCAATGAAGGCAAATGATCCTGAGTCTGTATCAGACAAGTTGAAGGAGAATACCGAGAATAAACTTCGTTCAGCATCTTCATTTGATGATGAATTTGATAATTTTGAATTTGATTCTTCTATTTCAGCCTTTAAACCATTGGCAGGCTCCCCTGCAGCATCCCCTGCACCTAAGACTAATAATGAGCCTTCACCTGTTTCCAAGGCTGAAGTTCCTGAGACGCCAGCCCCTAGTGCTCCTGTTAAGGAGATCAGAACACCAAATCTTGATGTCGAGAAGGCAATTGAGATTACAGAAAAGAAATCAGAGAATCCATTATTTGATGATAATGATCCTGATATGCTTGCATTTGCTCAGGAAGATATCAATAAGCCATTTAATATCGGAAAGGACCTTGATTTCGCAGGATCTGCTGGTTCTAATAGCCCATTCTCAAATCCTGAAGGAATCAAAGAGGATGCACCTTTATATAAAGATGACCTTGAATTTGATGAAGAGATCAAGAACATCAATCCATTCAAGCCTGCTGGTGCTCCTGAAATTAAGCCTGAGCCAGCCGAGAAGGCTCCAGAGAATAATTCAAAGGCACCTTCTAATCTTCAGACTTATGGCAACGTAAAGTCAGGAGTTAACGCTTTCGCAAAGAAGCCTGCTCCTACTTCTAATGCAGCAAAGGTAATGCAGCCAAAGCCTGAAGTTTCTGAAGAAAAGCCAGTTCCAAGCCCATTCAAGAAGCCTGAAGCTGCTCCTGAAGAGAAGGCAGCTCCTAGTCCATTCAAGAAGCCTGAAGCTGCTCCTGAAGAGAAAGCTGCACCTAACCCATTCAAGAAGCCTGA
>JAZLLF010000067.1:0-37005 GCA_045598005.1 Saccharofermentans sp. | reverse complement strand
AGTGCTATCTTTGTACGTTCAGAAGATGTTTCTTCAAATAATGTAAACAGTGTTGTTAAGTTTTTTAATGTAGTTGATGACAGCAGAAGCGGTCGTCAGCTTGCATCTGTTCACGCTCAGGCTAATGCTCTGAAAGACAGCATTCAGAATGAATTAGGAGTCGATTTTGATTTGTCTTCAAATCAGCTCTTTATTGATTTTCTGACAATGAGTGATTCTGATTATTCTTTTATTAAAACTCAGGTAATTGAGAAGGCTGAGCTTGTAATGAATGAGGATATTAAGAGTAAGTCTCAGCTCGATGATTTGATTTCAAGCCAGATTAATAGTCTTGTCAGCCATAATTCATTTATTTCACAGTATTCTGAAGATATTTCTATAATTTTAAGAAGCCTTCTTACAGAGAACTCTACTGTAAATTCTGAAGTAACTGATCAGGCAAAAGAGTATGCTTATCAGGCTGCAATGAATAATCCAATTGTTGTAAAGAAGGGAACTAAGATTGTAGGTGCTGGTGAACATATTAGTCCACATATCTATAGTCAGCTTGTTGATTTGGAACTGATTCGTTCAGAGAATCTTGATTTCCTTATCTTTGCTCGTATTGCGTGTTATGAGTTTGTTATCGGTCTTGCTGCAATCATTTATATTATTAACTGCAGGAAGAATGAGTTTAATGACATGAAGGTCGTTTATACGCTGTTTCTGACTTTCTTCATTCCGGCAGCGGCTTCGGTATATCTTGCGGATATTTCTTCCGTTATGGTTACAACTCTGTTCTTTACAACAATTGCAGCCACTTATTTAGGTTTGTCACTCGGTATTATTCTTTCTGTAGTGCAGATTTTAATGCTGTGGCCACTTTATTCATTTGATATTGAATTTATCTTTGTATCGATTGCAGGTATTTTGATTTGTAGTTCCATTGCAAGCAACGCTAAGAAATCATATAACAGTGCAGCACTTATCATTTTCCCATCTTTGTTCTGTGTATTTAGTTCTGTTGCTTATAACTGGGTATTGGGTTCAACTTTAAGAATGTTTATTCAGTCTGCAATCTGGATTGGTATTTCCGCAATGTTCTCCATTGTAATTGCCATTGGACTTATGCCAATTTATGAGTTGTTCAGTAATACGGTTTCTCCAGTTAAACTTATTGAACTTTCTCAGCCAGGAAGACCTCTTCTTAAGAGAATGTTTATCGAAGCTTCTGGTACTTATCACCATTCAATGATGGTTGCAAACCTTGCAGACTCTGCGGCTGAAGCTATTGGTGCAGATTCACTTCTTTGTAAGGTTGCTGCTTATTATCACGATATTGGTAAGCTTGAGAATCCTAATTACTTTACAGAGAATCAGTCTGAGGGCGTAAATCCACATGATGATACAGAGGTAATGGAGAGCGTAAAGATTATTACTAATCATATTCTTGATGGTTCAAAGCTTGCAAAACAGCATCATCTCCCAGATCCAATAATTAAGATTATTAATGAGCATCACGGTACAACTTATCCAGCTTATTTCTATTTCAAAGCTAAGAAGATTGCTGAAGAGAATGGCGAAGAAGCACCTGACATCAATGATTTTAAGTATAAGGGTGAGATTCCATCTACAAAGGAGTCAGCTATCATTATGATTGCTGATACTTGTGAGGCAGCTATCAGATCAATGAAGCTTACTGACCCTGAAAAAATTGAGGAAACAGTAAGAGATTTGATTAAGAAGAAAATCGATCAGGACCAGCTTTCAAATTCTGGTTTGTCTTTTGATGATATTGAAAAGATTATAGTTTCATTCAGACAGGCATACGCTGGTACATTCCACGAAAGGATTCAGTATCCAAATGAGAAATAATTATGTTATTGATACAGAAGATTTAAACGAGTCTGATATTTCAAAATTTGTAGAGTATGGTAATAGTCTTTCAGAAATAATTTCTGATTCTGATAAGAATTATGCCAGTTTTGAAGTCTGCAAGGTTCTTAAGAACAGTTATCTGACTATTACTTTTGTTTCATCTGAGACAATTCACGAGCTTAATCTCGAGAACAGAGATATTGATAGTGTTACGGATGTTTTGTCATTTCCTATGGTTGAAATGAATGAAGGTAAGCTTAAGTATGAGTTGTCAGTGGAAGATTTTGAGTTTGACGAAGATGGTAATCGTGTTTTAAATCTCGGTGATGTTATTATCTGTCTTGATGTAGCTAAGGAGAATGCTGAGAAGTATGGTCATTCAATTGACAGGGAAGTTGCTTTTCTTATTGCTCACTCAATTCTTCACTTAATTGGTTATGATCATATTGAAGAGAAGGAAGAGAAGAAGATGGTATATCTTCAGAAACTTCTTATGAACGAGCTTGGCCTTGCTTTCGAAGATGAGCAGGCAGAGATTACTAATCATAAGGAAGAGATTGCTGATAAGCTCTTTGATAATATTGCATATCCTGCAGGTTCAGAGTGTGATCACTGCGGATATGTTTGTATTCTTGGACGTCCAAATGTTGGTAAGTCAACACTTTTGAATTACCTGACAGGTATGAAGGTTGCTATTGTTTCACACAAGCCTCAGACAACCAGAACTAATATCAGATCTATCTATAATACTGATGATTCTCAGATTATTTTTGTAGATACTCCTGGTGTTCATAAGGCAAGTTCAAAGCTTGGTGAGATTATGGTTGGCAATTCACTTGCAAGTGCCAAGAACAGTGATGCTGTTTTGTTCCTTGCAGATGGTAGATTTGGTAAGCCAGGTAAAGTTGAGCAGGAATTACTTACAAGAATGAAGAGTGAGAATAAGAAGGTTATTCTTGCAATTAATAAGAGTGATGATGTTAGTAAAGAGTCGCTTTTGCCAATCATCATGGAATATTCAAAGCTTTATGATTTTACAGAGATTATTCCTATCAGCGCCAAGACTGGTGATAATGTTGACGTTCTTCTTAAAGCGCTTACTTCACTTTTACCTTCCGGTCCTAGAATGTTTGATTCTGAATATATGACTGATCAGACTGAAAGAGAGATTTCTGCTGAACTTATTCGTGAGCAGCTTCTTCATTATACTAATCAGGAGATTCCTCACGGTGTTGCTGTAGAGATTACTGATTTCGAGGAGAAGTATTCTGATAATGCTTCAGATGAATATGATCGTGAAATGGTAGTAATTAAGGCTTCAATTATCTGCGAGCGTAGTTCTCATAAGGGTATTATCATTGGAAAGAATGGTCAGATGCTTAAGCGTATCGGATCTTCTGCAAGAATTGGTATTGAAAAGCTTCTTGGCTGTAAGGTGTTCCTTGAGTTGTTTGTTAAGGTACGTGATGACTGGAAGAATAATGATACTCTTCTTAAGGATTATGGTTTTGTAATCGAGGATGATAATCCTAATGGCATCTGAGTCAGTTTCTGTAAAGGGATTAATCCTGTCATCTGATGAATATAAAGATAAGGACCGTATGCTTACGGTCCTTACTTCTGATATGGGAATAATTAAGGTGTGTGCAAAGGGAACAGGAAGACCTAATAGTAAAACGGCATTTCTTTCAGTTCCTTATATGCTTTGTGATTTTACTTTGTCTGATTCACATGGTTTCTGGTACTTTAAAGAAGGTTTAATAATCGAGAGTAATTCTGGAATTATGAATTCTCTTGAAGCAATGGCTGTTGCAGGTCATATTGCTGATATTCTTGCTGGAACGATTTATCAGACTGACAGTTCCAAATTATCTTATGAACTTGCAGTTTATGCTTATTATTGTCTTGGAAGAAATCCTGAGAGATATAAGTATGTCTATTCTGCTTTCAATTTCTACTATTTAAAAATTTCAGGACTTGCTACTACTATTGTTGAATGTAGTAATTGTAAAACCAGTTTTGAATCCTTTGATTACTTGTTCGTAAATCTTAATGATACAGCATGTTATTGCGGTGAATGCGCTAAGGTATCAAAGATTAGAAATAATCTTTTTAAAGTAAGTAAGAATGCTGTAACTGTGTTTAATTATTACCTGCTAAATCAGGTATCTTCTATATTTTCAATTAATATAAGTGAAGCCTTAATTGATGAAGTATATAAGTTCTCAACAATTTACTTATCAGTTCATCTGGATGAGAAGATAACAGATCCTATTGAAAGCCTGATGAGATTTCAAAGGAAAAACAGTTGATCAGATTTTCCAGTTTTCAGGGAAGAGCTTAAGATATTCAGGCTTGTCATAGCGTTCGTCGATTAGTAGAGCGAATCCTTCGTCTTCTTCAGTTCTTATGACTCTTCCGACAGCCTGTAATACTTTTTCCCATCCTGGGAATCTGTAAGCGAATGAGAATCCGTCACCAAATTTTTCTGAATAGTAATTAGAAAGAATTTCACGTTCTGGAGTTATCTTTGGAAGACCAACACCTACAATAATTACTCCGGAAAGTCTGTCACCAACAAGATCAATACCTTCTCCAAAATGTCCTCCGAGAACGCATGCGCCTAAAAGACAGCCATCGTAAGGAGTATTAAAGCACGAAAGGAATTCATTTCTTTCTTCAATTGTCATTCCGCTGCTTTGAGATACAAGTTTGTGATGGTTACGTTCAGATTCAGGAAGTTTTCTTGATTCTTCATCGCTATTCATCTTCTCAAATTCTTCGTTAATGTATGAGCAGACAACCTTTAAATGGTCAAATGAAGAGAAGAAAACCATATAGTTTCCTCTGCGGTATCGTATTTCATCGAGTATGCGCTTTGCAATTAAAGGTGCTGTAAAAGCTCTGTCTTTATAAACAGTACTTAAAGATGTATCAAGTATGACATCAAGATTTTCCGGAGGGAAAGGGGAAGCCAGCTCGATGTTTCTTACAAAGTCCACGTCTTTTCCGATAATTACATTTCGATAGTATTCATAAGGAGAGAGGGTAGCAGAAAAGAATACTACGCTCATTTTGTCTTTAATAAGCTCACAGATTTTATCTGAACTATCAAGGCATACAAGATTCATACTTATGTCGCCATTTTCACGCTTCGCACATGTTATATATGAATCGTTATAGTAAAGTTCAATGATAGTAAGGAAAAATCTTGCCTCAAAAAAGTACTCCAGACATATCTGGCGCAGTTCGCCAGGTTTGAGACTGTCAAGAATAGGGCTTAAGTAGCGAACGGAAGCCCATAAGGATGTATAGAATTCCTTTGGTATTGCGCGCATTCCTTCAAAGTTTTCAGTAAGAAGAATTTTACGCTCATCTGCCTTCTCTGTGATTTTAAAAGCAGATTCGTTTGCACTCATAGACTGATCTATGATTCTAAAGTAATTGGCAAGAACCTGAAGATAGCGCTCAACACGTGCGTCCATTCCCCTGAAAGCCTTCATCATATCCCGAAGAAGAGAATATGATAAAGAGGTGCTGAACATGTTTCGAGCTCTGTCTACCATATTGTGTGCCTCATCAATAAGTACAACATTTCTGTCATCAACTTCATTCTCGAAAGCACGAATAAGCTTAACCCTTGGATCAAATGCGTGATTATAATCACCGATTACAATAGTGCAGTAGTCCATAACATCAAGTGAGAATTCGTGTGGGCAAATATTATGCTTTACGGCAATCTTAGTACAAAGCTCAGGGTTGATTTCATCGTGCATTAAAGCTTCTTCAAGCGCAGGGCGAAGTCTTGAATAGTAACCGTCTGAATATTTACAGTATTTTGCGTCGCACTTCTTATTCAGAAGACACATATTTTCCTTCGACGAAAGCAGGATGGAGCGAATTATAAGTCCACCATTTCTTAAATCATTGATTGCTTTAACTGCTACTTCGCGTGTGGCAGTTTTTGCAGTGAGATAATATATCTTATCGTATCTGCCAAGAATTAAGCCTTTAATAGCAGGGTACAGGGTTGATATAGTTTTACCTGTTCCTGTAGGTGCAAGCGCAAAAAGAGCCTCTTTTGATTTAAGAGCCTGAAGGACATTCTTCATAAGTTTACTTTGTCCTGGTCTTATATTGCTGTAAGGGAATTCAAGCTCCTTAATCGAATTAATCATGCTCTCGCCATAATTAATAAGCTTTTCTGCAAAAATGAGGTACTGAGAGCAATGACTTTCAAATATGTCATAAGCTTCGTCGTAAGTGATGGTCTCAGTGTTATCAAATGATTCAAGAGTAGTAATGGAAACATATCTTAATGTAATATCTATCTCTTTAAGATTGTTTTCTTCCATATATAAATAAGAATATATCGCAAGCTGAGATTCATGTTCAGGGCGAACAAGTTTATCGAAAGAATTCTTAGTTGAGTTAAAGGATTTAATCTCAATTAAATTGGTTTTGTCATTAGAAAAAATGATGGCATCAGCACGACCACTTACATTAAGAGAAAGATATCCGTCATCATATTTACCGCTAAGCGTTATCTCAGTATCAAGATTCTCACCAAAATCTTTCTTTAGATTAGAAAATATCTTTTGATGAAGTCTCGTGCCTTCAACTGCGGACACACTTCCATAAGAACCAGAAGCCAGGCTTCCAGAGCGCGAAATGAATTGTGCTAGGGATGTGACTGATATGGATAATTCTTTCATATGAGTATTATACCTTAAGTTACATTGATTTATTTTATGGTTTGCGTTATTATTTTTAGGCAATTTGCGGCTGTGGTGGAATGGCAGACACGTTAGCTTCAGGTGCTAGTGGTTTTTAACCGTGCGGGTTCAAGTCCCGCCAGCCGCACCAGACCCCTGTGATTTTTCACGGGGGTTATTTGTTTGCATTAATTAGTTTGATTTATGTGCAAATTTACTAAATTCAGTGTTTGAATTAGCAATTATTTGTTATAAAATATTCAAAGGAAGTTTTCCGGATTATTAAGTTTTTTGGAGGTTTCAAATGAAGAATTATTTCGATCTTTCAGGTCAGGTAGCAATTGTTACAGGTTGTTCAACTGGTCTTGGTGTTCAAATGGCAAAGGCTCTTGCTAATCAGGGATGTAACATCGTTGCTATGGCACGTCGTCAGAATCTTATCGACGAGGTAGCTAAGGAGATTTCTGAAACATATGGTGTTAAGGCTATTGGTATTCGTTGCGATATTACAGATACAGAGTCTGTAGAGAATGCTGTTGATGCAGCTCTTAAGGAGTTCGGTCGTATCGATATTCTTATTAACAATGCTGGTACTGGTGGAGTTACACCTGCTGAGGATATGCCAGATGAGACATTCCAGCATGAGATGGATATTGACCTCTTCGGTACATTTAAGGTTGCTCGTTCAGTTGCTAAGAAGGCTATGATTCCTGCTGGTTATGGACGTATCATTAATATCGCTTCTATGTACGGTCTCGTTGGTAATAAGATTGCTCCTACAGCTTGCTATCATGCTGCTAAGGGTGGTGTTGTTAACCTTACTAGAGCTCTTGCTGCTGAATGGGGTGATAAGGGTATTACTGTAAACGGTATCTGCCCAGGATATTTCTATACACCTCTTACAGTTGATACATTGAATTCTGAGTTCTTCCAGAACTATGCTAAGACAATGATTCCTCTTGCTCGTTATGGTAACGAGGGTGAGCTCGATTCAACAGCTATCTTCCTTTCTTCACCATGTTCATCTTATGTAAATGGTCAGAATATCGCTGTTGACGGTGGATATACTTGTATGTAATTTTTGTTAAGTTATTTAACGAAGTGCCGCTTCATAAGTGAAGCGGGATTTTTTTGAAAAAATTTGAAAATAGTACTTGACTATTACTAGATGCATTTGTATACTATTCGAGCGTTGAGTAACGCACGTGATTAGTGTTTCACGTGGGCCTATAGCTCAGTTGGTTAGAGCTCCCGGCTCATAACCGGTCGGTCCCGGGTTCGAGTCCCTGTAGGCCCACCAACTAACACTTGACAATTTAATATATGGGAAGATTCCCGAGCGGCCAAAGGGAACAGACTGTAAATCTGTCGTCAGTGACTTCGATGGTTCGAATCCATCTCTTCCCACCAAATCCCGGTACATTGTATCGGGATTTTTTTTGAGGATTTAATGGTAGATAATATATTTAGTGGTATTAATGAATTGCCTTCAGGTTTTGCATCTGATGTTGTTACAAAGGGCTGCCTTGTATTGGAGGGTGGTGCTTTCAGGGCTATTTATGCTGAAGGAATTATTGACTATTTCCAGCAGCAGGGAATCAATTTTGAATGTGTAATTGGTGTTTCTGCAGGTGCAATGAATGGTGTTAATTATCAGGCTGGTCAGATTGGAAGATCTGCGAGAATTAATCTTCGATACCGTCATGATCCAAATTATGTTGGTATTAAGCCAATGTTTACTGATAAAGGTGTAATTGGGTTTGATTACATATTTGGTGAACTTGATGGCGTTGAGCCTTTTGATTATCGCAGGTTTAATGATCCAAAGTGGCGCTTTGTTGCAGTTACAACTGATGTTGCAAATGCTAAGACTTGCTATTTCGAGAAGAGTAATTGTTCTGATATTTTCCAGGCCATCAGAGCTTCAGCTTCCATGCCTTATGTATCTACGCCTGTTGAATTAGAGGGTAGTATTCATCTTGATGGAGGATGCAGTTGTAATATTCCTTATCAGTGGGCAATTGATCAGGGTTACGAGAAGATTGTTGTAATTAAGACAAGGGATTTTTTATATCGTGAAAAGCCTGTATTGCCACAGCAGATTAGATTAATTGATAGAATCTATAAGGATTATCCAGCTTTTGCAAAGCTTCTTAAAGACATGGAATATCGATATAATCTTGAACTCGATGAGCTTGATTATCTTAAGAGAACTGGAAGATTATATGTTATAGCTCCTTCGGTTCCAATTGAGATTGGGCGTCTTGAACCTGATATGGAAAAGCTCGGGGCTTTGTATTATCTTGGAAGAAACGATATTATAAATCAGTACGATGATTTTATTGAATATATGAATAAGTAAATTTGGAGTTTTTATGTGGGATTATTTTGTAGCTATTTTATTTGGAATTGTTGAAGGAATCACTGAGTGGCTTCCAATCAGTTCAACAGGTCATATGATTCTTCTTAATGAGTTTTTTAAGCTTAATGTATCAGAGGAATTCTTTAATCTTTACCTTGTTGTAATTCAGCTTGGTGCGATTCTCGCAGTAATTGTTATCTTTTTTAAGGAAATCTGGCCTTTCGGTGTAAAGAATAATGAAAAGCCATGGAAAAAAGAGGGAATAGGCCGCTTTGTTAAGGCAGACAAATTCTCAATGTGGTTTAAGATTCTTGTAGCATGTGTGCCTGCAGCAGTTGTTGGTGTTCTCTTTGATGATCTTCTCGATGAGCTCTTTTATAACTATATCTGCGTTGCAATTGCACTTATCGTATTTGGTGTTGCATTTATTGTTGTAGAGAATTTTATTAAGGATAAAAAGCCTGTTCTTTCTGATATCGATAAGATGACTTATCCGCAGGCTTTCCTTATCGGAGCTTTCCAGCTTATTGCAGCTGTTTTCCCAGGTACATCTAGATCTGGCGCAACAATTGTTGGTTCACTTGCTGTTGGTATTTCAAGAGAAGTAGCTGCATCTTTTACATTCTTCCTTGCTATTCCAGTAATGCTTGGAGCAAGTTTACTTAAGATTATTAAGTTTGATGGTGACGTTTCAGGGAGAGAAATTTCACTTCTTATCGTTGGAATGGTTGTAGCATTTATTGTTTCATTCGTAGTTATTAAGTGGCTTATGAGCTACATTAAGAAGAATGACTTCAAGCCATTTGGATGGTATCGAATCGCTCTCGGAGTTATCGTTCTTTTACTTGGTATTTTTGGAGTAATCGGAAAGTAATTTCTTTATCAGACGCAAATTAATAGAGGCATATCAGTGTGATATGCCTCTTGTTTTTTATCGTTCTTTCATAGGTGTATAGTCTTCGCGATTCTTAACACACATGTATGCTGGTCTTATTATCTTTCCAGCGTTATTCAATTCTTCAATTCTGTGTGCCGACCAGCCAGAAATTCTTGCTGTAGCAAATAGCGGTGTATAGAGCTCTGTTGGAAGATTTAGCATGCTGTAAACAAATCCACTGTAGAAGTCGATGTTAGCAGATACACCTTTATAGATTCTTCTTTCCTTCGCGATAAGCTCTGCTGATAGTCTCTCGATAGTGGAATATAGTCTGAATTCCTTCTCTTTATGCTTCTCTCTCGAAAGAGCTTCGACATAACCTTTGAAAACCTGTGCTCTTGGATCTGAGATTGAATATACAGCGTGTCCCATACCATAAATGACTCCTGCTTTATCAAAAGCTTCTTTATGAAGAATCTTAGTCAAGTATTCTCTTATCTCGTCTTCATCACTCCAGTCATTAATATGCTTTTTAATATCAGCGAACATTTCAACTACTTTAATATTGGCACCACCATGCTTTGGTCCCTTAAGAGAACTCATTGCTGCAGCAATTGCAGCATATGTGTCAGTACCAGAACTTGTTACAACATGTGTTGTGAATGTTGAGTTGTTACCACCACCATGTTCAGCATGAAGAACAAGTGCAAGGTCAAGAAGACGTGCTTCAAGTTCAGTAAACTTATTATCAGGACGAAGCATATAAAGTATATTCTGTGCTGTAGATAATCCCGGATCAGGTCTGTGGATGTGAAAACTCTCCATATCGTTATAGTACTTCTTAGCGTTGTAACCATAAACAGCAAGCATAGGGAAGATAGCTATAAGTCCCAGAGACTGACGCAAAACATTAGGAATTGAAATGTCATTAGCGTTATAGTCATAAGCATAGAGATTAAGAATTCCTCGTGTCATGTTATTCATGAGATCGTCACTTGGCTTCTTCATGATGATATCTCTTACAAAATTCTTTGGAAGAGTTGTTCTGTAGCCAGCAAGGATGCTCATAAATTCATTAAGTTCATCTTCTGTTGGAAGTTTTCCAAAAAGCAGAAGATATGAAGCTTCTTCGAATCCGTTAAATCTGTTATCAGATGTAAAGCCGTTTACAATCTCTCTTACGTCAATTCCTCTGTAGTAAAGCTCACCATCGCAAGGAACAGAAACACCATCAACTACCTTGGAAGAGATAATTTCAGAAATCTCTGTAAGTCCAGTAAGAACACCTTTACCATTTAAATCTCTAAGTCCACGTTTAACATCGTGTTTGGTATAAAGTTCAGGGGATATTTTATGGTCGGTACAAAGTTCTGATAATTCTAAAATCTCTGGTGTTATCTTAGTGAATCTGTTGTTAGCTGCCATAAAAATACCTCTTTTCTTATAAAATTAAATGTAAAATAATTTTATCAAATCAAAATTCAAAGGAAATCGGTAAAATAGGCAAAACCTTATGAATTTTCAACAGAGTCGTCCTTTTTTACTTCATTATTGGCTATTTTTGCGCCTGTTTTCATCTTTTTCTTTGTGATTTTAATAATTACCACAATTACCACAGTAACAATTGCCGCAATTATAAGGAAGATGATTAAGCCTGGAAGTGCAGCCATAAAATCAATCATGCTGTCCATAAAGTCGATTTTGAGGTTTTCTACTGATTCGTCAAATGATTCCTTAAGCTTTTCACTAAAAGTCTTTTCGCGAAGTGTTTCAATTTCAACTACAGGTGTTTCTTCGATAACTTCATTAATAACTATAGTCAATGTAGCGTACTGAACCTGATTTCCTAGTGTTCGAAGCTGTGATTCATAACTTTCAATCTGATATCTTACTGATGTTAACTCATTCTGAAGAATAATGATTGTATCCAGATCTTCTGCGTTTGCAAGAAGGTTGTTGAGTGTTTCCTGTTCAACTCTAAGTGATTCGATTCTTGCTTCAGTATCTACATAATTCATTGTTACATCTTCTGTAGTTTCGCTTGAACTAATTACTGTAGCAATGGAAGGAAGAGTAGAAACAATACTATCGAGATTAGAAGAAGGAATTCTAACAACCAAAGTTGCATTTCTAAAGTTTCTGTTGTTTCCAGTTCCGCTTATTGAAGAATTTTCATAATATCCATTAAGTTCTGCAACCTGAGTTTTGATGTTATCAATTACGCCTTCAAAATCGGTTGTTTCAATTGTGTAGTAAACTCTTCGAACGAGCATTCTGCTGTCTGCCTGAATGTCACGAACATCATTGTCGATTAAACCGTTTGTTCCAGAATACTCATCTGCTGCTTCATATTCAAATTCATTTTCAATATCATAGTCGACATAATCAGCAGCGGTAGTTTCCATTGCATAATCTTTTGTCTGAACATCTCTATAACTAGTATCGGATGATTTAGTCCTTCTTGATGCAATAAGTGCGATATTAATAAGAACTGCAAAGAGTAAAAGTACAGATAAGATAACGATGATAGTAGTTTTTAAATGTTTTTTCATGGTAAAAATACCTCCTATGCTTAATAAGTCGTAAAGCACAGGAGGCAGGTTGCATTAAATTTGAAAAAAATTTTTAAGTTATGAAACCACCATTCACACCGATTATCTGACCAGTAACAAAAGAAGCTTCATCAGTTGAAAGAAAATAAACCATATTTGCAATGTCTTCGCCTTCGCCAAGTCGACAAAGCGGAGTCTCTTCCATTAATTCTCTTTTGTCATCTTCAGTGTATTCGTTAAGCATATCGGTATTAATAACACCAGGAGATACCGCATTTACACGTATCCCAGATGGACCAAGTTCTTTTGCAAGGGACTTGATATATGAATCTATCGCACCTTTTGTTGCTGAGTATAAGGCTTCACAGGAAGCGCCAGTTTGTCCCCACATAGAAGAGATGGCAATAATTACTCCGTTTTTATTTCTTACCATAGAAGGGGCAACTGCCTTACTTGTAAAGAAGAGCCCTCCGAAATTGGTATCCATAATTTTGTGGTAGTCATCTTCAGAAAACAAATCGAAAACCCCAGTCATTGAAATACCAGAATTATAAATTAATACATTAATATCACCATACTTACCGGTTGCTTCATTAATTCCAGCAATAACACTATTTTCTGATTTACAGTCACATTTAATTGGATAAGCGCCAGTTTCTTCAGACGGCATCGTACTATTGTAGAAGTAAGAAACATCATGACCTTCTTTAAGAAATTTGTTTACTATTGATTTTCCAATTCCTTTTGAACCACCAGCAACTAATACGTGCATATTTAAAGCATCCTTTAATCTTTTTATCAATATTAGAATAAATTAGTTGATACAAATATACAATAATATTAAAATTCTAATGTCAATTTAAAGAAATGAGGACATTTTATGTCAGAAGAGAACAAGAACAATATTGATGATTTTATAGATGATGAAGAATATGCCAAAGCAATAGCTGCTTTGGAGACTTCTAAATCAATTCGACTTAAGGAGAATTCCGATAAGAAGAAGGCAGAGGCAAAGGCAAAAAAAGAAGCTGAAGCAAAAAAGCGTAAAGAGGAAGCTCAGAAAAGAATTGAGAAGTCAGGAATTAAGAATCCTTTCATTGCAAAGTGTGTTGCTGATCCTATTATTCCAACTTGTATTATTGTTGCTATTCTTGCAGTTGTAGGAATCCTTTGTTATATCCTTATTCCTATGTTTTCTACTCCTGCAATGAAGTTTAATCTCACAGAGTTTAAGACAAGATATACTTCAACAACAATTTATGCTCAGTCTTTGGCACCATTTAGTTTCCAGATTCCTGATATGACATATACTGAAGTAAATCCTCAGCCAACAGCTTCTTCAATTGCTTTAACAGCTGATCCAAATGCTTTGAATCCTGTAAATGCAGTTGATTCAAGCAAGTTGTATTATTTCAGTGGACTTGTTTCCAATAATGCAACTTCACTTGGAATTGGAATTCAGGGAAGCTGCAGAAGATCTGATAATAAGTTAACAGCTATCAGAACTTTTGTTGAATATAGTGCAAGTGATGATTATTACAACTTCATACTTATATATTTTGCAAGCTATTTCCAGACAATCTATCCTGAGCTTACTGCTGAACAGGCGCTTGATTTGTCTCAGGCAGCAATTGCTGATTTCCAGAGTAATAATTTCATCGTAAATGGTGATTATGCTTACAGAGTAGTTATGGAAAATAGTGGAGTTGTATATTTCGCTCTTGATATTGTTCCAGCAGAACAGGTAAGCAGAGGTTAATAGTAAAAAGCCGTTGTATGAGAGTACAGCGGCTTTTCTTTTATATTTTTTGCAAAAAAAGAAGTCGCCATTTGGCGACTTCCATGGCAGGGAAGACATGATTCGAACACGCAACCGGCGGTTTTGGAGACCGCTGCTCTACCGTTGAGCCACTTCCCTGTGACAACGTCAATTAGTTTATCCGAGTGTTTGCAACCTGTCAAGTGTAATGTTATGATTGTTCTATTATTTTTTCTATAGAAGGTAAATTAGTATGAAATTAGCTGTAATTGGTACTGGAAATATGGGTAAGGCTTTGATTAATGGCTTTATCGCAGGAAAAGTTTTAAATTCTAATGAAATTTCTGTTTTTGATTTAAATAAAGCAGCTGCAGATAAGCTTTCAGAAGATCTTGGTGTTATTTCTGAAACTTCAGCAGCAAATGCAGTTTCTGGAGCTGATTATGTATTGATGGCGGTTAAGCCACAGCATTTCGATAACGCTCTTGCTGATATTGTTTCATCATTTAAGGATGGTGTTATTGTTTTATCAATCGCAGCTGCAGTAACAACAGCAAGAATTAGCGGAATTATTGGCGATTCACGTAAATTTGTAAGAATTATGCCAAATACACCTGCTCAGGTAGGTGCTGGTGTAAGTGCCGTTTGTCCTTGTGGATTAACAGGCGAAGAAACAGACTTTGTTGTTTCTTTGTTTAAAACTTGTGGTGAAGTAATCGTATGTGACGAGAAGACACTTGATGCTATTGGTTGTGTTTCTGGTACTGGTCCAGCTTATGTAATGCTCTTTATTGAGGCTATGGCAGATGCTGCTGTTTCGCTTGGTATCAAGAGAGATGATGCTCTTAAGATTGCAGCTGGTACAGTAATGGGTTCTGGTAAGCTTTGTCTTGAGACTGGCGTTCATCCAGCTGTTCTTAAAGATCAGGTTTGTTCTCCTGGTGGAACAACAATTGCAGGTGTTATGGCTCTTGAAGAGAATGGTCTTCGTAATGCTGTTATTAAGTCTGTACTTGCTGCAGATGAAAAAACAAAGAAGATGCAGTCAGGTAAGTAATAATGCCAGCTGATTTAACGAAGGTTGTTATTTATACAGATGGAGCTTGTTCTGGTAATCCTGGTCCTGGTGGATGGGGAACTATTCTTATGGCTGGAAATGCTACTAAGGAATTATCTGGAGGAGAAGCCCAGACAACAAATAACAGAATGGAATTAATGGCTGTTATTGAAGGTTTGTCTGCTTTGAAGCGTCCATGCGAAGTTGAGATATATAGTGACAGTGCCTATGTAGTTAATGCTTTTAATCAGAACTGGATTACTAACTGGCAGAGAAATGGCTGGAGAAACAGTGCAAAAGCTCCTGTTGCAAATGATGATTTGTGGAAGAGACTTCTTGAATTAACTTCAGTTCATAAGGTTACGTTTATAAAGGTGAAGGGGCACGCTGATAACGAATACAATAATAGATGTGATCGTCTGGCTGTTGAGGCCTCTTCAAAATTCGGTAAATAATATGGATATTAATGAAAAGTATAGCGATCTTTTTGAGAAAACAGTTGAGTCCAATGTAGTATTTGAAGGTCGTGTTTTTAATACAATTGTAAAAAAGGTTGAACTTCCTAATGGTAATATAAGTAGGAGGGAAATTGTTCTTCATAATGGTGGAGCATGTATTTTACCTATTGATGATGATTTGAATTGCTATATGGTTAGACAATTTAGATCACCTTTCGAGAAGTTGATGCTTGAAGTTCCTGCTGGCAAACTTGAGATTGGTGAAGACCCAAGAGAGTGTGCTATTCGTGAACTTCGAGAGGAAACAGGCTTTGTTGCCCAAGAGGTAACAGATCTTGGTAAGTTTATTTGCTCTCCTGGTTATGATTCTGAAGTGATTTCAGTCTATGCCGCAAGAAAGCTTACTTTTGTTGGTGATGATCTCGATGATGGAGAATTTCTTCGCGTTGAGAAAATTCCTCTTAAGGAACTTGCAAGAATGGCTGACAATAATGAGATTACTGATGGAAAGACACTTCTTGCTATTTATAAATCATTAAGGAGATTTGGAATTGAATTCATTTGACGCCAGAAAAGAAGTAACAGGCATCATTTTATTCTTTTGCTCTATAGCTTTACTGCTCATTGATGTACTTTCAGAAAGTGTCATTGGGCCTGTTGGATTGTGGGTAAAAAATATTGGTTTTGGTTTTCTTGGTATTTCTGCATACATGATACCTGTATTCCTTTGTTATGCTGCTTTTGATTTCTTTATTGAAAAGAGAGCTGGTGTATCTCCAATCAGAATTCGTTCTGTTATTCTTCTTATGATTTGTGTTGCTGCTTTGATGGCAGTTTCTTCAACTGATTTTGAGTACTTTAAGTCTCTTTGTTTTGATGATATTTCAGGTAAGTATAAGGCTACAAAAGCAATTGCGCTTCTCTGGACTTCTGGGCCTGATTCTGAACTAATTACTAACCCTGCTGCAACAAGTGGGACTCTCTCTGGTGGTTTAATTGGCGGTTCTATTGCATGTGCACTGAGTATGATGCTTGGTAAAGTTATTTCTATCCTTACTTTGATAGTTGTACTTTTGTCCCAGGTAATTCTCTTTTTCCACATTTCTCTTAAAAAGACAGCAAAGACAGCTGTTAAGTACGTTAATAATGCAAAGAAAACAGTTGTTAGAACTGTAAGAACAACAAGTGGTAATTCTTATGCAAGAGGAAATGTGCCTTCTGGAACAAAGTATGTGAATCGTCCACAGGCATATAATCCTAATCACGCTCCACGTCCTGCTAATCAGGGAGCAATTAATTCTCCTTATGTAAATCTTCCTGCTAATTCAAATCAGCCTGTTTCTGGAGTTCTTCCTCCAAGAGATCCATTCAGTAATAAGAGAATGCCTGTTGATCATAAGACTGGTTTTACTGATGTGTCTGATTCAGCTTATGGCTTTCAGCAGCCAAATGATCCAAACAGCGTTAACTTTGGCAACAGGCTCGTTAATATTGAAACACCTTCTAGCGAAGCTACTGCTGACTTTAATTATGGTGCTTCTCCACGTAATCCTAGACTACGCGAAAGAAAGAATACAGATAACAGACCTTCATTCCTTCCTAAGAATGAGAAGCAGGATTTCTATGACTTAAATAACAGTGTATATCCTACAAATGGTAATAAAGACTATTACGATATCGATAGCAATGTTGAGTCTTTTTCTAATGATGATTTGCCTCAGGAAATCATTGATGATGAGCCATATGATTATTCAAGAGATTATGAGGAGGAGACAGTTGAGCCTGAGGTATATGAAGAGAAGCCTTCTGTTCGTCCTGCTCCAGTAATTAATATTATTGTAGAGCAGCCTTCTAATGGTACTGAATCTACTAATAATGATTCTGCACCTGTAATAGAGCCTTCTCCAGTAGTTGAGAGTAGTCCTGCATCTCAGGAGCAGCCTACTAATTCGATTGTTTCTGAATCTTATGATCCTCTTGTAGGCAGAGAAGTTAAAACTAATGAAGCTAATCCTATGGCTTCAACTGATTTTGGAGCTAATGATGCCAATAAAGCTCCTGCTAACAAGCCTAAGAGAATTACTCGCTATTCGCCTCCACCAATGAATCTTCTTGCACCTGAGACAGTTCAGAAGCTTGATAAGAATGATGCATCAATCAAGGCAAAGGGCGATAAGCTTGTTGAGACTTTAAAGAGCTTTGGTATTGATACTGAAGTTGTTCACACTACTTTTGGACCTGCTATTACTCGTTATGAACTTAAGTTTAAAAATGCTGGTGTTAAGGTTGCAAGAGTTCTTGCGCTTGAAAATGATATTGCTCTTGCAATGGCTGCTATTTCTGTACGAATTGAAGCTCCAATTCCTGGTACAAGCTTAATTGGTATAGAGATTCCTAATGAGAAGACTTCAGCAGTACAGCTTAGTGGTCTTATTAGAACTCAGGAATTTAAGAATGCTAAGCCTCTTGAAGTGCCTCTTGGTAAGAATATTTCTGGTAAGCCAATCATGTGTGATCTTGCAAAGATGCCACATCTTCTTATTGCTGGTTCTACTGGATCCGGTAAATCTGTATGTATTAATACTATCCTTGCAAGTATCCTTTATCATTCTTCTCCTAATGATGTAAGAATGATTCTCGTTGACCCAAAGGTAGTTGAATTATCAATTTATAACGGAATTCCACACCTTCTTATGCCTGTAGTTACAGATCCAAAGAAGGCAATTAGTGCTCTTAAATGGGCTGCTCTCGAAATGGATCGACGCTATAAATTATTTGCTGAAAGCAACGTTCGTAATCTTGATGGTTACAATGATTATCTGAAGTATAAGGGCGAGCCTACTTTGCCACTTATTCTTATAGTAGTTGATGAGCTTGCTGATTTGATGACACTTGCAAAGAATGAAGTAGAAGAGCAGATTTCACGTCTTGCTGCAATGGCACGTGCTGCTGGTTTACATCTTATTCTTGCTACACAAAGACCTTCAGTTGACGTAATTTCTGGTGTTATTAAGGCAAATGTTCCTTCCAGAATTGCATTTGCTGTTTCTTCAGGTACTGATAGTAGAACAATTCTTGACTCTAATGGAGCTGAAAAGCTTCTTGGTAAAGGTGATATGCTTTATGCTCCTAATAGTGCCCCTAAGGCAGTAAGAGGACAGGGTGCATTCCTTTCTGATAAGGAAGTTGATTCTATTGTTACTGACCTTCGCAAGAGATATGGTGATATGTACGATGATGCAATCATTAAAATTGTTGAATCTCAGGCTGTTAATAACAGTAGTACTGGTGGAACAGGTATGGGTGTTTCCGCTGCATCAGCAGGTGACACTGAGGATGAACTTCTTGATCTTGCAGTTGATGTTGTTATTGAGGCTAAGAGTGCGAGTGTATCAATTCTTCAGAGACGTCTTGGAATTGGTTATCCACGAGCAGGAAAACTTATTGATGTTCTTGAGCAGAAGCATGTAATTGGTCCTTTTGAAGGAAGTAAGCCTCGAAAGGTACTTATTAATAAGACTGACTGGTTAGAAATGAAAGCTAAAGGTAATTAATGAGCGATAATAATACTATTAAAGAAATTAAGAAATCCTCTGGAAAAAGCATGGCTATTGCAACCTTTCTGGTAATGCTTGGCCTTGTTTTTTCACGTTGTTCAGGATTTTTAAGAGAGATTCTTGTAGGTAATAAGTTTTCGGATGTTTATAGAGACAGTTTTACACTGGCTTTTACTATCCCTGATCTTGTTTATAATCTTCTGATTGGTGGTTCCATTCAGGCTGCCATTACTCCTGCTTTGTCATCTTATATTTCAAAAGGTGAGGAGAAGAGGGGAATCAGAGCTGTCAGTATCTTTATTTCGGTGTTTGTTTCCATTCTTGTTCTTGTTTGTATTGTTGGAGTTGTTTTTTCAGAGCCTATATATCAGCTTTATAATTCTGGTGATGCTAATCCTGAAAAGATCAGACTTGCTGCAATGGCTTCAAAGTGGCTTTTCCCACAGATTATTTTTATGACATTTGCAGCTTTATGTATTGGTGTTTTAAATGCATATAAGCGTTTTTCTTCTACTGCTTTTGGGCCAACAATTTATAACATTTTTGTTTTGCTATCTATTCTTATCTTTGCGGGTAGTACAGAGAGCCAGCTTATGCGCACAACATGTGGTGTAATGTGTGCAGCTCTTGTTTATTTTCTTTTCCAGTTTTTTATTGGTTTTGATAAGTTAAAGCAGTTCAGATTTAAGTTTGCAATTAAAGATCCTGATTTTCTTGATCTCGTTAAACGAGCACTTCCTATTTTGATTTCTGCTTCTGTAGTTCAGATAAATATGGTAATTCTTAATTTCTTTGCAACATCGCTTCCAGATGGTGACTATGTTTATCTTTTAAGAAATGCTTCGACTACCTGGCAGCTTCCTTATGGTATTTTTGCAGTTGCAGTTGGTAATGTAATGCTTCCTTCACTTGCTGCTCTTTATACTTCAGGTAAGTTTGAGGATGCATCGGAACTTTTATCTTCCAGACTTAAGACAGCATTATTTTTGACAATTCCATCTGCTGCTTTTATGTATGTACTTAATACTGACGTTATTAAGACTATTTTCCAGTGGAGCGAAAGATATACCAATGCAGATGCAGCTCATGCAGGAAAGTTCCTTATGGGTTATTCTCTTGCTATTATTACTCATACTGTTGTATTTATTATGAATCAGGCTTTCTATGCTATAGGTAAGACCAAGGTACCTCTTATAGCAGGTAGCATTGGTTTAATTTCAAATCCGCTGCTTTGTGTGTTCTTTATCTCACAGAACATGGGACTTTTGTCACTTACTCTAGCCTATTCATTAACAAGTGTTATCCAGATGACAGTATTATGCGTTATTTACTGTAAAGATGATCGTCTTAAGCCTAGAAAGATCTTCGGGTTCCTTATTAAGAGTGGAATTTGTGTAGTAATAATGATTCTTGTAATCTCTGTTCTTGATTACTATTTCCCAGCTTCTGGTACAAAGATTAAGCAGGTAAGTATTGTAGCTCTTAAAGGCGTAGCTTCAGTAGTTGTATATTTTACAGCGGCTTTCATTCTAAAGATGCCTGAAGCACGTGTTTGGATTGATAAGTATCTTGGGAAGATTTTAAAGAAGTCCCATTAATGGTACATTGTCGATTATTGTCGAAAAATTTGTTCATTTTGTTCTTTATTTTGTTTGACTTTTGAGTATCATAAATATAGAATACTTTCAGTTGGAAAGAACATTCGTTCTATTAAAGGAGATATATTTATGGCAAAGAAGAGTTCAAGTAAGGGTAGTGTACAGTCAGTTCCAGTCACAGATCAGACAGAGCGTAAGAAGGCTTTGGAAGCTGCAATGGCTCAGATTGAGAAGCAGTTTGGTAAGGGTTCTGTAATGAGAATGGGTGACCAGGAAGTTGTTGAGATTGAGACTATTCCAACTGGTTCAATTACATTGGATGTAGCATTAGGTGTTGGTGGTCTTCCACGTGGAAGAATCATTGAGATTTATGGACCTGAATCATCTGGTAAAACTACTGTTGCTCTTCACTGTGTAGCAGAGGCACAGAAGATGGGTGGCACATGTGCATTTATCGATGCTGAGCACGCTCTTGATCCTGTTTATGCAGCAAAGATTGGAGTAGATATTGATAATCTTCTTCTTGCTCAGCCTGATTGTGGTGAGCAGGCACTTGATATCACAGAGACACTCGTAAGAAGTGGCTGCATCGATATTATTGTTATTGACTCAGTTGCTGCTCTTGTACCTCGTGCTGAGATTGAAGGTGAGATGGGTGATTCTCATGTTGGTCTTCAGGCTAGACTTATGAGTCAGGCTCTCCGTAAGCTTACTCCAATTATTTCTAAGTCTGGTACTATTTGTATCTTCATTAACCAGCTTCGTGAGAAGGTTGGTGTTATGTTTGGGAATCCTGAGACAACAACTGGTGGCCGTGCACTTAAGTTCTATTCATCAGTAAGACTTGATGTACGTAAGACAGAGACACTTCGTAATGGTACAGATGTTATTGGTAACCATGTACGCGTTAAGGTTGTAAAGAACAAGGTTGCTCCACCATTCAGAGAGGCTGAGTTCGATATTATGTATGGTGAGGGTATCTCTAAGGAGAGTTGCATCATTGATCTTGCTGTAGAGAATAATATCATTGAGAAGAGTGGTTCCTGGTTTGCTTATAAGGGACAGAAGATTGGTCAGGGTAAGGAGAATGCCAAGGCATTCCTTGCTGAGAATACTGAGATTCGTGATGAGATTGAATTCCTTATCAGAGATTCATATAAGCCAGCTGATCCTAATGAAGTAGTATCAGAAGATGATCCAGGTGATATGCCAGATGATTTTGATTCTGATGACGATATCCTCGGAATTGATATGTAATTATGTCTTCTGATTTTACCCAAGAAGAGATACTTATTAAGGAAGCAGTTACAGCTGGTATTCGTCATATTGGTATAGCCGTTTATTCATCAGGAAAGATAGTTAAGTACCTGATGAATAAAGGTTACTCAATGTCCGTTGCAAGAAGTGCTGTTTCTATAATTTCTGAACGAGGCTATATTGATGATTTCAAGGCAGCTCGTAAAGTGATTAATGCTCGAACTGGCCGTAAACAGGAGAGTAAAAGATATATCTATCAGCGTTTATTGAATGATGGTATTTCGCGTTCATGTGCAGATCAGATAGTCTCTAATTTAATTGACGACAGAACGACCTGTTTGTCTTTACTAGAAGCTACTTATCCTGTTGTTCCAGACAGTATCGATGAAGACTTTATTAATGCTTTTATTAAGAAAGCTCAACAACGCGGATATTCTCCCGATACCGCGATGAGTGCAATACGAGAATGGTACAAATAGTTCACACTTAACCGCGTGGGATCTTCCTTATTGTATTGTTATGTTCCATAAAAGAACTGTGTATTTAGTTACACAGTTCTTTTATTTTATATGATTGATTTAAAAGTAATTTTTAGTATGATTTTTATATCAAATACTATGTGAGATTAATTATGAATAGAAAAGATATAAATGTTTCATTAATTAGCCTTGGATGTTCCAAAAATCTTGTAGATGCTGAATGTATGGTAAAGATGCTTAAAGATGCTGGGTATTCAGTTATTAATGAGATTGAGAATGCTGATGTTGCTATTATTAATACATGTGGATTTATTGAATCTGCAAAGGTAGAAGCTATTAATACAATACTTGATACATCTGATTACAAATCATCTGGTAAACTTCAGCATATTATTGTTTCTGGTTGTCTTCCACAGCGTTATTCAGGCGATATTTTAAAGGAGATGCCTGAAGTTGATATCGTTTTGGGAACTTCTCATTACAAAGACATTGTTGAAGCTGTTGATTCTTTATATGAAGCTGAATTCAATAATGAATATGTTTCTGTGGCTGGTGGTATTGATCATCTTTTGTGCGATCGTGAAGTTTCTACTTCAAGTTATGCATGGCTTAAGATTGGTGAAGGATGTCTTAACAGATGTTCTTTTTGTGCTATACCAATCATTCGTGGTAAGTATGTTTCAAGACCTTTGGAAGATGTTATTGATGAAGCAAAGAATCTTGTTAGCAGAGGGTATAAAGAATTAATCCTCGCGGCTCAGGATACTACAAATTATGGTATCGATATTTATAAAAAGCGTTCATTACCAAGACTTCTTAAGGAATTGTCTTTGATTGATGGTCTTGAGATTATAAGAGTTATGTATGGCTATATGGATGGTATTGATGATGAATTGATATCTGAAATTGCTAACAATCCCAAGGTTGCCAACTATCTTGATATTCCAATTCAGTATGGTGAGAATACTATTCTTAAGGCAATGCATAGAAGAGATACTGTTGAACTTATTACTGAAAGACTTGAGAAATTAAGATCTCAGATTCCAAACCTTATAACAAGAACTACTGTAATGGTTGGTTTTCCAGGTGAGACTGAAGAACAGTTTCAGGAGTTTAAAGCAAATCTAATTAAGTGGGAGTTTGATCGTTTAGGCTGCTTTATCTTTTCACCTGAAGAAGGTACAAAGGCTTTTGATATGCCAGATCAGATAGATGATGAAACAAAGAACCGTCGTTATCAGGAGATATATGAACTTCAGCAGAAGATTTCTTTAGAGAAGAATAAAAAGCGCATCGGTGAAGAAGTTATTGTTACTATTGATTCTGTGGCTGATGATGGTATATTTTACGTTGGTAGAAGTTACGGAGAGGCTCCAGAAGTCGATCCAGCTATTTATGTAGCTTCTAGCAAAGAAGAGGAATTGATTGTCGGTAACAGATATCTTGTAAAAATTATCGATAGTTCAGAATACGAATTAACAGGAGTGACTTTATGAATCTTCCAAACAAATTATCTTTATTAAGAATCATTTTGATTCCTATCACATTGCTATTTATGCTTCCAATCAGCATTTATGGTTTTGAACCAGCATCTTGGAATAGTTTTGTTGCTACAAACGGAATGCTTATCGCAGCAATTATTTTCATCATTGCAAGTTTAACAGATATGGCTGATGGTAAGATTGCACGTAAATATAATCTTATTACTGATCTTGGAAAATTCCTTGATTCTCTTGCTGATAAGATGCTTGTAATTGGTGTTCTTATTGCATTTGTTGAGCTTGGTCGTGTTTCATCCTGGTGGCTTTTGATTATCGTTGTACGTGAGTTTATGGTATCTGGTATCAGAATGCTTGCTGCTGAAAAGGGTGTCGTTATGGCAGCTAAGATGATTGGTAAGATTAAGACTACAACTCAGATGATTGCCATTATTTATCTTATGTTTGAGCCTTCAATTTTGAGAGTAACAGGTTCAGTTTATGATTACGCTAACTACCCAACAAATGTAGTTACAATCATTGGTGATGTTCTTCTCATAATCTGTGTAATTATGACTATTGTTTCTGGTCTTGATTACCTTTTGAAGAATCTCGACTATTTTAAAAATGCGAAGTGACAAAAAATTAGTATTGACATTCTTTATTACTTACATTAAAAACTATGTAGGTTAAAAAGACCAATTTTGGAGGTAGTTTAAAATGACAAACGAAGAAATTTTCAATAAGATTAAGGAATTAATTGTTGATCAGCTTGGTGTTGATGAGGCTTCTATTTCTATGGATTCTTCATTCGTAGATGATCTCAATGCAGATTCACTCGATATGGTTGAGCTCGTTATGGCTATGGAGCAGGAGTTCGACGTTTCAGTACCTGATGAGGTTGCTGAGAAGGTTGGCACAGTTGGTGATGCTGTAGAGTACATCGCTAAGTCTGCTGAATAATTTTACTTAGTTTGTATTTACTGGCTGGATGTACATATGTGCATTCAGCCTTTATTTTTTAGAGGATTATATGAAAAGTTTAAATAGTGGTGAATTTGAGAAAAATCTTGGATATAAGTTTAAAGATATTTCTTTGCTTGAATTAGCTTTCACTCATACAACTTATGTATTCGAACATAGTCAGGGTCATTATATGTCTAATCAGCGTCTAGAATTCATTGGTGACGCTGTTTTGGATCTTGTAGTTGGTCATGAATTATATAATCTTAAACCTGAAGCCGATGAAGGCTATCTTTCAAAAATTCGAAGCATTGTAGTTTGCGAAGCTTCTTTTGCATCTGTTGCACGTAAACTCGATGTCTGTTCATATCTTAAACTTGGTAAGGGTGAAGCAGCTTCAAATGGAGCTAACAAGGATTCAACTCTTGCCGATGCTTTTGAGTCTATTATTGCTGCTGTATATTTTGACAGCGATTTGGAAACTACCCGAAAAATTATTCTTAATTTATTATCTGATACTATTTCAGATGCAGTAAACGGAAAGATTTTCCTTGATTATAAGAGCCGTATTCTTGAGATTGCTCAGCGTAAGAATAATCAGCATCAGATTACTTTCGTTGTTGTTGAAGAGCGAGGCCCTGCTCATATGAAGGAGTTTGATGTTGAGTGTCTTGCAGATGGTGTAGTTCTTGCAAAAGCAACAGGTCACAGTAAAAAAGATGCTGAACAAAAAGCCGCAAAAGCTGCCATTGACGAGTTTTTGATTCGTTTTGAAAAATGATTTTTTAAGATTATTTGACGATATGATATAATAAATCGTTAAATTTTAAGAAAGTTCAGTTATTCATGTATTTAAAGAAGTTAGAGATTCAGGGATTCAAATCCTTTCCAGAATATACTCTTATCGAATTTGATCAGGGAATGACAGCTGTCGTTGGTCCAAACGGTAGTGGTAAGTCAAATGTTACTGATGCTATTCGATGGGTTTTGGGTGAGCAGAGTGTTAAGTCTTTGCGTGGTGGCAAGATGGAGGATGTCATTTTTAATGGTACATCCACACGTAAGGCTATGAACTATGCTGAAGTTACTCTTACTTTGGATAATTCCGATAATTTTGTAGATTACGAATTCAGTGAGATTGAAATTACAAGACGTCTTTATCGTTCTGGAGAGAGTGAGTATCAGATTAATCACGTAAACTGCAGACTTAAAGATATTGTTGGAATGTTTCTTGATACAGGTCTTGGTAAAGATGGATATTCTATCGTAGGTCAGGGACGAGTTGATGAGATTCTTTCTACAAAGTCTGAAGATCGTCGTCGTGTTATTGAGGAAGCTTCTGGTATTGTTAAGTACAAAGTTCGTAAGGATGAGGCTGAGCGTAAACTTAATTCCACAGAACAGAATCTCGTTCGTATTGATGATATTTTAAATGAGCTTTCAGAGCGTATTGGTCCTTTGAAGGAACAGTCTGAGAAGGCTATTGCATATCATAAGGCTTATGAAGAACTCAAGAGTAATGATATAGCTCTTCTGGTACGTCGTATTGACGATGCAAATGAAGCTATGGGTGATTCTGCAAATATTAAGGAAACTCTTGAGAATGAGATTAAAGAGCAGGAAGACAGATATCTTGAATTCAGAAATAGTAATTCTGGTCTTGAGTCAAAGTCTGAAGAACTTGAGAATCTCATAGAGGATAAGAGACAGGAATTATCTGATATTTCTGAAGAGATGTATGAGGTTTCTTCTGACCTTAAGATAAATACTGAAAAGACTAAATCTATCGATTCTGATCTTGAATCTTCCAATGAGGATGAGCAGAAGCTTAATTCAGAGATTTCAAGAATTAATACTGATTATAAGAATCAGCTTGAGAAGGCTGATAGTTTGTTAGAGCGCGCAAATGAAGAGAAGCGATCAGCTGACAAGTATACATCTGAGCGTGAAGCATTACTTGAAGAATTCAGAGATTCTGAAAAGAGTAATGATTCTATCAAGCAGCAGATTGAGACTAAGAATGCTGAGCTTATGAGCACACGTGAGAGAATTACAGTTTCTGAAGAGCGTATTAAGTCAATTTCTGAGCGTTTGGGTGAACTTTCTAATTCTCGTAAGACTTCTGCCGATTTAAAAGATGAGATTGAGTCTACACTTAAGGATGCTGATAAGGTATGGCATGATCTTATGCTTTCTGAAGGTGAAGTTACTAATGATATTAATGTTCGTGAAGAAAAGCTTAAGGCTTTAGCTTCAAAGGAAAATAAACTTCTTGCTTCTTATGAGGCTTTAAATAGAAGTTTTCTTTCTGATCGTTCAAAACTTAAGACTTTAAAAGATCTCGAGGCGGCAAAAGAAGGATATCAGGAGTCTGTTAGAAGACTTATGAATGCTGTTAATCGTGAGCAGGATTTAAAGTCTGGTATCGTTGGTGTAATTGGTGATCTCATTTCTACTGATAAGAAGTATGAGACAGCAATTGAGATTGCTCTTGGTTCTAGTATTCATAACGTAGTTACTTATAAGGAGAATGATGCTGCAAGACTTATTACTTTCCTTAAGAATAATCGTCTTGGCCGTGTTACTTTCCTTCCAATTGATAATATTAAGCCACGTTCTATTGATGCAGGAACATTGCTAACATGTGAGCGTAAGAATGGCTATATTGGTGTTGCTTCTGACCTTGTAAACAATGATAAGAAGATTGACGATATTGTTATGAGTCTTCTAGGAAAGATTATTATTTGCGAGACTATGGATGATGCCAGAGTTATCGCGAGAGATACAAAGCATTCAATTAAGGTAATTACTCTTGAAGGTGACTGTATTAATCCTGGAGGTTCTTTAACTGGTGGTAGCATCAGAAGAGATTCTGCAGGTATTCTTGGTCGTGCCAGAGAGATTGAAGATCTTACTTCTAAGATTAGTAAGGCTGAAGAAGATCTCGCTTCAATGGAAACTGACAGACAGGATATTGATGATCAGAAGGGTGATCTCGAGAAAGAAATTTCCCAGCTTTCTGAGCAGCTTAAGTATTTCTCAATGGAGAGAGTTAAGGCTGAAACTGAATATAAGAACCTTAAGGACAGAGCAGATTCAATTAAGCTTGATATTAATGACAGTGAGAAAGCAATTCATGAACTTTCATCTGAAAAGATTCGTCTTGAAGACGACTTGGAGGAGTTAAAGCAGATTGCTAAGGAGACCTCCGATGATCTTGAGGATTATCGCGAAGATATCCTGAAGAGCGACAATAAGACTAAGGCCTTTACTGAGAAACTTGATTCTCTTAAGGATAAGATTGCTGAGAGTAATGGTATATCTGAGCGTCTTCTTGCTGAGCGTAACGGTGTTATGGATCTTGCACGTCATATGAAGAGTCAGATTGATTCATGTAAGGAAAGTCTTGAAAGACTTATGAGTGAACGTTCTGAACTTAATTCAGCCAAGGAAGAGATTCTTAAGAATAATAAAGAACTTGAAGCTAGACTTGAAGAACTTAAATCATCTACTGATTCTCTTTCTGAGAAGATTAAGTCTCTTAATGAGGAAAAGGCTTCCGTTGATAAGGAGCGTTCTGGTTTTGTAAGTAAGCTTACTGCAATTAACGATGAGCTTAATGTTCTTCGTAACAGATATAACTCTCTTGTTTCTAAGTTTGAGAAGTACATCAATGATATCGACTTTTCTAAGAATCGTCTTTGGGAAGATTATGAGACTACTTACGATAACTGTGCAGGCAAGTATCCTCGTGTTGAGAATATCGGCGAGACAACAAAGCTTATAGCTTCTCTTAAGAGTCAGATTAAGGCAATTGGTCCTGTTAACCTTAATTCTGTTGAGGAATATAAGGAAATTTCTGAGCGTTTTGAGTTCATGAGTAATCAGCGTAATGATATTTATGAAGCAAAGACAAATCTCGAGAAAGTTATTTCTGACCTTCTTGATGAGATGAAGGGACAGTTTATTGAGCAGTTTACAACTATTAATGAGAACTTTAAGACTGTATTTAATGATCTCTTTAATGGTGGTTCTGCTGAGATTGTTCTTGAGAATGAAGAAGATGTACTTAACTGTGCTATTGAGATTAAGGCTCAGCCTCCTGGAAAGAAACTTCAGAGTCTTACACTTCTTTCAGGTGGTGAGAGATGTCTTACAGCTATTGCACTTCTTTTCGCTATTTTGCAGCTTAGACCTTCTCCATTTGTTATTCTCGATGAGGTTGAGGCTGCGCTTGATGATGTTAACGTAACAAGATATGCAGACTTTGTAAGACGTTATACAGCAAGATCTCAGTTTATTGTCGTTACTCACCGTAAGGGTACGATGGAGGCTTGTGACAGAATGTATGGCGTTACAATGCAGGAGAGAGGTATTTCCAAGATTCTCTCTATGCGTATTCAGTAATTTAGGAGAATAGTAATGGGTTTATTTGATGCTTTTAAAAAAGGACTTCAGAAGACACGAGACTTTTGGAGTGCCGAGTGGAAAAAGACTGTTGCTTCACACGGTAAGTTTGATGAAGATATGCTCGATGATTTTGAAGAAATCATGGTTAGAGCAGACTGTGGTGTAGCAGCAAGTGAAGAGATTATTAATGAAATCAAGGAATACATCAAGAAAACTGGTGATGATTCTCACGATGGTGTAATGAAGGTTGTTAAGTCCAAGATGCTTACTATTCTTGGTGAGAAGACAACTATTGATATTCAGCCAGGTAAACTTAACATCATTCTTATGGTTGGTGTTAATGGTACAGGTAAGACAACAACAGCAGGTAAGCTTTCACTTCGCTACAAGAATGAAGGCAAGAAGGTAATTATGGCTGCTGCTGATACTTTCCGTGCTGCTGCTGTAGAACAGCTTAAGGCTTGGGGCGAAAGAACTTCAACTGCAGTTATTTCACACGCAGAAGGTTCTGATCCTGCTTCAGTTGTCTTTGATGGTGTAAAAGCAGCCCAGGCTCGAAATAGTGATGTCCTTATCGTCGATACTGCAGGAAGACTTCATAACAAGAAGAATCTTATGGATGAGCTTTCCAAGATTTATCGTGTTATTAACAGAGAAGCTCCTGATGCCAATGTAATGTCACTTTTGATTATTGATGCAACAACAGGCCAGAATGCTGTTATTCAGGCTGAAGCATTCTCAGAAGCAGTAAATCTTGATTATCTTGGTATTACTAAGCTTGATGGAAGTGCAAAGGGCGGAGTTGCAATTTCAGTTGCATATACTGCCAAGGTTCCAATTGTTCTTGCTGGACTTGGTGAGGGCGTAGAGGATCTTATGGATTTTAATCCTGAAGCATTTGTTGATTCTTTGTTTGAAGAAGGTTTGTAAAACTTAATGTTTTCAGGGGTTTACAAGGAATATTCCTTGTGTTACTATTCTTGAGTTGCCATGACACAGTTATTGGACTTCTCCAGCCGTATCTTTGTCATTGGTTTATATTAATATTTAGGAGGAACTTACGATGAACGCTATTAATAAGGCTGAAATCATTAAGGAGTACGCTCTTAAGGAGGGCGACACAGGATCACCAGAGGTACAGATTGCTATTCTTACAGCAAGAATCAACCACCTCACAGAGCACCTTAAGACTCACAAGGGTGACCACCACTCAAGAAGAGGACTTCTTATGATGGTTGGTAAGAGACGTGGTCTTCTCGATTATCTTGCAAAGGTAGATATCGAGAGATACAGAGCTATTATCGCTAAGCTTGGTATCAGAAAGTAATTTCTGCATAATTAAGTTCAATAGGGAACTGCTTCATCTGAGGCAGTTCCTTTTTTATTTCACAATATGTGTGATATTATTTGTTTATTAAAAATTTTGAGGTTCATATATGCCAACTGAAATAGAAAATAATAAAAAATCCAACATACTTTGCTTTATTTCTCTGGGATGCCTTTTGATGAGTTTTATCGTTGAGGCTATAGCCAGTCATGTTGATATTAGTATTGAAATTATAGAGAATACGCTTGAGGCTTTACCATTTTTATTTGCTCTTGCAGCTTTTGTTCTTATGATTACTGCACGAGTAATTTGCAAGAAAAACATTTTTGCCAAGGTTTTAATGTGGGTATATATAGTGTTACTTGCATTGTTTTTGATTTGGATTATTATTATGATTTTCTTTTTCGCACTGATTTGTTCAGCTTGTTTTGGTAATGGGGAACTTAGCACTTTCTGTGATCAGTGTGTTTCATGTGGTCAGATTGGTATTTTCTATGTAGCTTCAGTGCTCAAAACTCTAATCTAATATCTGTTATTTTCAACTTAAAAATGCTTTCTATTTGCCGTAATTTTTATGAGAATTACGGCATTTTTATTGTAATCACTAAAATACTTTGACAATCAAAGTATTTATGATAGCATATATCTGAAATACTAGAATTATTATTTTCGAGGTATATATGGACGATAAATGGATTGAAAGAATTGAAGATCTCTCCAAGCGACGTGAAGATATTTACGCTGCTGGTGGTGAGGCTCGTGTAGCTAAGCAGCACTCTCAGGGTAAGCTTACAGCAAGAGAGAGAATGGAAGCTCTTTTTGATGATGATACATTTGTAGAGCTTAATGATATGGTTACTTCACATGCTACAGATTTTGGCATGGATAAGAAGCGTAAGGCTGGCGATGGTGTAATTACTGGTTATGGTAAGATTCATGGCCGTATCGTATTTGCTTCTTCACAGGATTTCACAGTAAATGGTGGTTCTTTGGGTGAAGCTCATGCCAAGAAGATTTGCCTTGCAATGGATAAGGCTCTTGAGATGAAGGCACCATTTATTTCGATGAACGATAGTGGTGGAGCAAGAATTGAGGAAGGTATCGATTCACTTGCTGGATACGCTGATATCTTCTATAGAAATACAATCTGTTCTGGTGTTATCCCACAGATTTCTGTAATCCTTGGACCATGCGCTGGTGGTGCTTGTTATTCTCCAGCTATTTGTGACTACATCTTTATGACAGAGCAGAATGCTCAGATGTATATCACAGGTCCTGCAGTTGTTAAATCAGTTACTGGTGAAGAGATTACTGCTTCAAACCTTGGTGGTGCTTCAGTTCACGCTGGTAAGAGCGGTGTTGCTCATTTTGTATACGAAGATGACCTCGCTTGTCTTAACGGTGTTAGAAGACTTATTGGATATCTTCCAGACAGCAATGAGACTGTTGCTGATTCAGTTAACGGTCACCCAATAGATAACTGCGAAGCAATCGCAGATCTTGTTCCTTCAAATCCAAAGGCTGCTTACGATGTAAGAAACGTAATTAACTGCTTTGTTGATATGGGAAGCTTCTTTGAAGTTCAGCCTGATTTTGCTAAGAATATTGTTGTTGGTTTCTCAAGAATCGAAGGTGAGACAGTAGGTATCGTTGCAAATCAGAGTAACTGCATTGCTGGTTCTCTTGAGATTAATGCTTCTGATAAGGCTGCAAGATTCATCAGATTCTGTGATTCATTCAATATTCCACTTTTGACACTCGTTGATGTTCCAGCATTTATGCCTGGTTCTAATCAGGAGCATAACGGAATTATCCGTCATGGTGCAAAACTTCTTTACGCTTTCGCTGAGGCTACTGTACCAAAGATTTCAATCATTATGCGTAAGGCATACGGTGGAGCTTATATTGCAATGAACTCTAAGGGTCTTGGTGCAGATGTTGTATATGCATGGCCAATTGCTGAGATTGCTGTAATGGGTGCTTCTGGTGCTGTTGCAATTATCGGTAGAAGAGCAATTGATGCTGCTGAAGATAAGGATGCTAAGAGACAGGAACTTATTGATGAATATAACGATAAGTTTATGAACCCTTATGTTGCTGCTGAGCATGGTTATGTTGATGAAGTTATTCACCCAGCAGAAACACGTAAGAAGATTATTGCTGCACTTGATATGCTCGCTAATAAGGAACAGGATCGTCCTTATAAGAAGCATGGAAATATTCCACTTTAATCAGGAGGAAATATGGAAGAGCTTACAAGAGAAGAGATTGTTGCAATGGCTGTTGCTGCAATCGCTGAAGAGACAAAGACAGATGCAAAGAACTTAAGAGTTGTTTCCTTTAGAGAGATTCAGGAATCACCACTTATGCAGTTTGTTAAAGACAATGGTATTAACTATAAGAAATATACTTTGGAGGATGAATTAGTATGAGTAAGTATAAGATTTCACTTAATGGTAAGACATATGAGATGGAAGTTGAAGCTTGTGACGGTAGCGTAAAGGCTGCTGCTCCAGTAGCTCCTAAGGCTGCACCAGCTCCTGTAGCTGCACCTGCAGCTGCTCCTAAGGCTGCTGTTTCTTCAGATGCAGCAGGTGCTGTCAACAGCCCAATGCCTGGTACAATCCTCAAGGTTGTAAAAAATGTAGGCGATACTGTAAATGCTGGTGAGGCTGTAGTAGTTCTCGAGGCTATGAAGATGGAGAATGACATCAATAGCCCTAAGGCTGGTAAGGTTAAGTCAATTGCTGTTGCACAGGGTCAGTCTGTAGCTGCTGGCGAGTTCCTTTTCGAGATTGAGTAAGGAATACGGAGGTATAAATATGCTTCAGATGCCAGAGAAAAAGCTGTGTATTACTGAGACAATCCTTAGAGATGCTCATCAGTCACATGCTGCTACACGTATGAGAATTGAGGATATGCTTCCTGAGTGCGAGAGACTTGATAACATGGGTTACTGGTCAATCGAGTGCTGGGGTGGAGCTACATTTGATTCCTGCATGCGTTTCTTGGGAGAAGATCCATGGGAGAGGCTTCGTACTCTTCGAAAGGCAATGCCAAAGACAAATCTTCAGATGCTTCTTCGTGGTCAGAACCTTCTTGGTTACAGACATTACGCTGATGATGTAGTTGAGAGCTTTGTTGGCCGTTCGATTGAGAATGGTATTAACGTTATCAGAGTATTTGATGCTCTTAACGATGTTCGTAATATGGAAGCTGCAATGAAGGCAGTTAAGAAATATGGTGGAATTTGCGAAGGTACTTTATCTTATACAACAAGCCCTGTTCATAATGAAGAGTACTTTGTAAATCAGGCTAAGATTTTGGAGCAGATGGGCGCTGACGTTATCTGTATCAAGGATATGGCTGGTCTTTTGTTGCCATCTGATATCTATTCACTTGTTTCAAAACTTAAGGATGCTGTTGATATTCCACTCCACCTTCATACACATGACACAACTGGTACAGGTGAGATGATTTACTATGCTGCAGCACTTGCAGGTGTAGATATTATCGATACTGCTTTGTCACCACTTGCTACAGGTACTTCTCAGCCAGCAACAGAATCACTTGTTGCTGCATTTAAGGGAACACCTAGAGATACAGGACTTGATCTTGCTGAACTTTCAAAGGCAGCATCTCACTTTAAGAATGTTGCTACAAAGATGGAGTCAGATGGACTCATTAGTTCAAAGGCTCTTCGTGTAGATCCAAATACTCTTATCTATCAGGTTCCAGGTGGAATGCTTTCAAACCTTATCTCACAGCTTAAGCAGGCTGGTGCTGAGAATAAGTATGAGGAGTGTCTTTCTGAAGTTCCAAGAGTACGTAAGGATTTTGGTTATCCACCACTTGTTACACCTACATCTCAGATTGTAGGTACACAGGCTGTTATGAATGTACTTATGGGTAAGTACGCTACTTTCCCTAAGGAGTCAAAGATGCTCCTTCACGGTGAGTATGGCCGTCTTCCGGGTGTTGTAAACGAGGAAGTTCGTAAGAAGGCTATTGGTGATCAGGAAGTTATTACTTGCAGACCAGCTGATCTTCTTGCAAATGAGATGGATGAACTTAGAGCAAAGGTTTCAGATATTGCCAAGTGTGAGGAAGATGTTCTCTCATGTGCTTTGTTCCCACAGGTTGCTCCTGAGTTCATTAAGAAGAGAGACAACATTGAAGAGGTTAAGGAAATTAACGTTATTCTTGATTGTTAATCACTTAGTTAAATTATCTTTTAAGGCTCTTAACTTCACAGTTAGGAGCTTTATTTGTATATTAAATATATGAGTATTGTTTATATCGATAATGAAATTTCTCAGATTGAGAATTTATATAACAGATTTCTGATTCCAAACTTTCTTGCTGATGAACTTAAGCCTTTGGAAATAATTCTTAAGCTATATGAAGAAGGGTATTATAAAGTTATTTCAATGCTAAGTGATGATGCGATTATTGCAGTGGCATTTCTTGTTTCTTTGAAATATAGAGATTCTTATCTTTTGGACTATTTTGCAGTTGATAAGAATAATCGTTCATCAGGATTTGGAAGTAGTTTCCTGTCATACTTAAAGAAAGAGTTTGGAAGAAATTTTCCAATAATCATTGAAACTGAAACAATCAATGATTCTGATAATGACAGGAAAAGACGCCAGCTATTCTATGTTCGAAATGGAGCAGTAAAGACAACTTTTAAGGCTTTAATTTTTGATTGCGTGTATGATATCTGGTATTTGTCAGATTCTGAATTTGATAATGAATACATTATTCACAAATACGAAGAAATCTATAAGTTCATGCTAGGTAAGGAAATGTATGACAATAATTGCATTATTCCTTATTTTTCTTATGAATAAGATTTGCCTAAATTTTACTTTGTATTATAATATTTAAAGCTTTGTGCTTTTAATTGGAGAGTAGTGTGTAGATTGAGTGCCTGAATATTTCAGACATTGAATCTACGAACTACCTCCACAAAAAAATAAATCTATATTATGGAGGAAAATCATGGAAAAGATTTTCAGAACTGAAATTGCTGGTCGTCCATTGGTTGTAAAGACTGGCCTTATTTCACAGTTCGCTAATGGTTCTGTACTTATTCAGTATGGTGACACTAGCGTTCTTTCAACAGTAACAGCTTCTGCAGCACCAAGAGATGGTATCGACTTCTTCCCATTGTCAGTTGACTACGAAGAGAAGATGTATGCTGTAGGTAAGATCCCTGGGGGATTTCTTAAGAGAGAGGGAAGACCTGGTGAGAAGGCTATCCTCGTATCAAGAGTAATTGACCGTCCTATTCGTCCTTTGTTCCCAAAGGATCTTCGTAATGACTGCGTAGTTAATAACCTCGTTATGTCTGTTGATCAGGATTGTTCACCAGAGATTACAGCTATGCTTGGTACATCTATTGCAATCGCTATTTCTGATATCCCTTGGAAGGGACCTGTTGGTGGTGTAGTTCTTGGACTTATCGATGGCAAGACAATCATCAACCCAACAGAGGAGCAGCGTGCAATTTCTGATATGTACGTTACACTTGCTGGTACAGCTACTAAGATTTGTATGGTTGAGGCTGGCGCTAACGAAGTACCTGATGATGTAATGCTTAATGCTATTGCTGAGGGTCACGAAGAGATTAAGAAGATTGTTGCTTTCATTAACTCAATCGTTGCTGAGATTGGTAAGCCAAAGTTCGAGTATGCTTCATGCGATGTTCCAGAGGATGTTTTCGCTGCAGTTAAGGAATTTGGCTGGGACAAGATGAGAGCTGCTGTTCTTTCAGATGATAAGAGTGTTAGAGATGCTAACGTTGCTGCTCTTCAGGAAGAAGTTGCTGCAATGCTCGAGGAGAAGGAGGAAGGTCTTTCTTCATGGGCTGGTGATGCTATCTACAAGCTCGAGAAGAAGGTTGTTAGAGATTACCTCTTCCGTGAGCACAAGCGTGTTGACGGTCGTAGCCTTGATCAGATCAGACCTCTTTCATGCGATATCGATGTAATTCCTCGTGTTCACGGTTCTGCTCTTTTCCAGAGAGGACAGACACAGGTTATGAATGTTTGTACTCTTGCTCCTCTTGCTGAGGCTCAGAAGCTTGAGGGTCTTGATAATGAGACAACAAAGAGATATATCCACCACTATAACTTCCCAGGTTATTCAGTAGGTGAAGCAAAGCCTTCAAGAAGCCCAGGACGTCGTGAGATTGGTCACGGTGCTCTCGCAGAGAGATCACTTATTCCTGTACTTCCTTCAGAGGAAGAGTTCCCATACGCAATCAGAACTGTTTCTGAGATTACAATGTCAAA
>JAZLLF010000066.1:0-21455 GCA_045598005.1 Saccharofermentans sp. | reverse complement strand
TACATTCATACTGATAAAGTAATGCTGCATAGTATTTACCTGTAGTCTCTCTACTGATAGTAACTGACTTTAATCTCCAATTATCTTCTGCTTTACGATGAAGTCTAATCTTTACATCTCCAGCCTTTGGTAAACGGATTCTTCCTTGTCCTACACGAATATTTCCATTCACAACATTTGTTGTATAAGATGCTTTGGATTTATGCTTTGATTTATATTTTGGAAATCCTACAGATTTGTCTCTGAAGAAATTCTTATACGCTGTATCAAGATGAAGCTGTGCATTGGCTAATGCTAATGAATCTATTTCCTTTAACCATGGAAATTCCTTCTTATATTTAGCTGGTGTTATCTTTAGACTCTTTCCTGTCTCTTTATAGTATTCCTGCTTCTCAGCTAACATTTTGTTATAGACAAAACGCACTGAACCAAAACACTTGGCAAAGTATACTTCCTGCTCGTTATTAGGATAAATCCTGTATTTTCTCACAATACTTCTTAAGACGATTTTCTCTTCTTCCATCCTCTTCCCCCTGAGTTTCAATATAACTCCTTATCACATCGATAGTTACTCCTCCTGTAGTCAGCAGGCAATAACTCTGACTCCAGAATGCTCCCTTCCAAAGTTTTTCCTTTATCTCAGGGTGTTCTTTCTTAATAACGCGACTACTGGCACTCTTATAAGCATTGATAAACTTAGTAAGTTCAGTCTGTGGCTTTCCACGAAACATTATATGGACGTGATCAATATCATGATTCCATTCCTCAAGAGAAATACCATAGTTCTCTCCAATCTTCACAAACAGTTCTTTTGCCTGCTCAGAAATCTCATCGTTAATCACTTTTCTTCTATACTTTACGACAAATATCAGATGATAATATAACGAATATACCGAATGTTGATTTCTATCCATACTATTCATAATCAGTCACTCCCTTATATATTCGACTGATAATATTATAGCACTTTTCTCAGAATAGAACAAGTGTTCGTTTTTGCCTTTAGACATATTTTTCCTTGCAATTCATCCCCTGCTTACTCGCTCGATTATAGATGCGTTTAACCCACAGACTGCGTGCTCGCTCCTTGAAGTAGGGGAATTCTTGCTTGATTTAGTTAAACTGTAGTACTCCTGCAGTTATTCAATGGTTGAAGATAATATGACCTCATTATTCAGCTTATTAATATCTTCTAATGTCAGTTCTCTACACTTAAGTAAACATGAATAATACTCTTGTCGATTCTTCTCTTTAATTTTATTAATCATGATTATTCACGCCTGCCTTTCGTTAAGAAAATCGGGTTTTACTCTACCTTAATTGGCTCTTCTTCTATACCATTTTCATAAGTCTGAAACGCTCTAAAAAGTGCTTCAATATTTGTCCATGTTACAGGTATTACTTCTTTTCTGTAATCAATATCCATCTCAGACCAATCTCTAAAATGGAACCCAGGAGCATGGTTATGGCCATAACGAACAACATAACTAGTTCTAATACCATAGAATTTGCCGCTACTTTCTAACAAAATTCCATTACGAGTCATTTTGACTGAAATTATCTTAGTTGGAACGTACACTTCACTAATCTCAGAATTTCTATAATTAAGTTCTCTCGCATCCTCCCATTTAGGGTTATGTACCACGTCTAAATTTTCAAACACAGATGGATATTGAAAAACCTTTTCGCTTAAGTCAGCAAAAGCTATTTGACCATTACCCATCCTAAAAAATTTGGTATCACTACGGAGATATGCGTTAAATGGAGGCATACCAACAAACTTAAATGCATAAGAAATCGCCAGTGTTGGAAGCGCCATAAAAAGTGCAAGGGCAATAAGTAACACTATCGTACTAGTCTCTTTAAATACATCTACACCATTAACTTGATACATTCTAAGAAGAGTAGCTGTAAATACACCAACATAAACAATAATCCATGTTAGCGTGAAATACATTTTCCTCAATTTATATTCAGGAATATCTTTACTTTTTTTATTTTCATCTCGCATGGAAATACAGTCATACTTTGAACTATTGAATGCTTCCAAAAACTTTTCTGGGGTATAATCCGAATCTGCAATTAATCGTGCATTTGAATGCTTTTCTTTTCTGATCGATTCGAATTCTGAACGTATTAAGAGTGTTTTTTCAATTAAGTGTAACTTCTCTATTCCTAACAATTCTTCCTTCGTTGGCATAACATAATCTCCTCATTAACATATTTGAATTTAGTAACTCGTTTATATTCTTCATTTTTTCAGTTTAATAATTGTTCTTCAGGATATGAAATCTGGAATGGCTGTGTCGCAATAAAAACATAAAGCACATCACACTCATCTGTAGCTCCATGTGAAGTAATTAGTCCAGCTGGATCCCAAATAAAATTACCAGGCCCATAGATTCCAGTTTCAGTCTTCATCTTACCTTCCAAAATCATCATTCCATGACTCATAGGATGTATATGTCTTGGCTTATAATATCCCTTTGGATATTTTGTTACATTTACAATCATTCCTGTTTCTTCATCAGATACCAATGCTTTATCCAGGAATGTCCAGCCATTTTCTGCTTCAATTGTTGTCCAGTCATCTATTTCAAATAAATTGCACATCTCAGCTTTGATCTCGCCAACGCTTCCATCTTCAACATATGAAAGTCCAAATGGTTTATTAGCAATAAAAACAAAGGTTAAATCCGAATCATCCGTTGCGCCGTGTCCACCAACATAACCTTCTGGCATCCAAATAAACGTACCAGGCCCATAAACATCATTCTCAAGTCGGCATTTACCACTTAGAATCAGCATACCGTGTGCCATAGTATGAATGTGACTTTTCTTGTAAAAACCCTTAGGATAATGAGTAAGATTCACTTCCATTCCATGGAGATCATCCGTTACCAAATGCTTATCATCAAACACATTGCCAAATTCATCTTTGATTTTGCTCCATCCAGCTGGATCATCATTTACAAATATCTGCTCTTTAATCATAAATACTCCTTCTCTACCGTGTCCAATAATGGGACAGTTCGTACAGAAAAACTCTAATTAATATTTTATCATTATTTCTTGACTCATATGATTTATTTACCTCTGCGAGGTATAAAAACATGTTCTGCGAGGGCTCTCCTCCCTCCTTCAAATTTTCAGTCAAAAACAAAAGAGCACCGGATAAACCTGATGCTCTTTTGCTATGACCCGACTTACTAAAATTGCTATTTTTTGACTTTCTTAAGGGAGTCACACCCTCGCAAAATCATCCGCTTATTTTCTTTATGCTATTAAAAAATTCAGGTAATTCTTCCAATAATATTTTAGAAATAATCGACCAATTAGTATTGTCATAATCGTGAACCAATCGATGCCTTAAGCCTGAGATTTTAGCCCATGGAATATCTTTGTACTTTTCCTTAAATTCATCCGAAAGATAATATGTATGCTCACCTATATTGTAGAGAGGAGTTGTAATCGCCCAACGAATAGGTTCCTCTTTAGAAATTAACTCCTCGGTTACTTTATATTTCTTTACGAACTTTAATAACTTATCGGTAGTATCGATAATTTTAGCTATGCGTTCCTGATCGGTATACTTCATGCTGCAATCCTAACGCCTTCATTCATAACAGTGTTGTAGAAATCGGTGCCCTCATTGATTTCACATTTCTCATATACATCAACATCCTTGCCTGTTGCCCTATGAAGTTCTTCAGCAATGGCAAATACATCTGTAAGAATAAAATCAGCACCACCTATTATAACTAAATCTATATCGGAGGAACTATCTGCAGAATTGCGAGAATAGGAACCGAACAAAATACTCTGTTCAGCATGATATTTACGCATGATAGGAATGATAATATCTTTTAATTCCTGAATTGTGTAAACCTGATTATTCACAAATTTTCCTCCTCGTTTTTTATAATTATACAACACGCTACATCTCAATTCACTCAGAAAGTAGTTCGTTCATTCTCATTCTAAAATATTCATATGGAATCAAATATGGTCTCTCTGGATGAAGTGCGGTGTTACATTATTTTTTATTAAACCATTGCGTAAGCTCTGTTTGAAACATCTCATCTGTACATTCATCCAAAAGATAGTAAACATAATTGGTAATATGATTTAATCCACCAATTGCCTTTTTACCGTGAGTTTTAGTTAATATCTCGTTTCCTGCAAGTTTAAAGTACTTGTCTATTTGTTCTTGATGGAATCCTTCCTTCAAAAAAGCATCTTCAATCGCTTAATGTATAAACTTTGCCATATCTTTCCATACACCCGGTTTCACATTTGCATAAATCATTGAATAACGCGTATCCGAATTAACTATTATAAGAGATTTCTTCCTGCAAACGGTTGCATAGTGAGGTAGATTGATACCTGACAAATAAGTCTTTATTTTAGGAGGGCAATCCTAAGCGGATTGCCCTTTTTGTTTCAATTATAACTCACTAGAAAACAACCTAATTTCCAACAAACAAAAACCGCAAACCCTTATTTATAAAGGTCTGCGGTTATTTGGCGGAGAATGAGGGAGTCGCCTGCCGCTTCGCTGCAGTTTCCCTTGTGAGTTCCACTCACTTCGGGCGCTCGAGGGAAGAACATCATCGATGTTCTTCTTATCCTCTCGCCCTTCTTAAGGGTTCGACTCCCTCCTTCTAATTTTCAGACAATAACAAAAGAGCACCAGATAAACCTGATGCTCTTTTGTTATGGCGGAGAATGAGGGAGTCGAACCCTCGCGTGAGTTGCCCCACCTAAAGCTTTAGCAAAGCCTCCCCTTCGGCCTCTTGGGTAATTCTCCAAACCGTAGTTATATATCCAGCAATATCGCTGTCGAGATATAATTATAACATAATTTTTTAATTTGCATAGATGCAAATCTAATTAGTAAATGAACAGATAGATACCAAACCAGTGAGCGATTGCGCCTGCAAGAACAAAGAGATGCCAGATGAAATGCGCACCCTTTGTATCCTTAATAAAAGGAATCATTCCAACAGTATAAAGAATGCCTCCTCCAAGGATTGTAAAGAAAAGTGGCAGGTTGTCCTTAATCATTCCAGGAATGAACAAAAGTCCGCTCCATCCAATAAGAAAATACAAAGTATAGTGAATGAATCTGAATCTTCCAGGACCAAATACGCCTACAAAAGTAACTCCAAAAATTATAAGTGCCCACTGGATACAAAACATTACGATACCCTTAACATCGCCCCAGTAAACAAGGCACATTGGAGCAAAAGTACCTCCGATAAGAAGATAGATAGAACTATAATCAAATCTTCTCCAGAGTTTCTTTACAAAAAGTCCTGTCTTAAAAGCGTGGTAAAGGCAGCTCATAAGGAACAAAAGAATAAGGCAGATTCCAAAGAAACATGATGCCATAATTTTAAGTCCTGTATCTGACTTAAGAAGAAGCAAAATAAAACCTGCAATCGAAAGTCCCGCACCTACGCCATGAGTAATGGCATTACCAATCTCTTCAAGAAGGCCACGCACAGGAGGATCGTTTCTTTTGGATAATTCCTCTTTCGTTGGGGGCGGATTAAAGAACATTCTTAAGTTTCTCCTTATCAAAAGCCATTGGGTACACACCTACAAGCAGGAATACAACGATACCGTAGCGAAGTGTTCTTGCAAGAAGTGCTGGCATAAAACCAAATGCTAATTTCAAAATAAAATTCAGCGCGAAATACAAACTAACGCCAATTACAATTCGCAAAATCGATTTTGGAATGGATCTTGTGTTTTTGAAATTTACGTACTTCTCCTCAAAAAGGTCTCCGAGGAAAAATCCAATCATAATACCAAGTGTTGTGAAATAATCTGTAGTTTTGCAATAAAAAATGCCTGGAATTGCAGTAACAAGAAGGATTCCGTAAAGAATCAACTTGTTCTTAATCTTGCTTTGCATTATGGATACAACAACAATACTGAAAATTCCCAAAAGCCATCCAACAAGAACATCAGTTGGATAATGAACTCCAAGCATAACTCTCGAAAGGCCAACGAGAAGTGGTACAACTATGGAAATAACTTTAAAAATCGTATTCTTCTTATAAACAGGAAGACTTCCATAAAGAACAGCTGAATTTGTTGAATGTCCACTTGGGAAGGAATATCCCTGTTCGCTGATATCATAAATATCTGCTTCTGGATGAACAGGCTTTAAGCACTTAACGCCCGGATGATCAAAGTATGGGCGACGCCTCAGAGCAATGTTTTTTATAAGTGGATTCCAGACAAGCGCTGCAACAATATTTGTTCCGATGAACTTACCAAATTTCTTGTCATAGCACCAGTAAATATAAATGAGAGCTCCAACGAGAAGAAGTTCTTCTCCTAATAAAGTGAAGGCACTTGCGAAAAATGCACCGGCAGAACCCATATGCGCCTGAATCCACTCCATAAGTAATGGTTCAAAACCAAAATAAAATGTTCTACCTTCAAGTCCCACGTTTTATCCCCCAATAAATTTTACTCATGTTATTTAACTACAGGAACATTAATTAATGCAAGAAAAACAGATAAATAGTCTATAATTATTTTAGCAAATTAAAGGAAACTCACTTATGAATATTAATTTCAAACAAATCAGATCTTATTTTCTTATCTTTCTTGGTGCTGTAATGGCAAGTTTTTCTGTTGCATGCATCCTTCTTCCAAATGAAGCAGTTGACTACGGAACAGCTGGAATTTCTATTATCATCAGCAAACTTACCGGCATTAATCTGTCACTTCTTGTATTTACTGTATTCCTGCCATTTCTTATTGCAGGCGCAATTTTTCTTGGAAAAGACTTTTTCTTACGAGCTGTTACTGGATCTCTTACATATACCATAGGTCTTGAAGTTTTTGAGAAAATCCCTTTCGAGCTTAATATAGAGCACTTCCTTGCTGTAGCTTTTGGTGGCGCACTTTTGGGATTGGGTTTATCAATCATTCTAAGATATGGTGGATGCATCGATGGCTCTGAGATTCTTGCCAACATCATTGTAAAGAAAGTATCCGAGAAGAGCGGCAAGAATATCGGAATGTCAGGAATTCTCGTTACATTTAACGCTTTTGTTTACTTTGCAGTATTTATCCTTATTAACCGCAACAGTGCTCTTTTAAGCCTTCTTGTATATATCGTTGCAACTGCTGTAATCGACCACTTTACTGACAGATTTGAATCTATCAAGCAGGTTACAATCATAACAAAGAAGCCGGATACAATTATCGCCTGGATAAGAGACGACATGAAGAAGACCTGTACTGTCATGAATTCACGTGGCGCTATCGCAGGCGAGAATAAAACTGTAATTTGTTACGTAAGTTACTTCGAACTTGAAAGACTTCGTGAGAGCATCCATAAACTTGAAGGAACTGCATTTATCACAGTATCAACTATCGACGAGATTATTAAATAATCAGGCTGTAAGTCTCTCAAAAAGTTTATCGATACATTTTGACTCGTATTCTCTCTCGCTTCCTCCTGAAAAATGAGGAAGTGCAGCATTTGCTTTGTCAGCAAACTCCAATGCTTTCTCCTTATTATCGTTAACGATAAACTCATAGAAAGCACGAATTCTTAAACCGTTAGCGTCAGTATCCTTCTCAACATATTCTTTTACTGAGTTATAGTAGAACTCTGCAAGAAGTTTGTCAGGACAGTGATAACAGTAGTAATAAATCACTGCATAGTATGTTCCAAGATACTGAATATTAAACTGAACACTATTAAGCTTATCGCGAAGAGTAGCAATAAGAGGTTCCATCTTAGAATACTGATTTGAAGCATCAAGATAAGCAAAATAAAACATGCCATAAAGAACATACTCATAGTTTGCTACATTAGTGTAAGGAAGTTCCTCTACTGCCTTAAGATTAAGGTTCTCAAAAGGTACGCTGGCACGAATCTTATTAATCGCCTTACGCATATAACCTGCAAGTGAAGTCTTTATCTTATGGTAAGAAATAATTGCAAATACTACGCTGCTTGCTCCGTGGAAAAGAAGTCCAAGTCCAAATGAAACAACAAGAACAAGAAGAATACCTGTAAGATTTCTTCCAAGAAACATAATCAGAACAGCAAGGATCAGGCTAATCACAAAAGTTAAAATCGCACTTAAGAAAAGCATCGTATCTTCTGCTTTATCCATCTTATCGCTCTCAATATTCTGATACTTTTGGAAATCGTATGCTACCTGATCTGAAACAAGCGGAATCTCACTTCGTGTAATATAGGAAAGTTTTCCGTCTTTAATCTCGTATGTAAATCCAAACAGATTAAGCTTGCTGATTCTGCTATAAAATCTAGGCGCAAGCAAAGCATCCACACCCATTTTTATAAAAGATCTAAGCCAGAGAGATAGAATAAAAAAGCATACAACTGCAATAAAAATAGCAAAAGCAGAGGTCCTTAAAAATTCAAAAAATGCATCAAGCATAAGTGCCACCCTTCAAATTAATCATTACCAGGTAGCATTATAACTCAGATTATTCTTCACTTCTATTATAATAATCCTCTAGCTCGCTTCTGCATGACAGGAAAACCCTTGCAAGCTCAGCATCAAAATGAGTACCAGCATCATTCTCAATAATTGAGAACGCCTTATCGTAAGAAAAAGCATCCTTATAACAACGCTTTGATACAAGCGCATCGAAAACATCCGCAAGCGCCATAATTCTTGCCTCAACAGGAATCTCATCGCCTTTAAGGCCATGTGGATAACCAGTACCATTCACCTTCTCATGGTGATAATGCGCCACATTCTCGGCCACCCTAACAAAATCTGGTTCCTCCACATCAGAAAGCACCTCACTAACCATGTGATAACCAATCTCTGCATGCTTCTTCATGTTGGCATACTCTTCATCAGTAAATCTACCCTGCTTACGAAGGATAGCATCATCTACACCAATCTTACCGATATCGTGCATTGGCGCACTTCTGATAACAAGATTCAAAAACTTCTTGTCAAATCCCATGTTCTCCTTATGGAGTTTCTTCGCGAAAATGCGCACTACATCACTTGTTCTCTTGATATGACCACCAGTACTTAAATCTCTTGATTCAACCATACGGGCCATTCCAATAATTGTCTTCTGCTGAATAGATCTAATCTTCTTTGTCTTCTCGTGAACTTCATTAGAAAGTTCCTCTGCATAGTGCTCACGAAGCGCAAGTGACTTGTAGTGTTCAGTCTCATCATGAAGTTCAATTGTATAACCCTTAAGAACACCAAATGCATTGGAAACTGCGTGAACTGTACCGGCATAGTACTTGTCATTCAGCTTAAACGCATCAAAGTCGATATGCTTGTGACCCTCCTTTGAACCCTCCTTATAGGCTGCTTCAAGAACTGGAACTTTGTCGATTAATGACTGAAGTTCACTACTACAGCCAGTAATCTTCTGTCCCAAGCGATACTTGGAAAGCTCAGGAAATACATTAACCATGTAATTATCGCAGCCCTTATATATACCCTTCTTGTCAAAAGTCAGAAATCCGACTTTATCAAGCTGTTCATTAACAATTTCTGTATTCTCATAAACTGTGAATATATTAGAGTCATATAGTGGAAACAATGCACCAGTAAGCAATACGATGAATACAATAGGCATGATTTCAAATTCAAAATGAAGTACCTTTTCAAATGTGTATGCCCCAACAGCTACAATAGCAAAGGCAATTGTAAAAAGAAGACCGTGTCTGTCTACAGACTTATTCTTAACTATAGAATAAATAACAACAACCAATGCAAGAGCAACATAGGCATAAAGAGTAAACAAATAAACTGCATGTACTGGTCCATACACTTTATGTAAAAATGTTAAACCATATTTTGTATATATACTTGTTTCTTTGTAAAACAGTGTGCCTCTGCCAATTGTGCAGACAAAGCCATAAAGGACACACTGAATTAACATAAGAATAGCACTAACAATGTTATGAATTTTTACATGACAGATCTCAAGAATTAAAAAGAAATAGAATACAGGAAGGAACATGCCTCCAAAATATGCAATCTTTTGGGCAACTATTGCCTCTTCGATACTTGTAGAGACAGAAATAAAATAGAATCCAAGACTGGACGCGGTTGCAACAAGAAGCGTAATATACTGCGTTACACTCTGTCTTAAATCAAATATCTTAAGCCAAATCAACAGCCCAAGTAAATATATGAGACATGCTATATAAATTAATTCCATTCGCTATATCCTCAAATACGCATTTTTTATATTATAAGCGCATTTTATGATCCAAATTTTAAACAAATTTTCAATTTTTAATAATTGAGTACTATATCGCCGCAACTGTCAGTTGCTGTAATTACTGGTCCATTTGCTGAAGCATAATTAGCTGACTGATTTACTCCGTCATCTACTGCTGCTCCATTAACTTCAATATCACCACAGGATGTTTCAAGATTATAAGAACACTCGCTGTTTGTAATTGAAATCTTAATATCACCACAGGAATCATCGATAGTTGCTGAAACGCAGATATCTGTTGATTCGAGGTTCATATCACCAAGGCTTAATTCTGCGATTACCTCATTAAATGAACAATTAGTTGCATTAACATCTCCACAGGAACTTATAGCCTTATAAAGTGTATTAACAGTAACGTTTGTGAGATTAATATCACCAAGGCTTAAATCAAGATTCAAAGTATCAATCGTCATGTCATCAATAGTTACATCACCGCAGCTATTGTTAACAACAACACTTGAAAATACTACTTCTGATGGAGCATAAATCTTTACATAGTTTGAAGTCGTTACTCCAATCATTCCTACTGAAGTTTTATCGTTTGCCTCAAAGGTAAGCTTATCATCAGTAACAGAATACTCTGGAATATTCTCTGTAATTTTATACTCGATTGCATATTCACCATCTGTAGGAATAAGTGTAATATCTGCATTTGCTACCTTAATATCCAGACTTGTGAACTCATCAATAGTTGTCTTTTCCAGTGTATTAACTACGCCTTCATCGTCGCTTGTTATAAGCTTTCCATCTCTAAATGTAACGTTAAATGCCTTTCCCTTACGAAGGAAAAATCCAAGAGCACCGATAGCGATTCCAATAACAAGAACAATTGCTGAAATCTTAATTAAAACTTTAATCCAATTTCTCATTTTGAAGCCCCCGCTTTCTTATGTACAAGCTCGCTTCCAGCCTTCTTCAAAGCCTTAATAAGCAAGTCTAATAGTGTAAATACAAGTGCAAAAAGAATTGAACCAATTGCTGCTATTGCAAGGCTTACACCAATCATCAAAAGTCCACCTGAAGGACTTACGAATAATGCCATTATACCTACAAGTGTTGTAAACACTCCTGCAAGTGCCATCACACCAAAAGATACGAAGCATGCTATAAGTGAAACCACGACTGCAAAGATAATTGCAAGTGCGACAATAATAAGTGCAAAAATTACTGGTGACAAAGGAAGAGCAAATATTGCTGCAAGAATAAGCCATGGTGACAGTGACTTCTTCTCCTTCTTTCCGTTGTCTTCACTATTCTCTGCTACTACCAGAGAAGAATCACCTTCTGCTTCAACGTTATCCTCGCTAAAGTTCTTATCTACGCATTCGATAATGATCTTCTTTGCAAGATCCTTTGGAGCTCCAAGTTCCTCAATAATCTTCTGCTCGTTCTCTTCACCTGCTTCATCGAAATACTCTGTGTAGTATTCGAGAGCATCTTCAAGATCCTGCTTTGGAACTCTCTTCAAGTATTTACGTAACTCATCTAAATACTGTGTTTTGTTCATATAATTATCCTCTTGTTACTCTTTCTCTAATAATCCATCAATTGAATCTCTGAATTCTTTCCACTCTTTACTGTAGAACCTGAACTTTGATCTGCCATCTTCCGTAATTCTGTAATATCTTCTGTTACGGCCCTGAAAAGGCTCGTCATAAGTTTCAAGTAATCCGTCTTTCTGAAGTCTTCTTAAGACTGGATAAAGTGTTGATTCGGAGATATCAATTACTTCTCTTACCTGCTGGGTTAATGTGTAACCATAGGCGTCCCCTTCGGTTAATACACCAAGTACACAGGCGTCAAGAAGAGCTGATCCTAACTGAAATACCATAGTTTACCTCCTGTATGATTGATACTGTATCACGTTGCATATTATATGGCGTATAGTATTGTTTGTCAAATAGTAAAATTTAAAATTTTTTCTGCTACAGTTATTGGAAAATACGAGTAGTAAGAAGGACTATGTTTCATGGCATTAATACCTGCATTATTTTTCTCAATCTTTTTTCTGGTTGTAATTGTAGTAATTGCGCTTATCGCAATGGTAATTAACAAAATTGGGATTAGTATTCTTGCAAACAAAATGAACCTTAAAAACTGGGGACTCTTATGGCTTCCACTAGGTGGTTCTTATTTTGACGGATTAATAGCTGGCCGTTTCATTAAGCTTAAGCATAACTTCTTTCCAATTCTGTGCTTTATGTTAAGAGCAATTCCAGCAATTCTTTATCTCATATTCATATTCATTGATGCGCCACTTAGTCATGAACCACAATTCTCTGATTACATTATGTACGCTGCTATTATTACTTTTGTTCTTGGCGAAGCAGGAATAAGAGCAATGAAGATCGTTGCCATGAGTAAAGGCAAATGCAATGTAGTAATAGCAATGCTGATTGGCTTATTTATTCCAGACTTCTGGTCATATTTTATGGTGAACAAAGTTAAGAATTCCGTCTCGGAATAATTTATTTCAAGGCAGTTGTGAAATAGTCCCCTTACAAAAACCACACCACACCGGGCCTCTACAATAGAGACATAAGTAATTGATGAATGAAGCAGATATCCGCAGCATCGAATTTAACAACTCCTGGGTGGTTGATACTTTAAGTTCCGATACATTAAGCAGCAGCGTAAGAAAAGGTATTCAGCAGCGAGATTTACCTCACATGCAAAGACAACTTCGTCAGATGAAGGCTGAGCTTAGACAGTTGAAGGCCACAAGAGCCAAGAACCTTTTTAAACATATCTAAAACAACAAAGGTCTTCTTTGAAAAATAATCAAAGGAGACCTTTTACTTTTATATCGTTAACCATACCAAAGTCAAAGCCCTAATAATCAGTTACCTGCTATATTTTTCAGATTCTCATAGCATGAATACGGAATCAGAAGATTACCATAACCCGTGCCAAGCTGAATATTCGCCTTATTCTCACCGTGAAAGTCACTTCCTCCACTCTCCAAAAGATGATATTTCTCACACATCTCATGCATAAAGGCTGTATCATCATCCGAATAAGTCGAGTAGTAAACCTCTGCGCCATCAAGCCCAGCACTCTTCGCCTTAATAAGAATCTTCTCGCACTTCTCCCTGTCAACATGAAACAAGGGATGCGCCCATACAGCAACTCCACCTGCTTCGTGAATCAGTTCAATCATCTTATAGAAATCCAGTTTCTTTGTTTCCTGATAAAAACCATTATCTTTCGAAAGTAAGCCGTCAAAAGCTTCCTTTATTTCAGAAATAATCCCCTTACTTATCAGGTACTTTGCAATATGAACACGGTTCTTTACTCCAGTCCCGCAAGCATCTGTAAACTCAGCGTATGATACATCGTATCCTGCTTTTGAAAGTCTCTCTATAGTCTCACGATTACTTTGTTCTTTACGCTTCAGCTGTTCTTCCAACTCTGACTTTACAGGTCCCAAATTCTCTGGATTCAAAAACAATCCCAAAAGGTGCAGTTCCTGCCCCTCATCTTCGGTTGTTATTTCACATCCGCCGCATACTTCTATCTTCCCTGCTGCAGCTTCGAAAAAGTCATTCAGGCCATCAACCGTATTATGGTCTGTCAGTGCAAGTGCACGAAGACCCAAAGCAACACCTCTTTCCACCAGTTCTTCTGGTGAGAAGGTTCCATCAGAATATGTAGAATGAACATGTAAGTCACAGTAATCCATACCTTAACTCCAAATCATCTCAATGTTTTCACTTTCGCCGACATTCTTGTATCTGATAATCTAATTCTACAACAATGTAGAATACTTGAATATGAATTGATAGAATACATGTATTCGAATTTTTGGTGGGGTACCAATGAATTTACTTAAAAGGGGCATTAAATATCTCCAGAATCCGGAGATTGATATAAGATTACGCTTATTATTCCTTATGGAGTATGCGATACTTGCGGCCTGCCTGATTGAAGGTTTTCTGGTTGTATTTTTGGTATCCGATCTGTTTGTACTGATACCAAATATCATAATGACTGTTACCTGCCTGATTGGAATTTATTTAAGCCAGGTAATGAAGAAATATGATCTGGCAGTTAATGTAATCATTATAGGCTGTGCTTATATTACCCTTCCATTTATGTTCTTTACTGCTGGTGGAATCATGTCTGGTATGCCACTCTGGTTTGCTTTTGGTGTAATTTTTTCCTGCATGATGTCAAAGGGCAAAGCAAAAATCGTTATGCCTGGTATAGCTCTTTGCGTATTTATTGCATGTCTGATAGTATCACGTTTCTATCCTGAGACTGTTATTCCACTTGAGAATGACAACGCTGTATTTTTTGACCTTATCCAGTCATTTGCCATGGTCTGCATCATGACTTGTATATGCCTGATGGTATACTTAAACACTTACGACAGGCAGCGTAGTCTCCTTGAATATCAAAGACATGAACTTCAGCGAATCCTTAATACGGATGCTATGACTGGCATCTCCAACCGTAGAGCTTATTACGATGAAGCAAACAAATACACTCAGTCTGGTTACACCAAAGATTTGGTGCTTCTTGCCATGGATGTTAATGGACTTAAGAAAATTAACGATACTCTGGGACATTCTGCTGGTGATACTTTCATTAAGACAGCAGCCAATATAATTTGCAAAGCCTTCGAAAAATACGGAAATATCTATAGAACTGGTGGTGACGAATTCGTTGCCATCCTTAATTGCAATGATTCAGAAATTATTAGACTTAATGATTTGCTTGAAAAATCAATCAATGATTCTGAAGAAAAATTTGCTGACGAAATTACAATAGCCATCGATATTGTCTCATGGAATGAACAATCTAATCTTCCATTCTCCGAGATAGAGAAACTTGCTGATTCAAGAATGTACGAGAATAAATCAGAATTCTATAAGAATAACGGTTTGAATCGTCGTAATATTTAAGTTCATTTCAACTCTTCAAGTTCTTCTGCTGTATCGTAAGACTTATAAAAACGCTTGTTTAAGTCTGCCTTCAGTCTCTCATAGTGTTTATCTTCAAAATCCAATTCATCAATATCAGATAAGATTCTGTCTTGAAGCATAATATTGTGCTTCAACTTCTTGTTTAGTGTCTCGAGTTCAGCATCAAGGATTTTGATTATGAGGTATCTTCAGAAAATTTATGTATTGAAATTTTCTCTGATGCTATTTAATTATCGCTCACTTTAAATAAGCTTTCTTTAGTAATTCAAATGTTCCTTCACTAATATCATGTTCTATACGGCAGGCTTCTTCATTAGCGACGTCTGCATTTACTCCGAGTTTGATCAACCAGTCCCTCAGTAGAGTATGTCTCTCTAATATCTTCTCGGCACGAGCAAATCCAGAATCTGTTAGAGCTATATATCCAGTATCAGTAACTGTTATGAGTTTTTTCTCGCGTAATCCCTTCATAGCGATACTGACACTAGCCTTTGTATAACCTAGTTCATTTACAATATCGATAGAACGAATATTACCTTTCTTCTTCTGCAAAAGAAGAATTGTCTCGAGGTAATCTTCTATTGACTCTTCTGATTTGTGCTTAATATAACTCATAAATCCCCAATCAAATATTCATTTAGCGTAAATATAGCATTTTATAAGAGGTATAGCAAATTCATATAATTCTCAACTTGGTTAGTATTGACAAACCCAGTTAGTCATATTAAACTCTATGTGGTTAGCGGACCCTAACTAGATATACATTCAGACTGGAGGCACTGTTTATGACACTTATGAATGCTAATCTTGGAACAGACTATATCGTAAAAAACATCAATACAGATGACGAAGAATTGAAGAGTTTTTTGTTCTCACTTGGATGTTATGCAGGTGCAACCATTACTGTTGTTTCAAACACAAGAAGTGGATATGTGCTTTCTATTAAAGATGCCAGATACAATGTTGATTCCGATCTGGTAAATGCTATAGAAGTAGTTGCCTAATTTTTTTGCATATAGGTTAGCAACAACTAACTTAAATAAAGAAAAGGAGAAAAGAAATGAGAATTGCACTTACAGGTAATCCTAACAGTGGAAAAACAACCATGTATAACGCGCTCACTGGTCGTAATGAGAAGATTGGTAACTGGGCAGGCGTTACAGTTGACAGAAAAGAAAGCCCAATTAAGAAGGCTTACTATAACGGAGATAAGGAAGTTATTGCTGTAGATCTTCCAGGTGCCTACTCAATGTCACCATTTACTTCAGAAGAGAGTATTACTAGTGGTTACGTAAAGAATGAAAATCCAGATGTAATTATTAACATCGTGGATGCGACAAATTTAAGCAGAAGCCTGTTCTTTACTACTCAGCTTCTTGAACTTGGTATCCCAGTTGTAATCGCACTTAATAAGAGCGATATTAACGAGAAAAAGGGAAATAAGATTCAGGTAGATAAGTTGTCTGAGAAGTTAGGATGTCCAGTGATTGAGACAGTATCCATTTCCTCCAGCGGACTTAAGCAGGTAGTTAGCAAGGCAATTGAAATTGCTGGCAGCAATCAGAAAACTCCTTATTCTCAGGGTAAGATAGATTTACACGATAAGGCAGTAGTTGAGGCTGCTGACAGAAAGAGATTCGAGTTTGTAAATCGTATCGTTAAAGATGTTGAGACTCGTAAAACTCTCACTAAGGAAAAGAATAAGGGCGATAAGATCGATGCTATTCTTACTCATCCAGTGCTCGGTATCGTAATTTTTGCAGCAATTATGTTCGTTGTATTCTATATTTCTCAGTCTACTGTTGGAACTTGGATTGCAGACTGGCTTGTAGGCTGGATTGAGGCTTTCCAGGAATGGGTCGGAAACAAGATGTCAGATGTAAACCCTCTCCTTTATGCACTTGTTGTAGATGGAATCATCGGAGGTGTTGGTGCAGTAGTGGGCTTCCTCCCCCTTGTTATGGTTATGTACTTCCTTATTGCACTTCTCGAGGACTGCGGTTATATGTCCAGAGCCACTGTAGTACTTGATCCGATCTTTAAGAGAGTGGGGCTTTCTGGTAAGACAGTTATTCCTATGGTTATCGGTACAGGTTGTGGAATTCCTGCAATTATGGCCTGCCGTACAATCCGTAACGAGCGAGAGAGACGAACTTCCGCAATGCTTGCTACATATATGCCATGCGGCGCTAAGCTTCCAGTTATTGCACTCTTTGTAGGTGCATTTTTCCCAGGTGCTGCATGGGTCGCTCCCCTTATGTACTTTGTAGGTATCGCCCTTATTCTCCTGGGAGCACTTCTTGTTAAGGCAATTAACGGTATGAAGTATCGTAAGTCATTCTTCATTATCGAGATGCCAGAGTACAAGGTTCCAAGTCTCAAGTTCGCATTTGGTTCCATGTTAGAGCGTGGTAAGGCTTACATTATCAAGGCAGGTACAATCATTCTTGTTTGTAATACAGTGGTGCAGATTATGCAGTCATTCGATACACACTTCCATGTGGTAGAAGAGGGTATGGAAAACACATCAATTCTTGCGACAATTTCAACTCCATTTGCTTATCTTCTTATTCCAATTGTAGGATTTGCAGCATGGCAGTTAGCAGCTGCAGCAATTACAGGTTTTATCGCCAAGGAAAATGTAGTTGGTACACTTGCAGTATGTTATGCAATGACAAGCTTTATTGATACAGAAGAGTTGGAACTCGTATCTGGTGGAAATGAAGTTGCCATGATTATGGGACTTACAAAGGTAGCAGCTCTTGCATATCTTATGTTCAATCTCTATACACCTCCATGCTTTGCTGCTATTGGTGCATTGAACTCCGAACTTAAGAGTGGTAAGTGGCTTACAGGTGCTATTTGCTTGCAGCTTGCAACTGGCTTTACAGTTGGCTTCCTCGTATACCAGATTGGTACATTAATTACTACAGGAAGTCTTGGAGCAGGATTTGTTGGTGGATTAATTGCAGTACTTATATTCGCTGGAATAATTACAGGACTTATCCTAAAAGCAAATAAGAGCATTGATGCTGATTACGCGTTATCTAAATAAAAAACATAATTACATAAGCCGTGTTGGAAGTCATCCAGAAATGGGTGACTTTTAACGCATTTATAACAGGAGACAAAAATGAAAGATATAATTATTACAATAATACTTATTGCAGTAGTTGGAGGAGCAAGTTTTTATATCTGGAGATCAAAGAAGAGAGGTCAGAAGTGTATCGGATGTCCTTACTCTGGATGCGAGAAGTGTAAGTGCAAAAAGTAAGTATAATCTCTATTTGACATGAGCATGACCCGCCAAAAATGGTGCATCGTTCAACTAAATCATTTTATAGTATGTTAGAGCATCAACGATAGCTTTCTCTTTGTGTTCAGGACACTTAGGTTGCCTACTATCATCTAGAAAATGGTGGCTCTCAAGCTTGCAAATATTCACTACGGTAGCAAGCAACGTTTTGTGGGGACAAAACACATTTCAGCTGAAGTTGAATGCTTGTTAGGGAACCCTAAGACCTTGGCTAAAGAAAACTTTTTAATCATTACAAATTTCTGTTGACGGACCAATTTGTATATGTTATTTTTGACATAGAAATAATTCTATGTGAGGTTTGCATGGAGCAGAAGTATACTGATTTAGCAAAGATTCTTAAAGCCATATCTGATCCCAAGAGGCTTCAGATTGTTGATATGCTATCATGCGGCGAACTCTGTGCATGTGTTATTCAGGAGAAGTTTAATATCACACAACCTACTTTGTCTCACGATATGAAGGTGCTGTTAGATGCCGGTATTGTTACTTCGAGAAAGGAATGGAAAAACACGTACTACTCATTGAATATGGAAACCCTTGAAACGTTTTCGGAAGATTTAAATGTGATATTCCATTCGTCAAGTAATTGTATTTGTCACACTTGTAAAGATTAACGTTAACTAAGCCGATAGGAGACTATCGGCTATATAAAGACTTTTCACATAGAAAATATTCTATCCAAAGGAGGTAATATAATGTGGGATTTCATACAAAATCAAATTCTTGGTATGGAATGGCTAAAAGTACTATTAGGAGAATTTCTTAAAGTATTAGGATTAGATATTAACAGTAAGATTGGCGGTTCCGTCCACTTCTTTATTTACGATGTAATTAAAATTGTAATTCTTTTGTGTGTGCTTATTCTTATAATTAGTTACATTCAAAGTTTCTTTCCACCTGAGAGAACGAAGAAAATTCTGGGACGCTTTCGCGGTATAGGTGCAAATTTAATTGCTGCACTTCTTGGAACGGTGACACCTTTTTGCTCCTGTTCGTCAATACCACTTTTTATGGGGTTTACAAGTGCGGGCTTGCCTCTAGGTGTTACATTTAGTTTCCTGATTTCTTCACCTATGGTTGATCTTGGATCACTTGTACTACTAATGAGCATTTTCGGAGCGAAAGTAGCAGTTATATATGTAATTCTTGGTCTTGTAATCGCAGTTATTGGTGGAACTGTTATCGAGAAATTACACCTTGAGAACCAGGTTGAAGAATTTATCAGAAACGCGAAATCTGTCGATTTACCGCAGGATGAATTAACAGTTAAAGACAGAATTAAATATTCCTGGAATCAGGTTATCGAAACACTTAAAAAAGTATTCCCATATATTTTGGTTGGTGTTGGAATCGGAGCATTAATTCATAACTGGATTCCAGAAGATATTATCGTAAAGTTTTTAGGTACAGGTAATCCTTTGGGTGTAGTAATTGCGACAATTGCAGGCGTGCCTATGTATGCAGATATTTTTGGCTGTATTCCAATCGCTGAAGCATTACTTTCTAAGGGAGCCAAACTAGGAGTGGTACTCTCATTCATGATGGCTGTAACAACACTTAGTCTGCCATCTATGATTATGCTTAAGAAGGCAATTAAGCCGAAGTTACTCGCAGTTTTTGTAACTATATGTGTAATCGGAATTATTATTGTTGGTTATTTTTTTAATGGTATCCAAAATTTATTGATTTAATATTAGGAGGAAAAAATTATGGGTTTATTTGGATTTGGAAAAAAGGAAGAAAAAACCAAGGTTGAGGCATCTTGCTGTTGTGGTGGAGCTCAAACCTCAGAAGTTAAAGCAGAATCTTCTTGTTGCTGCAACGAAGAAGTAAAGGGTATCTGCTGCATCAAGGTTCTCGGAGCTGGTTGTAAGAGTTGTCATGATCAGTACCAGAATGTCATTAATGCTGTAGCTGAAAAAGGAATTATTACTGATGTTCAATATATTACTGACATGGAGAAAATAGCTGCCTATGGTGTTATGAGTATGCCTGCAATCGTTATAAACGAAAATATCGTTTCTATGGGTAAAGTATTAAAGAGCGATGAAGTAATTAAATTGATTGAGAAGCTGGGATTTTAATCATCAATATCAAGAGAATCGAGCTCATCCTCAAGTCTTGTTTTTATACCTTGAGCTTGTCTAAGTTCATTAGAGAGCGTGTTATATTCTGTCTGTAAATCTGTTGTGTCAACAGCAGATCCGATTTGCTGTTGAATGGCATCTTTAAATAATCCTTCTTTGGTCATTGCTTTTATGATGTTAGCAACTACTGAATCAATCTTTGATTGTTCAATATTAACTCTGAAATTGCACTTGTGTCCTGTATGACCTGTGGTGTTTTTGCAGTAGTAATAGTATCTAGTCTTGTTATCTTTACTGTGAGCTTTTGCGATATTTCCATAGAGTTTCTTCCCACAATCAGGACAGACTATCAATCCTGATAAGATGTGCGCATGCTCAGGATCGATATATTTCTCTCTGGCAAATGCATTCTTGGCCCTTTTTTCTTGAGCAAGTTTCCAGAATTCTTCTGACACAATGGCTTCGTGAATACCATCATAAATAGGAAACTCGCTTTGAGCTACGATGTGTGTTTCATTACGAGTACCAGTTTTCTTTTCGGTCTTTCTTCTTCCATAAGCAATCTTTCCCATATATACGGGATTATCTAGTACCTTCTTTATGAAGGCGGATGAAAAACCAGGTATTGTTCCGTTCTGTCTTAGAATTTTCTCATATCCATGATTGTTAAGATACTTTGCAACGCCTGCAATACCTTCATTTGTATTTATATATCTATCAAATATAAGTCTTATAACATCAGCTTCTTCCTCAGCAATCTGAAGTTCGCCATCTACAAGCTTATAACCGTATGGAGCAAAACCACCATTCCATTTTCCTTCGCGAGCCTTTTGTTCACGACCCGCCATAGTC
>JAZLLF010000065.1:0-3160 GCA_045598005.1 Saccharofermentans sp. | reverse complement strand
GCTTATGTTGATGGCAAAGAAACTGATCTTTACATGGTAAACGGTTATATTCAGGGAATATACGTTGATGGTGGAACACACACTGTTGAATTTAAGTATTCACCTAATAGTTTCTATGTTGGAATAGCAGTTGAAGTACTTACAGTAGTCTTCATCGGATTAGGCGCATATATTACTTCAAAGCGCAAGTCTGATGAGGTTGTGGAGAAGTAAGACTGGATTGCCTGGTCTTGGATTTTGTAAGTAAAACAGTTAGTAGTTGAAATTTTGCTAACGAATCTGCTAACAAATTAGGTCAAAACGGTGTTTTGTAAGCAAAACAGTTAACAACTCGAAGTTTTACTAACGATTCTGCTAACACACAGCAAAATCCTATTTTCGTCCTCTATTTGAAGTCTTGCCAGCTGGCTTATGGCTGGAGCCCTCTCCATTGAAAGAACTCTTTCCACGTGAAGATGATCTGTTATTTCCAGATGACTTACCATTACTAACTGTTTTTCCAGTGCGACTTCCTGGTTTACCACCATTACGTGGTCCTTTGCCTGGCTTTCCATTTCTGCCACCGTAATTACCCTTATCGCCATTACCCTCAGTTTTCTCTTTGTAGATATTACGAGGTGGGATGAGACAGTGAGTTTTATCAAAGCCAATTAAGTCCTGTCTGTGGCACTTAATGAGTGCTTCCTTAACAAGATCGTAGTTCTCTGGTTTACGGTACTGAATGAGAGCACGCTGCATTGCCTTCTCGTGTGGACTTCTTGTTATGTTGACACGCTTCATTGTACGTGGATCAAGTCCAGTGTAGTACATGCAGGTTGAAATAGTAGAAGGTGTAGGGTAGAAGTCCTGAACCTGCTCTGGCATGTATCCCATATCACGAATACTTTCAGCAAGCGCAATTGCATCCGTAAGAGTTGAGCCAGGATGAGACGAAATGAGATATGGAAGAACATACTGCTCCATATTGAGTTTCTCGTTCATTTTGTAAAAGCGCTTCACAAATTCCTGATATACGCTGTTACGTGGTTTTCCCATTAAGTCCAAAACGTTGTCACTTACGTGTTCAGGGGCAACTCGAAGCTGACCACTAATGTGGTACTTGCAAAGTTCCTCAAGAAACTTGTCGTTCTTATCCGCGAGCATGTAGTCAAATCTGATTCCAGATCTTATAAATACTTTCTTCACCTTAGGAATAGCACGAAGTTTTCTTAAAAGTTCAATATAATCCTGATGGTCCACCTTCATGTTTTTACAAGGTGTAGGGTAGAGACACTGCTTGTTAGTACATACACCATGCTTAAGCTGCTTGTCACATGCAGGTCTTCGAAAGTTTGCTGTAGGGCCGCCTACATCGTGAATATAACCCTTAAAATCAGGGTTGTTTGTCATGTTAATTGCTTCCTTAATAAGAGACTCGTGGCTTCTTGCCTGAACGATTCGTCCCTGGTGAAAAGTAAGGGCACAGAAACTACATCCTCCGAAGCATCCTCTGTTACTTGTAAGTGAGAATTTAATCTCACTAATAGCAGGAACACCTCCAAGTTTCTTATAACTTGGGTGATAGTCATTCATATATGGAAGTTCGTATACATCATCAAGTTCAATTGTAGTAAGGGGTCTTGATGGTGGATTCTGAACGACATACTGCTTATCAGAATATTTCTCAATAAGAGGTTTGGCTGTTGCAAAATCAGTGTTCTGATACTGAATATTAAAACTTTTGGCAAATTCTCTTTTATCTCTTGAGATAGTATCGTAGTCAGGAAGAACGATACCATCCAGACTTTCTACAACAGTAGATATATCGTTTGTCTTATAACATGTTCCAGGAACATAAGTAATATCAGAAACACTGATACCACTATTAAGGGCATCAGCAAGTTCAACAATAGAAAGTTCGCCCATTCCATACATAAGAATATCAGCGCCAGAATCTATAAGGATTGAATGCTTAAGTTTATCTGACCAGTAATCATAGTGAGCAAGTCTTCTTAAACTTGCTTCGATTCCACCAATCAAAATAGGGGAGTTCTTAAACTTTTTTCTAATGAGATTACAGTAAACAGTAGTTGCATAGTCTGGTCTTTTGCCAGCAACACCACCAGGTGTATATGCATCCTGGGAACGCTTCTTTTTATTTACAGTATAGTGGTTAACCATGGAATCCATATTGCCACCACAAACAAGAAATCCAAGACGTGGTTCGCCAAAAGTCGCAATGCTTTCTTCATTCTTCCAGTCTGGTTGAGAAATAATAGCAACTTTATATCCGTGGCTTTCAAGTACGCGGCTTATTATGGCAGGTCCAAATGAGGAATGATCTACATAAGCATCGCCAATAACGAAAACAAAGTCAGGCTTATCCCAGCCTCGTTTACGCATATCTTCGATGCTGATTGGAAGAAAGTCCTTCATTTTAAATCTGCCTCCTTAATGTATCGAATACATTTTAACATAAAACAAAAGACAATTTAGTTGGGTATGTTTATTGGTGGTTTATGCCTTTTTTGAAGGAGAAATCACAAAAAACTACATAATTGATGAGAAAATCAACATAAATGTGTAGTGACATAAAGAGTACTATATGCAAGTATTAGTTAGAAGTTTCCTATATGGGTTTTGATAAATAGATAAAAAGACAAAACAGATATATTTAAAGTCAGTTTGCTGCGGTTCAATTTGTAGTTTCATGATATTTGGGATAAACCGACATAAATGCATACAGATGTGACATAAATGTGTGTTGATTTATATATTGGAATATGTGGATTATTAGATATAGGAGGGAACATGGCCGAATCAACTTTAGGAGAAAAGATAAAGAATTCAAGATTAGCTGATGGTATGACGCAGCGTGAGTTAGCTTCAAGAATCGGATGTAGTGTTACTACAGTTTCACGATGGGAGCATGACAAATTTAAACCATCTCACGATGAGATGCTTAAATTATGTGAAATTCTCAGTTTGGATTATGGACTAATTGAGAGTGATACAGGAAAAGTTCAAGATTCTGAAATAGCTCATGAATTGAAACATTTAGCGATGAATCTGGAAGACATGCGATTGGATATTGTTCATAAAGAACGAAGAAAATACCATATTATCATTTTTACTATGATTGTATTTTTTATTCTTGTTTTGATTGGTCTATGGTTATGGG
>JAZLLF010000064.1:0-6190 GCA_045598005.1 Saccharofermentans sp. | reverse complement strand
AACTGAAGACCCAACAGCACTTAGATGCTTCGTAACAAGATGTTATACAGAGTGTCTTGGAAGAGATTACGATGTAGCAGGTCACGATTACTGGGAGCACTGCCTCTCAGGCGCATTTAACGGTTGTGACGTTGCTAAGGAGTTCTTCTTCTCAGATGAGTTCGTAAATTCACGTCATTCAAATGAAGAGTATGTAAGAAGACTTTATAGAACATTTATGGATCGTGATCCAGAACCAGAAGGATTTGCATTCTGGCTCAACTGCCTTAGAAATGGTTCATCAAGACTTGATATTTTCTATGGTTTCATTAACTCACCAGAGTGGAGTAATATCTGTGCAGTTTATGGTAGCTGTGAGAACTCAAGCATCAGATCTGGTGGATATGTAATGCCACAGGGTGTATCAATCAGTGCATCAAATCAGACAATCGCTTTCGTAGCAAGACTTTATTCTGAGGGCCTCGGAAGAAATCCAGATGGATCAGGTCTTAAGATGTGGTCAGAGGCACTTGATCGTGGAACAGCTACAGGTAGAGAAGTAGCAGCTAACTTCTTCCTTGGTACTGAGTTCACTAACCTCAATGTTTCAAATCAGGAGTTCCTCATCAGAGCATACAGAATCTTCATGGATCGTCCAATCGATATTGAGAATGATCCAGGATTCCTCTACTGGCTCGGACAGCTTAACAGAGGTGCTATGACAAGAGCAGACATTATCAACAGCTTTGCTGCTTCAGATGAGTTCGCAGTAGTTTGTAGAAACGCTGGATTTAACGCTTAAGTTATAAACTTAAAAGCAATAACGAAGCCCATCGGATTCATGTCCGGTGGGCTTTTTGTATGCCGTTTTACAAATGTTTGCATTAAATAGCAATTATTATCAAAACACCACAAAAAAAGTATAAAAAAACAATATTTTTTGCAAATTACAAACTGTCCGCCATGTTAAATTGTAAAAAGGGTTTGATTTCTGGTGGTATATGATTAAATCCGATTAATTTATATAGAGGAGAAGAGGGAATGAAATTAGTAAAGAAAATCAGTGTTTTACTTGCTGCTGTTATGACTTTCTCTTTCGCAGGATTATTCATTAATCCTAATGAAGTTCAAGCTGCAAGTTTATCATTGAATCCACACTCGTACACTTCCAGTGTTACAGGAATGAGTGGAAGTCCAAGTTATAATGTAATTGGTAACACTCATAGCCTTGAGTTCGAGGCAACAGGACTTACAGCAAACAAGGCTTATACAATTACAGCATGGTATTCGACAAATATCAGTCGTTATTCAACAGAGCCACGAGTAAACTTCCTGAATTCAGAGAATAAGATTTTTACTTCAAGAGGAACTTCACAGAAGATTAAGCTTGATTTTGATGATATTGCGGCATCTTATTTGGATTCATCAAATTATTTGAAAGTTGGCTACTACTGCATTTTCGTTACTGAGAATGATACAAATGCTGTTGCAAGTGTTACTTTCTTTGTTTCTGGAGATAGTGTTGCTAATGGTTTATTTTCAGATACTTATTATGGAAATGTTGATATTACTATTGGTACACCTTATGCACTTCCAGTAAGCAGCACTCAGACTATTAATATAATGAGAGTCGGTGTAACAACTTCTATTATTCTCAGGTTTCCTGATTTTGGACCTGATATTTCTGGGGTATGTTATTATCAGATTGAATATTGTGATACTTCAGTTCATAGTTGGACGTCTGGTTTTGATAGAGTGATTGTAACAGATAGTTTTGATATTGATTCGATTGCTCCATCTTTCTATAGTAGTATTGGCGGTAGTTCGAATCATGGTGATTCATACAATTACTTTAAGCCTGGTATGTACAGGGTTAGATGTTTTGATGGTTATTCTTCTGAAAACACATTAATTGCCGAGAAGCTGCTTATGGTAACTGGTAATTCAGATGATGGTGCTTATCCAGTGCCTAGAGCAACTAATGCTGCCTGGAATGGAGTTGATCAGAACAATGGCTTTGGACGAGTTGGAACAGAAGTTACATATACAAATACAACAAGACTTGATTTGAGAATCGGTATTGTCAATATTTACGATGAAGAAATTGATAAGATCACATGGACATGTACACTTAACAGTCCTGATTCGAACATTGTTGCTACAGGTACTGGTAAATATGCTATTGTAAATGCCAGCAATATTACTATTGATATGATAAATAACTGTATCCCTGAAGGTACATACTATATTACTTTTACTTATGCTGGCACAACAATTTTGGCAGATGATGTTACTGTATATTATGAAACACCTGAGATTAACTGCTTTGTTACAAGATGTTATACAGAGTGCCTCGGAAGATCATACGATGAAGCAGGTCACGATTACTGGGAGAACTGCCTCTCAGGCGCATTCAATGGTTGTGACGTAGCTAAGGAATTCTTCTTCTGTGATGAGTTCATAAGCCTCAGACTTTCAAATGAAGAGTATGTAAGAAGACTTTATAGAACATTTATGGACCGTGACCCAGATGACGATGGTTTCCAGTACTGGCTTAACTGCCTTAGAAATGGTGCATCAAGACTTGATATTTTCTACGGCTTCATTAACTCACCAGAGTGGAGCAGTATCTGTGAAGAGTACGGTAGCTGCGAGAACCCAAGCATCAGATCTGGTGGATATGTAATGCCACAGGGTGTTTCAATCAGTGCATCAAATCAGACAATCGCTTTTGTAGCAAGACTTTATTCTGAGGGACTTGGAAGAGACCCAGAGGGAGCAGGTCTTAAGTCATGGTCAGAGGCACTTGATCGTGGAACAGCTACAGGTAGAGAAGTAGCAGCTAACTTCTTCCTCGGTGATGAGTTCACAAGCCTTAATGTTTCTAATCAGGAGTTCCTCATTAGAGCATACAGAATCTTCATGGATCGTCCAATCGACATCGAGAATGACCCAGGATTCCTTTACTGGCTCACACAGCTTAACAGTGGAAGAATGACAAGAGCAGACATCGTTGATGCTTTCGCAGCATCAAGTGAGTTTGCTACAGTTTGTAGAAACGCTGGATTTAACGCTTAAGTTAAAAACTTATAAGCAATAACGAAGCCCATCGGATTTATGTCCGGTGGGCTTTTTACTTGTCTTAAAGATGCTTTAGAACTTCTGCCTTCAGGTATTCGTAGCGCAATCGCTTTTCCTCCTTCGCGAAATGCACGTCGCGGCTTTGCACAGGGTTATCGTCATAGCATAAAACCTCGTCGCCAAACTGCTCGCTTGTCAGGTCAAACTTCGTGTCCCCAATCACGTTATAGCAGTGGTAATTTCCACCGGGGCGGAGGATGCCATACACTTCGCCTCCGTAAATATCCTGCACCACGAAAGCAGTAATGGAGCACTGTCCAAGTGTCTTATTCTCAGGTGTCCAGTCCTCACGCATTCTTGGAGCACATGTATCAGCGCACCAGATTGTGCTTAACAGATCATAAAAATCACGAGGTGTGCCAAACTTCTTATATTCATCGAGGGCAGGTAAGACGTTGGCATCTTCCCAGCCATAAAAGTTATATGCCATAGTATTCTCCTGTGGATTTAAGACTCTAGCTTCTAATTCATTCTATTTCTAATTACTAATTAATTCAATTTCAAAAAATAATTGCAATATTTTAAAAATAGTATTTGAAATTTTCCGATGTCTTTGTTATAATTTCACGTGCAACACGGAGATGTATCGAAGTGGTCATAACGAGGCGGTCTTGAAAATTTTAAATGATCTTGCCATCTCGTTCACCTCAAACCCTTATGTATCAAGGGTTTCCGGAGTTTCGGCTTCGAATTTCTTCGAAATTGCTTGCAACACTTGCTTGCAAACGCGCCAAATTGGTGCAAAAATAACTTAATAATGGTACTTGGAGATGTATCGAAGTGGTCATAACGAGGCGGTCTTGAAAACCGTTTGCCCAAAAGGCACCAGGGTTCGAATCCCTGCGTCTCCGCCATAGTAAACTCGGGGCTTTCGGGCTCCGAGTTATTTTTTTGCCTACTTCATTTTGACCTCTGCTTGCAAGAAAAATGACTGTTTTTGGCAAGCAGAATCAAAGATATTTTACAATCATTTTGGCCCTTGCTTGCGGCCCTTTTTCTTGTCTTCTACATCTTCCTGGTCTTTTGAAGTCCCCAGAGCACCTGTGATTACAGAAGCTGACATCAGCTTTGATCTGAAGTCAACATGGCTGTAAATGTTAGCTGTTGTTCCTATGTCGCTGTGACCTAACCATTCCTGAATCAACTTCATTGGTACTTCGTTTGCGAAAAGAAGTGTTGCACAACTATGTCTTAAGTCATGAAATCTAATCACTTTCAAATCGTTAGACTGAAGTATTTTTCTGAAGTTGGCAGAAACGATATCTGGGTTATACAATTTCCCCAACGCATCAACAAATACATATTCATCGTTATCATGAATGTATGAGTTTCCGCAAAGCTTTCGGTTCAAGGCTTGCTGTTCCTTAAGCGCTAGCAACTCTTCTTTGATATCCCCAATAAGAGGCATTGTACGAAGACTTGATTTTGTCTTAGCTCTATCGGCTTTAACAAGTGTCCTTTTACCATCCAAATTAACAGCTGTTACAATATGCTTTATCGTCAGCGTATTGGCTTCAAAATCTATTGCTTTCCACTTCAATCCAACAACCTCACTACGTCTTAATCCATAGAAAGCTGTCATCTTGATAAGTAATTCCAATGGGTGACCTTTAATAACATCAAACAGTTTCATCAGATCATCCTGATTGTAGTATTCCGCAACATATTTAGTACGCCTTGGAGGTATTACCTTATCGGAAGGATTCGATGGAATGATGTCTAATTGAACCAAATACTTAAGAGCCTTATGAATCAATCTGTGACGGTGTATAACCGTATTACTAGATACAGTCTTAAGACACTTGTTATAGTAGGTCTGTAAATCCATTGGGGAAAGATTCTTAACAGTAATATTTGTCTTCTCAAAATGCGGAACAATACTTTGTTTAACCATTGTTGCATATGAGGCATATGTTGTTGTCTCGACTGAACTCTTAATAATCTCTAACCATGCAACCAAAAAGTCTGAGAACAACATATTACTGTTAATCTGATCAGGTAACACATCCTCTGCCGGAGGTACGAAGGTTCTCCTATATTCCATTAACAACTCTTGCGCTGCCTTCTTGTTACCTTTTTCCTTGAGATCTGTCTTGATCCAAGGTTGTCTACGCTTACCTTTTGAATCGGTATACGATAAAACGATGTTGTAATATCCGTTTCTTACTACTAAATGTCCTGCTATCATGTTTATTAACTCCTTTCTATAGCAGGGCCCTTTTTAACGAAAAAACTGTACTGACATTATAATTCTGTCAGCAGGACCCTTTCAAGAACCAATTACTAAAATGTCTCCAAGGTTCAAATATTGTCCTTTAATTTGGACTTTAGAACGTAGTTAATGACGTTGATCTTCGGAATGCGAATTGCATTACCAATCTTCAACGAATCGATGTAGCCATCATTTACAAGCGAATACGCAGTATGTCTGCTAACTCCAAGCATCTGCTTCAATTCTGGAATCGTAAGCAGATCAGGATACTCAACAAACATTACTTTATAAAGCTCATTTAATTCTTCTTTAGTCATTATTACTTCCTCCTTAAATTTGGTATCTACTTACATATCGTTAAATTGATGTATGTGTTTGTGCCAAATTCATCGAAGAAATTTCTTATAATAAAATTAGTTTATAAAGATAGAGATTTAAGCGTTCCTAAGTTAATTTGGTACTGCGATATAATTTGATTCTATTGAATAAGTGAATTCTGATTTTATTAACTGTAACGATATTATTTTGATTATTCAGTGCAGTGAGGGATGGTATGTTTAATACTGAAGAAGAGGTTATAGATTATTGTAAGTATATCATTCAGTGTTTAGCTGATAATAAATACAAGGAATTAGAATCAAAAGGAATATTAGAAACAGTTTCCGAAATTGATATAAAGAGAGTAATAAATGAATACGCTGAGGATAGTAGGATTACTGTTCCAGCTGATGACCAATATATGGGCAGAATTGATATATTTAAATATAATGACAACACTGGTTATGCTGTTGATATTGATATTTATTTGAATAATGAGTTGAGTGACTTAACATTACAGGTTCAAGTATTACATAGTGG
>JAZLLF010000063.1:0-5904 GCA_045598005.1 Saccharofermentans sp. | reverse complement strand
AGGGTACAAAACTCTCAACCATACCGGTGGTTATTACGATGAGGTCCCACCTGTTCCCATCCCGAACACAGAAGTTAAGCTCATTCGTGCCGACAATACTTGGCTGGAGACGGCCCGGGAAGATAGGTTGCTGCCGGTTTATATAAAGGCTTTAGCGCTAAACGCTGAAGCCTTTTTCATTGCAAAAAATTTGTAACATTTCCATTGTGTAAAAAAAAGATTATTGTTACCATATATTTGGATAATTTTTTAGATGTTTTAAAACCAATGGAGGTTACGCGCGGTTATGGCAAAAATTTTGATTGTGGATGACGAGCAGGAGATCGTTGCATCTGTTGCTGAGGTCCTTACAAGCTTTGGATTTGTAACATTGGGAGCTACAGATGGTAAAGCTGGACTTCAGGCTGCTATTGATAATAAACCAGACTTAATTATTCTTGACTGGATGATGCCAGAGTTTAATGGTCTTGATTTTACTAAGCAGTATAGAGCTAAGGGTTATAATACTCCTATTCTTTTCCTCACTGCTGTTGGTAGTCAGGCTGTATATCAGGTTGAAGCACTTGGAAATGGTGCTGACGACTATATGAGCAAGCCTTTTGATCCTACTCTTCTCGTTGCACGTGTTAAGAATCTTCTTAGAAGATCAAGTGTTTCAGAAGTTGAGGCAGCTCCAAGTAATGATTCAAGCAAGCATGTATATTGTGGTGGTGAACTTGTTATTGATAATGATGCAATGCAGGTTTATGTAAATGGCGTTAGCTGCGACCTTACTTCTAATGAGTTTAAGCTTGTTCAGTATCTTGAGACTAATGCTGGTCGTGTTTGTTCACGTGATGAGCTTCTTTCAAAGGTGTGGAACTATGCTTTCTCAGGTGATGTTCGTACTGTAGATGTTACAGTTAGAAGAACTCGTAAGAAGATTGAGCCAAATCAGCCAAAGTACAAGTATATTCTTACAAGAAGAGGATCAGGTTATATTTTCCCTAAGGATCTTACTTAATTAATTTATGGAGACATTGATTGCTTTCGTGAGCACAAATTTTGTGCTTTGTATTGTTTTCGTCTGTATCCTGATTTTACTTGCTTTAATTATTGGTTATCTTATTGGTAACAATATTCTTAATAGACATAATGATGAATATATCGATAGTGAGATTGGTGCCCTTAAATATGAGGTTAGCTTTAGAACGTCCATTATCGACAACGTAAATCTCGGTGTAATTGCTTATAACGAGAATGGTAAAGTATACCAAAATCAGCAGATAACAAGACTTAAGGAATTTCTGCCATCAAATGAGAATGGCGGAAAATTTCCTGTGCCTGAAACTATTGAAGAGTTTTTGAACAGATACGATCACAATAATCATTTGAAGTCCAAGTATTTGTTAAATGTCAGTAATTCAAACAGCGAGAGTAGAGCAAATTATCAGACAGAACACAGAGTGTTTGAAATACGAATTCTCCATAGATTTCATGAGCAGAATGTTCTTGATATCGTAATAGTAGATGATATTACTGAACTTCAGGATTATGAGAGAAGACAGAAAGATATTGCTGCAAATGTTTCCCACGAGCTTAAGACACCGCTCACAATTTTGCGCGCGTCAGAGTTTTTTATTAATGGTATTACTCCAGAAAAGATGCCTTCTTACCAGGAACTTAAAAAGTGGGGTAACCGTATTGTTGTAAACTCAGTTCGAATGGAGGATATGGTACAAAACCTTCTCTATTTATCTATGTGTGCCCAGCAGGTACCAATGCAGATAATTGAAGTTAAGGACATAATTGATAAGGCTTTATCAGATGTTTCAGATTATCCAAACAGAGACAGAGTTGAAATCGTTACTCCTACATCTTATGGTTATCCTTTAATTTACGGTAATACAAGACTTCTTACACTTGTTGTTAAGAATCTCCTTACAAATGCCATTAAATATATAGATTATGAAGGCAAGACCGAGCCTCACAGAATCGTAATTGAAATTGCAGATGTCGATAATGGAATAGGCATTCAGGTAAGCGATAACGGTAGAGGTATTCCTGAAAAAGCAACAAAAGACCTTTTCGAAAGATTTTATCGTGTTGATAATTCTGGTTCACACGATGTTGGTGGAACAGGTATCGGACTTTCGATTGTTAAGGAAGTTGCTGATATGCACGAAGGTAAGATTTATGTCGATTCTACTTTGGGTGAAGGATCTACATTTACACTTATGCTTTCGAAGGCAGAAGAAGTTTTCAGTGTTGTTTACGAAGACAGCAAAAGTGGCGTAATCAGTGAGAAGCAGTATCTTAAGTCTGCTGCAGAATTCATTGCACTCCATGCAATTGAGGCAGTCAGATCGATGGGATATGAGGATGCTGTTTTGGAAGCTAACGCTTTTGAAAATGCTCCAGAGAATGATGTTAAGATTCACGATGATGCGCTGACAGGACTTCTTGTTAAATTAGGAGACGCCAGATACAGAGATCTTGTTGAAGAATTAACATTTGTGGAAGAATTTGACGATGAATTCGAAGACGATTACGACGAAGATTTCGAAGATTTTGAAGAAGAACCAATCTCTGCACCTGAAGCAATTCCAACTGAAAGCATACTTAATGATAAGCATGTAAAAATCTACACTAATGCAGATTTTGAAGATTTTCCTCAGAAGGCATCCGATATTTTACAGATGGCAGAAGAGGAGAAAATCAAACAGCAGAAGGAAGAAGCAAGACGTCTTCTTACACAGCAGATTCTCCCTAGAGCTTCACAGATAAAGGCTCAGGAAGAGGTGGAAGCAGAAAAGATTAAGGAGAATAAACCAGCAAAACCGAAGGAAACAGGTATAACTTCATCCAAAAATGCGAAGAAAGTCAGCCCGATTATAAATAAAACTGATAAAAATAGCTCAGATTCGAAGTTGATACATCCAAATTCAGGAATAAAACTGTATAATGGTAGTAGTAAAAAGAGCGCCCGCAAGAAAAAGGCGCCGGCTGATACGGTAGTTAAGGCAGAGAGTTCAAATAGTAATGAACCTGAGAGACAGTCAGCAATGAAGCAGGTTCTTGATAGTACCGTACCAATTAAGCCAATAATGAGGAAAGATGAAGGGGAACAGTAATGAGCCCATATGCATATAAAATTACCGGAGGAAATAAACTCCGTGGAGATGTAAATATTAGCGGAAGTAAGAATGCTGTACTTGGTATTCTCGCAGCTGCAATGATGATAGATGGTAAGTGCACACTTGAAAATGTCCCAGATATTTCGGACGTTCATGTAATGATTGAACTCTGTGAGACATTAGGTGCAACTATCGCTGTAACAAAGACAGATGATGGTTCTTTAACACTTGATATTGATCCAAGAACAATTAATACATATCAGGCAACAGGTCCCGCTGTATCCAAAATCAGAGCTTCTTATTATCTTTTGGGTGCTCTTTTGGGTCGTGAAGGCAAGGCTTCTTTAAGAATGCCTGGTGGATGTAACTTTGGTCAAAGACCAATTGATTTGCATCTTAAGGCTTTCGCGGCAATGGGTGCTAAGGGTGCAAGACCACAGGATATCGATGGCGGTATTATTACTCTTGAAGCAAGACCTCTTAAGGGTGCAAGAGTATTCTTTGATATTATTTCAGTAGGCGCAACAATTAATGTTATGCTTGCTGCTGCAAAGGCTCAGGGCACAACTACAATTACAAATGCAGCTAAGGAGCCTCATATTGTTGACGTAGCAAACTTCCTTAATGCAATGGGTGCGAAGATTAAGGGTGCTGGTACAGATACAATCAGAATTACAGGTGTCCCAGTTCTTCCTGGCGACTTCTGTTACTCAATTATTCCTGACCAGATTGAGGCAGGAACTTACATGATTGCTGCAGCTGTTACTGACGGTGATGTTACAATTCATAATCTTATTCCTACACATATGGAGCCACTTTCTTCAAAGATGAGAGAGATGGGTTATACAGTTGAGGAAGGCGACGATACAATTCGCGTTTATAGAGAAGAGGGTACAGATATTTATGGTACTAACATTAAGACTTCTCCATATCCTGGATTCCCAACTGATCTCCAGCCTCAGGCTGTAGTACTTCTCTGCCTTTCAAAGGGCATTAGTAAAATGCATGAGAATGTATGGCAGAATCGTTATCAGTATATTCCTGAACTTTGTAAGATGGGTGCAAATATCAATGTATTTGACAGTATTGCACTTATCAATGGTATTGAGCAGTTCAAGGATGCAACAGTAATCGCAACTGATCTTCGTGCAGGTGCAGCTCTCGTATGTGCAGCTCTTGCAGCAGAGGGAACATCTTATGTAACTAATGCTTCAAAGATTGATCGTGGTTATGAGCATATCGTTGAGAAGCTTCAGGCTTTAGGTGCAGAAATCGAAAAGACTGAGAGTTCTGAATACGAGACTGATGCGGAGGCATAATGTCTTCTTTTGAATTAATTCCTCTTTATAGTGGTTCGAGTGGAAATTCGACATTAATCAGAGCTAACGGCAAGAATATCCTTATTGATATTGGTAGAAGCTGTAAGCTTATTAAGTCTGCTCTTTTGGAAGTTGGAACAGAGCCCTGTGATATTGATGCAGTGTTTGTTACTCATTCTCACAGCGACCATATTGCTGGTATCGATGTTTTTGTAAGAAGCTTTCCAACTAAGCTTTATGCTACTTCTTCAACACACCACGCAATGTCAAAGAAGTTCAAGAAATATCACGAATGTACAGAAGATATTATTGTTACTCCAGGAGATACAATTGACCTCGGTGATGGTGTTACTGTCAATTGTTGTGCAACACCACACGATGCCGGGGGATCATGCTGTTATAAAGTTAATTACAATGACAGATCACTTATGGTTATGACTGACCTTGGATTTGTTTCCGAAGATATTAAGAATATGGCATTTGGCGTTAATGGCATTCTGATTGAGTCTAATTACGACAGAAGAATGCTCGTATATGGTCCATACCCAGAAGATTTGAAGGTAAGAATTGCTGGTAACAAGGGCCATTTAAGTAACGATGACTGTGCAGAGATGATGAAGGAAATGATTTCGAGAGGAACAGTTAACTTTATTCTTGGACACCTGAGTGAGAATAATAATACTCCCGAGAAGGCATATTCTTCCGTTACGGAATATCTTCGCAAATTTGGTCTTAATCAGGGCGTTGATTACAATATTGCAGTTGCCAACAGGCACTGTCCTACAAGGGGGCTTAGTGTCTGATGAAACTTCGAATCATTGCTCCAGGAAAGATTAAGGAAAAGTGGCTTACTGGCGGAATTGACGAGTATAAGAAGAGACTTTCGAAGTATTGTCAGGTTGAAATAATTGAAGTTCCAGATAGCCCCGATTCAATCCCTGTAGATAAGGCTCTCCAGAAGGAAGGCGAACTTATTTTATCCAAGGTAAATCCTGGCGATATGTGCTGGGTAATGGATTTACACGGAAAACTTCTGACATCAGAAGAATTATCAGATTATATGGTTAAAGATTTTGAAGCAGGTGGATCTGTTCTTAATGTAATAATCGGAGGGAGTAATGGTCTTTCTCCTGATGTTGTTAAAAGAGCGAACAGAAGAATCTGTCTTGGAAATATAACTCTCACCCATCAGATGACACGTCTTATTATCCTTGAGCAGGTCTACCGAGGATTTAAGATAGCAAAAGGCGAGAAATACCATAAATAATTGGCACAAGCGCCTATATTTACTCGAAAAGTTTGACTTTTATATTAATGGCTAATATAATTCATAAGGTTGTTAATTCTTTAGTCAACTAAAGAATTTAAGCGATAACAAAAATTATTCTATAAAACGGAGGAGAAAGCATATGGGTAACAAGTTTTATACACCGGACGGATGTTGCGATACATTGCCAAATGTATGTGCA
>JAZLLF010000062.1:0-20767 GCA_045598005.1 Saccharofermentans sp. | reverse complement strand
AAAAAAGGTTTGATTACCCTATTCATTAACACAGCTCTCAAACGTTCTCCATTTCTTCAAGCGTTGGGGCTTGTTTGATTACCCTATTCATTAACACAGCTCTCAAACAATGCACAATGACAAAAGAAGAATTGATTGTTTGATTACCCTATTCATTAACACAGCTCTCAAACAACCTCAGCAAGATTAGAACCTAATTCAAGGTTTGATTACCCTATTCATTAACACAGCTCTCAAACTGTTCCGTCCATATCTTTGGACCTCCTATCGTTTGATTACCCTATTCATTAACACAGCTCTCAAACAATAAGAAGCAAAGAACAGCAGAAGAACAAGTTTGATTACCCTATTCATTAACACAGCTCTCAAACTGTTGTGCGAAAATTAAGCCACTATAAAAGGTTTGATTACCCTATTCATTAACACAGCTCTCAAACTAAGGCACTCTTATATATGTGCGATTGTTTGTTTGATTACCCTATTCATTAACACAGCTCTCAAACGCCGAATGCTCGTTCGACGCTTATTCGTGGTTTGATTACCCTATTCATTAACACAGCTCTCAAACCGGGTTTGGACACAAGGCCACAAACCCACGGTTTGATTACCCTATTCATTAACACAGCTCTCAAACTTATTAGACGAATTACAGAGAGTACATCGGTTTGTTTACCCTATTCATTAACACAGCTCTCAAACTCTTTATCGTAGTAGTTCTGCTCAAGATAGTTTGATTACCCTATTCATTAACACAGCTCTCAAACCTCAAATTCGAGAAAAGGGCAGCATCCCTATGTGCTATTCGGGTAAGATGCATATATTTTAAATCACACATAAATCTGCATCAATAACTGTTTTAACTTCATTACAAGAAATCATTCTATCCACACTTTCAATAAACAAAGAAAACATTTTATGATCAATCAAAGTTTTAGTAAAGGCAAAAAACTCATCATCAAGCATATAATTTCGAAGACCTACAAAAACAAAGAGTTTGTTTCCTTCAAGATAAACTACATTCTTGCAATAACTTAACAGTTTATCTGCCAAATTTTCAGTGTCATTAGAAAACTTTACATTAAATAGTTTCAACAATCCTTGAACATCTATATCATCGATTTCTAAATCAGAATCATACTCATCAACTATTTTATAGATGTACCGTGAAAGTTCAGATATAATTTCATTTGTTTCATTATAAAATAGGGCACTAGCATCTTCGCTAATATGTTTATACAGCTTAGTTATTAATGTCTTTTTATTGTTTTCAAATGGTATAAATTGTAATATTACTTCAGCATTCTTAGCTATATCTAGTACTTTATCATTATCTGAAAGTATCAGATTTCCGCTGCCCTTATTGTATTGCTCGTGTAAACTACTGCACACTTTATAATATAAGGTCTGATTTTCTATAACAAGAATGCTAGAATATTCATCTGATAAAACCATTGGCGTATCTAAAGGCTCAAAAAACAACTTCATAAAACAACAACCCTTCTATCATCAGAAATTACATCATTTACATATTCACCTGTAACATACTCCATTCTTGAAAATTGCTTTTCAGTAATTGTAAGTATTTGCACAAGTCCTTTAGGTGGTTTATTACTTCTAACCATAGATACAACAGAAGTTGCAACATTTTGATTCAAAACCATCCTGCAATAGACTGACTCTTGAAGCATAATAAAACCATTTTTTATTAAAAGTTTACGGAATCTCGAGTAATCTCTTCGATTCTCGACAGTCTCTACTGGAAGATCAAAAAACACCATAACTCGCATAAACCTATAACTCATAACAACAACTATAATGCTTAATAAGAGATATATCTCTATCGTTCAAAGCGTCAAAAACACTAGTAGTGTAAATTCTTATCGCATTTTCAATATATTGCTTAGCATCGTTAATCTTTACTTTTTCAGTCATAAACTGAACTAATTCGTGCTTTTCTTCTGTTTCAAACTTAATAAAATTTTTATTCTTAACAAAACGATCAACAAGAACCCTATAAGGTTCCATCAAGTCACAACTCAAATTAAAGAAATTAAACATATTATCGTGAAAAAGACCTAACTGTGTTAAATATCCGTTTGCAACAACTTCCCTGTTGAAGGCTGAAAGCAACAAACTATAACCATAATTTAGAGCTGCATTAGTAACACAATCTTCACTTCTGGTAAATGTTTTACCAAACAAAGCATTAAAATATACTTTGGCCGCATGTCCCTCACGATTCGTTATATCATTGAATTTCATATCGTATATGTAAACATGAAGCATATCCGCCTCATCCACACAACCATATTCAAGTAGTAATTCCATCTGCTTTCTAATCTTATCTGTCACTATTTCTGTCCAGACAGCGCCTTTGATATCATCATCCCATGACTGTTGTTTTTTAATTTTTAACGAACAATCATGACAACCATAAATCGGAATTAATTCTGCAGTTGGATTACGCTTATTGTCACAAAATACGACCTTAATTTTTCTTTCTGTCAATTCTGCCATTAAACATCCTGTAAGAGATACAGCGGTGTTCTCAATAATAATATTAGAAACTTCATCAAGAACAACTCGCTTTGTATCTTCGCCTCTTACAACTAGGTAACCCAATTCCAAATCCAATTTACATCGGTTTGATATTATTACAGTTCGCCAACTCATAATTCACACATATTAATTGTTTTATTTTCAAATAAACCAGTTGAAGACTGATCAATTATTCGAATGCTTTTAAATCTCTTTTTGTTAATCTTAAGTGTCATTTTTTGAATGCCCGCAGATTTAACTCCACCTATAAGAGTTAAATCCTTTCCTTGAGAGTTATTACAACCAAATAATTGAATAATGTTACTTAATGCAATAACTTGTTCTTCGCAAGATAACGAATTGAATCGCTCTTTACCTTTATTCAAAGTCTCAACCGCACTTGGCATCAAAGTTTTATAATTGGTTGAACTAATTTTATACGTAAGCAAATCAAACAAATTCAGATTACGCTCTACACATAAACCATCATGTATCGTTATTGATGGCAATTTTTTATAATCTTTAATTCTGCTTATATAATTAGATATCTTTTTGAAATAAGCTTCACTTGCAGCATCAATAACTAATTGTTGACCACCCTTAAACCAAATATCACCAGATGATTTTCCAGACAAATGAACCCTATATCCATCTATTTCCCACAAAGAATTAGTCTTAATCAAACGACCGTTAAGTTCAATCTTAGGATTTTTATACCCTTCTTTTATACAAAACTCTTCAATATCAGACATTGTTTTAAGACTTTCAACCACTCTAAGAGGCACAGGAACCAACGCTGTTTCCCTGGATTTTTTATCATCATAAGAAACGAGATAAAACCCTGTAAATGTTTGACTATTATATCCACCATATTTATCAATATTATCCAACTCTTTTTTACGTGGCACCTGACCGGATCCTTTACGACGAGGCATAAGATCAAACAGAGCACCTGTTTGACAATATGAATAACGAACAAATCTAATATTATTTTTATGTAATTGCCTAATTACTCGATCAAACCAAACATCATTATCAGACTTCCAAGCAACTACATCTCCGCGCTTTACATCGTGACGTAAAGTAGCATCCAAGTTCAAAGAGTACTGGGCACCAGATTTAATAAAATTCAAAGGATTACTTGTATATTTAACATCATAAATATTGCCCATCACAATATTAAGATAAGCATCCTTTGCGTGATGCAAATCATTAACTTCTCTGCATTTCAAAGTATAATAGTTATCTTTATATTCCTGTCTAAACTGGGATGCAAGACCAGCTTTCACATATACTATTGTTGTTTTAGGTAAAGTATCTTTAAGAATACTTGCGATAGCCTTCGTGGACTGACGAGTTTCAACCAACTGTCGATTAATAAACTGAGCTAATTCTTCATCAGTAAATCTACTATTTCTCTTCAATCGATCATACTTCTTTTCAGATATTAATTTCTTATCAAAAAGAGATGTCCAAAAAGAAAACATTTTAGTTCGCCATTCTTCAGGAACAGGGTAAGAATCACCCTTTTTACCATTATATTCAGAGCATACAAGAACCTTATTATCCAAACTATCGTCTTTAATCTTTGATTGTGGCCAAATATGATCAACATCATATAACTTCTGATTTCCAATCTCAGAAATATTAATGGTCTTTCCTGAATACATACACTTTCCTAACTGAGTAAAATACAAGAAAAGTTTTTCACTTCGTAATTCATCATCAGTTTTTCCAGAAAGTTCAGAGAGCAATTCTGCAACTTCAGTTTTATCATAATTCTTATATAAATCATGAATCTGATCTCTTCTGGACTGTGTTCTTCCCTTCTGATTCTCATTAGCACCACGTGCCATTTCAACAAACACCTTTTCAGGATCGCATTTAAAAATCGAACGAAGTTCATTAACAATATCAAGAGTTCTTAAAATAGGTCTCTTGACAGCATTAGAAATGTACATATCTTTAAGACGTTCATCTATAGTCTTCGGATTCAAATCATAATACTTCTTATTTTCAACATTAACATGCGCAGAATATCCATAATCTGATGATAATAACATCATCAAATTCTCATTAGTATTCCAAAGCATCTGAATAATGTTCTCTTCTCGTCTAACTTCTCCAGTTTCTGCATCCAAATCAAATATCTGCGTTAGAAATCTATTAGAAAGTCTGCCAAAATCACTATACTTAAATTTACTTATCTTCTTTGCATCATCATCTGTCAAATTAAATTCCGAAACAAGCCATTTTCTTAAACGTAATCTATCAGTTGTTAAAGTAATTCTCGTAATAATATCTTCAACCTGAGACTCAGTAAGAATTCCATTATGCAAATACGTCTTAAAATCATGATACGCTTTCAATTCGGATTTAATTGTTGTATCGATGCCCTTAAGGACGTCATCTTTCTTAATGATTCCATTCTTATAAAGATACTCATGTATCATCTTTGGAGTAACTTTACGTTTTTTCATAAACAAATCTTCAAAAATTGACTGCTTAACCTCTGCTTTCAATTTATTATCATTTACAGATATGTTATTAATCTCATTAAGTACAGTAAACTTCGCATATAACAAAGAATTTTTAGGCAATACATCTTCACCAGCAAGATAAGCACACTTTCCGGTCATTTTACGAATAAATGCCTCTTCACTTTTATCTTTATCTACAAGTTCATCAAAATTCCAAGGCAAAATTTTACCTGTTGACTTCCGAACAATCCAAGAAAAACTACTATTTGAATTTAAAGGCCCAACATAATAAGGAATTCTAAACTTCATAATCTGAAGTATCTTATCCTCCACGGACAAACCAGTATCATCAACTTCATTTAGAAAACTTAAATACTCTGACGCATTCTCAAGAATTAATTTCAACTCAGCATAATAAAGCTGATATGGAATAACTCTATTATCACTAGTCATCTGCTTTGGACAAAATTTACGCTGAGCAAGTCTCTCAATCATATCGTTATAATCATTTAATTCATCACTGGAGATTTCAGAATCCAGTGGTTTCACGATACTTTCAATATATTTACAAAAATCTTCAGCTGAAGCCATTTTGTAATCATCAGGAAGTTTATCACCAGTGTAATTCTTTGAATTATAAGAATAACTTGCATAATTCTTTTCTTTTCCAATTTTACGGAATACTTCATCGTACTTATCAGGAGCATAATTTTTGACTATCTTTTTAAGGAATGACACGTCCTTCTTATGCTGTTCATACACATTAACTTTTGCCTTAGAAATAAGCAATTCGCCATTCATTATTTCAACCAAAACAAACCAATCATAAAGTCGCTTAACTTTTGAAAGCAAATCAAATTCACCATCGTTTAAGCTAGATGACAGAGCATCCAATTCGTCATCGAACGTTGCAGAAACAACAGTAATTGAAGGAATTTCTAAATTTTTATATTCCTCTGAACAAAATAAGTCTGAAAGTTTAACCTTACGTCCACTAATTAAAGAAACTAACTGTTTAATTGATAAATCCTTGGTCTCATCTGTATCCTTAGGTTTTACACCATTAAACAAAAGATCAATAAAATCCCTTTCCTTAATACTTACTCCAGATCTCTTTTTCAATACATCGCCAAAATCACTAGGGCTACAATTCCAAGGGATATCCATTTCATTAGAAGTAAACCAACTCAAAAAATCTTCATATATAGAAATAAAATCTACCACCTGATCAAGTTTATTCTCGTCAACATCAAGCAAAAAATGGCCACGATGTGAAAGAATGTAGCTACATGCCATATAAACCAAACGAGGATCATGATACTCGTTATTGTCAATTAAATCGCAAATCAAATGGTGAATTGTAGGATATCGTCTATTGTATTCCTTATCATCTAACCCATTACCTATAAAAAGGCGAGTATCACCCGCTAAAGTTCTATCCTCTGCCCAAAGTGCGCTTTCTTTCAATCGCAAATAAAAATTCTCATCAACTTTGGAGATTTCTTCGGCAAAGAACTCTTGCAGCAAACCAATTCTCTGCTTCTTACGAGCTAAACGACGACGAGATGTTCGATTTATTCTACGATCCTGGGCGTTCTTGGCTTCGTCAAACAAATAAATACCCCATGTTGCATTTCCGTTAAACTTTAAAACATTATATTCCAAATCTGTAGCAGCCCATCCAACAGAGTTTGTTCCTACATCAAGACCTAAATACCATTTAGTACTTCCGTCGAATTTACCTTTTACCATATTGACAATCCTCCTAGATATGATGTATAAATTGGTTGTATTTGATTCCTATTCATTTACACAGCGAGTTCAAATAAAATTTCAATCAAACCGCCTTCGGGCTGTACAGTGTGTACTTATTGATTACCCAACCTCCCTGATAAGGGAGGTTTTTTATATCTTTATGCTATCATCATTGCAGTCCTTTTATTAGGACAGTTTTATTCAATCTTCACCGTTCAACCTTCAAATTACAAACAAATTAATCACTAATACAATTCTACTATCAATTCATTTTGATAAAATGAACAACTTATAAACAAACAACGAGCATTGACATAAAAACAACTCCTCCGCACTGCGAAGGAGTTACCAATATAAACATAATAATTTCCAACAAATCTAAGAATCACTTACATTCAATAGTTCTATATTCAGATTCCCTCACCCACCAAGCACCTCATGTGCCATCGCGATGAGGTCTTCAAGTGCATATCTGTGGAAGCGTCCTATCTCTGGCTTGAAGAAGTTATGCTGCATGGCGTATGTGTAGAAGCTGTCACTGCTCTCATTGTATGCAAGCACGTGTGATACATGTCCAATCTCATACCAGGAATTAGTATCGATAATTGAGATGGAGATACCAATCTGTACGATCAGGATGTTTTCGCTTTCGAGGTAAGTATAGCGTGCAGGGTCTTCTTTGCTCTGGCTATGAAGGAGGCTACTGCTTATTCCAATGTCGCAGCGCTGTATTTCACTATAATCCTCAGGCGAATAAACACGGATTGTACTATCAATCAGGACAAGCATAATTGAGCCGTCAAGTCTGTTATATTCAACATCAGCGACGTTAATTCCGTAAGTATTAATTGTACCTTTAAGATTAAGCTCAGTGTCATAAACGAGAACATAAAATCCATCTGTCATGATAATCTGTGAGCCATCTTCGCTGGAGGCGTAATCTGAAAGTCCTGTCCAGCTTTCGGGGAAATCCAGAGTTACTCTGTGAAGATGATTTACGAAGAATGCTTCATCTCCATCCTCGTTTATATAGTAATAAGCATCAATTGGAGCAATATAGTATGGTATTGTTGTTGAATCATAACTGATATATAAATCTGGAATAATAACAGTTTCTATCTGCTCATCTTCAATAGAATACGATTTCAATACATAGGAAGATGTCTCCGTTTTCTCAATGAAAGTAATAACTCCATCACTGTACTCATATCCACTATATGCGAATGCACTACTTCCAAGTTCAGTATCTTTTGCAATTCTGTCCCTGCTGTAATCAATCTTTGCAAAGTGAATCCTATAATCGGAAAAATCAGTCCATATGAAGGAAATATAAAGGTAATCCTCATCCATACCTATGAACTTAATATCTTTGCATGAATCAAAATCAATCTCACTGATTACAGTATTTGTCTCAGTGTCAATAATTGTAATACACTGAGTATTCATAAAACCAAGGTTATATGCAACATAGTGATCGTAATTGAAATTCTCGTAAAATATACCTTCACAGTCCCCAGTTGCAACCGTTTCCCAGTTGTGGTCATAGACATCAAACGCGTATTCAATAATAGCATTGCTGCCATTACTTAATGCATAAAGCGAATCTCCACAACTTGCGAAAGCAATAAGATTCGGCTGGAAATATCGGTTATATAATGAGAATCCTTCATCTGTATCAGTATTGATTCCACTGAACATAAATGTTCCCTTCTTGGATACAAAGAAAAGACCATCTGATTCATCAGTCCATTGAGAAACAAGTTCACGATTATCGTGTCCAACGTAAATTATGGATTCTGTAAAATCCAAATGCTCTGCCACATCTCCTGTACTAAGATCATATTTCTCAAAAATATTACCAGCTACAAATCCAACTGTTGAATCGCCAGTATCAACTAACTTATTAATATAGTTCTCAGCATAATAAACTAATTCACGCTGCCAGACATAAGATGCCGAATTTGCATCAGCGTAACTAACTATAAATCTGTTTGGGCCATAAATGTAATCACCCCAAAGAGAGTTATATCCATCGTAGTCATGCATTGTATATACATCCTGAACAGCAATTACGAAGTGGTCATTATCAGTCCACAAAATATCAAATATGCCACCTTCTGTCTCACATTCGCCACAGAGAGAATTGCTATTTAAATCAAAAATATAAAATGTATTGCGATAATCCGAATCTATTATAATCTTGGATTTATCTGGAGATAACGAGACTCTGTCAATTGGAAAGTAATCAGAATTTGGAAAATCGATGTCCAAAATCTCAGAAGAACCATCATAAATATCTACAATATAAATATCATCTTTATATGGGATCGCGATATGGCTCTCATCATAGAATTCAACAAATGCTCCTCTATATATAGAAGTATCTGTCTTGGCCTCTTCATTTACCCACATTGTCTCGTTAGTTGAGATTCTATATGAGATCGTTGAACCATAAGAACGCAAAACAACAAACGTATCGTCACTTGTAAAGAACAAATTATTAATAGTCCTTCCGTTAGAAGGAACACTCATAAGAACTTCATGAGAATTTGTATCGAACACGGTAATATTGTTAGCAATATCCGTACTAACAATTTTTTCTCCATCAGGCGAAAGCCAAAAATCATATATATTATTACTCTGTTCATAATTCCAGACAGCATGCACATTACGTCCGTTATTGCCCCTGTACGCAAGAACAGAATCTGACAATGCAGCTACAGCTTCTGGCACAACTGGTCTGTCAAATTCTTCAGAAGGGAGCGCCTGGAGTGCAACTTCAATTGCCTCAAGTCTTCTATGCTCTGCCAGAAGTTCTTCTGACTGCTTTGCAAGAGCAACAGATTCACTCTTCAAAGACTCAATATAATCATTACGGAAACGGTTAAGGCTATAAAGCAGATATGCACCAAAAATGAAAGACACAGCAATAACAATAGACAGAATCATAGTAAGTCTTTGCATTCTATAGTGTCTCAAACGATTAATAAGATCATCGTAAGGGCATCCGATAATAGCAGACACAAGTCTTGGCAACTCAATCTTATCTGCCTGCTTAAGTGGCATACGGAAATCGCACGACAAGGCTTCAACATCAACAAGAGTTGTTACCTCGTTGCCATCCTCATCAGTCTTAGTAATAGGCTCTTTAAGAAGAATTTCAGGAACTACTTCTGAAGGCTCACCTTCAACAAGAATTGTCTGAATATTTCTTCTGCCATGCATGCCAATAAAGGTTTCAATTTCCTTTTGAACCCAGGCAGATTTCTTGGTCTGATGTGAACAGATTACAATGAGATTATCTGAATTCTGCAAGGCCTCAGTAATTGTCTCAGTCAGATTATTAGTAAGAGGAAGTTCTTCCTTATCTCTGAAAACTCTCTCAATTCTTTTAAACCCTGTCTGCTTACGAACCTTACCTGGAATTCTGAAACGTTCCAGGTTACGCTGAAGATGACTTGCAATTTTACTATCCAAAGGTGCATGTTTATACGAGATAAACGCATTATAATGCTTTGCCATAAAAGTTCCCCCTAGCCCTCATACATCTATAGCACTAGTAGTTATTTTATCACCTTATGGCTTTGAATTACCTTTCTTTAATAAATTCCTTTAATACAACAATTTCCCGGAACGAAATCAATCCCAAGTGTCTCGCTAATATTGCCAGAAGACATGTCAATCCATTCATCGCCAACAAGTACGTAGGACTCACCTGCGTGAGCTACTGACACGTAACTTACGCCGACTCTGTCTTCCCAGCTCTCGCCTTCTACTGGTGCAGCTGTATCGTAAGTTATCACTATAGAGTAATCGGATACATCAATAGGAGTGTCGAGCTCCACAACATGGTATCCAGCGAAATCAATGTAAGCGTCCTGCTCGTAGAGGGTTTCGCGCATCTGGGCGTCACGTATTTCGATGTGGATGTTTGTGTTAAGGCTTGTTGTATATGTGCCAACTGCTCTTAAGGTTCCTGCTTCGTGGAAAACATTTGCTGTTGTTGTAGTCTCCCCTGTGCTGATCTCGTCCTCGCAGTTGCAGTCGTAGGAAACAACGTGGTCGTACTCATCCGTAATCGCGAACACTGTCGCAAGATCAAGCGGCGTATCGTACGAAATCCAGTAATATCCACCTACACCATAGCCATCGCCCTTAGTATTCTGCGCAAGCCACGCACCATTCTGACTTGCTTCCCTCACGAAATACTCTTTCGGAAAATTATCGTCCCAACCAACAATTACAACAGCATGGTCAAACTCATCGTCAGGGTCATTAATAGTGAGGTACTGGCCATCACCGAAGTATCTATAGCGATAGAAGCCGCTGTAGCCCAGCATGTACCACTAACCTGATTCTTTACTTCAGTAGCATACCCTTCATCTATAAGGCTATAATAGCCGTCTTCCAGGTGATAATAGACTTCTGTTTCTTCTAGCTCTTCTGGTTCGGACTCAGTACTCTCAACTGTAGCCTCGAGTGTAGTTATTTCTGTGACTAATTCTGTTGTCTCGATTGTCTTATTACTACAACCTGTAAGAAGTACGATTATAGCAAGTAATAATGTTATTGCTTGTTCATATGATCCCCGCTAATGGTTTTGTTTGTTAGATGACGAGTTATAGTATAGCGGTGTTGCGGTGGAATGCATAATCGGGGAGAGCTGCACTAAAAAAATGGATAGCTAAAAACTATCCATTCTCATCTGCTCATTTTGCTATAACGTATTCAACTTCTTCTCCTGCTGAAAGAATATCCAACAATCTAAACACAGGTCCTGTTGGATGTGTTCTGCCACCTTCCCAGGCTTCAACAGTTTTGACAGAAACGCCCATATAAGAAGCAAAAACGTTTTGTGTCATTCCCGCTCTCATTCGAACTTCTCTAATTTGTTTTCCACTATATTCTTTTACCGGCAAAATCACATATGTCTTTTCTTTTGCTTTTCCCGTTCCTTTTTCATATGCAATAGCTTCCTCAAGTCCTTCCTTTAAGTCATCAAATAATGAACTCATAGAAATTACCTCCTGTTTTTAGCAGTTTCTTCATTAATAGGTCCTGACTCGGGATCCTTTAGCAACATCATCTGTAATACTTGTAGTTCTTCTTCTCCAAGACCAATCTCTTTCCATCTTTTGGAAAATATAGGTACCTCAATGAATGTTCTTGTCATTTTTCTCCTTATAATGCCACTATATTACACCCTATTTTATAGGGTATCAAGTGACTTGAAATCTTTTATACACTTTTTCTCTAAGCTCAGGCAAAACACTTCTACCCCTATAAGCAATGTTATTAAGTTACGATAGAAATATTCTCGATAAAAAATTGAATGGTTCTACTGATATCTTTTATTTCTCTCTTATCATTCCTTGAACTCACAAACAGCGCCATAATCAAGGACATACTTAACCTTACCAGATGCCTTCTTTTTAAAGCGGTCGTAAAGTCTTCCAGCACTATAAGATTCGCCAAGAACAGTATTGGCACTATTAGCAACATGGCCAATAGCACCAAGTCCTTCGAGAGTTACAAGAATAGCTTCGCTGTCGTATTTGTTATCTGGTTCCTTGGAAAGTTCAACCTTCATTCCAGGCTTAAGAAAACTCTGACCATGGAAATGATTCATACCAGTAATAGTGAAGTAAATTTTCTTATTCTTAGACATAATTATTTGCCTCCTATGGATTAGTTTTTTCTAAACTTTACTCGTGCAAACTGCACTTTTACTTTTTCCATGACACAAAATTTATTGTTTTATAATGAAAAACGTCAAATAAGCAGAGTTTCGGGCCTGGTTCCGAAATTCTGCTTATTTACAAAATATTAACTTACTGCTGATTAACCCATTTCAAGAAAGTCTTATGCGCAACACCTAAGATTCTGCCTGCTTCTCTGGCTGAGATTTCTTTGTTAATCCACTTCTTATAGACATCTTTAAAACTATCTGGAATCTCTTTTGGGCGTCTGCCGAACTGGACACCTCTTGCCTTCGCTGCGGCTATGCCTTCTGCCTGACGCTGGTGGATGAATTCACGCTCTGTCTGAGCTACGTAGGACAAAAGTTGGAGGACAATGTCAGCAATAAGAGTCCCTGTCAGGTCTTTGTTATTACGGGTGTCCAGAAGCGGCATGTCAAGGACTACGATGTTCACGCCTTTGTCTTTCGTTAAGAGGCGCCACTGCTCGATAATCTCATCGTAGTTCCTGCCAAGACGATCGATGCTTTTTACTACGAGGACGTCTTCTGCTTTAAGTTTTCTAAGCATGCGCTTGTACTGCTTGCGGTTGAAGTCTTTGCCTGACTGCTTATCGATATAAAAGTGGTCTTTGGAGACTCCTGCCTCAGTTAAAGCGATAACCTGACGATCTTCGTTCTGCTCTCTTGTTGATACTCTGATGTAGCCGTATGTTTGCATAAAAAAATAACTCCTTTGTATTTTGGTACAAAGGAATTATTTAATACGCTTTGTGAGAAAAAGTTATCTATACAAAACATCAACAAAAATGACTAATGTCCCTCATCACCTGATATAATTACTTCAAATTACTGGAGGCTTAGAATATGAAGTGGTCTGATTTTCGAAGAAAGTACGATGAAGCAAGTGACAGCGAGAAGATGGCAATGCTGGAAAGCGGCGAGGGGTCTGATATTAATGTTCTTAAATATTTCGTGGATCCAACTAACTACGAGAATCTTACGAAGGAAGAGATATGGGATGCGCTGTCAGTACTTACTGCATTATTCTGCGACAAGCATGGAGATCTTCTGAACCTCGAGAACACAATCGAGAAGAAACTTGGCGAAGAGAAATGCTATGAGATTTGCGCAGCGTCAGTACCTGATGTTCCATGCGAGAGAGCAGAGAACATCTTGAAAGTTGAGGATTCTACTGAGAAAGCGAAGATTGCACTAGAGTATCTTAAGGAACTTGGATAATAAAATTAAAGAAGCAGTTTTTTATATAGCCGCTTCCTTTTTGTTAAGTGTCGTAACGAATCAAAAAGTTGGTTCAGGTGAAAGCTTAGCAATTAGTAAGTAATTCTTGTCGTTATAATGCCCATTTGTACCTTAACATTTGACTACTATACTGATTGCATTCAAGTTTCTTTTCACGTCTTAATCTTCCAATAACGATATAGGGCATAACATTCTGACTATCTGCAAATTTTTGGATTTCAATCAATGTAAAAATGCCTCTGTTGACAAATTGTTCGTATGCTTTATCTTCTAAAAGTGCAGACGCTGCAAATTTATTTGCAGCCATCTCTGTATCAGAATCATTCCCATCATCAATAAAATTACTGTTAAGATCAACATCACCATTAATAATATGACCAAGTTCGTGGAATAATGAAAACCAAAATTCATCAGCATTAGCTCGTCTAATCGTAACTATCATAAGATATGAGCCGTCACGCTTCGAGGAAACGTATCCATGGACTGGCGCACCAGCAAAATGCTGCATTACAATGAAATCAATTCCGTATTTCCCCAAAATACATTCCAAATCGCTCTGAACCGATGAACTATTTTGCATCATAATTTCTTTGAGGCCATTTACTAATTCAGAAATCTGATGCTTGTCAAACCTTGAATCTAAGCTTCTCTTTTCGCAGAGAAGCTGACTAATTCTAATCCATGCTCCCAATACAAACGGATCTGCAGCAATACTACGAGACATTCTAAATGCTCCAACATCACAAAGTTTTGGAAGATTTGAAAGATCACTCATGTTAAAAAATGAACGCAGAGAAATTATTGATTCTTTCTTTCCTTCTCTAGCAGGAATAAGTTCCCTGCTCCTAAGAAATTTGACAACACTATTCAAGTGATCACGTGCTGCAATTTCTTCCTCCGAAATAGTTTCAAGCTCATTAAGTTCCAGCAATTCAGCATCATAATTCGCCTGCAAATTCAACCAAAAAGATTTCTTTACACCCAAAGCATATTCCAGCTTCATAGCAAACTTTGCAGAAATATCCTTCTTTCCGTTGATAACATTACTCACGTATACAGGAGTTACGCCCATTCTTAACGCAAGTTCACTCTGAGTGATACCACGATCGTCGAGAATATCGGCGATGGTCTCACCTGGATGAATTAATAATTCACGGGATATACCACTCTTCCTTCTCTCCATGGTAATCACACACTCCTTCCACTTCTATTTCTTGACATTCCATAACATCATCCTGAGTAGTATCAAGCTCAACAATTAGACGAACATTAGCTGATACACGTATGGAATATCGTGGCCTCTTATATCCTTCAAGTAATTCTGGACGACCTAACCCCAAGCTCAAAAAATCACCAAATGTATCTGCAGCTCGCAAATTATTAAGATGCTTCTTAATACTTCTGACCCAATCTGCATTTAATTTCTTCTGCAACTTAGAGTAATCATCAAAATACTTCTTAACCTTGCTGTTCGCATAGTTAATCTGCAACTGGTTACACCATCCCTCTAATATTAACCAATTGGTTAATATATATTAATATCACATGCATGCATCGTCAAGTGTGACTTCATTCCCTGAACTCACAAACAGCACCATAATCAAGGACATACTTAACCTTACCAGATGCCTTCTTCTTAAATCGGTCGTAAAGTCTTCCTGCACTATAAGATTCACCAAGAACTGTATTGGCACTATTAGCAACATGGCCAATAGCTCCAAGTCCTTCGAGAGTTACAAGAATAGCTTCGCTGTCATATTTGTTATCTGGTTCCTTGGAAAGTTCAACCTTCATTCCAGGCTTAAGAAAACTCTGGCCGTGGAAATGATTCATACCAGTAATAGTGAAATAGATTTTCTTATTCTTAGACATAAATATTTGCCTCCTATGGATTAGTTTTTTCTGTTGTCAATAGGGTAGCAAATTCATAGTGAGATTATTGGGACACTTTTTGAGGCCCGCACAGGGTCCTTACTGGCCCCTTACTACTTGTAACTTCTGTAAAACAAAACTAGTCAAAAAACAGTAAAGTTTTTAATATAATAAGAGAAACATCCGACTCACTCCGAGTTAATGATACTGACATTAAATTAGCGTTAAGAGTGCATTAATCTGCTCATAAGCATCTCTTTTTATCATCTCAATCTCTTCTTTATCATGTAAATCGAGAAAATCAGCTACATCCTTGGGACCAGCATGATTCACAGATGCAAATTTCTCTTGAAGTTTTTGCTTCATTCCCAAAACAATAGGCTTATCCAAAGTACTTTGAAATTCTTCTGCTAAAGAGTTAACTCCACCCATATAATGCTTAATCACAAAATATATATCATATGCGTCTTTTGCTTTGCCACGTCCCATAGCAGCAGTCTTCATAATTAAATATGGGACAATAGCTACCACGTTTACGACTGCTGTATCCAAGGCACCATCAGTCCTCTCACCTTCAACCTTTAACTGTTGTGGCGGAAAGTCAAAGGCAAAATTTCCGCCAGTAGCCTTTAACGGTTTATACCTTGAATATGTTGACTTCTCCTCTTCACGGGTGTACCACCATACATTCCAGCTAATATATCAACATCAACAACGTACGATTCATTATCAATTTCAATGTTCTTAACAAATGTAAAATACTTCTCTAGATGCTCTGTATAACCATTTGAAAGCAATATTCTTGCCATAGTCTGATAGCCAGAGTCCTTAAGTGTCAGATGATTAATCAATACATCTACATCAATACTTCCAACATGATTATCATTTGGAAACATCAAATCAGGAACCCATCCACCAACAATTCTTATATCATCACGATACTCAGAAAACAGATTCACTAATTCGATTAAAACTCTATGTGCAGCTCTCTTTTGACCCTCAGAATAATCAATAATAGTATGCGAATCTTCATCATGTATCATTTACAAATTTCCCTCTCTAGTATTGCCTTTGCCATTTCTTCACCGCGTCCCTTTATATTTTTTAAATCCAAATACAACTGAACAGGCGAAACAACCATACTATTGTTCTGAATAGTTGCATTATATTTAATACAGTCATCATAAATTATAATCAAAACAACGTTTGCACCAGATTCAACTCTCTTTAAACCTAAATAATTAATAGCTTTATCAACATCAGCTTCATTAATGTATGCATGTACTTTCTGATATCTAACAACTGGCTGATATCTTGATCCACCAGAAAAGCCAGTCAAAACACAATCAATTCCAATTTCTTCCTTCATTTTTGATATTTTCATCTCCAAATCAGGAATATTATCTAACGAATAACATGTGATATATTCTTCACTACTTCTTCCAAATGTATCAGCCCAATTCTCCAATAAGGCTTGAACATTTACTATTCGTATCCCTTCTGAATCTTGCTCTATATATGCATATTTCAAAAGGAAATCCTTAACTTTTGAAACCTGGCCAATACTACAGCCTGCTTCATTCGCAAGGTCCTTCAATTTCCAAGTTCTATTAATATCATCAAGCATTATTCGCAAAATTACCGATGAAACAACAGATGATTTCTCGAAAATAGATTTTAAACCGCGCTTTGGAACATTCACATTCTTATTTCCATTGATACTTATATACAAGTAATCACAGGCAATATTACAATTCCCTGCCATATCCAGGTATCCTACACCAGCATCGCTGCAGATTTTTGAAGTTTGCTCACTTATATATGGAGCGATTATCACGCTATAGACTTCTGATTTAATACGTGAAATGACATCCATGATTTGCTTCGGATATCCAAGGTCAGTAACGGCAAGTTGTACCTTAATTTGAGTACCATTATTCAATTCAATAATGGCTTCATTTTTATTATTTAATTCACACTTCTTAACGATAGAAATGCTCTCAATAAAATTTCTGAATGACTCTGCTGACACCTTCTGTTTCACTTTTATCACCACTTTCACTATTTTGGTGAAAGTCATTATAACAGTGAAACTCGCTAATTTCAAGTGGCATAACAGCCATGTGAATATCACCTATAACAATTACCGCAGGTATGATGGAAAAGCAGTTCATCCTGAGTGTAGTAAACAATCTGCCTGTTGTCCTCGTGCGGCAGGTTGAAGCAGGTGCCATCATGAATTACCTGAGAATTACGATTTCTGATGTAGCGATGAACAGATGTTGATGCAACGTCAGCATCTGGATCAGGTGGATTTGCTGCAGGTCTTTTGTTAGTAATATCCACGTTAATATCAGTAATCTGAAATCCCAGAGCATATTCATCATTCATATCGTAAGTTACAGTAATAGTTGCAATGTCACTTACATGTCTTGGGTAATGATTCTCGTCTTCTTCAAATTCATCTACCCAGAAGAAATTATATGTGCAGACATTCCCGTTAACCATATATGTAAAATCAACAAGATAGGAATAGTAGTTATCACTAATATTAGTATCCGTAATCTCCGCATGAAGACTATATGGATTGAAGCAACGAAGGCTCACGCTGTTATACTCATCATTATAGTAGGTGCCATAAAGTGAGCCTGGCTCAAGTTTACGTGCAATCTCATCGTAGTCTATGTCTTCGTCGAAAAAGTTACTTAACATGATCTTCAAATACTCCATCGAGAATCCATGGTCAGGTCTGCTCTCAAGATTAACATCGATACTATGGCAATACTGGCAGACATATGTATACTCATCGTCATCAGCCCTATGAAGATGAGCATCATAAGTAAGTGCAGAGTTCATAATTATCTCGAGCATCATGGTCTCATTGAAACTTGAAGTTTCTCTTAAGAATACTCCTTCACCCTGATCAAAGTAGATAAGTGAAACCCAGTAACTAAGAATATGGTCTCCCACATCAAAGTAGATCTGGTCCTCCGATATTTCGTGAGGGGCGTAGATACTATAAGACGTATCAGTATCCTGCGTCTCCTCTATGCTCTCCTCAGTTGTTTCAAGAGTAGTTGTTGTAGCTTCAGTCGTCTCAGCAATACTTGTTGCAGCTGTTGTCACTTTTGAAGTTTCAATAGTTACTTCAGATTCTATGGAATCCTTCGAAGAACACGCAGCATTTACTACAAAAAGTGCTGCCACTAATATAAGCGCTGTAAGTTTCTTGAAATTCATGTATAGGCCTCTTATCCAACGTTAATCCAGATTGCAGGACGAACGCCGCCATCAGAATCATTAACGTATTCACCATCGTAATGAATATAATCATTGGTTCCAAGATACATAGCATAATTCTGACACTCACCAGGAGTTGAGAGCCACCACCAGATACGGCTTCCGTCATAGTTACAAGATGAATTTACATGCATCAGATAATTATCAACATCTTCAAGCGTAAGAAGGAAAACATTATCGTTTGTAACAGGACCTGAAGAGACATCAGTATCAAAGCCGTTATTACCAGGATTTACTGCTGTATTTAAAATTCTGGACTTCTCTTCTGATGTAAATGTCGAATTATAAAAATCGCCATTAAGCCATCTTCTTAAAGAGCAGTCAGACCACGTAACAGCAGCATTAGTGCTGTTATAAGGCATCCTCGCTACTGCATCTACTGTATAAGCAAACACGCGGTTTCCCTGCAGTGTAATAATCTGCCACTCAAGCATCTCGCCGTTATACATTCCATAAAAGAAAGTATCGCCAGTCTCGTATTCCCCACTGCGAAAGTTCTCAAGTGTCAGATAGTAATTACATTCCACCATCTGCGCTTTGCTATCCTTATAGTCGCCAAGCTTCTCGAAGAAACTCATGGCTTTACCATAGTCACCATCTTCCTTAAGTTCCAAAGCCCAGTTATAGCGACAGTATATCGCCTTATCTCTACTGTCTTCGTAGTCCTTAAGTCGGTTGAATACTGAATAAGCTTCCTGATAGTTACCATTATCCATAAGTTTTGTTGCTTTCTTGTAGTTAACACCTGGAAGCACAAAAACTCTAAAGATAATGATGCCCACAATAACAACTGCAGCTCCTACTGCCAGCCATTTCTTTGCGGCTTTTTTTGCTTTCGCTGATGCTACTGCCTTCTGTTCTGCTTTTTTATTTAAAGCAGCGATTGCTGCGCGGCACTGCTTTTCTCTTTCTGCGGCATCTTTATACCCTGAAATTTTTGCAAAACCATCGCGTGCCTTTGTGTATTCAGGGATAGTTGAAGCGGAAGTCTGAACCGATGTCATCTCGCAATAAAACGCGCTGATTTCAACTAATGCCGAAGCGTACTTCGCTTCCACCCTCTGATCCACGCTACTGATAAACATCTGATAATCCGAAATAACATTCTGCGAAATCGCGTCATCTTTACTACGGGCAGAACTTATGCGCTCATCAAGAACTGCAGTCAATCGCACAATTTCTGATTCGATGGAGTACTTCAATTCTCCCGAAGAATACTCTCTCGCATGAGTAAGACGCTTGTCAGAATTGATACTATTAAGAATCTGCTCCTTCTGCCTAATGTAGTAAGGTGCAACGGCAGAATATCCCCTGTTATATCTATAAAAACTGATAATCTCTTCCTTTGGAAAATAGAAAGGCACATGGTATTTCTCTGCCATGGAATGAATATGCGAAGTATCTTCCGCGCATGCAGCAATTTCCGTCATTGATGCGGGATCTTCACGGCTAATTATCGTATCAATATAAGCACCAAATGTCTTACATCTTACATTTGCAAGGTAACTTCCAAGATATGCCTCAGCACACTTCGGATTAAGATTCAAAGCTTTATTAAAGAACTCATCTGCACTTTTCCATTCGCTGTCATCAAGTGCAATATTACCGCGCTCAAGAAAAGCCGCAATATTTGGCTCTTTACTGTCATCGTAATGTGTAACTGTCTGCTTTGTACCGCAGAAAGAACATACCCAGATATTATTATCGCCAGTAGCCTCAAGGTTACCGCAACACATCTTACATCTATAAATCGGCATATATATATCCCCTTATCCGTAACTAATGTAATTTTACTATTTGCCTGAGGGCTTTGTGTTGCCACGATGTAAATTTTGAAATAACAGGCATAAGAAATGCCCCA
>JAZLLF010000061.1:0-10197 GCA_045598005.1 Saccharofermentans sp. | reverse complement strand
TACTCGTATCGTTGTTATGAAGGATGGTTTCATCCAGCAGGTAGACTCTCCAACAGAGCTCTATGATAACCCTGTTAATACATTCGTTGCTGGATTCATCGGTATGCCACCAATGAACTTCATCAATGCTACAATCAACGTTGAGGGTTCTGATGTTTATATCTCATTCGAGAACGTAACAGTTAAGCTCCCAGATCGTTATGCAGTTGAGGAAGTTATGGAGCGTGATGGACAGGAAGTTATCTTCGGTGTTCGTCCAGAGGCTATCACAGATGAAGCAACATTCGTATCTGATCACCCAGAGACAGCTTTCTCTGCTGACGTAGACGTAGTTGAGATGCTCGGTGCTGAGACATACCTCTATGTAACAGTTAATGGTTCACTCCCACTCACATGTAGAGTTGACCCAACAACTTCACAGTCAACAGTAGGTCAGGTTGTTGACCTTGCTATCGACACAAACCGTATCCACCTCTTCGACAAGGATACAGAGCAGAGCATTATCTCTTAATTAATACTCTCCAGAGTTGTGAAGGACCGGATTGCCGCAAGGCATCCGGTCTTTTTTGCGTTCAATAGTTACTCTTTTGTTGCAATAGGGTCGTTGTGCTTGTAGATTTCGAAGAAAAAAGTTATTATTTATGAGTATTATTAGGTTCATGGTGGGATGCCATGGGCAGAAAGTGTGGGCGAGAATGGAAGAGATTAAAAAGTGTATGCGTCAGGCAAAGACAATTCTCAAGCAGAGTGTCGGAGTTATGGATACAACAGGACTTGTTATTGCTGCAACTGAACCAGAGATTGAAGGTACAGTTGATTCTTCAGCTAGAGCTGTAATGATGTCAGATGATGTTTTTTCTAGCACAGCTGAAAAGACATATATGAAGATCGCCATTGGAGAGCAGTTTAAGTACATTATTTATATTGCTTCTGATGATCCTGCAGCACGTACTTACCTCGAGCTTCTCGCTGAGTGGATTAAGACTTCCATCAAGGAGCGTGGTACAGATGCTGAGAAGGAACTTTTCACAAAGAACGTTCTTCTTGAGAACGAGCTTCAGGGTGAGATTCCTATTAAGGCGAGAGAGTACCAGATCAACTGCAATATCCCACGTATTGTTATGGTAGTAAGAAGTGTTAAGGAAGAGGGTGCTGAGGCACTTGTTATCCTTCAGAATTTCTATGCTGATTCTGAGAATGCAACAGTTCTTGCAATGGATGAGGCTACAGCTATTGTAGTTCTTAATGTTGATGATTCTATTTCATCTGAGACTGACCGTAACAACTTTGTTGATCAGGCTGCTAATTCAGTTCTTGACTGCTTAAGTAATGAAGGCATTACAGTTTATATTGGTGTTGGTTCATTTGTTAACCATTTCCAGAATATTTCGAAGTCATATAGAGACGCTATGCTTGCACTTCGTGTAGGTAAGATTTTTGAGAAGAACTGTTCTGTTTCACGTTATGACAAGCTCGGTCTTGGAAGACTTATTTATCAGCTCCCAGCTACACTTTGTCAGATGTTTATTGATGAGGTTTTCCCTAATGAAGCATACAGAACTCTCGACGAGGATACTGTAGCTACAATCGAGAGTTTCTTTGCTAATAACCTTAATGGTTCTGAGACAAGCCGTGAGCTTTATGTTCACAGAAATACTCTTGTATATAGACTTGATAAGGTTAAGAAAAATACAGGTCTCGACTTAAGATCTTTTGATGATGCTGTTTTGTTTAAGATGGCTTCAATGGTTCGTACATATCTTGAGTATCTTGAGACAAGTAAGGACAACATGATCAGATGATTAGATTTCAGGATGTACATAAGACTTATAAGTCCAAGTCAGGTTCTGTTGAAGCGCTTAAGGGCGTAACTTTTGATATTGCTGATGGCGAATTTGTTTTTGTTATTGGTAAGTCAGGTTCAGGTAAGTCTACACTTTTGAAGTGTATTACCTGTGAAGAGAGACCAACTGAAGGTAGTGTTTTAATCGATGGATTTAACATTGCTTCAATGTCTCGTGCACTTGTTCCAGTTTTGAGAAGACAGATTGGAATGATTTATCAGGATTTTAGACTCATAGAGACAAAGACTGTCTTTGAGAATATTGCTTTCGCGGGGGAGATTGTTGGAATGCCTCGTAAGAGCCTTAATCAGAGTGTGCAGTTGATGCTCAATGTTGTTGGACTTAAAGATAAGGCTAATGCATATCCTCAGGAGCTTTCTGGTGGTGAGCAGCAGCGTGTTGCCATCGCAAGAGCTATGATTAACAACCCACAGATTATTGTTGCAGATGAGCCAACAGGTAACCTTGACCCTGAAATTTCAGAGAATATTATGGCTCTTCTTCAGGAGATTAACCGCAATGGTTCTACTGTAATTGTCTGCACACACGACAGTAATCTTGTAGATAAGATGAAGAAGCGAGTTATTGAGATCAGTGGTGGTCTTGTTGCAAGAGATGCAGAAGACAGCCTTTACAGCAGTGATCTTAGTGCTCAGGCAGCAGCTGAACCTAAGGTTATTATGCCAAAGCCACAGATGAATATTGCTTTCGGTGACGATCCTAACTTTGATGCTGACAGAGAGTATCATGATAGTTACGACGATGAAGGCTATGTTCAGGAAGATAATACTGGAGTATTTTTCTTCGGTGAGACTCCGGAAGAAGCTTTGATTCCTGCAAAGATTGAAGAAGCACCAGAAACTTTGATTGGTGTTGATGATTTGGCAGTAGAGCACGAAGAGGTTTTGGAATCTGCTTCTGAAATTAATGAGTCAGCTGAAAGTAGCGACGTGAATTCTTCAGATGAAGTTTCTGAAACTACAGAAGCAGAGTCTTCAGAGGCATCAGAGGAGAAGAAAGAAGAAGTTTCATCTTCTGAAGAAACAGAGAAGGAAGAAGAAACAGAATCTTCTTATACAGAATTCGCTTCACCTTCTGAGGTAGTTTCAAATGAAGCTGATGCTGAAGAGGTTGCAGAAGAAGAAACAGAAGAAGAGAACAATGACGATAACTGGATTGAAGAAATTAAACTCAGCGATATCGATCTTGATATTCAGGAGGATGACGACTAATGAGTATTAGAGCATTTTTTAATTCAGTAAGAGAAGGTTTCAGAGGAATTGCAAGACATCCTCTTGTTACGATTGCGTCAATTACAACAATTCTTCTTATGCTTATCGTAATGAGTGTTTTCTTTATTTTCTCTTCGAATGCAAGAGTTATGATGAGAAGACTTTCACAGCAGCCACCTATTGAAGTTTATATGAAGCTTCAGGCTTCTGTTGAAGAGATAAATACAACTTCACAGCTTATTGTTTCTGATCCAAGAGTAATTCACTGTGATTTGAATTATCCAGAAGATAACTATAACAGTTTTAAGTCAAATCTTGGTTCAAGTTCATCTATTCTTGATGACTTCGATTACAACCAGTATCTGCCTTATACTTTCAGCATCCAGCTTAGTGATCCTGGTGCTGCTGATGAGATTTGTGCAAAGATTTCAACTTATCCTGGAGTAAACAAGGTTTCTCAGGAAAGTAACGTAATGAAGTTTTTGACAAGTACAAAGAAGATTGTTAACGTTGCAACTGTTGTTTCGTTTATCGTTTTGTTTGTAATTGCTTTGTTTATTATCTCTAACATGGTTCGAATTTCTGTTTATTCGAGATCAAGTGAGATTGAAATTATGAAGTTCGTTGGTGCTACCAACTTCTATATACGAATGCCGTATGTAATAGAGGGCGCCATTGTTGGTATGATCAGTGCACTTTGCGCTTGGGGTATCACAGTATTTGCGTATAGCGAACTTTATAAGCAGATGATGCTTAAGATGGATCCAACAAGCTTTTATGCTTTGGTTCCTGTAAACAGCATTATGTGGTGGGTATTCCTCATTGTTCTCCTTATCGGAGTACTTATCGGAGGAATCGGTAGTGACATTTCTGTAAGAAAATATATTAAGGTATAAAGGTATTTATATGTTTAGTGTTAAGAGTCGTACGAATAATATTAAATCTTTACTTAGTGTAGTTTTGATTTGTGCAATTATTGCGTCCATGACAGCTTTGCTGATGCCAGCATACAGAGTCAGAGCTGATATTCCTTTGAATGTAAAGGCTGCAAGCCAGGACGAACTTGATGAGGCAAGACGTCAGCGTGATGCTGCACTTGCACAGGCAGCCGCTGCTGCAGCTATTGTTTCAGAACTTTCAGGCGAGAGATCAGTTCTTAATGGTGAGCTTGAAGAGCTTAATGCAGAGCAGGCAGCACAGACAGCAGAGTATGAACTTATTGCAAGCCAGTATGCTGCTGCACTTATTGCAAAGGCAGAAGCTTATGACAGATATGTAGCTGCCCAGGATGATCTTGCAAGAACACAGAAGCTCTTTGAAGATCGTGTTGCTACTATGTTTGAGTATCAGAATAAGTCTGTTCTCGAGGTGCTTCTTGAGTCAGACAGCCTCGCAGGTTTCTTTACAAATATTGAGATTATCGCTCTTATCGCTGATGCAGACAGTCAGGCTGTAGATTCAATGCAGGTTGCACTTGAGACAGCTCAGCATGTTGCTGACGAAGCTTTGGCAGAAGCAGAGGAGATGGAAGCTCAGGCACAGGCAAAGCAGGATCAGCTTAGAGAGCTCGAAGAGGAAATTGGTATTACAACAAATTCCATTGCAAATCTTGATGCTCAGATTAATTCAGCTCAGGCAAATGCAAACAGCTTTAATGCTCAGGCTGCAAGCCTCAATGCTGAAATAGAAAGAATCCAGGCAGAGCTTTATGCTCAGAGAAACCCAACACCTCCACCTGCAGCTGTTAACCCAGAAACAGGTGAGCAGGTTCCAGTTGCTCCAACAAACCCACCAGTAGGTGGTGGTAATGGATCACTTCAGTGGCCATCCTGGACACATTACCTTACATCTTACTTTGGATACAGATATCACCCAGTAACAGGTGTATATAAGTATCACTCAGGTATTGATATTGGTTGTGGTTTCGGCGATACAATCATGGCAGCTGGCCCTGGTACAGTTATTTATGTAGAAGAGCCTGTTGAAGGACAGAACTATGGTGGTTCAGGATATGGTAACTACTGTATGATTCAGCATGACAACGGACTTGTAACTTTGTACGGTCATGCAAGAGATATTATCGTTTCAAACGGTGAGCGAGTTTCTACAGGACAGGCAATCGGTTATGTTGGAAGTACAGGAACATCTACTGGTGCACACCTCCACTTTGAGGTTCGTTCCGGTGGCGAAAGAGTAGATCCTCTTAACTACCTTCCATAATTAAACAGAATATGAGAGATTTTTATGACGTTTTGGCCGCCTACTATGACGGCCTTCAGGAAGATATAAATCCGAACAAGTGGGCTTCATTTATTCACGAACTTGCAACGAAGTACAGAACTTCAGCAGGGGAAGGAGAAGGTGGAGCTCCTATTCTTGTTGACCTTGGATGCGGAAGCGGTCGTATTACAACTGAACTTGCCACAAAGTTCGGATACGAAGCAATAGGTATCGACCGTTCTTTCGAAATGCTTAACAAGGCGAGAGAATATTCAGCGGAAACAGCACCTGACATTTTATGGCTCAATCAGGATATTACTGACTATGAGCTTTACGGCGCTGCCGATGTATTTATCAGTACTCTTGATACTATTAATCACATTACTGATGAGAAGTTAATCGATAAACTGTTCGCTTCTTTTGTAAATTACATGGCAACCGGTGCGGTTTTTATTTTCGACATAGGTACGAAGAAGCATTTTGCGGAAACGCTTGGCGATAATGTATTTTTCCAGGATGACGAAGACTACACGCTTCTTTGGGCAAATTCCTACGAAGAGGATACGGGAATGAGCTTCTCCGAAATGACTATTTTCTACACTGAGGATGGCAGAAGCTATAAACGCACAGATGGTGTTATAAAGGAAAGATATTATTCCGTCGACTACCTTGCGGAAATCGCGGCAAAGTATGGTCTTAAGCTCGAGGCAGTAACTACAGACCTTGAGGACAAGCCGGAAACTTCCGAAGAAGAAAGAATTTTTGTTGTATTTAGGAGAATAACAGAGTATGGCAAGTGATGCATACAGCGCTTCAGGCGTACCGGTAGATCCAAAAGAGGATCACATTATAAGAGCAATTGCGCGAAAGGGACACATCAAGGCAATCGCCATTAACTCCACAGCCACAGTTCGTGAGATGCAGCGCATCCACAACACATCAAATGTTGTAACTGCAGCTCTTGGTCGTTTTATCACAGGTTCCCTTCTTGTTGGTTCCAACATGAAGAACGAAGATGATACTCAGACAACAATCATCAGATGTAATGGCCCAATTGGCGGCATGACATGTGTAATTGACAGCAAGGGTCATGCAAAGGCTTATGCGCTTGAGACAAATGTCGAGTCTACTTACTATCGTCCAGGAAAACTTAATGTAAGTGCTGCAGTAGGAGAGGGTTCTCTTACTTTAATAAGAGATATTGGTCTTCGTGAGCCATACACGGGTTCAGTTGAACTTGTTTCAGGTGAGATTGCAGAAGATTTTACATATTTTCTTGCTGCTTCAGAGCAGACACCATCAATTGTTGCTTTGGGTGTTCAGATTGGAACAGATGGAATTGTAAGTAATGCAGGTGGCATGATGATTCAGATTATGCCAAACGCAACTGAAGAAGATATTGCTTACGTTGAGGGAAGAGTAGACGGTTTCCCGCCATTTACAGAACTTATGGAAGATTTTTCTGTAGCACAGATTCTTGATTTGTTTATGGGTTACTGTGATCCGGATAATAAACCAGAAGAAGAAATCTATAACAGCGACCTTTTGTATCTTGATGGATATCCAGTAAGTTATAAATGCAACTGTTCAAGAGAAAGAATGTCACAGGGACTTGCTGCACTTGGCAGAAAAGACCTTGAGTCACTTCTTGAAGATGAGAACGGAATTGATACAGAATGCCATTTCTGTGATCAGAAATACCACTTCACACCTAGTGATATAAGGGATTTCTTGGATAATTTGTAAAAAAATAAATTATTTGAAAATAATGCTTGCCATAATTGACTTTCGAGTGTATTATACTACTCGCGCGACTTCGGATAGCCGTAGTCTGCGTGTTAGCTAGGAAGTTGGAGATTGCCGCACAAGCGTGGGCTGCACACTGGAGGCGGGTAACTTCGACAGAGCAAGTCGGACAAGATTCCGGCGATTTCGGCCAAAGCCGGCAGCGTTTATTTTGACTGTCTGCCCAGAAGCCAAAGTGCTACCTGTTGATCAGGGTAGTAACTGGATATCTGGGTTTTTGAATGGGACAAGAAGAAACGCCCGGAAGGGTTGAGAGAATAAAACAGCATATTGGAGGAAAACACAATGGCAACAGCAAAGCTTAGAATCAAGATCAAGGCTTACGATCACAAGCTCCTCGACGAGAGCGCAGCATCAATCATCGCTACAATCGAGCGTACAGGTGCAAGCTTCAGTGGTCCTATCCCACTCCCAACAGAGAAGGAGATCGTAACAATTCTCCGTTCACCTCACAAGTATAAGGATTCTCGTGAGCAGTTCGAGCAGAGAACACACAAGCGCTTGATCGATGTATATGCACCAACATCAAAGACAGTTGATGCACTTCAGAAGATCGACTTGCCAGCAGGCGTTTCTATCGAAGTTAAGGCTTAATAGGAATTGTTTACTGGTTTAATCAGTTAAGAGAAACGCCAAGTCACTTAACTGAGGTCACGTTCACTACGGTGAACCAATAACCATATAGGAGGAAAAGAGAATGACGAAATTCATTATTGGCAAGAAGGCCGGAATGACACAGCTTTTCGATGAGACAGGCAATGTAATTCCAGCAACTGTCATTGAAGTATCACCTATGTATGTACTTCAGAACAAGACAGTAGAGAACGACGGCTACAAGGCTGTTAAGGTTGGTACAGTTGATGTACGTGCAAAGCTTGTAAACAAGCCAGATGCTGGTCAGTACAAGGCTGCAGGCGTAGAGCCAAAGCGTTACATCCGCGAGTTCAAGACAGACGATGAATATGCAATTGGACAGGAGATCAAGGTTGATCAGATGTTCTCAGTTGGCGATCACGTTGACGTAAGCGGTGTATCAAAGGGTAAGGGCTACGCTGGTAACATCAAGCGTCACGGACAGAAGGGTGGTCCTTCAGGTCACGGTTCTATGTACCACAGAAGAGTTGGTTCTATGGGTGCTAACTCAACACCTGCTCGTGTACTCCCAGGTAAGAAGATGCCAGGACACATGGGTTCAGTAAATTGCACAGTACAGAATTTGAGCGTCGTTATGGTTGACGGCGACAGAGGAATCCTCGTTCTTAGAGGCGCGGTTCCAGGTCCTAAGGGTGGACTCGTTACAGTTGAGTCATCCGTTAAGGCATAATCGGGAGGTAAACAATAATGGCTAAATTAGATATTTTAAATCTTAGCGGTGCTGTTACTGGTTCGATTGAGCTTAACGATGAGATCTTTGGTATTGAGCCAAACGCAAATGCAATCGCAGTAGTAATTCGCAACATGCTCGCTAATCGTCGTCAGGGTACATCATCCACAAAGACAAGAAGCGAAGTAAGAGGTGGCGGTAAGCGCCCATGGCGTCAGAAGGGAACAGGTCGTGCACGTCACGGTTCTACACGTTCTGCACAGTACGTAGGAGGCGGCGTTATCTTTGGGCCTAAGCCAAGAGATTACAGCTACACAGTTCCTAAGAAGATTAAGAGACTTGCTATGAAGTCTGCACTTTCTTCAAAGCTTGCTGAGGGCAAGATCATCGTAGTTGAGAACTTCGACCTCGAGCAGATTAAGACAGCTGAGGCAGTTAAGGCTCTTGCAGCTATCAAGGCTTCAAAGGCTCTCGTAGTTTCAGCAGAGAAGAATGAGAAGACTATTCTTTCACTTAGAAACATCCCAGATGTACAGTCTTCACTCGTTAACACAATTAACGTATTTGACATTCTTAAGCATGACAGCCTCGTTCTTACAAAGGACGCTGCTGAGAAGATTCAGGAGGTGTACGTATGAGTAAGGCTCCACAGGACATCATCATCGCTCCAATCATCACTGAGAAGTCAGCTGGTGAAATCGCAGATGGTAAGTACACATTCAAGGTAGCTAAGGATGCTACTAAGGTTGATGTAAAGAATGCTGTTCAGCAGCTTTTCAATGTTAAGGTTACAGCAGTTAACACAGCTAACTTTGACGGTAAGGTTAAGAGACAGCGCTATCAGTTCGGTAGAACTCCTTCATTCAAGAAGGCTGTTGTAACAATCGATACAGAGGGTACAGCAGAGACATATCTTGCTAAGGGTGGCAAGTCAACAAAGGTTGCTACTAAGTACAAGACATCTATCGAAGAGTTTGGATTCGGCTCATAAGGGTCAGATAAGGAGTGAATAAAAATGGCAGTAAAATCATTTAATCCAACTTCTCCAGCTGTTCGTCAGATGACAGTAACAGACTATTCTGTACTCACTAAGAAGGCTCCAGAGAAGTCACTTCTTACAACAGGTAAGAAGCACGCAGGTCGTAACTCATATGGCCGCATCACAGTTCGTCACCAGGGTGGCGGAAACAGAAAGAAGATTCGTGTAATCGACTGGAAGAGAACTAAGGATTCAGTACCAGCAAAGGTTGTTGCTCTTGAGTACGATCCAAACAGAACAGCTTTCATCGCACTTATCCAGTATGTAGATGGCGTTAAGTCATACATCCTTGCTCCTAACGGACTTAAGGTTGGCGATACAGTAGTAAGTGGTCCAGAGGCTGATATCATCGCTGGTAACGTTCTTCCTATCGCTAACATCCCAGTAGGTACAGTTATCTGCTGCGTAGAGCTTAAGCCTGGTAAGGGTGCTCAGATGGTTAGAACAGCTGGTGCTTCTGCACAGCTCATGGCTAAGGAAGGCGATTACGCTCAGGTTAGACTCCCATCTGGTGAGGTACGTATGGTATCTATCAAGTGCCGCGCAATGGTTGGTGAGATCGGTAACGCAGAGCACGAGAACGTAAACATTGGTAAGGCTGGACGTAAGCGTCACATGGGTGTTCGCCCATCTGTTCGAGGCGTTGTAATGAACCCTTGCGATCACCCACACGGTGGTGGTGAAGGTAAGTCTCCTATCGGTCTTCCAGGTCCTGTTACACCATGGGGTGTT
>JAZLLF010000060.1:0-2769 GCA_045598005.1 Saccharofermentans sp. | reverse complement strand
CTGATTCAGATGGACTTAACTTCTGGATTAATGAACTTATGAGTGGTAAGTCAAGAGAAGAAGTATTCTATGGATTTATCAATTCAACAGAGTGGATTAACATCTGTGAGAACTGTGGAATTAATCCAGGTGCTACAACACCAGCTCCAAGTCAGCGAGATGCAGTTATTGCATTTGCAACAAGACTTTATACAACATGTCTTGGAAGAGATGGTGAGGCAGAAGGAATTGAGTACTGGACAGATCTTCTTGTATCAGGAACTGTAACAGGAACATATGCAGCACACGAGTTCTTCTTTTCAGGAGAGTTCCTTGATGGTAATTACAACAATGTTGAATACATCAATAGACTTTACAGAACATTTATGGGACGTGATGCATCAAACGATGAGATTGACTACTGGGTATCAGCACTTTATAACGGTGGAAGCAGAGAAGCGATCTTTAATGGCTTCGCAACTTCACCAGAGTTCGCTGATCTTTGTAGAGCAGCAGGTATTGCTCCATAAGTAAGAATAAACGATGATTATGAATGAGAGACCGAAGAAATTCGGTCTCTTATTTGTTTTGGGGTATACTATGTTGAAGTAAAAATATGTGGAGGCCACTATGCAGGAAATATTTGATTTTTTGTTTTCTAATCAGGATTTAAAATACAAAGACTTTAATGCTGGTCTTTCTCCAACTTTGTCTCCTGACTGCTTTGTTGGAGTAAGAACTCCAATTCTTAAAGATTATGCCAAAAAGCTTTATAAAGAGAATCCAGAGAAAGCCAAAGAATTTCTTGATGAACTTCCACATGAGTATTTCGAGGAGAATCAGCTGCATGCTTTTATTATTAGTCTTATAAAAGATTACGATGAATCTATAAATGTGGTAGAGCACTTTCTTCCGTATGTTGATAACTGGGCTACATGTGACCAGCTTAAGCCTAAACCTTTCGTCAAGAATACGGATAAACTACTTAAGAAAATTGAATTATGGCTCAAAAGTGATCACACATATACTGTAAGATTTGGTATAGAGATGCTTATGAATTATTATCTTGATGATAAGTTTGATCCTAAGTATCTGGCGATGGTCGCATCTACTAAGTCTGAAGAGTACTACATCAACATGATGATTGCGTGGTATTTTGCAACAGCAATGGCAAAGCAGTACGAGGCAACGGTTCCTTATATCGAGAAGAGAATGTTATCTCCCTGGGTTCACAGGAAAACAATAAGTAAGTGTGTTGATAGTTTCAGAATAACGCCAGAGCAGAAAGAGTATTTGAAGAGTTTCAGGTGATTCCATGATTATTAGAGAGATTAATGAGAATGATTTTGATGGATTAATGAATCTTTACACAATGCTTCATAGAAATCCTGTTCCAAAGAAAACGCCTGAAGTAATGGAGATATTTGAAGAGATACTAAATGATAAGAATCATCATATTATCGTTGCTGATGATGACGGAAAAATAGTGTCTTCTGTTGTATGTGTTATTGTTCCTAATCTCACTCATAATCAGAGACCATATGCATTAATTGAGAACGTTATTACAGATGAGAATTATCGAGGGAGACATCTTGCAAGTCAGTGCCTTGATTATGCGTATGAATTGGCAGTTAAGGAAAACTGTTATAAGTTGATGCTTCTAACTGGTTCCAAGGAAGAAAAAACTTTGAATTTTTACAGGAATAATGGGTATAATTCTGAAGATAAAACGGCTTTTATTAGATGGATTAATCCGTGACTAATTTAGGTAAGGTGATAACAAATGAGTAACGAGAGAAATAAATATGGTCAGATGTCTGGAGTTATGGGCATCTGTGCAAATATTATTCTTGCAGTATCAAAACTTATAATTGGACTTCTTTCTGGAATGATTTCTATAGTTGCAGATTCTATTAATAACTTTTCTGATGCGGCTTCAAGTGTAATCAGTTTTGTCGGCTTTAAGATGGCAGCAAAACCAGCTGACGAGGAGCATCCATTTGGTCATGCAAGATATGAATATATTTCGGGACTTGTTGTTGCATTTCTTGTTATGATTGCAGGTGTTGAACTTTTGAAGGGTAGTGTAGAGAAGATTATTCATCCTTCTGAGATTGAGTTTTCAGTTGCACTTTTTATCGTTCTTATAATCTCGATTATTATCAAGGCTTTGATGGCTGTTATTAACTATAAGATTGGTAAGAAAATTAAATCTCAAGTTATTCTTGCTACAGCAGCAGACAGTAGAAATGATGTTATTTCTACTTCGGCAGTTCTTGTAACAGCGATTATTGCTTATTTTGCTCATGTTAATCTCGATGGAATTATGGGTACAGTTGTTGCACTCTTTGTTCTTTGGAGTGGTATAGGTCTTGTTAAGGATTCTATTGCACCACTTCTTGGTCAGGCACCGGAAGAGGAGACAGTAAGATTAATCGAAGCAAAGATTATGAGCTACGAAGGTGTACTTGGAACGCATGATCTTATGATTCACGATTATGGTCCTGGCAGACGCTTTGCAAGTGTCCATGTAGAAGTTCCAGCAGAACGTAACGTGCTTGAATGTCATGAACTTATTGACAAAATTGAAGATGATTTCAACAAGTCAGGCGACATGCATCTTGTTATTCACTATGATCCGATTGTTACTGCCGATGAGCGTGTTGGAGAACTGCGAGAGTTCCTTAAAAATCAGGTTAATGAGATTGATGAATCGTTATCAATTCATGACTTAAGAATTGTTCCAGGAGAGAAAAACACTAATGTAATTTTTGACTGTGTTATTCCTTA
>JAZLLF010000059.1:0-10771 GCA_045598005.1 Saccharofermentans sp. | reverse complement strand
TTGCATGTGTTAAGCACGCCGCCAGCGTTCATCCTGAGCCAGGATCAAACTCTCAAATTGTTATTTGAGAGCCATATGTTTGGCTCAATTACTAATTTAAAAAACTCAATTCTAAGAATTGAACATAAGGTTCGTTGTTTTAAGTTCTGCTTCTATTCAATTTTCAAGATCCGACGCCTTCTCTGAAGAACTTGTCTTCCGAAGTGCTCAGATATATTACAGTCTTGCTACATTAATGTCAAGCGTAAATTTTAAATATTTGAGACTTTTTTTGTAATCAGCTGTTACCTGCTATTTTGCTAATACTTTTGGGGATATTTTGAAGGCAAAAATCGCCGCAAACAAATATTGTTATATTAATTCTTATTAAGATAACCCAGAAGTTCCTCATAGGTTTCTCTTGTGTCTATGTCTCTTAATTCTAATGGATCATCTATATTGATACTTAATACATCTTCTGGATGCTTCTTTATAACATAGCTTCCTCCCTTATCTTCAGGAAGCGAAGTTAACTCATTAAAGTACTTCTTTGGAAAATATGTAGGCGAACCAATAACACCATCTGATGTTGTGCGCCAGATTTTATCCGGATTCATATTTGCTGCATTAATTAACCTGTTAATAGTTTGGGCAGAAAGATAAGGCTGATCAGCAAGACAGAAAACCACACCGCTAATATCAGAACTCAGATTCTCTATTCCAAGACGAACCGTATCACTTCGATATGGGAATTCATGGAACACTACCTTAATTCCGCGTTCATTACATAAATCAAGGACACCTTTATTACGTGTTACAACAACTACTTCTTCAAAGCACTTTTCTGCTTTATCGATAATATGGCTAACCATTGGCTTACCGCCAAAATCAGCCATAAGTTTATTGCCTCCGAAGCGAACCCCGAGGCCCGATGCCATTATTACGCATCCCGCTTTCGATGTATTAGGAGAAATACTTGTCATAAAGTTCCTTATTATTCTCACGGCATGCGTCGCGGTAAGATGCATAGCGCTCGAGGAAATCTTTGCACTCAGGTGTTAATTCGCTGCCGCCACCTGACCTTCCACCTACAGTTCTTTTTGTAAGTTGAAAACCAAGCGCCTTCTCTGCATTCGAAAGAAGTTTCAAAGCCTTAGTGTATGCCATATTCATGGAAGATGCAGCAGAATGAAGTGAGCCTGTTTCTTCAACAGCCTTAAGAAGTCTGTATGGACCTTCCCCGAAGAATTTATCCCCTTCTTCGTCTACAAAAACAATACGTGTAACTGCCTTCATATGCCTCCACCTGTTAAGCCTTAACCATGGTAAGGGATTCCTTCCCCTCGTTATCAGTTACAGAAATAAGTTTTACTGAACCATAAATCGTCTTTAATTTCTGTTCAATAGAATCCTTATTCTCATTTTTAATATCAACTGTAGACGAAATATTACCATCTTTTATAAGCAAGAGTTTATCACAGAATTTAAGCGCAAGATTAACATCGTGAAGAGAAATTAGTGCGCACTTTCTGCTACTTCCTGCTTTTTCTTTTATTAAAGACATCACGTTATAACGAACCGCAAAATCAAGAGAACTTTCAGGCTCGTCCATAAATAAAACAGCCGTATCTGAAACAAGACTTCTTGCAATGATAGTAAGCTGCTTTTGCCCTTCACTTAAATTCTGGAAATTATCGTATTCCCTGTCCTTCAATCCTAACTCAGAAAGAATTTCTTCTGCTTTTAAAACCATATCCTTTGTTGGCTTTCCAAGAATCGGAAGGAAAGGATTAAATCCCATAAGAACTACATCAAGAACAATAATATCAATTCCTATTCCTGTCTTTTGAGGAACGAGACTGCAGATTTTTGAAAATTCCCTTGTAGATAAAGACGCGGCACTACTACCATTAACTATAACTTCACCCTTACATGGAATGATTCTACATAAGGACTTTATAAGTGTAGTCTTTCCGCATCCGTTAGCGCCAAGAAGACCTACTACAGAATTTTCTTCCACCTCGAAAGATACATCCTTAAGAATCAACTTTTTCCCATATCCTGAGGAGAGTTTTTTTACTTTAAGAAGACTGTTACTCATGTCTAAGCCCTCCCCTCAAAATAATAAACACAAGGAAAGGAACTCCAATAATACTTGTAAAAATACTTACAGGAAGTTCTGTAGCAGCAACGCTCCTTGCGAAAATATCAGCTGACTCAAGAAGAATGGAACCAATAATTCCACACATAACCATAGTAGCGATACTGTTATTCTTAATAAGTCTTTTTGCTATATGAGGAGCAACAAGTCCAACAAAACTAATAAGGCCAGTCATACTTACTACGGACGCAACAGCAATAGTTGCTGTAAGTAAAACTATTAATCGGGTCCCGTTTACATTAAGTCCAAGCATTTTTGCTTCACCCTCATCAGCTGCGAGGATTAATGCCTTTCGATGAAGGACAAACAAAACTACTATGCTAAGAAGAATAAGTACTATATTAAGAGCAATTGAATTCGCATTAATTCCATTAAGGCTTCCCATAATCCAGTACTCGATAGAAGCAAGTTCCTTCTCAGGATCTGCCATAAGTTTAAGGCACATAAGTATTGTCTGTGCAAAAGCGTGAACCGCAATTCCTGCAAGAACTACAGTGCTGTTACGACCTGCTTTATCGATTGACGCAAGTAAAAGAGTAAAGATTACTGCAAGAAATGCACCACCAAAGGCACAGACTGTAACCATTACACTTGTTGCAAAAAACAAAATGCCAAACGCAGCTCCAGCAGATGCTCCTGATGCAACACCAATAATATCAGGTGATGCCAACGGATTACGAAATACTGTCTGATAAATATATCCAGCAATACCTAAAGCAAATCCTCCGATTAATCCAACGACACTTCTACTTAATCTAAGCATCTTAAAAACAAGCCACTGTCTTTCATCACCTGACATAAGACCTTCAATCGTAAATGGATACTTTCCAATAAAAAGGCTAAGCAAAAAGAGAGCGCACAAAAGTACGCTCCCAATAATAAAGAACAAAATATCTTTCTTATGCTGCCTCTTCAATTGAACTGTAGCTGAATCCATAGAATGTCTCGTAAAACTCTTCAATTATCTCATTACATCTTTCTTCAGAAATAGAATCTGGATAAAGAACGGATGCAAGCCACAAAGAACCAAGTACACAACCTGGAACTGGGCTGTCCCATGCTTCAGCATCTGAAGGAAGCTTATATACATTTCCGTTAATTACTGCATCGCATATAGAAAGACTCTCATCATTCAAAATATCCTCTACAGTATATTCTGCATTTGCAGCAAGAATAATGTACTCTGGATTCCATGCGAGAATCTGCTCATAAGAAACTTCTACCCAGTATGTATCATCAATCTCAGAACCAACATTACTTCCACCAGCAAGTGCAATCATGTCTGACTGATACATACCTGAAGATGCTGTTGATAAGAAACTTGAATTACCACCAAGATATACTGAAACAGGATCAATACCAGTAAGTGCTTCATTAAGTTCAAACTTAACATTCTCGATGAAGTAAATAAGTCTGTCTGCTGTTTCCACAGAATTAGTAACAATTGAAACGATATTAATCATCTCAATAAGTCCTTCTTCGTTCTCAGGATTTACGAGAATTACATCAATATCCAGAGCCTCGAGTTCATCTGCAGCATCACTAAGTCTTGTTGGAAGAACAACAAGATCTGGCTCAAGTGCTACACATGCTTCAAAATCAAACTCCTTTGGAGAACCTACTGTAGGAAGTTCAAGAAGTTCCGGACTAGAAAGAGCGTAGATTGGTCTCTTCTCTGGACTTGATTCAATACCAACCATCTTGTCATCAACTCCAAGAGCGATAAAAAGGCTTGATGTAATGTAATAACTACTAACAAGGCTCTGTGGCTCTTCTTCAATAACTACTTCTCTTCCTGTCTGATCCACGATAGTTACAGGATATGTAACTTCGCTATCATCAATAAAATCCATCTCATGTTCTGCTTCTCCTCCAGGCGGACAGGATGTCTCGCGTGGACGTTCAGAAGTAGTCTCTGACACTTCTGAAGTTTTTGCTCCTGAACTACATGCTGTAGCAAAAAGCATTACTGATGTAAGTAAAACTGCTAATATTTTCTTCATTTTTCAACTATTTCTTTCCCTTATCTTTTAATAAAAATCGTTATACTTTTAAAACCACAACGATTATATCGAAGTTCCTCAACACAAACAACAAATACCTTGGTAGAATACTATAGTATTATTAATAATAAAGATAGGATTATCAGTAATGGTTACAATAGACAAGTATGTGCGTGCTTCAAGTCTTGAAGAAGCTTATGAGCTTAATCAGGCTAAGAACAGCAAGATTATCGGTGGCATGCTCTGGATTAAGATGGGCAAAAATAAGATTAAGACAGCCATCGATTTATGTGATTTGGGTCTTAATACAATCGAAAAAGATGACGAGCAGTTCTCAATTGGAGCTATGGCTACTCTTCGTGATTTGGAACTTAATGAATCTCTTAACAGTTACACAAATGACGCAGTAAGAAATTCTGTAAAGGATATTATCGGTGTTCAGTTCAGAAATCTTGCAACCGTTGGTGGAAGCATCTGGGGACGCTTCGGTTTTTCTGACGTTCTTACAGTATTTTTGGCTCTTGATAGTTACGTTGAACTCTATAAGGGCGGCGTGATTCCAATGTCTGAATTTATTTCAATGAAGAAGGATAACGATATTCTTGTTCGAATCATTGTTAAGAAGACTCCAATAAAGGTCTTCTATAGTTCAATGCGTATTCAGAGAACCGACTTCCCTGTTATCACATGTGCTACTTCCGTATTTGGAGGCACATATAAAGCAGTTATAGGTGCAAGGCCTGAAAAAGCAATGCTTATCCCAGACGACAATAATCTTTTAAAAGAAATTAATGAGTCTGGTATTAAGGCTTTCGCAGAGTATGTTTCTACTATTGCTCCTACATCTTCAAATATCAGAGGCTCTTCTGAATACAGAACACACTTAATTAAGGTTCTTGTCACAAGAAATATCAAGGAAATGGAGGGCATCTCATGATTGAAATTAATCTCGTATTAAACGGTAAAAAGATCACTGATACAGTCTCTGACGATTCCCTTCTTATTGATTTCCTTCGTGACCACAAGTGCTATAGCGTAAAGCGTGGATGCGAGACAGCAAACTGCGGTCTTTGCACAGTTCTTATGGACGACACTCCGGTTCTCTCCTGCTCCCTTCTTACAGCAAGAGCAAATGGTCATAAGATTTATACTCTTGAAGGCTTAACAGATGAGGCTTCAGAGTTTGTAGGCTTTATCGCAGACCAGGGTGCTGACCAGTGTGGTTTCTGTAACCCAGGTTTTGTAATGAATACAATTGCACTTTTAAGAACTAATCCTGATCCAACAGATGATGAAATTAGAAGTTTCCTTGCTGGTAACCTTTGCCGCTGCAGTGGCTACGAAGGCCAGCTTAGAGGAATTCGTAATTTTCTTAATAGTCGCAAAGAAACTAAGGAGGTGTAATAAATGGAACACAAGAATTACAACTCCATCAACAAGTCAGTTCGTAAGAAGGATGCCATGCAGCTTTTGCTTGGTAAGCCTGTTTATGTAGAAGACGTTGTTCCAAACGATGCACTCGTAGTAAAGCTTTTGAGAAGCCCTCATGCTAACGCCATCGTTTCCGAGATTAATACAAAGGCAGCAAAGCTCGTTCCTGGTGTGGTTGATGTCTACACATGGGAAGATGTTCCAAACACCAGATTTACAAATGCTGGTCAGACATATCCTGAGGCATCTCCATACGACCGTCTTATTATCGACAGACACGTTCGTTTTGTAGGCGATGTTGTTGCTATCGTTGCAGCTGAGAACGAGAAGGCTGCAGACAAGGCACTTAAACTTATTAAGGTTAAGTATGAAGTACTTGAAGCAGTTCTTGATTTCCATACTGCAAAGGATAATGAACTCCTCGTACACCTAGAGGAAAACTGGGTTGCACCATGCGAAGTTGGTGGTGACAACAAGAGAAACCTTGTTGCAAGCGAGAAGAGTTCTCACGGTGATGTTGAAGCCGTAATGAATGACTGTGATATCGTACTCGACAGAACTTATCACACTAAGGCTTATAACCAGGCAATGATGGAGACATTCCGTACATATACTTCTTTTGACAGATACGGTCGTCTTCACGTTATTTCTTCAACACAGATTGTATTCCACGTAAGACGTATCCTTTCGCACGCACTTGGAATTCCTAAGACAATGATTCGTGTTGAAAAGCCACGTATCGGTGGAGGCTTTGGTGCAAAGCAGACTGCTGTAAGTGAAGTATATCCTGCTTTCGTTACAATGAAGACAAAGCGCCCTGCAATGATTATCTTCTCAAGAGAAGAATCACAGATTGCAGGTTCCCCTCGTCACGAGATGGAAGTTCGTGTAAGACTTGGCGCAAGTAAGGAAGGTAAAATCAGAGTTCTTGACCTCTATACCCTCTCAAATAGTGGCGCATATGGCGAGCACGGACCAACAACTGTAGGTCTTTCAGGACACAAGTCAATTCCTATGTATACGGGAAGCCTTGAAGCATTCCGCTTTGACTACGATGTTGTATATACAAACACAATGGCAGCAGGTGCTTACCGTGGATACGGTGCTACACAGGGTATCTTTGCCCTTGAGACAACAGTTAACGAACTTGCTGAGATGATCAACATGGATCCAACTGAGATTCGTTATAAGAATATGCTTAAAGAAGGCATGATTATGCCTGCTTACTATAACGAACTTGCAAGTGCATGTGCCCTCGACCGCTGCCTTGATCACTGTAAGGAAATGTTCAAGTGGGACGAGAAGTATCCTGTTCGTGATATGGGTAACGGCAAAGTAAGAACTGCCGGCATGGGTATGGCTATGCAGGGTTCCTGTATCTCAAACTTGGACGTTGGTTCAGCTACAGTTAAGCTTACAGAAGATGGAACATTCATGCTTCTTATCGGTGCTGCCGATATGGGTACAGGATGTGACACAATCCTTGCACAGATGGTAGCTGAATGTATGGACTGCTCAGTAGATGACGTTGCAGTATTCGGAGCAGACACAGACGCATCACCTTATGACTCAGGTTCATACGCTTCTTCTACTACCTATATCACTGGTAAGGCTGTAGAGAAAGCGTGTATGGAGTTGAAGCAGAAGATGTGTACTATCGCAGCTGGACTTCTTAACTGTACAGTCGAAGAGATGTATTTCGAAGATGGAAAGATAAAGAGAATTAATACTGACGAGAGCGTATCTCTTACAGAAATCGGTGTTAAGGCTCAGCTTAATAATCCGCAGATTGCTGAAGCATCTGCATCCCATAGTTCCCCAGTATCTCCACCACCTTACATGGTTGGTATGGTTGAGATTGAGCTTGATAAGCTTACAGGAGAAGTAAAGATTATCGACTTCATGTCAGTTGTTGACTGCGGTATTCCAATCAATCCTGCGCTTGCAAGAATTCAGGCTGAGGGTGGTATCGTTCAGGGTATTGGACATACGCTCATGGAGAATGTAACATATAACGCTGATGGCAAGATGCTTGAGTCCTCTTTCCTTCAGTATAAGCTTCCAACAAGACTTGATATGGGTAACCTCAAGGTTGAGTTCGAGCACAGCTTCGAGCCAACAGGTCCATTTGGAGCAAAATCAATTGGTGAGATTGTAATCAACACACCTGCACCTGCAATTACACACGCTATCTATCGTGCAACAGGAGTATGGCACCGTGAGATTCCAATCACACCTGAAAAAATCGCAATGTCAAAGCCTGAGGGGAAATAAGGCTGCATTGTAATTAAGTTAGATTCAATTTATTTTGAAAAATATATAGGAGTACTTTTTATGGGTAAAAACACAGACAAGAAAGCTTTCACGCTTTCGAAAGAAGCATTCCAGTTTGATGGAAAGCTTCCACTCTCACAGGCTATCCCTCTCGGACTTCAGCATGTACTTGCTATGTTCGTTGGAAACCTCACACCACTTCTCATTATCACGGGTGCCTGTGGTATTGCTGGTGGCGAGTATGCTGAACTTCAGCTTAGCCTTCTTCAGAACGCCATGCTTATCGCTGGTATCGTAACACTTGTTCAGCTCTTCTCTATTGGTCCAATCGGTGGAATGGTACCTATCATCATGGGTACATCTTCTGGATTTATTGGAGTATTCAATAGCGTTGCAGCAACAATGGGCGGAGGAGTTCTCGCTTATGGCGCCATTATGGGAGCATCTATAATCGGTGGTATTTTCGAAGGAATTCTTGGTTTCTTCTTAAAGCCACTTCGTAAGTTCTTCCCTTCTGTTGTAACTGGTACAGTAGTTCTTTCAATTGGTTTGAGCCTTATCTCAGTTGGTATCAACTCATTCGGTGGTGGTAACAATGCAAAGGATTTCGGTTCAGTTGAAAACCTCCTTCTTGCTCTCTTCGTACTTGTAGTAATTCTTATCTTCAAGCACTGGACAAAGGGCGCATTAAGTTCATCTTCAATTCTCATCGGTATCCTTTGTGGTTATGTCGTAGCATTTATTATGGGCTTCGTTCTTCCAAAGACAGGCACAGTTATCGATCCTAACACAGGTGATACAATTGAGTTCACAAAGGGATGGGTATTAAACTGGCAGAAAGTTGCAGATGCAAAGTGGTTCGAGATTCCTAGAATTCTCCCAGTTAAGCCAGTATTTGATCTTCGTGCTATCCTCCCTGTAATCATCATGTTTATCGTTACTGCTGTTGAGACAGTTGGTGATATCTCTGGTGTTATGGAAGGTGGTCTTAACAGAGAAGCTACAGACAAGGAGCTTTCTGGTGGTGTTATCTGTGATGGTTTAGGATCAAGCTTTGCTGCACTCTTTGGTGTTCTCCCTAACACATCATTCAGCCAGAACGTTGGTCTTGTTGCAATGACTAAGGTAGTTAACAGAATCGCACTTGCTACAGGTGCTATTTTCCTTATCCTGTGTGGTCTTTGCCCTAAGCTTGCTGCCCTCGTATCAATCATGCCTCAGGCTGTACTTGGTGGTGCAGCAGTTATGATGTTCTCATCAATCGTAGTTAGTGGTATCCAGCTCATCACTAAAACACCTCTTACAGCAAGAAACTTAACAATCGTTTCTGTTGCTCTTGGTGTTGGTTACGGTATGGGTGCTAACACAAGCATTCTTGCTCACGCTCCACAGCTCTTCCAGCTCGTATTTGGTGGTTCAGGTATCGTTCCTGCTGCTATGGTAGCTATTCTTCTTAACATCCTCCTTCCTAAGGAGAAGGCTGAGGTTAAGGAAGAGACTAAGACTGAAGAAGTTAAGGCTGAAACAACTAAGGCTTAATTAAAGCTAACATTCAGATAAACAAACAGCTGACCTCTTTTGAAGTCAGCTGTTTTTGTTTGGAATTAAAATATAACAACTATTTGTTAATAAGTTTTTCTCTTATATCAGATGCAATATCATCAGTACATCTCCCACCAGCATCAGGATAAGTCCAACCAAATCCATCTCCTTTTACTCTTGGGAAAACATGAAGATGAAAATGCCCAAAATCACAACATTCTCCACCATTTTGCATTATGCTATATCCTGAATGCTGATAATCTTTTTCAAACACATTAACTATATTCCGTGCAGTTTCCAGCACTTCAATCAAGTATTCATTTGAAACATTTGAAATTGAGTCCACATGAATCTTTGGAATAACAAGAACATGACCATCTGATATTGGTTCAATATCAAGAATTGCTATTACTTTCTCAGATTCATATACAATTTTGGCATCCGCCTTATGTTCAATAATATCGCAAAAAACGCACATTGCTTACTCCCATTAATTTTTTCATCAATTTATAGAATCGAATTCATCGCGCGTAAATTAGTCTTTATTGAAGTTAGATAGCACGATTAAATTACAATTTATATGACTCTTTCAGCCATAACAGTGTCCATACAGTGATAATGTTTTACACCACCGCTATTATCCTCAAATATATCTTCATTAATTATATGTATCTTCCAATCTGAAAAATATCTAAATAAATCTCCTGTTTTCCACATTTTTTCTTCTTTATCCCAATCTGGTGGTAATTCAAGGAAAGGCTTCTCTACGAAAACATTAAAATATACAATTCCACCTATTGTAGTCATATTTCTGATTTTGTTAAAAAACGAAGGAATATTTTCATCAAACAGATATTGTATCGTTCCTGTTGAGTAAATAATGTCATACTGTTTATTTATTTCAAAATTATTTATATCAGCAACAAAAGCTTCAATCTCAACAGAACGATTTAAAGCAAGCTTCTTTAATTTACGAATTCCTGAATCCGTAACATCAAATGCAGTTACTTTACATCCCTGTTGAGCCATATATACAGCATCTTTTCCTTCACCACATCCTATATCAAGCACCGCTAAGTCAGAAGGCTTTTTATTTGTACAATTAATCAATTCATCTAAAAATGATGCTGGCTCTAACCCCCAATAGTATTCATTACCTTCATAACATTTTTCGTATTGTGTTCTAAAATACTCACTCATATATTCTCTCCATCGTCAACTATCACAATTAATAAAATATGAATTTGCTCGACACCGTCGACCAAAATCTTTTTATTCTTCTATCAACGGAATATTTATTAATTCCTGCAATTTCTTCTGTAATATCTCTTTATCAGGCAATTGTAATTGGTATTCTGCAACCATCATAGGCGACATTGTT
>JAZLLF010000058.1:0-4809 GCA_045598005.1 Saccharofermentans sp. | reverse complement strand
TGGCATTACGTTCTCAAGAGCCTTGTTGAAGATCTCAATTGGCTCTTCGCCTGTACGCTCTTTGATAGCATCAAAAGCGTCGTAGCAAATTCTCTGTGCTAAGCCCTTCTTACCGTCCAACATAATGTTGTTGATGAGCTTAGTAACTCTAACATCATTATAGAGTGGATCTGGGAGCACAGTTCTTACTGGGACATTACCCTTTCTTGGCACTTTACTTCCCTCCTTATATGATTATCAGTTTTCTGAAACCATAGGTACTCACGTTTCAGTTTTAAATTTTGTGGACACGTGTCTGTGCTTTCAATAGCATGTCCCAAGATTTGGGAGGTCCTTCAAAAAGGAACCTCAAATCTATGAACAATGTATCGATCACAATTTGTCCGATCCTAGTGATTAGTAGGATTACTTCTTTACCTTAGCAGCCTTTGGCTTCTTAGCACCGTACTTTGAACGGCTCTGAAGTCTGTTTGCTACACCTGCAGTATCAAGTGTTCCTCTGATGATGTGGTAACGTACACCAGGGAGATCCTTAACTCTACCGCCTCTGATGAGAACAACAGAGTGCTCCTGCAAGTTGTGTCCAATACCTGGGATATAAGCTGTTACTTCATATCCGTTAGTAAGACGAACTCTGGCAACCTTACGAAGAGCTGAGTTAGGCTTCTTAGGTGTTGTTGTCTTAACAACTGTACAAACACCACGCTTCTGTGGAGAAGATACGTCTGTATTCTTCTTGTGAATTGTGTTGAGGCCGAACTGAAGAGCTGGTGAAGTTGACTTGTATGTCTTGGACTGTCTTCCTGACTTAACTAACTGGTTAAATGTTGGCATCGATACATCTCCTTTCATTTTATTAACAGAAATTCTGCGCACAAAAAGTGACGCAGTTACCCCTGCAAGCAAAGAGAATAGCACCCTATTGTCAAAAAATCAAACAAAAACTGAAATTTTGTCGTCTTTTTTTGAAAATAAGGTGCTATTAGCCGTTTTTCTTTATTTAACTAAAGCATTTTCTTATCTGTTGAAGTAAACGAGAAGGAGAAGTCCGCCAAGAATAAGTGATGCAATACCATAAAGAATATCCTGGTTCTCTCCTGGAACATCAACATATTTCTTATTGCTTGGGTTAAAGCTGATTGTAACTTTATCTCCAACACTGTGCTTATATTTCTCAGGCTTTCTTGCAGACTGACCACTCGAAAGTGTGTACTCCTCGCCTTCATATGTGAACTTAAAAGTTGGATATGTTGTTCCGTTCTCGTTTGAAAAACCAACAAGCTCGCCTTCAATCTTAATACCCTTAACACGTGCGATTACACTTTTAACAAGAAGATATACTCCTGCAAAAGCCAAAACTCCGCCAAGAATTAAATCGTACATACATTACCTCCCATATATTAATGAGTTGTTATATTAACATAAGAAACTATTGTATAATAGTTTTGATTTTACTTTTAGAAGGAGCATCGTCATATGCCACAGACTTTTCCAGATATTGACTACAAAGACATGATAATGGAACTTGGTTTTGATCTTCAGAACGGCTATGTAAATGAAGATTCAGAATTATATGTAATAAGACAGAGCGAGAGCGTTTTCGTAGAGAAATGTGCGAAGGAAGTGTTTCCTGTAATTGACTACTTTTACTTCCTTCCCGAGCTTAAGCTCGAAGTTAAGACAATGAGCGTGCTTGACGCAAAGAAAGTCTGCTTTGAGGCTTTGGATCTGCTTTCGGGAGATGATGTTCCTAATAAGGAGTCGCTCATCGAGGCAGTTTCAGTTCTTACCTCCGATTTAAAGCAGTACACAAAGGGGAACAATAAACGCAACGAGAAGCTTTGCAAAATCGTTTATACATTAAATCCTGAAGTTCCAATGATGATATATTTCGATGATGAAGGTGCTTCAGATACACTTGAAGTTATAAGTGCAGCAAAATTAATGGAAGAACTTAAGAGTTGTTCTTAATATAAGGAGGTTTTATGAAGAAATTAGTAGCAGTGCTTCTTGTATTTGCGATGGGATTTTCCATTGTAGCCTGCAGTCAGGGCAATTCAAAGAAGAGAAAGCACAAGGACAGAGACCGTAACCACAGAAACGAAGAGACAGAGGAAACTGAAGATACTGAGGAGACAGAAGAAACTTCAGATGAGACAGAGGAAACTTCAGGCTTTACTCCTTCAGGAGATTGTGGCTACATTCCTTACTACATGACATTCACAAGCGAGTTCAAGGAGAACCCTAGTAGTGACAACTGGACAAATACTCTTGGCATGAGATTCGAGCATGTTGCAGTTGCTAGTGATGAATTCCCAGCTTTAGTCGAAGCAGTTAATAACGACCGCGACTTGAAGCAGTCAATGGTATATAACGAATACGCTTCAAGAATTCCTGAATTTGAAGCAGCAGTACCTGAAGATTATTTTTATGGTGATATTAATTACAACACAACTGTTTATCGTTCAGATTCAGTTTGTTTCTCATATGCTGGTAAACTTAACACTTCGGTTGCAGGTGATTATAGTGACACTATTTACACAAGTAACTTTGACTCACTTACAGGTGAAGAAATCACACTCGACGACGTAGTAACAGACATAGGTTCATTAACAGATGTAGTTGTTGATTATTTTGTAACTTCAGATTTTGGACACATGCTTGGAGGCGACTGGGGAAGAGCTGTATACAATGTTCTTAACTCTGGATCTGCTGCCTTTACACTTGTTAATGATGGAATCATTGTTTATATCTCAAGTGAAGTAATCATCCCTGATGAAATGTACCCTTGCATCACAGAAACTAAGATTCCTTTCATTGGTAACGAATCATTATTTAACGAATCTTACTTTAACGCAATTCCATACAATTACTGCATATATGAGGACGCAAGCGGCGTTATCAAGTATGACTTCGATGAGGATGGCGTAATTGATACCTTTACATACACTCCTAACGGTGATGAATACTGGTATGACAGCGTTGACTGTAGTTATAACGATATTGATTTCACTATTGATGCATATGGCTTTAGCTATACTTTTTATATCGTCCACATCTTTGGACATAATTATCTTTACTGTCAGACAGTAACTGAGAACGACTACTACTCTACAACTGTTTACGAGATTAACGAATCCTCAGTAACACAGGTTGGAGATTTTGGTGGCAGAGCAAAATACATCGCTAATCCTGAGTCCTTTGAACTTGAAACGCGTATCGATCCACTCTCAACAATGGATGGATACAGAGTAAGTTATATTGATTCAAACGGACTCCCTGAATCATCTTATGAGTACTATTTAAGAGCATATCATCCACTTACAAGTACAGTTGGACTTGAAGGTGATGTTCTTGATTCAGATGGATTCCCTACAGGTGAAACACGTGAAGTAGCAGCAGGTTCAATGTTCATCTTCTTTAGAACTGATAATGAGACTTTCGTTGACTTCATTGTGTATAACAGCGAACTTGATACAAGCGAGACAATTAGATTTGACGTTTCACTTGAATGGGGTGGCGGACAGCAGATTGAAGGCATGACAGCATATGACTGCTTCGAAATGCTTTACTACGCAGGATAATCGGTTATAATCTTTAAAGACCAAAGGTGGTACTTCTCATAAAAGAAGTGCCACCTTTTTGTTATTTAGTCACAAATTAGGATACATATTTTTTACTTACTAAAAAGAAATTTCGTATTTATAAAGATGCATAAAGTAAGTATAATAAAGTGATTTTATTTGTGCAAAACAAAGATTATATAAGGAGCGTGACTTTATGAGTAAAGTTAAATTCACAGAGACAGTCATCCGTGATGCTAATCAGTCATTGATCGCTACACGTATGCCATTCTCAGATTTTGAAGGCATCTTGGAAAAGTTTGACCAGGCTGGCTACTACTCACTCGAGTGCTGGGGCGGAGCTACATTTGATTCTTGCCTCCGTTATCTTGATGAGGATCCATGGGAGAGACTTCGTAAGATTAAGGCTGTTGTAAAGAACACACCACTTCAGATGCTTCTCCGTGGTCAGAATATCCTCGGATACAAGCATTACCCAGATGAGGTTGTAAGATTGTTCGTTAGAAAGTCAGCAGAGAACGGTATGGATATCTTCCGTATTTTCGATGCTCTTAACGATTTCGACAATATCAGAGTTGCTGTAGATGAGACAATCAAGTGCGGCAAGCATGCTCAGGGTTGTATCTGCTACACAACATCACCTGTTCACACACTTGAGAAGTACGCAGAGATGTGTAAGGAACTCGAGGCAATGGGATGTCACTCTATCTGTATTAAGGATATGGCTGGTATCTGTGGTCCTCAGGAGGCTTATGATCTTGTTAAAGCTATTAAGGCTTCAACATCACTTCCTGTATTCCTTCATACACACCAGACAACAGGTCTTGGCCCTCTCACATACATGAAGGCTGTTGAGGCTGGTTGTGATGGTATCGACTGTGCTATTTCTTCTTTCGCTGGTGGTACAGCTCAGCCTGCTACAGAGTCTATGAAGTATGCTCTTGAGCAGATCGGTTACGAGACAGATCTTAAGGACGACGTTCTTAAGGAGATCGCTGATCACTTCGCACCAGTTAAGGCTAAGTTCCTCGAGAACGGTACACTTAACCCATCAGTTATGGGCGTTAAGGCTGATATCCTTAAGTATCAGGTTCCAGGTGGAATGCTTTCTAACATGATCGCTAACCTCAAGGATCTCGGTGCTATGGACAAGTTCGATGAGGCTTGTGCTGCTATTCCTAAGGTTCGTAAGGATATGGGATATCCACCACTCGTTACACCTCTT
>JAZLLF010000057.1:0-12706 GCA_045598005.1 Saccharofermentans sp. | reverse complement strand
TCATGTGCTGCATATCTACCTGTTACAGTTCCTGATACAAGAAGATCTGTCCAGTACTCAATTCCTGCTGCCTCACCGTCTCTTCCAAGACATGTTGTATAAAGCCTTGTTGCGAAAGCAATTACAGCATCTCTCTGGCTTGGTTCAGATGTTGTAGCACCTGGATTAATTCCACAGTTCTCACAGATGTTAATCCACTCTGTTGAATTGATAAATCCATAGAATACTTCTTCTCTTGACTTACCACTCATAAGTTCATTAATCCAGAAGTTAAGTCCATCTGAATCAGGCTCACGATCCATAAATGTTCTATAAAGTCTTGTTACATACTCAACATTTGAAAGGTTCGCGTCTACTACCTCAGGCGCAAAGAAGAAACCATGAGCTGCTTCTGCTCCTGTTGCACCGTTCTGAAGTGCTGTAATCCAGTAGTTCTTTCCTTCAATTTCAGACTCTCTTCCAAGAGCAACTGTGTAAAGTCTCTCAACAAATCCAGCAAGTTCTGGGTTACATGGAACCTGTGTTGGACCAGCAGGTGTAGGTGTACTTGGAACCTCTGTTGGTGTTGCTGTAGGTGTATCCGTTGGTGGGACTACAGTAGGTGTACTTGTAGCTGTTGGGCTAGGTGTACTTGTTGGTGTGCTAGTCGCTGTTGGTGTTGCTGTCGCTGTTGGTGTAGCAGTTGGAGTGTTAGTTGGTGTAGGAGTTATCTGTGCAGTGTTAATTACAGTACACTCTGCAGATGCCATTAATCCACCCTGCCATGAATAGTACTCAATTCTGTAAACACCAGCTGGCAAGTTACCATTACATGCTTCAACAGTCTCAGAACTTATATCAAAATGAGCTCCATACTCATCACTTTCATAAACAAATTCGCCGTTATAATAAACCTTAAAACTTGTTTCAAAAGGATATGGTGAATAAATCAAATCAATGTATGAAACATCTGTAAATTCTACATCATTTGATTTTGCATCAATATAAGTTACTTCAAAACCAGTCGTCTCATCAGTCTCATAGATGCACCATGACAAATCATAATCAGATGTATTAATGACTACACAGTTAGTGCTATCGTAAAATTCACCATTTTCATCATATATCTCAATAGAATAATGACCAGTACTCAAGTTACCTTCTTCAACTGAATAACCTAAAGAAACATTATTACCATTGAAAAGAGCACTCGTGTAAACACTCTCCATGTCATAAACAACTTCATAATAGAAACTAATTGGACAATTAGTAAGATTCAGTGAAATCCTATTCACATCCTGATAATAAGGTAATCCTGTATCTTCATCTTCCCAAAAATAATATCCAGTCTCACCATTCCATTCAAATGACATAGATTCTGGTTCAGTAGTTATAGAAGGTGTTGTAGTAGTTTCAACTTTCTCCCATACCGCATACAGAGTTATTGCACGCTGCTTTGCAATAAATGCATTATTTACACGGGAATATACACTATATGTAGCTTCAGTTGCATTTGAATCTGCAGACCAGCCAAGGAATCTATATCCATCTCTTGTCCATGGACCAAATCCTACACTTCCATCTGCCATAACAGAGTATTTATCAGAACCATCAGCATTATGACCAAAACTCTGATTTGAAACATTATATGTAAATGTCTCTTTCAAAGTATCTGTAGAACCATCATTACGATCAAATGTAACTTCAACGGTTACTGGAACAAGTTCCCAAATCTGATTATTGCTATTTGTCTTTGTTTTTACTTTTGCATCATTAGATACATCAGTCAAAACAAGGTTTCTGTTATAAGCCAATTCAATTCTATAGCCATTTGTTGTTGCAACAAAATACCATGTCTGTGAACTGTCGTTTGTGCAATTATAAATATTAACGTTTGTTCCATCTACTGGAGTATCAGAGTAAGCGTTAAGCACTCTTGAGGAAGAAACCATCGTGCGAATCATATTCGCACCAGATGTTGTTGCACCATAGACGTAGAATATCTCATTAGTCTTACTACCAGTAGTGTTATCAAAATTATATGTAATAACATTCGTAGCATTTGAATCTGTTCCACCTGAAACATTCAAATATCTACCAGTCGACACATTACGAATGTAATAATATCCAGTAGTAACCTTTGTTGGAATAGGCGTTGGTGCATTAGGATTTGCCGTCGGTGTTGGAGTTGACGTTGGCGTCGGCGTAATTGAATTAGGATCAATTGCCTGCCAAACAGCATAAAGAGTATCAGTAGAACTTGTACTAATATAAGTATTGTTTACACCTGAATAAGTAGCATACATAGCTGTTGTTGCATTAGGGTCAGTTGACCATCCAAGAAGTTTATACCCTTCACGTACCCATTGACCAAAACCAACATCAGCAGCAGGCATCGGATTGTATCTAGCTTTACCATTGAAATAATATCCAAATTTCTGTCCACTTACACCGTATGCAAACTGTTCCTTTACAGATCTACCAGTACCATCATTACTATTAAATGTAACAGTTCTAACAACTCCTGAAGTTGCATACTTAGGTCTGAAAAATTTATATGAAGAAAAACCACTGTACTGTGCAATAGTAGCATTAGAATACTCTTTTACTTTACTTATATAAACATTTCCTCCCCCATCCATATTGCCACTAATACATTCTGATGAATTAATGCATATTCCTGCATGTTTAGCAGTTGTGCCTTTATAGAAAATAACAATATCTCCAGCCCTTGGTGTAGATACTTCAGTTGCTCCAGCCCTTTTTAAATAGTACAAAAAATCAGCTACATCACCACCCTGAGGCACTGCCTTTGCCTGACCGCAAAGAATAGCACAATCAGATACAAAATTATCACACCAACCTTCTGAGTAACCTAGCTGAGAACCAGTCCTATTAAGTTGCTTTTTTGCAACTGCAACCATATCTGCCGCACCATTACCAGTCAGCGTATATCCAGTTACATAATTTTTATACTTAGACTGATTCGCGCTTACATTCTGGCTGAATGGTAAAGCCGTTACAATTAAGAGCAAAGTCAACAGCATAGCAATTGGTGACAAAACTCTCGTTTTAAAAGATGTCTTCATGTTCATAAACCTCCTTCTGACATTCAGCTTCCTATTAAATTGGTTCCCAAAGTAAACTTTTGGAACCAAAAGAGAAGGTGTGTGTTATATAATCAATAGGTGGTTTTATAAGGCAATTTTTAATTGGGCATAATTGTTTACTTTTTTACAAATTATTCAAATTTATTTATGAAATAACGAAAGAAGGCAGATGTAAACCATCTGCCTCAAATTTACATAAAATAACGCCCCGACTTATGGGATATCGGGGCGCTCGCGCGGTTATGTTAGTAAAGTTGCAAAACCGTGAATAATAAACTAATTATAATGACTCGATTGTTGTATCGATTTCTGAGAGGTTTGTCTGAATCTTTGCAATGCTCTCGCTCAAAGAATCATTTGCACCCTGGAGAAGTCTCTTAACATAAAGATGTGCATCTCTTCTAAGTGCATCAGCCTGCTCCTCTGCAGCTGCAAGAATCTTCTCTGCCTCGTCACGAGCTCCTCTTGTGATCTCATGATCATTTACCTTAGAAGCGTACATGCCGTTAGCATCATCAATAATCTTCTTGCTCTTCTCACGAGCAGTTCCGATAATATCCTGAGCTCTCATAACGATATCGTTTGACTGAGCTACTGAAGCAGGAAGTCTGTCACGAAGCTCTGAGAGTGAGGCGATCATCTCGTTTCTCTCGATAGCGCACTTATCTGTAAAAGGAACGCTGCCTGCTTCTCTGATAATGTCAATCATCTCATCAATATGTCTGATTGGATCGTATCTCTCTACCGGACGATTCTGCATAGGTGCCTGATTAGCTGCGTAATTAACGTTATCCATTGTTAATTCCTGCCTTTCTTTAATTTCTCATTAACAAAGTCAACTATTGGAGATGGTACCATCTGTGATATATCTCCACCGTAGTGACCTACTTCCTTTACGATGCTGGAACTTATAAGAGACAAATCATCTCTACAAGGTAATAATACAACATCATACTCAGAATATAAAAGTCTATTTGCAAGAGCCATCTCTGCTTCATATCTGAAATCGGACTCTGATCTGATGCCTCTTACAACTGCATTTGAGTTAGTTGCCTTAAAAACATCAACTAGAAGTCCATCAGACTGAATTACTTCTATGTTTGAAAACTCCTTAAGAGATTCCTTAGCCATAAAAACACGCTCTTCTGATGTAAAGAAATGGTTCTTGGAATTATTATTCATAATTACGACATAGAGTTTATCGCACACCTTTGATGCGCGTCTTGCAATATCTCTGTGCCCTCTTGTAAAAGGATCAAAACTTCCTGGAAAAAGAAGTGTTGTCAAGATAATTCCCTCCACCTTTTTCTTACATAAAAAATGTTAACACTGTGATACCGTAACAACAAGAACGGTTGAATTGCAAGTTTATTACAGATGTGTCAAATTCATACTCTGTAGAGTGTTCTACGATTACAATTCCGTCATCTTTAAGCAAACTATATTTGTTGATAAGTTCAGCAATTTCAACTGCTGCCTGATGAGCCATCTTATATGGTGGATCCAAAAAGATTATGTCAAACTTCTTACCCTCTTCACCAAGCTTTGTTAATGCCTGCTGATAAGTCATCTTCATGAGGTGAAAGCGTTCATCCTTCTCAGCATGAATCTTCTCAAAATTCTTACGTATAATCCCACATGCCTGACCTGCTTTCTCAATCATATAAGCGCTATTTGCACCACGGCTTACTGCCTCAATTCCGATCTGTCCGGTACCTGAAAAAATGTCAAGAACATCACTTCCGTAAACTCTTGTCTGAATCATAGAAAAGAGCGCCTCTTTAACTTTATCAGTTGTAGGTCTTGTATTATCACCCTTAGGTGCCATCAAAACGGCGCCACGAAATTCTCCCGTTACTACTCTAGGCATTATAAAGTCCCCATCTTATCTTTAAATCTTAAACCGAACATGTACTTTATGTTCTCATATAGTTCTGTTGCTTCCTGATTCTTCTTATCAAAAACATCATTAACAGCATCGCATGCAACCTTTGCAAGAGAAGCATCTGTAAAAAGGTTTGCAGCACGAAGAGCTGGAATACCATGCTGTCTTGTTCCGAAGAAATCACCAGGACCTCTTATCTCAAGATCTTTACCAGCAAGTTCAAATCCATCACTGCACTTACACATCAGAGCCATTCTTGTAAGAGCCACTTCCGTTTTACTCTTTGTTGCAAGAATACAGTATGACTGCTTGTCACCTCTTCCGATTCGTCCACGAAGCTGATGCAAAGTCGATAATCCAAATCTGTCTGCATCCATAACAACCATCATTGTTGCGTTTGGATTATTTACACCAACCTCAATAACAGTTGTGGAAACAAGAATCTTTGTCTCACCTGATAAGAAACGCTCCATTACAGCAAGTTTATCTGCTTCTTTCATTGAACCATACATAGGCTCAGCCTGATACTTTGCTGTAATACCAGAATCATCGAGCTTTTTAATCATCTGAATTACACTGATTGCAGGAGGTGCATCATCTGGAATATCCACCTCTTCGTCAAATAGATTCTCTTCTTTATTCTCATCAATTTTTGAACATACAATATACACCTGCTCTCCTCTTTCAAGAATTGCATCAAGAGCACCGTAGATTCTGCTGTCATCTGTATCATCCACAAAGAGAGTTTTAATCTCCTTACGCCCCTTTGGCTTCTGCTTAATAATACTTGTAGCCATATCGCCATAGATTACCATCGCAAGTGTTCGAGGGATTGGTGTTGCTGTCATTACAAGATTATGAACAGCGTTTATATCCTCATCCGTTTTACGGCTGATAAGAAGCTTTTCTCTCTGCTTTACACCGAATCTATGCTGCTCATCTGCAATTACAAGTGCGAGATCTGCAAATTCCACATCGTCTGACAAAACGGCATGTGTACCAATGATTATTGAAGCCTCATTTGCTTTAAGCTGTTCTTTAATTTCTTTCTTTAGAGAAGCCTTGGTTTTACCAAGCAAAAGCACAACGTTAATTCCGCTTCCCTCAAGAAGGTTCTTTGCAGAATCATAATGCTGCTTTGCAAGAACGGAAGTTGGTGCAAGAAGAACTGACTGCTTTCCCATGAGTGCTGTCATCGCCATCGCAAGAATTGCAACAGCAGTCTTACCAGAACCAACGTCACCCTGAACTAATCTATTCATTGGAACCTTATTCATAAGATCCATCTGAATATCACGAAGCGCCTGCTTCTGATCATCCGTAAGTTCAAAACCAAGGTTTGACGTTATCTTATGCCATCTCTCAGAAATGCTTTTTGGAAGACCACCATCGTGTGGAATAACTTCCGGAGCAATTTCTTCCTCATCTTCCTTATGCATAAAATGCTTCATTCCAATGCCAAGAAGAATAAGCTCTTCATAAGCAATTCTTCTTTTTGCTTTATAAGCTTCTTCAATTGATTCAGGAAAATGAACGCTCTTATAAGCATCATTAACAGAAGGCAGATTCTCGCCTTTAATAATAGATTCCGGAACAACATTTTTAAGCTGATTTGAAACAAGCTTAAGAGCTGTGCCAATCCACTTCGAAAGCTGTGCTGAAGTAATGCCCTGTGTAAGTGAATAGACGGGTCTTATAAGATTAAGATTGGAGTCCTCTTTAATTATTTCCACATATGGATTAATCATCTGAGGTCTTGCTCCATACATTGTAATTACGCCGTGAACAAAAACACTGTCACCACGCTTAAACTTATCAAGAAGATATGGCGAATTGAAAAATGACAACTCAATTCTTCCCATTCCATCACTTACATAAAAAGCAATAGGCGATGTTCTCTTATAACCTTTACGTGCAGGAACAGTAGAAATTGTCGCTCTAAAAGACAGTTCCTTTCCATCCTCATAATCACAAATCGATGAAACCGAACTCCAGTCGTTATATCTTCTAGGAAGATAACTGATTAAATCATATACGGTATTAATTCCAAGCCTTGAAAGTCTCTTTGTTGCTTCAGGACCAATTCCGTAAAGCATTTCGACAGGACTATCAAGTCTTACGCTGCTACTTTGTACTGTCATTTCTTTATCCTCTTTTTACAAAAAGAATTAAGTGGACAGATACTGCATTTTGGATTAACTGAATTACAGAAATTTCTTCCAAGATCTACTGACATATGTCCGAGTCGAATATAGCAGGACGGATCAAAAAGCTTAATTACATCAGCTTCAACCTTAAGTGGATCGCTGTTGTCAGTAAGCCCGATTCGATACATTACTCTCTTGCAGTGAGTATCAACTACCAGAGCAGGAGTGCCATACACTTCACCAACAATGAGGTTGGCAATCTTTTTACCAATACCTGGAATAGTCATAAGTTCCTTAACATCGTTTGGAACATTATAATTCCAGTCAGTTACATATTTATTTACAAAGGACTTAATAGCATGTGACTTACCCTTAATAAGTCCACATGGCTTAATAAGTACAGCTATTTCTTCTTCACTAAGTTTATTAAGTGAATCCATATCCGGGTATAAATTAAACAAATCCTGACAGGTAAGATTTACTCTTACATCAGTACACTGCGCAGATAAAATACCTCTGATAACAAGTCTCTCAGGACTTTCAGAATCCAAAGTACATGAAGAATCAGGGAAAGCATTAATTAATGCATCCCATGTTAAATCGGCAAGTTTCTTCTTGGAATATGCCATACTTATTCCTCTTTTTTTGCATATGGGAAAGAGAAAACAAAGCGTGCACCACCAAGATCTTCACTCTCGTCGAGGAAAATTGTCTGACCATGACCCTGAAGGATCTGCTTACAAATATAAAGGCCAAGACCAAAGCCTTCCTGCTTACGTGAAGAATCTGCCTTATAAAAGCTCTCGAAAACACGATTTCTCTTTTCTTTCTCGACACCAGGGCCAGAATCTTCAACCATAATAATAAGTTTCTTTTCCTTATCATCTGGCTCTGTTGATACTCTGATAGTTCCATTATTAGGAGTAAACTTAATCGCATTAGTAATAATATTCATAACTACACGGCAAAGTTCCTGTGACTGACCATAAACCATATGATTTCCTTCAGTATCAAGTCTATACTCAAGGTTAATATTCTTCTCCTTAAGCTGTGGCTCAAGATTATCCTTGATGTCAGTTACCATCTCATTGAAATCGAATTCTTCCATAAGTTCTGGATCCATCTTCGAAAGTGAAGATGCCTCTGTCATGGAAACAATAAGCTTTCTGATTCTGTTAACTTCCTGCTTAATAAGTTCAAGATATCTGTCCTGCTTTTCTGGTGGAATAGTACCATCAAGCATGGCAGTTACAAATCCATTAATTGAAGTAAGTGGAGTTCTAATATCGTGCGCAACACTTGAGATAAACACATTACGGTCATTCTCCTGATTCTCTAGTCGCTCGATCATATCATTAACTGTTCTTGCCATTTCCTGAAGGTCTACTGTAATAGCAATATTCTGGTCATCGTAATTTGTATAACGCTTATCTACTCTTGCTGAATAATCACCCTCACCAACACGATTCATAACACGTGCCATCTCTCTTAATGGACTAATAAGAAGCTGTGTAAGAACTGCAAACAAAGCGATTGCAACTATAAGCGCAATTAACGCTGGAAACATTACGATAGAGAAATAATCTTCACGAATTGCCGCCATTGAAATAGAATCATCAACTGCGCAGTAATAATCAGTATTCTCGATGTGCTTCAGGCTTAAAACTCTGTAATCAGAATGTGTGAGATTTGAAACTGTATTAGGAGTTCCCTCTTCATAATGATTAATGAGCTCCCTATATAAATCAGTATTAATCGCCAGATCAGCAGCTGAATTGGCATATACAACATTAATATCACTATCAATTACGTATATGCTTCCGTTATCAGAATAGAGTTCAGAACTAATATAAAGATTTGCTATGTCATCAAGCTGTTCGTCTGTAGCAAACTCATAACGTCCATCAAAAAAAGTTGCAAAATCAAAGGACACATCTCGACATGTCTTTTCAACCTGCAAAACAAGATCATTCTGCGCTTCATTTAATGAATTTTCATAGGAAAGAAAAAGAAGCACAGCAAAAACAATTACTGTGCTTATAATTAAAATTACTGAAAGAAAAAGTCCAAATGTACCAGGTACGCTTTTATTTTTTTCCATTACTTAGTCTCAAACTTGTAACCCTTACTCCAAACAGTCTTGATACACCAATTCTGTTCACGATTAGGATTCTCAATCTTCTCTCTGATTCTCTTTACATGAACGTCAACTGTTCTTGACTCACCATAAAAATCATAACCCCATACATTCTCCAAAAGCTGTTCACGCGAGAACACGTGATTAGGATTTGAAGCGAGGAAGAACAAGAGTTCAAGCTCCTTAGGTGGCATATAAATCTCTTTGCCATCAACAGTTACTACATACTTAACTTTATCAACACTGAAACCTGGATATGTAATAATCTCAGATGCACCGTTACTTGCCTCTTCTTCTGAATTCACTTCAAAAGAACCAAACTTCTCGCAGCGACGCATAATGCTCTTAACACGTGCAAGAAGCTCCTTTGGCTCGAATGGCTTAGCAACATAGTCATCAGCACCAAGCTCAAAACCTACAACCTTATCTATGGTATCAGTACGAGCTGTGAGCATAATAATAGGCACATTTGAAATCTTACGAATCTCACGACAGATATCGTTACCGCCCATACCTGGGAGCATAAGATCAAGAATAACAATATCAGGATTAGCTACCTGAAAAGCAGCAAGTGCTTTATCTCCCTGCATACAAGCAGATACAGAATAACCTTCCTTATCGAAATAAAGCTTCAAAACTTCAATAATGCTAGCATCATCATCTACGATTAAAACTTTCTTCATATTGTACCACCCTTAATTACTATTATTGATCTCTTCGATTTCCTTTGTAAACGAAGCTACATCCGTAAAGTCACGATAAACAGAAGCAAATCTTACATATGCTACCTGATCAAGTTCCTTAAGGCGCTTCATAACAAGTTCACCTATTTCGTTAGTAGAAATCTCGCCATTATGCTTCTCCTGAAGCCTGCTTTCTACTTCATTAACAATCTTAGATAAGTCTTCATTTGATACAGGTCTTTTTGAACAGGCAACGCTCAGACTCTCAAGTAATTTCTGACTTGAAAACTCCTGACGTGTGCGGTCCTTCTTTACTACCTTCAAAGTAAGACCTTCAATTCTTTCTACAGTTGAATAACGGTAACCACAAGCAATGCATTCACGTCTTCTGCGGATAGATCTACCTTCTTCATTAGGTCTTGTATCGATTACTTTATCGTCGTTACAACCGCACTTCGGACAATTCATACTGTGATTACCTTTATTCTAATATTTATTATTCCTTACCAAACATAAACCAAGGCTTAGCTGACTTTGGCTGACCAGCATCAGGTGCCTGCTGAGGAGCAACATTTGGCTGAACTCTTCCGCCCATCTGAGTCTGTGGAGCAACTGGCTGCTGTACTGGAGCCTGCTGAACTGGCTGCTGTACTGGAGCCTGATATGGCTGAGCAACTGGCTGCTGGATAGGTGTTGGAGCAATTGGCTGAACTGCTGGAGCTGGCTGCTGAACTGGCTCCTCATGTCTTACTGCCTGAGCAGCTGGGCTGTTAACAGAATCATCACCAAAGATGAAACCTGGAGCAGCCTGTGGTCTTACATTCTCAACTGGAGCCTGCTGTGGAGCCTGGTTTCTAGTTGGGTATGTATTTCTAATCTGCTGTACAGGAGCCTGACGTGGCTGCTCTGTAATAAGCTGTGGATTATTTCTTGAAAGAACTGATGTGCTTGCACGATGAGCAGCACCAGCATTTACTGAATTATCAAAACCTGAAGCGATTACTGTAATCATAATCTCATCCTCAAGTGAAGCATCAACAACAGCACCAACGATAATCTCAGCCTCTGGTGCAACTGACTCACGAACGAGTCTTGCAGCAGCATCGATCTCCTGGAGCTTCATGTTTCTGCCACCTGTGAAGTTAACGATTACACCGTTAGCACCCTCGATTGTTGTATCGAGAAGTGGAGAATTAATAGCCTGCTTAACAGCTGTTGTAGCACGGCCTTCGCCAGAAGCACGACCAATACCCATGTGGCATACGCCAGCCTTTGTCATTACTCTTCTAACGTCTGCAAGGTCAAGGTTGATAAGTCCAGGGATTGCTACGAGGTCTGAAATACCAGCAACACCAAACTTCAATACCTGATCTGCCATATTGAATGCATCCTCGAAAGATGTATCGTCATCAACTACTTCAAGGAGCTTGTCATTTGAAACTACTACGAGCGAATCAACGTACTTCTCGAGTTCTCTGATTCCACGCTCTGCGTTGTTTGCTCTTCTTGCACCCTCAAAACCAAATGGTCTTGTTACAACAGCAACTGTAAGGATACCAAGTTCCTGAGCAATCTGAGCAACTACAGGTGCAGCACCTGTACCTGTTCCACCGCCCATACCAGCAGTAATGAAGAGCATATCTGTATTTGAAATAGCCTCAGCAATCTCATCTCTTGACTCTTCTGCAGCCTTCTCACCTACGCTAGGATCAGCACCGCAACCAAGACCTCTTGTAACCTTCTCACCAATCTGAATACGAATTGGAGCCTTAGTTCTTGCCAAAGCCTGATTATCACTATTAATTGAAATAAACTCGATTCCCTGAACACCGCTATCGAGCATACGATCTACAGCGTTACATCCGCCGCCACCTACGCCGATTACCTTAATTGTTGCAAAGTGTTCTTCGTCAAGAACAAATCCTCTTTTATCAGACATATAAGAATCCTCCCGATTTCTTAATCGCAATATCTAGTAGTATACGAAAAATTTTAACCTAAATATTGTATATCAGCAATAATTAAATATAAATATCCGTAATGATGTTAAACTTTTTTTGAAATTTATGCAAACGTTTAGATTTCACTTATATTACTGTTAGTATACAATTCGAAAAATTGTTAGCCGTATGTCTCATATTGATGGAAAATCGGTGAATCCTCTGTCATATCAAGAGAGCCCGCTGGCAAACTGTCCATACCACCCTCTTCGATAGCATACATGAGCCAGTGCATCTTATCATCGATAGTTGTAATATCGTTAAGTTTTACTGTCAAAAGCTCATTATTTGGAAGCGCCACGGTAATAAAGATAGTGCCACTAGGAAGGATTCTTACCTCCTTTAAGCTTTCAAAAAAGCTATAGCCACTATCATAAATACTATTCTGTTCAGCTGATAATACAGCACCTAAAATTACAATCATCTTCTGATAAGAAAGATTATCTGTAATTCCAATATTCTGACCAATTACTACACTATTCACTTCAAGACCACAAAGAACTGGATGAACATCTGCTTCATAGTCAGAAGAGAATTCAAGAACAATTCCGTCCTTATCAATAACAGCGTAACCGTCTGCTGTTTGGATATAGGCAATTTTCTGACGTTCAACAACTTCAATTTTTAGTGTAGATGGGTAAACAGGTGAAATCTTAATCTCTTTAATATATGGTGTTGTCTTTACAATTCTATTCTCAACACCATAATAAGATCTAATCATGTGTTCGCCTTCGTTTATTCCTACAAGCTCAATAATCTCATCAT
>JAZLLF010000056.1:0-29247 GCA_045598005.1 Saccharofermentans sp. | reverse complement strand
AATCTCTGATTCTGAGTTTATCGCAAGACTTTATATGACATTCTTGGGCCGTGAAGGTGCTGATATTGAGATTAATTACTGGCTTGAATTGTTGTCAGCAGGTGAATCAAAGGAGGCAATATTCCAGGGATTTGTTAATTCGCCTGAGTGGGCTAACCTATGTTACCTGGCATATATTAATTCCGGAAGTAATGTTGCTCCAACAGTTGAAAGACCAGCAAGACAGGCGGGTATTGATTTTGCTACAAGACTTCACACAACATGTCTTGATCGTGTAGGCGATGAAGGAGGAATCGAGTACTGGGCAAATCTTCTTGCCAATATGAAGATATCCGGTTCAGCTGTAGCAAGAGATTTCTTCTTCTCAGATGAATTAACAGACAGTGGTATCTCAGATGAAGAATTCATCGCTAGGCTTTACAGGACGTTTATGGATCGTGATGGAGCTGATATAGAGATTAATTACTGGTTAGATACGATTAATAATGGAGCTACAAGGGAAGATGTTTTTAATGGCTTTGCAACATCGCCTGAATTCTCTGAATTATGCAGGGCAGCAGGAATTATTCCTTAAATAGTAAGTAGTATGAAATATGGGCGTTCTCTTAAAAAGGGGACGCCTTTTCATTTGGAATAATAGGGCAAAAATGTGCTATTTTCATCTAACTGATTGACAAAATGTTGTATTTTTGTAATTCTGACCTTAAAGGAGGAATGATTTATGAAATGCAAAAAAGAAATCATGGGACTTGCAGCATTAATGGTCTTGTTTTTCCATTTCTATATTGCGTTTGGAAATTCTCCTTTCGAGACCTTTGTGTACAGATCTACATATATTGGTGTTGATATGTTTTTCTTTGTCTCAGCTTATTCAATTGCTTCACGAGAGAAGAAGACAAAGTTTAAGTTTGGCGAGTTTATTTTAAACAGACTTGAGCTGATTTATGTTCCGTTTGTAGTTTTGTCACTGATTAATACAATAGTGCACAAGAAGGAGATATCGACCTTTTTCCAGAACATTTTTGGTGTTGAATTTTATCAGAGGGGTGGAGGATCTTATCTTTGGTATTTCATAGGAATTATGCTTATTTATTTGCTGGTTCCATTTTTCCTTCTTGTAAAAAAGCATCTTAAAGTGTTGGGTTTCCCAGTTCTTATCGGGTTCTGGATACTTCTGTCTGTGATTCTTTGGCAGGGTCTTAATTACGGGAAAATGTTTATCCTTATTAATCGTCTTCCAATTTTCTTTATTGGCCTTTACTACGATGAACTTATCAGAGAAAACCTTAAAAAGATTAACAAAATCTATGTTGTACTGATCGATTTTGCTTTACTTGTATCTGGAGTAATCCTTGTAAATAAATTCGGTATTTTGTATCGCGTAAATAAGCCTTTCCCAGATATGTATTACGTAATTGCAATTCCATTAACACTTGGTGTGATAATGCTTATCGATATAATTACAACTTCTCTTGAGTCAAAATATAAAAGTGTTGTCCTTAAGTTTATAGGCGGCATTACACTTGAACTTTATGGACTTCAGATGACCTTCGGTTACGATATCGAAAGATTTCTTCTAAAGTATGTTCCAGTAAACCAGTTAGCATTTGTAGGTACAGTTATTGCACTGATTCTTTTGGCAGTAGTCTTTAATCAGATGCTTATAAATGCACGTAAATTAAAGAAATTAATCCCATTAAAAGCAAAGGAGAATTAATAAAATGAAAAAGTTTAAAGGATTAATCGCACTCACATTATGTGTCTTAATGGTGTCTTCAGTTTCACTTATGACAGCATGTGATTCCAAAGCGAATGAGACTTCTGAACCAACAGTTGAAAGTGAAGTTACAGAAGATGCTGATGAGCCATCTGAGACAACAAGTGCTCCAGAAATTGATACATCAACACTTGGAATGCGTATTTACGCAGAGTTTTTAAATGCAGTTAATGAAGGTAAGGATTTACCTTCAATTATTGAAATTATTTCTGATTCAGATGTTACTGAATACGACTGCCTTTCAATGGATGTAGAGGCAGGTTATCTTAACGGATTCGATGATCAGATTTCAGGATTTACAAGTGCAACAATGATTAGTCCTGTAATTGGTTCAGTGCCATTTGTTGTTTATGTATTTGAATCAGATAATCCATCTGCACTTAAAGATGAACTTCTCGCACATGCAGATCCACGCTGGAATATCTGTACTGAAGCTGATGAAACAGTTTGCGAAGTTTCAGGAAACTATGTTTTCTTCTGTATGGTTCCAAACGAGTAATTAACAGAATTGATTTAATTTAATACACGTGATGACCTTCCTTTTGGGGAGGTCATTCATTTTTGCGTAAAAATTTACTTAATTTTGCTGTATCATTATATGGAATAGGTGGTACAGGGAGAGTTTTATGGCTTTATTAACTAAGAAAGTAATCATGGCGACATTCGAAGAGATGCTTGTTGAGATGCCATTTGATAAAATTAGCGTTCTTGCTTTGGTAAAGAGAAGCAGCATCAGCGCTAATACTTTTTATTACCATTACGAAGATAAATATGCACTTCTGAACGACTGGTTTTCGATACGTCTTAAGCAGATGCGTGAAGAGATGGCAGGAACCAAGAGCCTTAATTCAAACCTTAAGGTTTTCTTCGTTACATGTAGAAATAATCCGAATATTATTTACCATATTGTTGATTCGCTTTCCAAGGACGAACTTGAGCACTATATGTATAACAGCACTTACGATGTGTTCCACAGATATGTTCGTGCCAAGGCTTGGGGCAGGGGATTAACTTCAGATGAGATAAACCGTATTGCAGAATACTTTAGTTACAGTTTTATTGGCTTCTTCCTTAAGTTTATGTGGGATGGAATGCAGGACGATATTAGTGACAGAGTTGATGATTTGAGTGATTTCTTTATTGCAATAATTGATGGAGCTATAGCTCGTAAAAATAAATAATATTTGCTTTTTGCGCAGATTTTCAAAACTATACTAATTTGAGTAGTTTTTTCTGAATTATTCGAATTAGTATAGTTTATTTTTTTTGCCAATTCTCTTATTTAAAAGTTATTTATAAACTAGCATACGAAAAAGAGATTGGAGGTTTTTAACCATGGCAAATAGACGTGTGGTAATCACTGGAATTGGTGCAATTACACCACTTGGAAACAGTGTAGAAGAGTTCTGGAATGGACTTAAAGAAGGTAAGAATGGTATCGGACCAATTACAAAACTTGATGTAACTGGTAGCCAGGTTAAGATTGCAGGCGAAGTAAAGAACTTTGTAGGTAAGGATTATATGGACTTTAAGTCAGCAAAGAGAATGGACCTCTTTTCACAGTACGCAGTAGCAGCTACAAAGGAAGCTTTCGAGCAGTCTGGAATCGATATGGAGAAGGAAGATCCTTTCCGCGTAGGCGCAATCGTAGGCTGCGGTATCGGCTCCATGCAGACACACGAGAAGGAGATTCCAAAGTTCTATACAGAGAAGAAAGTAAATCCACTTTATATCCCACTTGTTATTTCAAACATGGCTGCAGCAAACGTTGCTATCCAGTTTGGCCTCAAGGGAAAGAATATCGATATTGCAACAGCATGTGCTACAGGTTCTCATAGTATTGGTGAAGCATTTAACACTATAAGACTTGATGAGGCTGACGTAATGGTAGCAGGTGGTACTGAGGCTGCTATCTGTCCTTCAGCTGTATTTGGTTTTGACGCACTTACAGCACTTTCAAGAAACCCAGATGCAGAAACAGCATCAAGACCATTCGACAAGAATCGTAACGGTTTTGTTTTGGGTGAGGGAGCAGGCGTAGTAATTCTCGAGGAACTTGAGCATGCCAAGGCTCGTGGTGCTAATATTCTTGCTGAGATTGTTGGCTATGGTGCAACAAATGATGCTTACCATATCACTTCTCCTGCAGAAGATGGAAGCGGCGCTGGTACAGCAATGATCCAGGCAATGAGAATTGCAGGTATTAAGCCAGAAGATGTTGATTACATTAATGCCCATGGTACATCAACTCACCACAATGATTTGTTTGAGACACGTGCTATTAAGTTTGCTTTCGGCGACGCAGCTTACAAAGTTGCAATCAACTCAACTAAGTCCATGATCGGACATCTCCTTGGCGGCGCTGGTGGAGTAGAGGCAGTTGTATGTGTTAAGGCTATTCAGGATGGATACGTACATGTAACTCGTAACTCAGGTGAGGTAGACGAAGAGATGGATCTCGACTACACATTTGGTGAGGGTCGTAGCCTTGATATCAAGTACGCAATGAGTAATTCATTAGGTTTTGGCGGTCATAACGCATCACTTCTCTTTAAGAAGTACGAAGCTTGATTTTGAACAATTAAGGGGTCATCTGAGAAGATGGCCTTTTTAAGTGCTGGATTCTTGTGGGTGGGATTTTGTTAGCAAATCTGTTAGTGGAACTTCGAGTCATTAACTGTTTTGCTTACAAAAGAGCGTTTTGACACTGAATGTTAGCAAATCTGTTAGTGGAACTTCGAGTCATTAACTGTTTTGCTTACAAAACAGCGTTTTGACACTGAATGTTAGCAAATCTGTTAGTGGAATTTCGAGTCATTAACTGTTTTGCTTACAAAACAGCGTTTTGACACTGAATGTTAGCAAATCTGTTAGTGGAACTTCGAGTCATTAACTGTTTTGCTTACAAAAGAGCGTTTTGACCTCGAATGTTAGCAAATCTGTTAGTGGAACTTCGAGTCATTAACTGTTTTGCTTACAAAACAGCGTTTTGCCCTCGAATGTTAGTAAATCTGTTAGTGAAATTTCAAATCATTAACGTTTTTGTTGACAAAACAGTTTAATTTACAGTTGATAATTGTTATTATGCTTAAGTAATTCAAAGGGGGTATTTATATGTTATTTGCTTTGGCATTAATTCCACCAATCGTATTGTTGGTTATTATTTACTTTTCTGATCGTAAAGAGAAGGAACCATTTGGTTTGTTGGCGATTCTTTTCGTCATGGGAATTGTTTCAGTATTACCAATTATGATTGTTGAACTTTTGGAAACCGTAGTTGTTGGTCTTATTTTTCCGTATGAATCGGAAATAACAGCTGTAATTACTGCGTTCCTTATTGCAGGTCTTGTTGAGGAATCATTTAAGTTCCTTTTCTTATGGCTGTTTACATGGAAGAACAAGAACTTCGATTATATTTTTGACGCTATCGTTTATTCAGTGTTTGTTTCACTCGGTTTTGCAGCTCTTGAGAATGTTTTGTATGTTTTTCAGAATGGATTTGCAACAGGTATTTTGAGAATGTTCACTTCAATTCCTGGTCATGCTATCTTTGCTGTTGTTATGGGTGTCTTCTATGGTAAGGCAAAGTATTCAGCAGTTAAGGGAGATAAGAAGGGAGCAGCAAGAAATATGGTCCTTTCTATCGTAGCTCCTATCCTTGTTCATGGACTTTACGATGCACTTCTTATGATTGGTGAGGCAACATATTACGATGCAGTTCAGGTTATTTGCATAATTCTCTGGATTGGTGTTGTTATTGCAATGTATGTTGTAGGAATCATTCTTGTTGTAAGAACTTCAAAGAAGGATTTCTGTATCGCAGTTCTTGATGATAATACTCAGGTTATTTATCGTCCAACTCTTGTAGGTAGCTGGACTTGTGGATGTGGCAGAACAAATACAGGTAACTTCTGCCCATCATGTGGTCACCAGAGACCAATGATTCAGAAGTGGTTCTGCACACAGTGTGGTACAGAGTCACACTGGAATTTCTGCGGTAACTGTGGTGCTCCTAAGCCAGTATTGCAGCGTGAGCCTGTAGCAGTACCAACAACTGGAATGGAGAATACAATTCTTTAAGGGTTGAGGATATATTTATGAGTTTAATTTCCGGGATTCATCATGTAGCACTTAAGTGTCATACAAAAGAAGAATTTGAGAAGGTGATTTCTTTTTATACTGAAGTTCTTGAACTTCCAGTTAAAAGACAGTGGGACGCTGGAATAATGTTCGATACAGGATGTGGACTTATTGAAGTTTTTAATAATGGTGTCGATCAGCTTCCACAGGGAGTTATCAGACATTTTGCACTTGCTGTAAGTGATGTGGATGCACTTGTTTCCAGGGTGAGAGATGCTGGCTACGAAGTTTATATCGAGCCTAAGGATATCGTAATTCAGTCAGATCCACCTCTTCCTGCAAGAATTGCATTCGTTTTTGGACCAATAGGCGAAGAGATAGAATTCTTCTGCGAAAAGTAAAACTTATTAAATCTCCGGTTTTTCTTAAAAATCGGAGATTTTCATTGCACATAAATTTGCTAATAATGCTATCTTTTTGATAGTAAATAGCACGCATATTGATAGAATCTCTTTTGCTTTATAAAAAGGAAATGGGATGAATTAGTTAATGGCTGGAAAATTTGTTGTTGATATGACAAAGGGTAATATTACAAGGCACCTTGTAAGTTTTACTTTGCCTCTTTTGGCAGGAAATCTCTTCCAGCAGCTTTATAATCTTGTTGATTCAGCGATTGTTGGAAGATTCGTTGGTCGTGATGCACTTGGTGCTGTAGGTTCAGTTGGTTCTTTGAACTTTTTGTTCTTTTCACTTTGTATTGGATTATCAAGTGGTATTGGTATTCTTGTTTCGCAGTTCTTTGGTGCAGGAAGAGAGAAGGATGTTAAGACAAGTATTGCTCAGGCTTTCTATGTAACGATGGCGTCAGGACTTCTTATGAGCCTTTTGGGAGTTCTTCTTGCAAAGCCGATACTTCTTTATCTTATGAAGACACCAGAAGCGAATTACAAGTATGCGCTTACTTACATGATGATTGTCTGTGGCTTTACTTTCGTTGTTGCAGTTTATAACACTATTTCTGCAATTCTTCGTTCACTTGGAGATTCAAAGACGCCACTTATTTTTCTTGTGGTAGCGTCTGTAATTAATATTGGGCTCGATTTACTGTTTGTTGTTGTATTTAAGTGGGGAGTTGCTGGTGCAGCTTTTGCTACAGTAATATCTCAGGCAGTTTCAGCTGTGGGATCGATTCTTTATGGTGTTAAGGTTAATCCATACCTTAAACTTACAAGAGAAGATTTTAAGATTAATCCAGCGATAATAAGACGTGAAGTTTCAATGGGACTTCCACTTGCGGCACAGTCATCGACCATTGCTATTTCGTGTGTTGTTTTGCAGGGTGTTGTTAACAGGTTTGGTTCTGTTGTTATGGCAGCGTATACAGCGTCAAATAGAGTGGAGCAGCTTGTTCAGCAGCCGTTTAATTCGCTTGGTCTTGCAATGTCTACTTTTGCAGGACAAAACTATGGTGCAGGCAAGAAGGACAGGATTTTCAAGGCTTCAAGAAGTGGAACTATCATGATTGCTGCATTTAGTGCAATTATGATTTCTGTTATGTATTTGCTTGGAACTCAGATTGTAGGTATCTTTATTACTGATTCAGAAGTTCAGGCAATTGGTGCAGCTGGTTTAAGATTTACTTCTATCTGTTATATTTTCCTTGGTTTCATTTATGTGATGCGCGGACTTCTTAACGGAGTAGGTGATGTCACATTCTCAATGATTAATGGCTTTATGGAAGTAGCTGGAAGAATAGGATTTGCGTTCATCCTGATTTACTTGTTTAAGATGAATCATATGGCTGCCTGGTATACGAACGGTCTTACCTGGAGTCTTGTAGGTATTATCAGTATTGTGAGATTTTATACAGGTAAGTGGAAATATCACATTGATGAGGATTATAAGAAGAATAATCCAGATCCTATTAGTAAATATGATAGTGATCACGATTGATTTGAATAATAAAAACTGCTTATACTAATTAGGCAGTTTTTTTATGTGGTTGTGGGGTAGAGTATGCCAGATATATTAATAAAAATAATAGTTTGCTTTTTCGCAGGTATGGGTGCTGGACTTGGAACAGGGTTTGCTGGTTTAAGTGCAGCAGCTGTAATTAGTCCTATGCTTATTGCCTTTCTTGGATTTCCTGCATATGAAGCAGTAGGAATTGCTCTTGCAAGTGATGTCCTGGCAAGTGCAGTAAGTGCCTATACATATAAGAAGAACAATAATCTTGATGTTAAAAACGGCGTCGTTATGATGATATGCGTTCTTGTTATGACTGTTGTAGGAAGCTATATAGCAAAGCTTGTACCTAATACTACAATGGGTAATGCTTCAGTGATTATGACATTTTTCCTTGGTGTTAAGTTTATCGTTAAGCCAGTTATGACAACGAAGGAAGCAATGCTTAACGTATCAGCACGTAAGAGATTAATTCAGTCTGTTATTTGTGGAATTATGATTGGTTTTATCTGTGGATTCATTGGCGCTGGTGGTGGCATGATGATGCTTTTGATTCTTACAAGTGTTCTTGGATATGAACTTAAAACTGCAGTTGGTACAAGTGTATTTATTATGGCGTTTACTGCACTTACAGGAGCAGGAAGCCATTTTGTAATTGGTGGTATGCCTGATATTACCTGTCTTGTTCTTTGTGTGGTATTTACTCTTATCTGGGCACGAATCGCTGCAAAGTTTGCAAATAAAGCGAGTCCTCTTACATTAAACAGAGCTACAGGTGTGGTTCTTGTTATCCTTGGTATTGCTGTTTTTACTGTTAATTTCATCAGAAACTAAAATTCAGGCGATTTTTGGGTAATTTTGAAGCATTATTTGATGCTTGTTCGTCTTTGTGCTATAACCAACAGTATATTTGTGAAGGGTGAACGTCTATGATTACTATTAAAAATCTTACATATTCGTACGACGATAAAAAAATAATACTTGATGATATAAATGTATCCATCGATGATGGGAAAATAATGGGACTTGTCGGAATTAATGGCGCAGGTAAGTCCACTCTTTTAAGACTTCTTACTGGTGTATATCTTCCAAAGTCAGGAGAGATCTATATTGATGCAAAGAAGCCTTCTGATGAAGAAATCAGAAAGGATATTTTCTTTTTGTCCGATGATCCTTTTTATACGAATGATACAACATGCAAGAGTTTAAGAAAGCTTCTTAAGGCTTTTTATAAGGATTTTAACGATGAAGTTTATGAGGAGATTATGAATCTCTTTAAGCTTCCAGCAAATAAGAAGATTAGAACATTTTCAAAGGGTATGAGACGTCAGGCTTATATCGCACTTGCTTTCGCAATTGGACCTAAGTATCTGTTCCTTGATGAGGCTTTTGATGGACTTGATCCGCTTGCCAAGATCAGATTTAAGAATTACATCTACAGAATCATTAAGGAGAAGGGTTCAACTGTTTTGATCTCAAGTCATTCACTTGCAGAGCTTTCTGATTTTTGTGATGAGTATCTTATGATTGATGGAAATAAGATTGTTCATACAGGACTTGAGACTGGAGAAGAATCCAAGTTTTCAAAGTTCCAGATTGCGTTTAGCGAGATTAAGACTAAGGAAGACTTTTCTAATTTTGAACTTGTTGAGTTTAAGGCAGTTGGTCATGTTGTAACTGTTATTCTTAAGGACAGTAAAGAAGATGCAATCGCGAAGATTAACAGCATGAATCCTCTTGTTGTTGATGAGCTTAAGCTTAATTTCGAAGAGGCATTCTTTCAGACAATTGATAGCGAGATGAAGGGTGGTGAAGCGTAATGGAAATGATGAAGAGATATTTTAAGTATCATTTTCTGAATACAGTTGTAAGAATTCCAGTTATGCTTTTCCTCTCATGTGCTATCTGTCTTACTACTGTTGTTTCAAGATACAAATCATGGGTTGATAATTCATATTACTATTCTTTGAGTTTAGGTTCTATCATGACGGTGTTTGCGTTCTTTGCTGCACTTATTCCTGTATTTGAACTTCATTCATTTAATAACAGACGTAACCTTGATTTGTGGTATTCACTTCCTGTATCAAGACCTAAGATTTTAATGGTGAACTACATTAATGGTCTTATTCAGATATTGTCTGTATATATTGTCATTGCAGTTTCTTCTGTTCTAATGATTATGCAGCATCCTGAAGAGTTTATTCTTACTCCGGTGTTCTCATATCTGGCTATTGTAGTTCTGGGAATTATTGCGATGTATTCGTTGTCCTTCTTTATCTTTGGAAGATCAAATCAGACTGTTGACGGCATCCTTTTTGTGTTTATGTATGTATTCTTCGTGCCTGAGGCTTTAATTAGTTCAGTTGCAAGATTTATTTATTCGCTTTCAGGAAATGCATATGATTACTATAATGGTGCTTCTGAAGTTATTGGTTCCATTGGTATTGTAAATAGTCTTTCTGAATTCCCATATTTCTTTAATCATGTAATGCTTAAAGACCATGGTGGTTACATGAATATGGTGAATCTTGAGTTCCCAAAGAGGGAGTTTGTTTCACTTGTTATCTGGGTAATTGTCGCTATCGTATGTGCGATGCTTGGAATCTATTTTTCCTCAAAGCGCGATGCTTCAAAAGTTCAGGGAATCTCAGATTCATGGTTCGGTTATAAAGTGCTGATTCCATATGTTTTTGCTTCGTTTGCATTTAGTGGAGCAAGCTTTATTGTTCTTCCTATATATGCTGGTTCTTTGTATGTATCTTATCTTGCTTATAGAAGAGGCGTCAGATTTAAAAAGGCAGATTATATTGTAATTGCGTGTCTTTTGCTTTTGTACGTTGCAATGTGCATTATTACGGCATCTGATGCTTTCCTTGGTGCAAGATACTACTAATGAAAGGTATTCATGTTTAAATTAAGTAGCGAAAGTAAAGCGCTTTACAGGCACACTCTTAATCTTGCAGTTCCAATGATTCTTCAAAACCTTATCACTAATTTTGTCAGCATGCTTGACAATATTATGGTAGGTAGAATTGGTACGCCTGAAATGAGCGGTGTATCAATTGCAAATCAGCTTATTTTTGTTTTCAATATTACGATTTTTGGCGGACTTTCAGGTGCCGGAATATTTGGTGCTCAGTTCTTTGGTAAAGGCGATCACGAGGGACAGAAATATACAGTCAGATATCGAGTGATTCTTGTAACGATAGTAACTTTACTTGCCATGGCTGTTTTTACATTCCTTGGTGAACCATTAATCTCGCTTTATATAAGTAAAGACGACAGCCCGGAACTTGTAGCTGAGACTTTAAAGTACGGCCTTTCTTATCTTAGGATAATGACATGGTGTCTTATTCCGTTTGGATTTGGTCAGGCTTATTCAAGCGTAGTTCGTGAATGCGGTGAGACCAGAATTCCAATGTATGCTTCTCTTGCAGCAATTGGCGTTAATTTATTTCTTGATTATTCGCTTATCTTTGGTAAGTTTGGATTCCCTATGCTTGGCGTCAGGGGAGCAGCTATTGCGACTGTAATTGCAAAACTTATGGAGGCACTGATAGTAATTATCTGGGCCCATACTCATCATGAGCGTAATAAGTACATTAAGGGCCTTTATAGAAGCCTTAAACTTCCAAAGGATCTTGCATGGAAAATTACAGTAAAGGGAACACCTCTTCTTATAAATGAGTTCTTATGGGCATTTGGAATGTCTGTTATAGCACAGTGCTATTCTGTACTTGGTTTATCCGTAGTTGCTGCCAGAAATATAGCAACCACAGTAACAAATCTTACAAATGTAGTTTATATTCAGCTCGGTGCTGCAGTAGGAATTATCATAGGTGCAACACTTGGCTCAGGCGATCTTAAGAAGGCCGAAAGAGAAGCGCACAGCCTTATAAAGTTCAGTGTATTTGCATCTGCGATTGCAGGTTTACTTCTTATTCCGCTCTCGTTTGTGTTTCCAATGGCATATAATACTTCTTTCGAAATAAGAAACCTCGCAACTTACATAATTATTATTCAGGCCATTGCTTCGCCACTTTGGGCGTATACAAATGCCTGTTATTTCACATTAAGATCAGGAGGAAAAACTGGAATTACTTTCCTTTTTGACTTTATTTTTACCTGGATAATTCAAATTCCTCTGGCATTTGTTCTTACTCGTTATTCGCATATGGAAAATCACCTGATTATTGCGATTGTTGTTTATGCTGAGCTTATTAAATGTGTAACAGGTTACTTCATGGTAAGAAGCGGACTTTGGATTAATAATATTGTTGGTTCTTCTAATGTAGGAGAATAGTGCTTTTAGTGGTAAACTTCCTTATATAATTTTAAAAATAAGGTGAATGAATATATGAAGCAGGAACGTAAATTTCCAAAGGCAACTGTAACTCCTAAGGCTGAAGCGTCACTTAAGAAGGGTCATCCATGGGTGTACGCTGATGAGATTACTTCTTTCGAGGAAGATAAGGTAGATAACGGAAGTCTTGTTGATGTTTTATCTTCAAAGGGAAGATATCTTGGAACAGGCTTTTTAAGTAAGAATAGTAAAATCCGAATTCGAGTTCTTGCTCAGAATGCAAATGAAACTTTCGGCGAGTCTTTCTGGCAGCGCCGCGTAAAGTATGCTCTTGAGATGCGTAAGACTGTTATGCAGGAGGACTACTGCTGTTCAAGACTTATCTTTGGTGAAGCAGATGGTATTCCTGGACTTACAGTAGACCGTTACGAGGATATTCTTTCGGCTGAGGTTTTGTCTTACGGCACAGAGATGGTTAAGGACGTTATCTATAAGGCTCTTGTTGACTGCCTTAAGGAAGACGGCGTTATTGTGAGAGGTATCTACGAGCGTAACGAAGCCAAGATAAGAGAACTTGAGGGACTTCCACTTAATAAGGGCTGGTATAAGGCTGATTTTGTAGGCGTTCCAGAGTCTCCTGAAGTTAAGATTTGTGAGAATGGCATTAACTATTTTGTTGATGTAGAGAATGGTCAGAAGACTGGTTTCTTCCTTGATCAGAAATATAATCGTCAGGCAGTTGCAAGACTTGCCAAGGGCATGAAGGTTCTTGACTGTTTTACTCATACCGGTTCTTTTGCACTTAATGCAGCAAAGGGAGGAGCCGCTCATGTAACTGCTGTTGATGTATCTCAGACTGCAGTTGATATGGCAGCAAAGAATGCACGTGATAATGGTCTTGATGACAGAATGGATTTTATCTGCGCTGATGTATTTGATTTGCTTCCAAAGCTTACTGAAGAACATGCAGACTATAACTTTATTATTCTTGATCCACCTGCATTTACAAAGAGCCGCAAGACTACAGATAATGCAAAGCGTGGCTATAAGGAGATTAATTACAGAGCCATGAAGATGCTCCCAAGAGGCGGATATCTTGCAACAGCATCCTGCTCTCACTTTATGCCTAATGAGCTTTTCCGTAAGATGCTTTTGGAAGCAGCAAGAGATGCGGGTGTTACTTTAAGACTTATTGAAGAGAGAAGAGCAGCTCCGGATCACCCTGTTTCAATGGCAATTCCTGAGACTGATTATCTTAAGTTCTATCTTCTTCAGATTGTGTAAGAGACAGAAGTAAAGGGACTTGGCATTTATGAATAAGTACGTGTATTTGTTTGAACTTGATTCTGTTCGTAAAACGGATGAAGAGATTATTGAAGGCCAGAGAGCCCTTTACGATGAGATTGTAACCAACGGCAATGTTGTCGTTATGACGTATAACCAGCTTGTTGATTCAAGAGGCTTTTTCAGTCTTATTGATATACAGGAATACTATGAGAATTTAATTCAGCTCTTCGAAAGGGGAGCTCTTCGCATTTCTCAGTTTGGTAATCTCCGTACAATTGTCCACTACATTTTAAATTCAATAGATAATGACGATAACAAGTTTATTTATTCTGCACTTCCTCTTAAGTACAGTCAGAGAAGACTTTGTGCGCTCGTAAAAAGAAGCCTTTTATATTCTGATTTGTCTGAGATATATCGTTACTATAAGTTTCAAAGTGAAGAGAAAGTTCGCGAGCTTTTTGTTGAAGTAAATGATGGTATTATTCACGAATCAGAAGATAGCATAGAAAACTTGCGTAATACTCTCGAGAATCTGTACTGGTTTTTATCTGTAGTACTTCGATTAAGTACCATGCATGATATCTATATTCCTCCAAGAGACAGAAGTGAATATAGCGGCCAGGATTTTAAGAGAATTTTAAAGCTGGTTTTAACTTTTAAGAGTGAAGAGAATTCCGAATTATGGAACAGTTCAGTTGCTGTAATTAATTCTCTTTCATGCTTTGGCAATAATTCAAGATCTGTTTATTTAAGAGAACTAAGAGATTTGTCTTTAAAGACTTCTGATATAAGTCTTATTGATTCTTACCGTTACAGTGAAGCAATTATTAATCTTTGTTATAACTATGCAAGTGAAATCAGTATCTGCAATACTTCAAAGCATTACGATTACGATGAACTTATTAAAGATTCTGGCACTTATCCTACTTTTGAGGCTGATTTTTTCTTAAGATTAAAGCAGCTCTGGAAAGATGGAAAAGATTCCGACATGAAGTTTTTGCAGGAAGAAACAAACGATTTTTTAGAGTTTGTTCAGGTTGATAAGATTCCTGATTTTTCAAAGGCAGTTCGTGTGGTTGATTATCTTAAATCTGATTATGCCGTGAAGTCAGATGAAGTATACCGTTATGAGTATGGAATTGATAATCAGAGAAAATCTCTGAATAAAAGCATTGCAAGAAATCTTTTCTCTCGTCTTGGCTCACTTCTTATATGTATGCTGATTATTATGATTCTTGCATTAATGGAAGAGGTTGGTCAGAACCTTGTTGCTCAGGATTTCTCTTTTATTGAATCTACAAAAGCAGTAATTGGATTTACGCTTCAGGCGTTTATTTTCCTTTGCCTTGGTGAGTTTGTTTCTGATTTGATTTCAAAAAAGTTTCCATGGTTTTTGTCACTGTCAGAAGTAGTTAATAGTTTTATCGAGATTATTTCAGATGCATTCTCGATGATTTTTAAGAAGTCAAAGCCATACTCAAATGACTTTAAAGCTGATGAGAAATCATCTGAAAAGCGCAACAGTGAAAAGCCAATTGATCTTTATGAATCCAAGGAAATAATTCGTTATCGTAAGTGGCTTTCTTCTGGTAAAGCGAATGGTTCAAATCTTGTTTTGGAATCTGATGTTTATCCAATCGCTAATGTAAACGATCCTGAAGTAATCCGTGAGCTGATGCGAATTGAAGAACTTTACAATGTGAAGTTTGGAATTCCTTATAAGAGCAAATATAACACTTTTGTAGTTGATCCAGTTGCTGGAAGTAAAAATGGTTATTTCACATATGACCGTGTTGTTCCATCTTCAGAAAAAGCTGGTGTCGTTACAGTTGCCATGCATGATGGGAAGTTTGTTTTACTGAATCAGTACAGACATTCAATCAGAGAAGAACAGTATAGTTTCCCACGAGGCTTTTCCGAAAAGGAAGGGACTCTTGAAGATAATGCAGTCAGGGAATTATCTGAGGAAATAAATGCTGTAATTACAAAGAAGCCGGATTTCCTTGGTATGGTATCTCCAGACAGCGGATTAACCAGCACGAAGGCTGCAGTATTTCTTGTAGAGGTTGATTCATTTAAAACAAACGAAGGTCACGAAGGCATATTAAATTCAGTTTTACTTACACCTGATGAAATGAGTGAATGGATCAAAGAGGGTAAAATTGACGATGGATTTACTTTAAGTTCTTATGCATTGTATCAGGCTTTTAAGGGAAGGAAGTAATAGAAATCTTTCCCGTTTGTTGGTGGCTCGAATAGTATTGTATAATCTTAAAGTGAATAATTTGGATTAGGAGACAGGGATGAACAAGTTTTGTGTTAATTGCGGTTTTAAACTTTTAGAAAGTAATAAGTTCTGCACTAACTGTGGAACATGTTTTGATGATTTAACTCCATCAAATGATGCATCTTTAAGTGAGAAAATTTCTTCAGAGGAAACAAAAGAAGATAGCAGCGTAGTTGAAACTGAAGAGAAAACTGTGGCTGAGGAAGTAGCTGAAACTGAAAAGCCAGAAGATACTTCTGAACCAGAGGAATCATCTGAAGCTGAAAAGACTGAAGAATCTTCTGAAGCAGAAGAAGCCAGTAAACCAGTTATTGTTCCACTGATTGATCCAATTAATGATGCTCCAACTTCTGGAAGCAGCATTAAGAATGTAGAACCGCTTCCTGCACCAGTAATTCCTGCTGTTCCAGCTACTCCAACAGCTACTGCTAACCCAGCTCCAGTGAAAGCAGCAGTTCCTGCTACATATAGTGCACCGGTGGTTCCACCATCATATGAATACGTTCCACCAATAAGTTCTGATAATCAGGCTTCTTCGGATGACAATAAGACAGGTAATATTTACGCTGTAATATCGCTTGTGCTTGTTTTGGCCTTTCCAGCAAGTGTAGTTTTTACGGAAGTATTAGGAGAATACCTTCCTGACGTGATTCGTAATTTATTCTATTCAGTGAATTTGTTGGTTCCATTGACAGGTGTTGTTTTGATGATCATTGGACGAGTTAAATTTCCGAAGAATGTTTTTCTTAAAGTTCTGATGTGGGTCTACATAAGCTTTGCAATTATCATGGTTATTGTTACGGTTGTAGTAATGATTGCATGTGCAGTACTTTGTAGTTCCTGCCGTGGTATGTGATTTTTCTTAAGTTGATAGTTCTATTCTTTTTGCGGGGAATAAGCTCAAAATCTTATTTGGAGGATTGATGAGTTATGTTAAGAACCAGAGACGATTATAAATATTCGCTTGTTTGTCTTACGAGTATGGGTGTCAGAATTACTCCGGAAAACAGGATGAATGTTCAAAGTGGAAATATATTCAGAATGCAGTCCACAAGTGCTGAGACTAATGTTTTGAACGTTTCTTCAAGCCTTGGAGAGAAGTGCCTTGCGCTTACAAAGTTTGTAAAGGGAAGTCCTATTGCTGATTATATTAGGGCAGAACTTCGAAAGCGTAATATCGATTACATGGGTCAGGAAGTAGAACCTGATGGCCCATGGGGCGTAAGACATCAGTTTAATATTGCAGATCAGGGATTCGGCCTTCGTGCTCCACGCGTATGGAACGACAGAGCAGGTGAAGTTGGAAGATTTCTTAATAGCGATGATTATGATCTTGTAAAAGTATTTAAGGAAGATGGCGCTGCAATTCTTCATCTGTCAGGTCTTATTGCATCAATGAGCCCTGATACAGCAAAGGCGTGCCTTAAGGTAGCTCATGCTGCAAAAGAAAATGGCACACTTATAAGTTTTGATTTGAATTTCCGCAAGAGTTTCTGGCTTGGCCGCGAAGAAGAATTAAGCAGAGTATTTGATGAACTCACTTCTCTTGCTGATATTCTTATTGGTAACGAAGAAGATTATCAGATGTGTCTTGGAATTAAGGGTCCTTCTGATTTAACTAATCTCGAAGGTCAGGTAGGTTCCTTTGAGTTAATGATTAAGGAAGCAAAGAAGAAGTATCCTGAGGTTAAGCTTTTCGCTACTACTTTAAGAGAAGTAATTTCTGCTAACAAGCATTTATGGGGAGCAATTATGCTTTACGAGGATGAACTTCACGCAATTAACCCTCGCGAGATTGATATCATGGATCGTATCGGAGGCGGAGACGCATTTACAGGTGGCCTTTTGTACGGAGTTCTTAAGGGCTTTGCACCTGAAGAGACTTTGCAGTTTGGATGGGGATGTGGTGTTCTTGTTACAGGCAGTCTCAATGATTATGCAGAGCCAGTAGATGTAAAGCAGATTAAAGATATATACGCTGGTAATGCCAGAGTTCAGCGCTAATTAAGGAGAATTGATATGGGTTCAGATATTGGAATGGTTGGATTATCAGTAATGGGCAGTAATCTTGCTCTTAACATGGCATCCAAGGGATTTAAGGTGTCAGCTTATGACGCATTTAGTGAGTTTACAGATAAGTTTGTAGCAGGAGCAGGTGCAAATAATTCCTCCATTACTGCTTATTGGGATTTAAAGGAATTCCTCGATAGTCTTAATAAACCAAGACGTGTTTTTATGATGATTAAGGCTGGTTCAGCAGTCGATGAGATGATTAATAAGATTGTTCCGCTTCTTGATGAAGGCGACATCATTATCGATGGTGGAAATTCTAAATATACTGATACAACAAGAAGAACAGGTGAACTTAAAAGTAAGGGAATTCGTTATATCGGTACAGGCGTTTCCGGTGGAGAAGAGGGTGCTCTTAAGGGACCTTCCATGATGCCTGGTGGTTCTTATGAAGCATGGCCTTATGTGAAGGATATCTTTACAAGTATCTGTGCGCATCTTGATAATGGTGAACCATGCTGTGGCTGGGTTGGAGAAGATGGCGCAGGACACTTTGTTAAGATGGTTCATAATGGTATCGAGTATGGTGACATGCAGCTTATCTGTGAATGTTATCAGTTTATGCGTGACTATCTTAAGATGACTAACGAAGAGATTTCTGAAGTTTTCGAGAAGTGGAACAAAGGCGATCTTGAAAGTTACCTCATTGAGATTACTTCAAAAATCGTAAAGCATAAGGAAGATGACGGAAGATATACAATCGATATTATTCTTGATTCAGCAGGACAGAAGGGAACAGGGATGTGGACTTCTGTAACTTCTCTTGAAGAAGGAATTCCACTTACACTTATAAGTGAAGCTGTATTTGCAAGATGTCTTTCTTCTTTGAAAGCAGAGCGTGTTCTTGCAGATAAACTCTATAGCGATGTTAAGCCAGTTTTGTCTGATGTTAATAAAGAAGAGAGACAGGCATATATCGATGCTTTGGAAAAAGCACTTTATGTTGGAAAGATAATTTCTTATACACAGGGCTATATGCTTATGAGAAGCTCTGCGAATACTCTTGGCTGGAATTTAAATTATGGTGGAATTGCTCTTATGTGGCGTGGAGGCTGCATTATCAGAAGCAGATTCTTAGGAAGAATAAAGGAAGCATTTGATAAGAATCCTGACCTTAATAATCTTATGATGGATGACTACTTTATGAGCGAAGTTAAGAAGAATATCAAGGAACTTCGTAAGGTTGTTTCATCCTCTGCATTAAACGGAATTCCAATGCCTTCTATGTTTGCTGCTTTATCTTTCTACGATGGTTATACAACAAAGACTGTTTCGGCAAATCTTTTGCAGGGTCAGAGAGACTATTTTGGTGCACATACTTATAAGAGAATTGATAAGGATCCAGATGTGTCTTTCCACACAAATTGGCAATAGTTTTTATGATTTTGAGCAAATTACTGTTATGTAGTGCTTCTAATTAACTCTTAAATAGAAGCAATATATTCGTATATTTTGTGAAACTCCGATGCGTTGAATTAGAAAATATGGTTTTGTAAAATGAAGCCACGTAAAAAGATTTTTACATCTGGAGGAGTATAAAAATGACATACGAAGAGTTAGTAAAGATTGCAAAGGATTCTTATTGTACTAAGGATGCTTCAAATATTAAGGAGCATGTAGCAATTCAGTTCAACGTAACTGGTGATGCTTCTGGTATTTTCTATCTTGAGATTAAGGATGGCCAGGTTTATGTAGAGCCATACGAGTACTACGATAGAGATGCAATCGTAACAACAGACGCTGAGACACTTATTAAGATGGCTGACGGTTCACTTGGAATGGAAGCTGCTTATTTCTCAGGTAAGATTAAGGCAGAGGGTGACCTTGGTAAGGCGCTTCTTCTTAAGTCACTTTCAGCAAAGAAGGCTCCAGCTAAGAAGGCTGCTGCTAAGAAGCCAGCTGCAAAGAAGCCAGCTGCACCTAAGGCAGAGAAGAAGGTTGCTACTAAGAAGACAGCAGCTCCAAAGGCTGAGAAGACAACAAAGGCAAAAAAGGCATAATTTTTTCACGTTTGTTGATTCCAAAATCAAATTGACTTGATAATCACCAAATTCACTTGAAAAAGTGAATAACAGTAGTATCATAGTGCAAAACAAGGAACAAAGGAGTTCACGTTAATGTGAGCTCCTTTTGATTTGTTTGAAGTGTCGTGAACAAGGGCGTTCGGATATTTATGTATCCGTGCGCCCTTGTCTTTATATAGGAAAAAGGAGGTATGTTAGATGGTTGAACACTTTGATGATGATCTTAAGACGTTTCACGAGATGCCAACAATAGATGAGATGGGTGATTTATCACAGTCTATGAATGTATTTAGCAGTGAACTTCTTAAAAACCATCGAATTGATAAGGATCTATATACTAAGTACGATGTAAAAAGAGGACTTAGAGACTCTAATGGTAAGGGCGTTCTTACAGGTCTTACTGAGATTTCTGATGTAGTTGCTTTTACTGAAGTTGATGGAGAAAGAGTTCCTTCTGAAGGTCATCTTTACTATCAGGGATGTGATGTAAGTACTCTTATTGAGGGACTTAATGGAAGAAAGTTCGGATTTGAAGAGGTAATTTATCTCTTGCTTTTCGGTAAACTTCCTACTCAAAAAGAACTTGAATTATTCATTGATGCAATGGGTGAGATGCAGACACTTAATAACAGATTCATAAGAGATGTTGTTATGAAGGCTTCTAACGGAAATATTATGAATGCACTTCAAAGATGTGTCCTTACTCTCTATACATACGATTCAGATCCAGATGGTGTGACACCTGAAAATGTACTAAGACAGTCGCTTGAACTTATTAATAAACTTCCACTTCTTGCAGTTTATTCTTATAAGTCTTACTGCCATTTCCGCATGGATGAGACGCTTCTTATTCGTAATCCAAAGAAGGGTCTGTCACTTGCTGAAAATATCCTTTACATGATGAGACCTGATGGAAAATATACAGAACTTGAAGCGAAGGTTCTTGATATTGCTCTTATACTTCATGCAGAGCATGGCGGTGGTAATAACTCAACATTTACAACTCATGTTGTTACATCTTCAGGAACAGATACATATTCATCTGTATCTGCATCTATTGGTTCGCTTAAGGGTCCAAGACACGGTGGCGCAAATCTTAAAGTTCAGAATATGTTTGAAGACATCAAGAAGAATATTTCTGACTGGGAAAATGAAGATGAGATTTCAGAGTATCTCATAAGAATTCTTAACAAGGAAGCATTCGATAAATCTGGACTTATCTATGGTATGGGACATGCCGTATACACTCTTTCAGATCCTCGTGAGGTAATCCTTAAGAAGTTTGCAAGAAGCCTTGCTGAAGAGAAGGGTATGAGTAAGGAGTTTGAACTTTATAACAGAGTAGAAGGTATCGCTTCAAAACTCATTATGGAAAGACGTAATGTACAGAAAAACGTATGTGCAAACGTTGATTTCTACAGCGGATTTGTTTATACGATGCTTGGAATTCCTGAGGAGTTATTTACACCGATATTTGCTATTTCGAGAATACCAGGATGGTGTGCTCACAGACTTGAAGAAATCCTTAACGGTAACAAGATTATAAGACCAGCATACAAGTATGTAGGACATCATGTTGAGTGCCCTGCAATCGAAGAAAGATGATTTATAAAAGGAGATATACATATGGCAAAGATTAAGATGACAACACCTCTTGTAGAGATGGATGGCGACGAGATGACAAGAGTTCTCTGGCAGATTATTAAGGATGAACTTCTGATTCCTTTTATTGATCTTAAGACAGAGTATTACGATTTGGGACTTGAGTACCGTAATGAGACAAATGACCAGGTAACGGTTGATTCTGCTGAAGCAACAATGAAGTATGGTGTTGCTGTTAAGTGCGCAACAATAACTCCAAATGCTGCACGTATGACAGAGTATGATCTTAAGGAAATGTGGAAGTCTCCAAACGGTACAATTCGTGCAATGCTTGATGGAACAGTATTCAGAGCTCCAATTAAGGTTAAGGGTATTGATCCATGTGTAAAGAACTGGGAGAAGCCAATTACTCTTGCACGTCACGCATATGGTGATGTTTATAAAAATACTGAGATTAAGGTTCCAGGAGCAGGTAAGGCAGAACTCGTATTTACAGGTGTAGATGGAACTGTCATTAGAAAGACAATTATGGACTTTGAAGAAGCTGGAATTATTCAGGGAATCCATAACAAGGATAAGTCTATCGAGAGTTTTGCAAGATCATGCTTTAACTATGCGCTTGATACAAAGCAGGATGTATGGTTTGCAACAAAGGATACTATTTCAAAGATTTATGACCATCGATTTAAGGATATTTTCCAAGAGATTTTCGACGCAGAGTATAAGGAGAAGTTTGATGCTGCTGGTATTGAATACTTCTATACACTTATCGATGATGCTGTAGCACGTGTGATGAAGGCGAAGGGTGGCTTTATCTGGGCCTGCAAGAACTATGACGGTGATGTTATGAGTGACATGGTATCTTCAGCATGTGGTTCACTTGCAATGATGACATCTGTGCTTGTATCTCCAACTGGCGTTTACGAGTATGAAGCAGCACACGGCACAGTACAGAGACATTACTATAAGCACCTTAAGGGCGAGGAGACATCTACAAACTCTGTTGCAACTATCTTTGCATGGACAGGTGCATTAAGAAAAAGAGGTGAGCTTGACTCAATTCCTGAACTTTGCTCTTTTGCAGATAAGCTCGAAAGCGCAACGCTTAAGACTATTGAATCAGGCAAGATGACAAAGGACCTTGCACTTATTACTGATATCAAAGACGTTACTGTATTAAACAGTGAGAACTTTATAAAGGCTATTCGTGAGACACTTGAAAAGACAATCTGATAAATTTAAAAAATATAAATTCCCTGGAATTGGGATGCGAATAATTAAATCAGGAATTGCTATAGCAGTCTGCTACCTTGTAAATTTATTGCGCGGCGACGCGGGAATAGTTTTCTATTCCCAACTCGCTGCGCTTTGGTGTATTCAGATGTATCGAAGTAACACCAAAAAGAATGCCATTCAAAGAATAATTGGTACGATTGTTGGTGCCATCTACGGACTTATATATCTGCTATGGTTTCCAGTATTAATAAAAGAGATTAATCCAGTTCTTCTTGAGACAATAATGGTCTCGCTGTTCCTGATTTTTGTTCTTTATACAACAGTAGTACTTAATAAAAAGCAGGCATCTTATTTTTCATGCGTTGTGTTTTTAAGTATTGTTGTAAATCACATAAGTGATGCATCTCCATTCTTATTTGTATGGAACAGATTCCTTGATACCATGATTGGTATTGCAATTGGTATTGCCATAAACGACATAAGAATCTGTATTAATCCTGACAGGGAAACATTATTTGTTTCAGGTCTTGATGATACGCTTCTTGATAAGGATGAGATGCTAAGTCCATTTAGCAAGGTTGAACTTAACCGCATGATCGAGAGCGGCCTTAAGTTCACTATTTCTACTATCAGAACCCCAGCGTCGCTTCTTGAGCCAATGAGAGATATTAAACTGAAACTTCCAGTAATTGCCATGGATGGAGCAGTTCTTTACGATACAAAGAAGAATTCTTATCTTATTAAGTATGGAATTGATCCTGTTTCTTCGCAGAAATTAATGGAGAAAATTATAGATTCTGATATTTGCTGGTACGCCAATGTAATTATCGACGATGTCTTGGTTATCTATTACGGCGATACCGAAGATGAAATAAATACAAATCTTGTAAATAACCTTAAGATTTCTCCTTACCGTAATTATATTAAAAGGCCGCTCCCTAATAATGAGGAAGTAATTTATTTTATGCTTCTTGATAAGAGTGAGAAGATAAGAAAGTTCTACGATGATCTCCTTTATGAATGTTACGGTGACACACTTAGAATAATTACTTATGAGTCAGATGACTTTCCTGGATATTCCTATATCAAGATTTATAACAGTAATGCCAACAAGGAACATATGCTTCAGAAACTTAAGGAGATTACAGGACTTAAAAGAACAGTTACATTCGGAACTATTGAGGGTCAGTATGACATTCTTATAAGAGAAAATGATGCGAATGTTGTAGTAAAAAAAGTCCGTAAATTATACGAGCCGTTCATTTATAGAAAAAATTAGTAACTAATTTTGCCATTAAAATCAAACTGTTTTGATATTCGTCTGATTCTATTGAAAAAGAAAAAAATAGTAGTAATATCAGTTCATAAGAACAAAGGAGTTCACTTCAGACGAAGTGAGCTCCTTTTGTTTTTTAGCACAAATAAATACGTAAAAGAACAATGGCGTTCGGTAGTGATACCGGGCGCCTGTTTTTTTACAAAAAGGAGTGAGAACATTGGATAATTTAAAACTTCTTGAACACACTGATACGGTGAACGAACTTCTTGCAAGATACGGAGTAAAGTTCGGTATCTATAAAAATAATACATTTCATGAGCAGCTTTTTCCTTTTGATGCTATTCCAAGAGTAATTGAGGCTGATGAATTTGATTATCTTGAAAAGGGATTAAAGCAGCGAGTTGTTGCTTTGAATTTGTTCCTTAAGGATATTTATAGTAAAAAGCAGATTGTTAAGGATGGAGTTATTCCAGAAGATTTTATTTTCGCTTCAAGTGGATATATGCTCGAGTGTGAAGGTGTATCTCCAGTTAAGGATATTTACTCACATATTTCAGGTATCGATCTTGTAAAGGGTAAGGATAATAACTGGTACATTCTTGAGGATAACTTACGAGTTCCATCTGGTGCCTCTTATCCAATGATTGCAAGAGAACTCTGTAGAAGATCTTCGCCTTCAACTTTCCAGGACTTAAAAATTGCAGATAACCGTAACTATGCAGAACTATTAAGAAGAACCATGGATAACGTTAACGTTGGTGGTCATACAGTGATTCTTACTCCGGGAAGATATAACGCAGCTTATTTCGAGCATAGTTACCTTGCAGAGCAGACAGGAGCACATCTTGTAAATGGTTCAGAACTTGTAGTAAAGGACGATAAACTCTACTTCATTACTGCAAGCGGCGCTCTCGAAAGAGTAGGTGCAGTTTATAGAAGAATCTCAGACGAGTACTTGGATCCAATGAATTTTAATCCTGAGTCACTTATCGGTATTTCACATATTTACGATGTCTTCCGTAAGGGTAATGTTGCTCTTTTGAATGCACCTGGAAACGGTGTTGCTGATGATAAGGGAATTTACTACTTCGTTCCTAAGATGATTAAGTATTACCTTGGTGAAGAGCCAATTCTTATGAATGCTCCAACATACCTTCCATTTTATGAGGATGACTATAAGTACGTTATCGAGAATTTCGATAATCTCGTTCTTAAGGATGTTGCTGAAGCAGGTGGCTACGGAGTTGTCTTCGGAAACAAGATGACAAGTAAAGAGAAGGCTGACTTCTTGGAGCTTCTTAAAAATGAGCCAAGAAGATTCATTGCTCAGGAAGTAATCGATTTCCAGGATTTGGACATCATCGATAACGGTGAGCAGGTTCCTCGTAAGGCTGATTTAAGAGCTTTTGTACTTATGGCGGATGAGCCACTTGTATGGAAGAGCGGCCTTACAAGATTTTCACGAAATCCAGATTCATTCATTGTTAATTCATCTCAAGGAGGAGGTTTTAAAGATACATGGGTATTATCTCGATAGAGCAGGCTGACCGCCTTTACTGGCTTGGCAGATACACAGACAGAGTTTATACAACTCTTAAGATTTACTTCAGAAACTTCGACACTATGATCGATAAGATTATCGATAACTATGTTGATTTTTGTAAGGATATTGATATTCCAAATATCTATGAGAACAGGGAGGATTTCCTTAAAAGATATCCTTTTGATCCATCAAATCCTGATTCGATTATAAGTAATCTCAATCGTGCATACGATAACGCAATTACACTTCGCGAAAGCATTGGCTCAGAGACTCTGGCATACATCCAGCTGGCTTTATATGAGATTAATAAGGCTTCCACAAGTGCAGCACCACTTATTGAACTTCAAAAGGTTGCAGATAATCTTCTTGCGTTTTATGGAATCGTAGATGATCAGATTGACAGCGAGAATGTCAGAAACATCATTAAGGCAGGTAAGAGAATCGAACGAATCGATATGTATGCAAGACTTGGAGTTCCAAAACAGGAACTCGTTCGTGAGGTTCACAGAATGATTCCACGTGTAAAGAATTCTGGTCTTGAATATAACGAAGAGAAACTTTCAAAAATAAATGAACTCATTGCAAAAGATGAGATTGATTACTACGGCATCGTAAGCGAAGTTGAAGCAATCTTTTGATTGGAGATTCATATGAAGAAGTTACAGTTCGATTATTACATGCAGATCGATTATGAAGAAGCGGTGTCGACTTGTAATTACACGATTAAATGTTTGCCAAAGGAGAATAAAAGACAGATTCCATACGATATGGAAATTACTTTATCTCCTCCGAGCAAATATGCCATAGGTTATGACGGCATTAAAAACTGTCAGATATATGGCAGAAACGAACAGCCACATAAGCAGTTTTATTACCACATAGTTGGTAAATGTGATGTTGGTCTTTGTGAGTACGATGAGGCTGAAGACGATAACATTTCGATGGTGTTTAAACATCCTCACGGACTTAATGTTCCTGGCGAAGGAATAAAGAAGTATTACGAGAGTCTTGAACTTAAAGATGATATGTCGATAGTTATGAAGGCTGAATACATTATGAATCGCCTTCACGAAGATTACGAATACAGATCAAATACAACATCCATATATACGACCTGTGAAGAAGCGTTCCTTCAGGGATACGGAGTATGTCAGGACTTTGCACATATCTACATATCACTGATGCATCTATCTGGTATCGCTTCAAGATATGTTACTGGTCTTATCGTTGGTGAAGGTGCAAGTCACGCCTGGGTTGAAATCCTGAGTGATGGTAAATGGTATGGATTTGATCCTACCAATAATAAAAGAGTTTTCGATGAGCATATTAAACTCGGTGTCGGACGAGATGCTCACGACTGTATGATTAACCGCGGAATAATGCATGGAGGCGGTCTTCATACGCAGACAATTAAGGTGAATGCAGAAGAAATATAAATACAGGAGAAAGATGAAAGATGATTAAGTTAGTAGCGTCGGTTGCTCTTCCGGTTGACGAGTCGCTTATGATTAAGAAGCAACGACTTCAGCCACAGGGCAGAACAAAAGGTTTGAAAAGAATTAGCGTCGTAACAGGTATTCACGGTGACGAACTCGAAGGCCAGTATGTCTGTTATGAAGTTATTAGAAGAATTCGTAAAAACATGGATAAACTCAAGGGTATCGTTGATGTTTATCCAGCAATGAATCCACTTGGTATTGACTCTATTACAAGAGGAATTCCTGCATTTGATCTCGATATGAACCGCTTGTTTCCAGGTAACATTGAAGGAAACATGACAGAGTATCTTGCAGCTGAAATTATTAAGGATGTATCTGGTTCTGATCTTGTTGTAGATATTCATGCAAGCAATATTTATTTGACTGAGATTCCACAGATTCGTATTAATGAACTCCACGAAGATATTCTTGTTCCATTTGCAGAAAAGTCAAATGTTGACTTTGTCTGGGTTCATGGAGCAAGTACAGTTCTTGAGTCAACTTTCGCGTACAGCCTTAACAGCACTGGTACACCATGTCTTGTAGTTGAGATGGGTGTTGGTATGCGTATTACGAAGAGTTATGGCGATCAGATGGTAGATGGAATCTTCAGCCTTATGAAGGAACTTGGAATCTGGGAAGGCGAAGTTAGTGAAGTTAGAAAGCCTATTATTTCGAAGGATTACGAGGACGTAAGTTATCTTAATGCAGGTATCGGAGGTCTTTTTGTACCACGTGTAAATCACTGGGAGGAACTTAAGACAGGAGATCTTATTGGAGAGATAATTAATCCATTGTCAGGTGAAGTACTAGAGGAAGTTAAGGCTCCTATTGATGGAATCTTATTTACAATCAGAGAGTATCCAATTGTAGATGAAGGCTCTCTTGTGGGAAGACTACTTCGCAAGGAGGTATACGCATAATGAAAAAGAGAATCGTATACGAACTTAAGGGTCTTTATCGTGACAGTCTTCGTGTTACAGGTTACGAGTTTGGTAAGGGTAAGAAGAGCGTTTGTATCGTAGGTACAATGCGAGGAAATGAGATTCAGCAGCTCTACTGCTGCTCTCAGCTTGTAAAGAAGTTTAAGCAGCTTGAGGACGAGGGAAGAATTGCCCCAGGTCATAAGATTCTTATTATTCCTAGCTGCAATCCATATTCAATCAATATCCAGAAGCGTTTCTGGCCAATTGATAATACTGATATCAACAGAATGTTCCCAGGCTATGATCTTGGTGAGACAACACAGCGTATCGCTGATGGTGTGTTTAAGGAGATAAAGGATTATAAGTACGGAATTCAGTTCACATCTTTCTATATGCCTGGTGAGTTCATTCCACATGTCCGCATGATGGATGAAGGCTATAGTACTGTTGAAGAAGCAATGAAGTTTGAGATGCCATATGTTGTTTCACGTAAGGTAAGACCATACGATACTGCGACTCTTAACTACAACTGGCAGGTATGGGAGACACAGGCATTCAGTTTCTATACAACTTCTACTACAACGATTGATCGTCGTTCAGCAGGGCAGGCTGTATTGAGCATTATGAAGTTCCTTGCTGCTAACGGTATCGTTAAGTATCAGTCAAGTGGAAGAACTTCTGTATCTACTGTAATAACAGATACTGAACTTGTGTCAGTACGAACATCAAAATCAGGAATATTCGAACCTCTTGTAAAAGTTGGTGATGATGTAGGTGAAGGTATGCCACTTGCAAATATCGTAAATCCATACGATGGAGAAATAATGGAAACTTTATATGCTCCTTTGGATTCCAGAGTGTTCTTTATGCATACTGATCCGCTTACATATGCAAATACTGCTGTGTTTAAGCTGATTTAATTGCGCCAATGTCCATATTCATCTTTCATAAACGTAAAATGATGTCTGCCGACGCGGGCATCATTTTACGTTTTGGGACTTTTTTGAGGAACTTTTTTGGATTTTTTGCATATCAAATCTCAGATTTTCTTGTAATATTTTTGTAATAATATATAATATTAGTCATAATTTATTTACAAATAATTTATAGCGGGAGTTAGAACAATGGCAAACTTTCTTGACCATATGATGCGTGGTAAGTCAAGCAATCTTGCAATTGCAACTGAAACAAGTGGTGCATCAACAAACAGAACTAATGAGAATCCTCGTAATGTCGCACAGGCTGTAATTAATAATCCAGCTGCTAATTATGCTCGTGAGAGAGCTGAGGCAGCTAAGGCTCAGCAGGAAGCCAGAAAAGCTATGGAGAATAAGCCAGCTGAGGAGAAGAAGGAAGAGGCAAAGGCTCCAGTAGGTCTTCGTCCACCAAT
>JAZLLF010000055.1:0-8384 GCA_045598005.1 Saccharofermentans sp. | reverse complement strand
ATCAACGTCCTTAAAGTTCTCGTTATCCTCTGCGTCCAAGTTCAAAGAAGGCTCAGCGTACTTGATGTAATCGTAAGAAAAATATCCTACGAGACCACCAGTAAATGTTGGAAGATAAGGAAGTCTTGGGCTTTTATTATCCTCAATAATCTGGCGGAGGAACTGGCCTGGATCTTTTGTCTCTACTGTAAGGCTACCTGCCTTCATGACACCATTCATGCAAGTGATTTCCATCTTTGGCTCGTAGCCCATGAATGTGTAGCGTCCCCACTTCTCATTATTCTCAACGGACTCAAGCATATATGTATGACTTGATACACTCTTTAAAATCTTCAAAACTTCAATTGGAGTCTTGATGTCAGAAAGAATAGTAGTGCTAACAGGAATTGTCTTATACTCTCCTGACTTTGCGTAAGCTTCAACTTCGCTTAATTCTGGTCTTAGTTTCATGTCTTTTCCCTTTCTTGCAGCTTGTCTTGTTGGATAGGGATTTTTTGAAAATAAAAAAGTCCCTGACAAACTGACCTTATCGATCTGTCTGTCAAGGACGAATAAATTCATAGAATAAATCCGTGGTGCCACCTTGATTCACCATGTGGTGCACTTAGCAGGATACCAACATACCCCCGGCAACTCACGTATGCCATACGTTACAGAATACTCAGATTATTAAATCCTTTGACTGTACCCTCAGCGGTCCATTTGATGATTTGTTTTCCACCAGGCTCTCAGCTAACCCTGGCTCTCTGTGGGAGCATCGTCACCGTTATCTCCGCGTCAACGGTTTGATTAATATTTAATTATAAAAAAACAACTATTGAAATTTTATTCCACTAAAGAAAATTAGTCAAGCATCTTCTTAATGCCATCAACATCAGGAAGGTCCATCTTTGTCTTCTTCTCAACTTCGCCAATAACGCCGTTAACAGCCTTCTTAACGTCCTTATTTGCAGCAACGCTACCCATAACGCCGCTAGCCTGCTCCTTAACCTTCTCAGCCTTATCTGCCATATTCTTGATATCCATAATAAATCTCTCCTTTAAATTTAATGATGACTAATTATATCACAATTAATTATTTACAAGAGTAATATACTCAAATCTTGCACCAATAATTCTTGTATCCGGCATTCCGTAATCGTGTGGACACCAAGGGGTACTATAGATAGTAATCGTATTATACTCGCCTGCAACAAGACCATCTTCGAGGCTTAACATGCAGTAAGGATTTGAGAAAATATCAAAGTCGCCTACCAGCTGGCCATTTACTTCAACAGTGATAATGTATTCCTCAAATACAAAATCAGGAAGTATTCCCTGTGTAAATACAAGTGTTGCAATATCTTCTGATCTGAAATTATTTGGAAGATAGAATGAAAAACTTGATGTATCAGATGAAGTCCAGACAACCGTAACATCATCAGGATGAAATCCTCCATGCATTATAAAGTCATCAATAGAGACTCTTGATTCATGCATGTTATTAAAGTCATTGTTCGTATTGTTAATGACATTTGCTACAACGTCATTCCAGTCGTACTTATATACAAAGACATTTCTCTCTGTCTTCGATATATCATCAAGTGGGAAAAGCTTAACACTTCTATATGGCTGATTATCAAGATACTGCTCAATTGTTCGAACAGAAATCTGTTCAATGTTACTTCTCTCGTTATAAGTAACGAAATACACATCATCATAATGCTCATTTAAAACCCTGAACATATCACCTGAGTTACCTGTCAAAACATAAACATCAGCGTTAGTCATTAACTTAACCGGGAACATAAAAGTTGATGCAAGTTCACTGTCAACAACTACAGCATCAGACTCCTTAAACTCACTCACAATATCAAAAAGATCATCATACTCAATAACAGTATCGTCCTGAGTTTTTGAAAGATACCAAGAGTAAGGGAACAAATAAGCTGTGCCCAAAACCATTAATACCGGTAATATAACACCTGCTCCCTTAAACTTAGGAAAAAATACAATTGCAGTAATTGCGACGATAAAAAGAATCGGTGAAAGATATCTCGCATAGTAATAGTAGTAACTTGTAGTAACTCTGAAGAGAGTAATCTGAGCTACAACCATATATACAAATGCTGCTCCGAAAACAAAAGACAGTCTGTCTGTACGAATCTTCTCAATACTTATAAGTACAAGAATAAGCGCGATTGGGAACAATACAACTCCGGAAAGAATCGAAATTCCATAGAAAGTTGAATACGTTATCGCCTGGCCCAACGTCTGCTTTCCAAGAACAAAATATTTAAAAGTCTTATAAACAGCAAAGAGCATTACAAGAATTACGCCAATTCTTACAGCCTTAGAAAATCCATCAGACTTAATTAATACACCAAACTTATTTCTAACCCATGGCACAAACAAGAGAAATCCGAAACCGATCATTGCAATTGTTACGCCAAGGCTCAAATAGAGACCAAAAGTATATCCATTCTTTGGATGGAAGATCTCTTCAAGCAAAATCGAATAATTATGGTATGTATAATCAACTGCATAAATCTCAGCATAAAGATGAGATAAAAGAAATACGAATCCATTAATCTGTCCCCAGACAAGTGGCTCAGGCTTATGAACCCTTATTGCTTCATACGCAATAATAAATCCGAAGAACGGCATATAAACATATGCTGACAGATGAACAAAACAGATTCCCCAACAAGCGATAGAAAACAGGAAATATTTAAGCTTATTCTTCTCATCCGTAAGAAATGCAAAAAGCATAAAGAAATAGAGAACAAACAGATTCTCTGTAAGTGAAGATTTATTTACCCAGATAAGCACAGGACAAATAGAACAAAGCGCAAAAGCTGCCCAGGTAATAAACTTATTCTGCTGAAGATTCTTAAGAAGATAGGAAAGGAAAATTCCCTGAATAAGAACAATAAAATGGTTAATAACCATCATGTTCCTGTATCCAAACATCTGCGCCGATAAACCCAAAAGGCATGGATAAGAAGGCAGTCCGTGGAAAACACCCTCAAGATTATTGTCAGGTGTTACCTCGTTAGTAAAATAATTACGCTGAGATACATAAAAGCCAAGGTTAGATACCTTAAACTTCTCTTTGTATGAATCAGTATTAATCTCTGGTATAGATTCAATAACTTCAACTTCATCAGGGAAACTTAATCTAAGGCTTGGATAGTCATTAGCTCTTGCAATAGCTGCAGTTGTATAAACACCCTCATCCTGATTAAGTCCATAATAGCCATTTGTCTTCCATGAGAAAAACAAAGAAGCAATAATAAGAATCACAATTACAACATCGAATTTATAATCCTGATGCTTTAACCCTTCAAACACTTCATTACGGCCATTAATGCATCTTAAAGACAGAATTATCACATTTACAATAAATGCGAATACAAGACAATAAGCTACCTTAAATGAATTAATAGCCAGAAGAAGGTTCGATGCAACAAGAAATTCCACAATAAAAGTTGCAGATGAAATTGCAAAATTCAAAAAGAATCTCTTATCGTAAGAAGAGAATATCAGAAACAATATTCCGATATTAAGAATTACAAAAATCCAATCAAATAACAAATAGTAATCTCCAATCAGCAATCCAAAGAATCAACGAACTGTCTTGCAAGTCTTGCAGAACGTCCGCCATTTCTTAAAGCAAATTTCTCTGCTTCAAGTTTAAATTCTTCTTCATCCATTGATATACCACGAATTGAGGCAAGTTCTGAGCAAATTTTAATAAACTCGAACTTATTAGGCTTATCAAAGAGCACTCTTAATCCAAATCTCTCCGAAAGTGACATCTGCTCTGCAATTGTATCAGAAGCATGAATCTCATCAGAACGATCAGAGAATGTCTCCTTAATCATATGACGTCTGTTACTTGTAACGTAAATAATAATATTCTTACGTCCACCTGCTGCGGCACCTTCAAGAACAGACTTGAGACTTCCGATTCTCTCGTCATTAGCTTCGAAAGAAAGATCATCAATAAAGAGGATGAACTTCATTGGAACGCCAGAAAGAATCTCAATTGCAGTATTAAGATTATTAATCTCAGACTTAGGAAGTTCTACAAGACGAACGCCTTCATTCTCATATCTTTTTGCAACTGCCTTAACAGTTGAAGACTTACCAGTTCCAGCATCTCCGTAGAGAAGAACATCTGCTGCAGGCTTTCCTCTTAAAAATGCCTCAGTATTAGATACAATCTTTTCTCTCTGTCTTTCATAGCAGAAAAGATCATCAACAGAAATTGGATCTGGATGCTTTATTGGATTAATCTTGCCATCCAGGAACTTAAAGCTTCTGTACTGAGCATAAATTCCGTAGCCAGTCTTCTCAATATTATCAATCATAGCCATATATTTTTTCTTAAAATCAATGGCAGATGATGTAAAGTCAGGAAGATATCCTTCGTAATAAAGTTCTTCCTTGAAGGAATAAGATGTATTACGTCCAATTTCAGTAAGAAGATTGAGCTCACGCTCAGCTGTAAGATTAATAAGTGTACTCATCTTAACTGTATCTTCTGGAGAAATAATAGAATCAATCTTATATCTTAAAAATGGATTCATGTTAGTAACAAGTGAATCCCAGATAGCTGCTGCAAGATCCGCATCAGCACGAAGTTCATAAAGAACTGATACGAAGTGGCCATAACTCTCGATAATCTCATCGATTGTATAACCGCCTTCTCTTTTCTTCAAAAAATCACATAAGCTTAGAAGGGGTTCGCTGTTACGAACCCCTCGAAATAAAGCTATAGAATCAATTTGACGACCAAGCTCAGACATTAATAATTGCACCCTTATCAGCAGAAGAAACCATCTTTGAATATCTCTTAAGGTATCCTGTAAGCTCCTTCTTGCTTTCAATATTCATAGTCTTTTTACGCTCATTAAGTTCCTCATCAGAAACCTTGAGCTCAATCTTATACTCAGGAATATTAATTGAAATAATATCCCCATCCTTAACGTAAGCAATAGTACCGCCACTTACTGCCTCAGGGCTTACGTGTCCAATTGAAGCACCACGTGTAGCACCAGAGAATCTACCATCAGTAATAAGAGCAACGTCCTTATCAAGACCAGCACCAGCAATAGCTGAAGTTGGTGAAAGCATCTCTCTCATACCAGGACCACCTGCTGGGCCCTCGTATCTGATTACGATTACATCACCCTTCTGCACCTTACCTGAGAAGATAAATGCGATGCACTCTTCCTCAGAATTAAATACGCGTGCAGGACCTTCATGAACAAGCATCTCAGTAGCTACTGCAGAACGCTTTACTACGCATCCGTCAGGAGCGAGGTTGCCCTTAAGAATTGCAAGTCCACCAGTCTTAGTAAATGGATTATCAAGTGATCTGATTACTTCTCTGTCTGTAACAACAGCATTTTCAACATTCTCGCGAAGTGTCTTACCTGTTACTGTCATTACATCGCCGTTAATAAGGTTAGCGTCAAGAAGTGTCTTAAGAACGCCGTAGATACCGCCAGCCTCGTTAAGGTCTTCCATATAAGTTGGGCCTGCAGGAGCAAGGTGACAGATATTAGGTGTTCTTTCAGAAATATCATTAACATGATCAAGATTAATCTCGATTCCACACTCATTAGCAATAGCTGGGAGGTGAAGCATAGAGTTTGTAGAGCATCCGATTGCCATATCTGCAGCAAGCGCATTCTCGAAAGCATCAGCTGTGAGAATATCTCTTGGTCTGATGTTCTTTCTTACGCACTCCATAACCTGCATACCAGCATGCTTAGCAAGCTCGATTCTTGCAGAATAAACAGCAGGAATTGTACCGTTACCCTTAAGACCAAGTCCAAGAACCTCTGTAAGACAGTTCATTGAGTTAGCTGTGTACATACCTGAGCATGAACCACATGTAGGACAAACTTTCTCTTCAAACTCACGAAGCTTCTCGTCATCCATCTTACCTGCAGCATAAGCACCAGTTGCCTCAAACATAGCTGAGAGTGAACGCTTCTTGCCATCAACCTTACCTGCGAGCATTGGACCACCACTTACAAATACTGTAGGGATGTTAAGTCTTGCTGCTGCCATGATAAGGCCTGGAACGTTCTTATCACAGTTAGGAACCATTACAAGTCCATCAAAACCATGAGCGTTAACCATTGACTCTGTTGAGTCTGCAATAAGATCTCTTGTAACGAGTGAATACTTCATTCCCTTATGTCCCATTGCAATACCATCACAAACTGCGATAGCTGGGAATACGATTGGAGTACCACCTGCCATTGCAACGCCAAGCTTAACAGCGTCAACAATCTTATCGATATTCATGTGGCCTGGAACAATCTCGTTATAGGAACTTACGATACCGATGATTGGTCTCTCGAGTTCTTCCTTTGTAAGTCCAAGTGCATGATAAAGTGAACGGTGTGGTGCGTTCTGAAATCCATCTACAATTGTATCTTTAATCATAAAATTATCCTTATCCAAGTAATAGTGTTCAAAATACACTGATAGGGGCTCTCAGTAAGAGAAAACCCCTGTCAGATTAATTCTTATCAAATTGTAAGCGAAGGATTAGTTGTTGATAAACTTCTCTTCGTCGTTCCAGCTATAAAGCTTTCTGATATCAGCACCAACTGTCTCAAGCTGACACTCAGCACCCTTCTTACGCATAGCATTGAAGTGTACCTGTCCACCAGCCTCTGACATGTCGAGGAGGAAGTCCTTAGCAAATGTACCATCCTGGATATCTGAAAGAACCTTCTTCATAGCCTTCTTTGTATCCTCTGTAACAATCTTAGGTCCTGTGATGTAATCACCGTACTCAGCTGTGTTAGAGATTGAATATCTCATACCAGCAAAACCTGACTGATAGATAAGGTCAACGATAAGCTTCATCTCGTGTACGCACTCGAAGTAAGCGTTACGTGGGTCATAACCAGCCTCAACGAGAGTCTCGAAACCAGCCTGCATAAGAGCTGTTACACCACCACAAAGAACTGCCTGCTCACCGAAGAGGTCTGTCTCTGTCTCTGTCTTAAAGTCTGTCTCAAGAACACCAGCTCTAGCACCACCAATACCTGCTGCATAAGCAAGACCAAGATCCCAAGCATCGCCTGTTGCATCCTGATGAACAGCGATAAGGCAAGGTGTACCACGACCAATCTGGAACTCAGAACGTACTGTGTGTCCTGGAGCCTTAGGAGCTACCATGATAACGTTAACGTTTGATGGTGGAGTAATTCTACCGAAGTGAATGTTGAAGCCGTGAGCAAATGCAAGTGTCTTACCCTCTGTGAGGTTAGGCTTGATTGACTCGTTATAAAGCTTGTACTGGAGCTCATCATTGATGAGAATCATGATGATATCTGCAAGCTTAGCTGCTTCTGCTGCTGTATATACTGTAAAGCCCTGCTCCTCAGCTCTCTTCCAGCTCTTTGAACCCTCATAAAGACCAACGATAACGTTAACGCCAGACTCCTTAAGGTTCAAAGCATGAGCGTGACCCTGTGAACCATAACCAATGATTGCAACTGTCTTGCCATCGAGCTTTGAAAGATCACAATCCTTCTGATAAAAAATTCTATTTGCCATTGTTATATACCTCCAAAATGGATTTCAATTTTACATACCCATCAATTATAGCGCGATGAGTTTAATTTGTCTTGTAAGTTTTGTCGCAAATCGCTAATAAATATAAATATAATTAGGCGATTACTTTGAAAGAATACTGTCAGGGCCTCTCTCGATTGCAACGATACCAGTTCTACAAAGCTCAATAATTCCAAATGGCTTCATATTCTCAATAAAAGCATCAACCTTTGCAGTATCACCAGTCATTTCAAGACAAAGAGAATCAGCATTATAGTCAACAATCTTTGCACGGAATGCTTCAACGCAATCCTTAACATCAGATCTTGTCTCTGAAGAATTCTTAACTTTAAGAAGAAGAAGTTCTCTTCTGATGCCTATACCATCATCAATAACTGCAACCTTACGAACGTTATAAAGTTTCTTAAGCTGATTAACGATAGCCTTCTTCTCTGACTCATCTGCATGAAGTGAAATAGTAATTCTTGAATAATCAGGAATTTCTGTCTCACCAACAGCCAAAGTATCAATATTAAATCCACGACGTGTAAACATGCTTGTAACACGTGTAAGTACACCGTATTTATTCTCTACGTATACTGCGATAACAATTCTCTTCTTATCCATTACTTGTCACTCCTCTCTACAATAATCTTATCGAAAGTTCCACCTGCTGGAACCATAGGAAGAACCATCTCATCCTTATCGATTGTAAGATCAATAAGAGCTGGACCTTCAATAGCGTAAGCCTTCTCGAAAGCAGCCTTAAACTCTTCGATATTAGTTGCCTTAAATCCAGGACAACCCATTGCTTC
>JAZLLF010000054.1:0-13735 GCA_045598005.1 Saccharofermentans sp. | reverse complement strand
CCTGCCGGGTATGAACCGGACGCTCTGGCCAACTGAGCTATGCCGCCATAAGAATATCGCCTTTCGCGATGCTCAACAATTTTATCAGCGATACCTTGCATTGTCAAGCACATATGCGTAATTTCTTGAAAACAGAATTATAAGCAAAAAGAAACGGCGTAACCCGAAGGTCACGCCGCATTTAAAAGACTATTTAAGTAATTAATATTACTTGAGCTCGAGCTCAGCGCCGCAATCAGCAAGCTTCTTCATAAGCTCATCAGCCTCGTCCTTAGAAACGTTCTCCTTAAGAGCAACTGGAGCCTTCTCAACGAGCTCCTTAGCGTCCTTAAGACCAAGACCCATAGCATCCTTAACAGCCTTGATAACGCCCATCTTAGCGTCGCCGAAGCTCTTAAGCATTACTGTGAACTCTGTCTTCTCCTCTGCAGCAGCAGCGCCGCCAGCAGCTGGAGCAGCAGATACTACTGCAGCAGCAGATACACCAAACTCATCTTCAATTGCCTTCTCAAGCTCGAAAAGCTCTGTTACTGAAAGAGCCTTAATCTGCTCGAGGATTTCTGAAATATTAGCCATTTTAAAATTCCTCCATTTAATAGATTAAAAATTATTAGATTAAATTATGCTTCAGCTGGAGCTTCAGCAGATGCTTCCTCTACTGCAGGAGCAGCTTCTTCAACTGCAGGAGCCTCTGTAGCAACTACGCCACCGTTCTCCTCAGCCTTCTCAGCTACTGCCTTAACGAGCATAGCAAGCTTTGTGAATGGGAAAAGCAAACCATAAACAACCTGACTGTAAAGTGTCTGCTTGTCTGGTACCTTTGAAAGTGCAACGATCTCTGCCTGTGTAGCAACCTTGCCTTCGATGATACCACCCTTGATTTCGAGAACCTCAATCTTCTCTGCATACTGTGCAATAACCTTAGCTGGGGCAACTACGTCCTCAGAATAAGCTACTGCTGTTGGGCCCTTAAGAAGATCATCAAGACCTTCGATTCCGAGCTCCTTGAATACAAGACGAAGAGTTGTATTCTTAATTACCTGGTACTTAACGCCGTTCTTACGGAGCTCGTTACGCATCTCTGTGTCCTGAGCAACTGTAAGTCCACGTGCAGAAGCAAATACGAATGTAGCCTGTCCCTTGAAAGCTTCAACAAGATCAGCAACAACCTGCTTCTTAGCAGCCAGAATTTTCTCACTTGGCATTTCGGTTTTTCCTCCTTTATTAGATTTTAAAAACCCCCATGCCGAATGACATGAGGGTTTTGAATACTCTATAAGATAATCTAATAGATAATTCAGACCTCGGCGGGAACCTTACGATTCCAGCTGTCTTCGGTATGAATGGATATTTAATTGTAAGTTGTTAACGTTCTATTAAGCTGTGAACTTTGAACCGTTAACCTTGATACCAGGGCCCATTGTAGAAGCGATTGAAACGCTCTTCAAGTACTGACCCTTAGCAGCTGCTGGCTTAGCCTTGATAATAGCATCCATGATAGTCTTGAGGTTCTCCTCGAGCTTCTCCTGACCAAATGATACCTTACCAATTGGGCAGTGGATGATATTTGTCTTATCAAGACGATACTCAATCTTACCAGCCTTGATATCGTTGATAGCCTTTGTAACGTCCATTGAAACTGTACCAGACTTAGGGTTTGGCATCAATCCCTTAGGACCGAGAACCTTACCAAGACGTCCTACAACACCCATCATGTCAGGTGTAGCAACAACTACGTCGAAGTCGAACCAGTTCTCTTTTGTGATCTTCTCAACCATATCTTCAGCACCTACGTACTCAGCTCCAGCAGCCTTAGCCTCATCAGCCTTAGGTCCCTTTGCGAATACGAGAACCTTCTTTGTACGTCCTGTACCGTGTGGAAGAACTACAGCACCTCTAACCTGCTGGTCAGCGTGACGTGAGTCTACACCAAGACGAACGTGAAGTTCTACTGTCTCATCAAACTTAGCCTTACCTGTCTCCATTACAAGACGAACTGCCTCGGAAGGATCGTAAGCTACTGATCTGTCTACGAGCTTATTGAGCTCTACTGTTCTCTTACCAGATTTCATAGTAATTCTCCTTTCCAATTATCTTGTAACAACAATACCCATTGATCTTGCTGTACCAGCAACCATCTCAGCACATGCCTCAACAGAAGCAGCGTTTGTATCAGGTAACTTAATTGCAGCAATCTTCATGCACTGCTCAAATGTGATTGTAGCAACCTTCTGTGTGTTAGGCTTTCCTGAACCACTCTCAATGTTGCATTCCTTCTTAAGCAATACCGGTACTGGTGGAGTCTTTGTAATGAAAGAGAATGTACGATCTGCATATACAGTAATAACTACTGGAATAATAAGACCTGCATCCTTTGCTGTTCTCTCATTAAACTCTTTAACAAACTGAGCAATGTTTACTCCGTGCTGTCCAAGAGCTGGTCCAACCGGTGGTGCTGGTGTTGCCTTGCCTGCAGGTATCTGTAACTTAATGTAACCTGTGACTTTCTTAGCCATATGCGGCCACCTCCCAAAATAATTTATCTACGAACGCCTTAGCGTTTGTATACTTAGATTTTTTCTACCTGTGTAAAGTCGAGTGAAACAGGTGTCTCACGACCAAACATGGAAATTCTTACTGTAACCTGCTGCTTCTCTGTGTTCATCTCTTCAACAACACAAACACTGTCTGCAAAAGGTCCGCTGATAACTCTGATTGCATCACCAACTGTGTAATCAACCTCTGGAACCCAGTCTGTTGCAATACCCATAGCTGCCAAATCACTATCTGTGATTGGAAGTGGCTTGTTAGGGTTTGTGCTTACAAATCCTGTTACACCACGTGTGTTACGAATAAGATACCAAAGTTCCTTATCAGCTGTAGTAGGCTCATCGCCTTCCTTAAGATTCTCGAAGTTACTAACAAACTTGATGAATACGTATCCTGGATACTTCTTACGCTTGATAGCCTTCTTCTTGCCATCCTTAATCTCTACTACTTCCTCTTCAGGAATTGAGATCTCCTGGATGATATCCTGCATTCCACGCTTCTCTACAGTCTTCTCAAGAATGTCCTTAACCTTCTTCTCGTAACCTGAGTAAGTATGAACTACATACCATCTAGCTTCGTTAACATCAGCCATTTGATGCCTCCTCACTAGCGTCGTCACCAGTTGTCTCTGCTGCTTCAGTTTCTTCAGCTGAAGTTTCCTCAGTAGCCTCTGTAGCTTCAGTCTCAACTACTGTCTCAATAGAAACAGGTGTTGTAGGCTCAGTTGCAACAGTTGTTGTAGCCTCAACCTGATCATAGAAGTGAACCTTCTCTAAAAGCCAGTGACCACCCAAACTGATGATGGATAAAAATATTGCGAAAAATACGATGCAGACGAGAACGACAGCGGAAACATTCTTAAGCTTCTCCTTAGAAGGCCAGATAACCCTCTTAAGTTCCTGCCTAACTTCCTTAAAATGCTGTGCGATACGCTGGAAAATATTCTTCTTCTTTTCCTTCTTCTTGTCAGCCATCCTAATTACCTCGTAAAGCTATTAAAGAACTAAATTACTTTGTTTCCTTATGTGTTGTGTGCTTACGGCAGAATGGACAATACTTCTTGAGCTCAAGTCTCTCAGAATTGTTCTTCTTATTCTTATATGTCTGATAATTTCTCTGCTTACATTCCTCACAAGCAAGTGTAAGCTTGTCTCTAGCACTAGCCTTTGCCATATTAATTTCCTCACATTTCTAGGTCATCTATTTATTTTTTACACAATAAAAAAAGACCTCAAAGGGTTTTTGCGTCGTTCATTGTATCACGGGTAAGTGGAGTGTGTCAACGTGTTAATAGTATTTCTTTTGGTTATTTTTATTATTAATGTATAATCCATTACATATAATAAAAACTAAGGATTTTCTATGTCTAAATATATCAAAAACTTACCAATATTTCTATATCCATATGCTTATCTGATTCTCATACTAGGCATTATTTTAATAGGTGAATATGAGGATGTTATTGATTTAATTCCGCATGAGATCGGAAGCTTTGTTTTCTGGGGCATTATTTTTGGATTTAATATTTACTGTCTTATTAGATCTATTATTAATACAGTACTCGCAGCAAAGGGAAAAATCACTCTTAAAGATATGGCAAAACTTAATATGCTAATAAAACTTGTCCATATCCCTGCTTATCTTTTCAACTTTGCACTCGGATGTGCTGGACTTCTTTTAAGCATATGGGGGCTTGGATTCATCATTGTTGCCGTATTAGCAGATTTATTCACAATTATTACTACAGGCGTAAATGCAATTGGCTTAAGCATCGCCCTTTCGAAGGAGAAAGTCACAGGTAAAGGCTTAGCCATCTTATATGGAATACTTAACTTTATTTACTGCGCTGACGTCGCTGTTGCAATAATAGAATTCATTCAGGTAAAAAAGCATTTAAAAAGCGCCTGATACAGGCGCCTTGTTTTTGAACTTCGATTATCTTCTTGATCTTAATTCTTTCTCTACATCCTCAAGCGAGATATCCATATCTGCCATAAGAACGAGCATATGATAAGTTACATCTGCAATCTCACCAATTGTCTCTTCCTTGTTTTTCTTTGCAGCAGCGATTGCAGTCTCAACTGCTTCCTCTCCTACCTTCTTGGCAATCTTCTCTGTTCCCTTTGTAAGAAGATAATTTGTGTAAGAACCCTCTTCTGGGTTAGCCTTACGATCAAGTACTACGCTATATAATTCTTTAATAATATCCATATTTATTCCTCCTGTTATTATTCCTTAATGTCTACATCCCACTCGTCAATCTTTGTATAAAAGCATGAACGGTTTCCTGTGTGACATGCGGCTCCAGTCTGATCAACCCTATAAAGAAGTGTGTCCTTGTCGCAGTCGATTCTGCCTTCAATTACTTTCTGAAGGTGTCCTGAAGTCTCGCCCTTCTTCCAAAGACAGTCACGTGATCTTGAATAGTAGTGCATGTAACCTGTCTTGCATGTAAGCTCAAATGCTTCATAGTTCATATAAGCCATCATAAGAACTTCGCCTGTAATATGGTCAACTGTGATTGCAGGAACCATACCATCGTTATTCTTCTTCATGTGAGCCCACATATCGAGTTCTCTTGAGATTCTACGAACAGGAATCCCTCTGTCATTAAGATATTCCTTAAGGTCTCTAATCTTAATCTCACCGAAGTGGAAAAGGCTTGCCGCAAGAACTGCATCTGCATGACCATCAACAACACCATCGTAGAAGTCTGCCATACATCCAGCTCCACCTGAAGCAATTACTGGAACTGATACGTTATCAGCAATAAGTGAAGTGATTACATTATCAAATCCACTCTTTGTTCCATCCTTGTCCATACATGTAAGAAGAATCTCACCACAGCCAAGACGAACAACTTCCTTTGCCCACCACAAAGCATCAATACCAGTTGGCTTTGTACCACCTGCAATAACTACTTCGTATCCTGATGGGAAAGTAACCTTATCTTCACGGCTCTTAACATCGATTGCAACTACGATGCACTGAGCACCAAACTTCTCTGAAGCTTCTCTTACAAAATCAGGATTCTTAACTGCGGCTGAATTAAGTGAAACCTTATCTGCACCAGCGTTAAGAATTGCTCTTATGTCATCAACTGTTCTGATACCACCACCTACTGTAAATGGGATAAAAATCTCATCTGCAACACGGTTTACCATATCAATTACTGTATCTCTTGCTTCCAAAGTAGCAGTGATATCAAGAAATACGAGTTCATCAGCGCCTGATAAGTTATACTGCTTGGCACATTCAACTGGGTCCCCTGCATCTCTTAAAGATACGAAGTTAACTCCCTTAACTACACGGCCATCCTTAACATCGAGGCATGGAATTATACGCTTTGTAAGCATTTCTTAAGATCCACCCTTCCTTCATAGATAGCCTTACCAACGATAACGCCTTCACATCCAGAACCCTTGATATACATAATATCTTCGTCTGAACCGATTCCACCTGAAGCAACAACATTAAGTCCTGTTACATCAACAAGCTCCTTTGTTGAATCAAATGCTGGTCCTGTAAGCATACCGTCACGTGAAATATCAGTAAATACAACAGTCTGAGCACCAATCTCCTTCATCTGAAGAGCAAAATCAACAGCCTTAACACCAGAACCTGCTGTCCATCCATCAACTGCAACCTCACCATCATGAGCATCGATACCGATAGCAATCTTATCTGCATAAAGCTTTAAAGCTTCCTCTGTAAATTTACGATCCTTAATTGCAGATGTTCCGATTACGCATCTTGATACACCGTAATCTTCAATCCATCTTTTTAAAGTATCCATGTTGCGGATTCCACCACCTGTATCAACCATAAGACCTGTCTCGATTGAAATTCTCTTAATAATCTCATGGTTTGTTGGAACACCAGACTTTGCTGCGTCCAAATCCACTACGTGAATCCACTTTGCTCCTGCTTCCTTAAAAGAAAAAGCCTGAGCGATTGGATCATCATTATAAACAGTTACCTGATCGTACTTGCCCTGCTTAAGGCGAACACACTTGCCACCAAGAAGGTCTACTGCTGGATAAATAATCATCGTGATGCTCTCCTTGCAAACTTCTCTAAAATATGAAGACCAGCTTCACCACTCTTTTCCGGATGGAACTGAGTAGCAAAGATGTTCCCTCTTTCGATTGCACATGGGTACTTAATTCCGTACTCAGTATATGCAGCAACGTCATCCTTATTCTCTACATCGCAGTAGAAAGAATGAACGAAATAAACAAAGTCGTCTTCCTTAAGGAGTGAACCAGTAACATCAGAAAGCTGATTCCAGCCCATCTGTGGAACCTTAAGTCCCATATCAACTGTCTTCTCCTTAGGAAAAAGTCTTACTACACCAGGAATAAGGCCCAAACCAGGGATTGTCTCCCCAGGATTAGCTCCTTCTTCTGAGGAATCAAGGAAAAGCTGCATACCAAGGCAGATGCCAAGAACTGGCTTGCCTGTTGCTGCAAATTCCTTAATGGAATCAATGAGATCATGTGCCTTCAAAGCTTCCATAGCTGGGCCATAAGCACCAACTCCAGGAACAACAAGGCCGTCACTATTTCTAATGACGTCCTTATCGTTGGTAATTATCACCTTTTCGTGTAAATAGATGAGTGCCTTACTTACTGAAGCAAGGTTACCCATTCCGTAATCTACAATTGCAATCATTAAGATTAGATTTCCTTACCTGTAAGTCTTGAGTAGCACTCAGCGTACTTCTCAGCTGTCTTGTTAATTACTTCCTCAGGAAGTGTTGGAGCTGGGTATGTCTTATCCCAGTCAAGTGTCTCAAGCCACTCACGGAGATACTGCTTGTCAAAGCTCTTCTGTGCACGGCCTGGCTCATAATCTGAAGCATCCCAGAAACGTGATGAATCAGGTGTAAACATCTCATCAGCTACAACGAGCTTGCCATCAATCTTACCAAACTCGAACTTTGTATCAGCAAGGATAAGTCCCTTTGTAAGAGCGTACTCTGAAACCTTGTTATAAAGCGCGATAGCTGCGTCATGAAGTGCTGTAGCATCCTCTTCGCCGAGAAGCTCCTTAAGCTGCTCGTATGTGATGTTGATATCGTGACCTGTCTCTTCCTTTGTTGAAGGTGTGAAGAGTGGCTCAGGAAGCTTATCGCCCTGGCGCATTCCCTCTGGCATCTTGATACCGCCAACTGTACCGTTAGCCTTGTACTCCTTAAGAGCTGAACCTTCAAGATATCCTCTTACGATGCACTCTGCTGGAAGCATGTCAACCTTCTTAACGAGCATTGATCTGCCCTCGAGCTCATCAGCATACTTATCAAGACCCATTGGATACTCCTTAGGGTTTGTTGTAATTACGTGGTTAGGGATGATGTCCTTTGTAAAATCAAACCAGAAAGCTGAGATTGAAGAAAGCACCTTACCCTTATTAGGAATAAGCTCATCAAAAACAACGTCAAAAGCTGAAATTCTGTCTGTTACGATCATGAGAAGTGAATCACCAAGATCATAAACGTTTCTAACCTTACCCTTAATAAATACAGGAACCTCTGTAATAAAATCTGTGTCTTTAATCATCATAAGTTTGTACCTCCTATATCAAAGGACACCCTTGGTTGAAATAACCTGGTCCTTAAATCTCTCATCAATTGCTGCTGCCTGTCTTAAAGCTCTTGCCAAAGACTTGAACATTGCCTCTGCTTTGTGGTGATCGTTAACTCCGTATGGAGCAGCGATATGAAGTGTGATTCCACCGTTAAATGCAAATGAACGGAAGAACTCCTCGAAAAGCTGTGTATCCATCTCTCCGCACTTGTCTGCCATAAACTCAGCATTAAATACGATAAATGGTCTGCCAGAAATATCTACTACAGCATCACCTAAAGCTTCATCAAGTGGGCATCTTGCAGAACCATATCTTACGATACCCTTCTTGTCTCCGATAGCTTCAGCGAAAGCCATACCGATTGCAATTCCAACATCCTCTACAGAGTGGTGTGCATCTACTACGAGGTCACCCTTACATGTTACGTCAAGATCCATTCCTGAGTGCTTGGATAAAGCAGTAAGCATGTGATCAAAGAAACCAATACCTGTATTGATATTGCTCTTTCCCTCGCCATCGATATTAATCTTTACTTCGATGTCTGTCTCACCAGTAGTTCTTTTAATATAAGAAGTTCTTGCCATATCAAATCTCCTTACGTACTTCGTCAAGGAATACCTTCATCTCATCATCTGTACCGATTGTGATACGAAGATACTCATTGATAACAGGCTTACTAAAATACCTTACAAGTATACCTTTTGCCTTAAGATTTTTGTAGAGTGTTTCTGCATCAACACACATAGGTGGCTTCGCGAAAATAAAATTTGCAGAAGAATCAGGAATTTCAAATCCAATTTTACGAAGTTCCTCTGTAACAAATGCTCTTGTCTTAATAAGAGCAACACGATTCTTCTCGAAATATTCGCGATCAAGCATTGCTGCTGCACCAATCTGCTGAGTTAGTCTGTCTACAGGATATGAGTTAAAGGAATCTCTTACCTTCTTCATACCTTCGATAATCTCCTCGCTTGCAATAGCGTATCCAAGTCTGCTTCCTGCAAGTCCGTAAGACTTTGACATTGTCATAACAACAACAAGATTTTTGTACTTGCCAACAAGTGAAGCTGCAGTACCATAGCCCTCAGCGTAAGCTGCATAAGCCTCATCAATAATTACAGGTACATCTGGGTTAGCCTTCAAAATAACTTCAATCTCATCAAGTGTAATTGCACGTGATGTTGGAGCATTAGGATTTGCAATAGCAATACCAGCGCACTCCTTGCCACAGTAATCGTTTGGATCAAGGCGGAAGTTCTCTCGAAGTGGAATCTTCTCTGGAGCTACATCATAAAATTCAGAATAAACCGGATAGAAGCTGTAGCTGATTTCTGGCATCAAAACCTTTAAAGTTGTGTTGCCCTTCTTTTCGAAGAGAGCCTGCCAGCAGATAGCAAGAACTTCATCAGAACCATTGCCTGCAAAAACGTTCTCACGTGAAACGCCATAAACGGAAGCAACCGCGTCAATAAACACGGTTGAATTCGTATCTGGATAAAGTCTTAAAGTATCGATATCGAAGCCGCTTAAAACTTCCTTAATCTTAGGCGATGGAGAATATGGATTCTCGTTTGTATTAAGTTTAATTACTTTCTGGCCATCCTTAGGCTGCTCGCCTGCAACGTATGGCTCTATTCCCTGAGTTTTCAGGTTCCAGTATTTACTCATTTTTAAATTCCTTCTTTCGTTAGCTTTTATCAGTTTTCAAATCTTGTTCTGATAGAAGCTGCGTGGCATGTTAAGCCTTCGCTGTCTGCAAATGCTGCAACATCCTTATATACATCCTTCAAAGACTCCTCGTTATAGTTAATAACGCTCATCTTCTTATAGAAGTCACCTGTATTAAGTGGTGAGAAAAATCTTGCTGTACCAGATGTTGGAAGAGTGTGGTTAGGACCAGCAAAATAGTCTCCCAAAGGCTCTGGTGAATAAGAACCGAGGAATACTGCGCCAGCGTTATTAATCTTTGAAAGTACTTCGTCAGTATTTTCTACAACGAGCTCTAAGTGCTCAGGCGCAATCTCCTCTGAGAAAGCAATTGCAGTTTCTAAGTCATCGCAAACAATAATTGAACAGTAGTTCTCAAGTGATGACTTCAAAATCTCATTTCGAGAAGCTGCATCTGATCTTCTGTCTACAGCCTCAAGGACCTTGTTTGCAAGATCTTCAGATGTAGTAAGAACGATAGCAGAAGCGATTCTGTCGTGCTCAGCCTGTGAAAGCATATCTGCAGCAACAAACTCTGGGTTTGCACTATCATCAGCGATAATCAAAATCTCAGAAGGGCCTGCGAACATATCGATATCAACCTGACCGAAAACAAGTCTCTTTGCTGTATTTACATAGATATTTCCAGGACCACAAATCTTATCTGCACGTGGGATAGTCTCAGTACCATAAGCCATAGCTGCAATAGCCTGAGCACCACCAACCTTATAAATCTCTGTTGCACCGGCAATTGAAGCAGCTGCAAGAATTACAGGAGCGATAGTTCCGTCAGCCTGAGGTGGAGTACAGAATACAATTCTAGGTACGCCTGCAACTGAAGCAGGGATTACGTCCATAAGAACTGATGAAGGAAGTGGTGCTGTACCACCTGGTACGTATACTCCGGCTACTCCGATTGGTCTTACCTTTACACCAATCTTTGCACCCTTACCAACTTCCATCATGAAGCCTTCTTCCTTCTGCTTCTCGTGGAAAGCACGAATGTTAGCTGCAGCTTTCTTCATGATCTCATAAAGATCTGGGTCCACCTTCGAAATAGCATCCTTAATCTCATCTTCTGAAACACGCATTGTCTCAGGAGTAAGCTCAGCTTTGTCGAACATCTTTGTGTACTTCAAAACTGCAGCGTCACCGTTTTCTCTAATATCTGTAAGAACACCGTTAACAGTGTCGATAATTGGGCCTAAGTCCATCTTGGAACGTGCGCCTAACTTGTCGCAGAGCTCCTTAAGATTTTCCTTATTACCCTTAACTAATTTACACTTCATGATTAGCCTTCTTTCTGCGCATTCATAAGCTCAACCTGAACCTTGAGCTTGTCAATCATAGGACGAATCTCATCTGACTTCATCTTCATTGAAACACGGTTTACAACAACACGTGCAGAAATATCTGCTACTGTCTCAATTACATCGAGGCCATTCTCTACAAGAGTTCTTCCTGATTCAACAATATCTACGATTACATCAGCAAGACCTATAAGTGGAGCAAGCTCGATTGAGCCATTGAGCTTGATAATCTCAACACTCTCCTTCTTAATTCCCTCGAAATAAGATCTTGTGATATTAGGATACTTTGTAGCAATTCTCTTATTTGGAATTAAATCGAACTTGCCGTTCTGAAGATCCTTAGGACCTGCAACACACATTCTGCACTTTCCAAAACCAAGATCGATAACTTCATAAAGCTGTCTTCCAGCTTCTAAGAGAGTATCTTTACCAACAACACCTAAATCAGCTGCACCATACTCAACGTATGTAGGTACATCTGTTGGCTTAGCAAGAATAAAACGAAGTCCTGTATTAGGGTCTTCAAGAATAAGCTTTCTTGACTTCTCCTTAGCTGCTGTACAATCGTAACCAGCCTTCTCAAGAAGCTCAATTGCCTGCTCTGCAAGTCTTCCCTTTGATAAAGCGATAGTAAGCATTACTCTTCTACCTCCCCAATTACATAGAATGATGCAGCGATATCATTAGCGTCTGCATAAGCGTCAAGCTCATCTTCAGTCATTCCTGTTGTATCAAGAATTACAGAAGAACCTTCGTCTCTTAACTGATCTGCCATTGCAATTGCATTGGCACGAGCACCCTTAATGGAAGAATCGTAACCGATAATTACATCGATTGGAGCCTTCTCAGAAATCTTACCCTGTCTCATAAGAGCAGTAATTGCAAGTGAAAGGCTCATAGAAAATCCTACGCACTCCATATCTCTTCCGAAAACGCCAACAGCGTTATCGTATCTACCACCACTTACAATTGGGAAACCAACCTCGTATGTGTAACCCTTAAAAATAACTCCTGTATAGTAATCTGTACCACCAAGAAGTCCTGGGTCTACTGAAACATACTTAAGGTATCCATACTCGTCCATAACATCCAAAATTTCCTGCATGTTATCGAGAGCCTCAATTGCCTTACTATCTGTAACACGGCTTCTAAATGCCTCAATAATATCGTAAGTTCCCTGTCCTTCAGGAAGCATAAGGAGAGTTTCCTTGTCCTGAGCTGAAAGACCGATTCTGTTTGCAACCTTTTCAATAGAAACAGAATCCTTTGAATCGATACCGTGACGGATAATCTCAGCATCCTCTTCGCTGATACCAAGCTGATTAATGATTCCTTCGAAAAGCTTTACCTGACCGATACTAATCTGAAGATCCTCGATACCAGTCTCAAGAATTGTTCTGATTGCGAGAGCAAGTACTTCTGCATCAGAATCAGAACCCTTGGCACCCATAAGCTCAACACCAGCCTGTGTAAACTCACTCTGCTTACCACCACCACTCTGGTTAAAGCGGTACATATTCTCAATATAAGAAAGTCTTAATGGCAAAGCCTCATTCTTATAAACTGTTGCTGCAAATCTAGCTGCTGGTACTGTACCATCGTAACGAGCACAAAGAAGTCTTCCCTTGTGATCAGTGAACTTATAAAGTTCTTCCTCTGGTACAAAATCAGGCTTTGTATAAATATCGCAATACTCAACGCCAGGAGTCTCAATCTCGATGAAGCCATGATGAGCAAACAAAGTCCTTATCCTGCCTTCGGCATCTTTCTTGTATGCACATACATTTGGCAATGTATCGCAAAATCCGTCGGGTGTATAAAACTTGTTACCCATGTGCTTTCTCCTCCGTTTAAGAATTTTTTTGTCGTATATTTTGTTTATTTTTATCTCTCTTTAGTCAACTAAAGAAAAACAACTTCAAGATTATATAAGCCTATAATCTAAAAGTCAAATTTTTCAAGGTTTATGTAGCTAAAAAGTAATTATTTATGGTATTTCTCACCTTTTGCTATCTTAAAACCACGATATACCTGCTCTAAGATGATAAGTCTTGTCATCTGGTGAGTAAGAGTAATATTTCCAAGGCAGATTCTTCTGTCTGCTCTTTTTACTACATCAGGAGATAAGCCGTTACTTCCTCCGATGATAATATTTAAAACAGAGCCACCCTTCTCAAAATCCTTAACCATATATTCTGACAGTTCTTCTGAAGTTAATAACTTACCGTGAAGATCCATAACCCAGCACATATCTCCGGTATTTACTTTAGAAAGGATAAGTTCGCCTTCTTTTTGAAGTGCCTTGTCTACAGGAATAGAATCGGGGCTGTCAGGAACTTCGATTATTTCTACCTGACAATACTTGGAAAGGCGCTTCTTGTATTCATCAATGCCACCTAAAAGCCACTTTTCCTTGATCTTTCCAGGGGCAATAATGCGAAGCTTCATAAAATAGAAATCCCCCTGGTTGGGCAATGTCTATTTGCAACTGCAATGTTATAGTCAACGCTCTGGTTTAATCCAAACTTAGAAAGATATTCAGTAACTGTGGCGTATGCCTTTTCAGGTGTGTTATTAGT
>JAZLLF010000053.1:0-105728 GCA_045598005.1 Saccharofermentans sp. | reverse complement strand
GATTACTATGCTTATTTCTACATTAAATTGACAAAACGAGCGTTTCAGACCTCAAACGTTCTGTTTTTTGACTGATTTGATTGCATTTATGAACATTATAAGAACCGCCCCAATCAGGATTTACTTCCTTTTTGAGACGGCCCCTTCTTATGTTCACTTAAAATGTAATTACTCTTTACCGTTCCAGCAGTAAGTACAGAGCTTACATGGTTCAACACCAGTTGCTTCGAGCATGTCATCAAGTCTTGCAAACTGAAGTGTTGTGAAGTTGAGTTCCTTACAAATCTCACCAACCATTGTCTTATATCTCTCTGTCTCTGGATCAGCGTACTCTGCAAGGATTTCCTGAGTAACGTTACCATTCTCAAGTCTCTCGATAACTCTTCTTGCGATGAGATCCATCTCAGAATTTGAACGTGAGAAGTTAAGGTACTTACAACCGAAGAGAAGTGGTGGGCAGGCAGGTCTGATATGTACTTCCTTGGCACCTGACTCGTAAAGGTATTCTGTTGTCTCTCTAAGCTGTGTACCACGAACGATTGAGTCATCGATAAGAAGGATGCTCTTATCAACAATAAGATCGTCTACAGCGATAAGCTTCATCTTAGCAATGAGGTTACGCTTGCTCTGCATTGTTGGCATGAATGAACGTGGCCATGTTGGTGTGTACTTAATGAATGGACGTGAGAAAGGTACACCAGACTGATTAGCATAACCTACTGCATGAGCTGTACCAGAATCTGGAACACCAGCTACAACGTCAGGCTTAACATTATCACGCTTAGCCATTGCCATACCATTGTTAACACGCATCTGCTCAACTGAGATACCCTCATATGAGCTTGAAGGATAACCATAGTAAACCCAAAGGAATGTACAAATCTTCATTTCAGTGCCTGGGTTAACAAGAGTTACGCAGTTCTTCTCTGTGATAACACAAATCTCACCAGGACCAAGTTCCTTGTAGTTCTTATATCCAAGATTCTTATATGCAAAATTCTCGAAAGAAGCACAGAAGCCTTCTGGCTTTTTACCAATTACAATAGGTGTTCTTCCAAACTTGTCTCTTGCGCAGTAGATACCAGCTTCATTAAGAAGGAGAAGAGACATTGAACCATCAACGATTTCCTGTACATACTTGATACCATCGATGAGGTTTGCCTTTGTATTAATAATTGCTGCAACAAGCTCTGTAGCATTTACTTCACCTGAGCTCATCTCATTGAAATGAACAAAACCAGATTCAAAGAGCATGTCCAAAATCTCATCAACGTTATTGATCTTACCAACTGTTGTAAGAGCATATGTGCCGTGATGTGAACGAATGATAAGTGGCTGTGGCTCGTAGTCAGAAATACATCCGATTCCGTAGTGACCACTCATGTCCAAAATGTCTTTATCAAACTTTGTTCTGAAAGGAGCATTCTCAATATTATGAATTGCTCTCTGGAAACCGTTCTTACCATAGATTGCCATACCGCCACGTCTTGTACCAAGATGTGAGTGATAGTCAATACCAAAGAACAAGTCAAAAATGCAATCTTCGCTAGAAGTTACGCCAAAAAATCCGCCCATATTAAGCCTCGTTCCCAGGACAAAATAAATGTCCTAATAAAATAGCAACTGTATTTTAATAGTAATTTTATGCTTTTATCAATGATAAGTTTTTATTTGTAATGAAAAAATTTTTAGTCTATTAAAGCAAATGTTTTGTATTTAATGCTACAGTTCGTCTGTTTGCGATTTTTTTGAAACATAGTAGTACGATTATTGGGACAGCGAGTGACCACGGTTAGGAGTATAATTGTTTCATAAGATGAATTCGTTATTAAGAGGAGTTGTTTATGAAGTTATTTCATTTAAGTGATCTGCATATTGGTAAGATTGTTAACGGCTACCAGATGCTTGATGATCAGAAGTATATTCTTAAGTGTATTTTGAGAGAAGTAGAGAATGAGAAGCCTGATGGTGTAATTATTGCAGGTGATTTATATGATGTACCAACACCTTCTGTTGCTGCAGTTCAGGTGTTTGACTCATTTATTTCAAAACTTTCACAGAATGGAATAAAGGTTTATATCGCCAGTGGTAATCATGATTCGGGAGAACGTGTTTCTTTTGGTTCCGATCTTATGAGTTTTGCCGGAGTTTATATGGCAAAGCCATATTCTGGTTCAATTTATAAGGTAACTGATGATACTGATTCGGTTCCAGTTAATATTTTCCTTCTTCCCTATATTAAGCCTCGTTCTGTTAGAAGCATTGATGGTTTTGAAGATGTTGACAGTTATGATTCTGCTGTAAGAGCTGTGTTTGCTCGCGAGAGTTTTAACAGTGAAGAGATGAATATTCTTGTTGCTCATCAGTTTGTTACAGGCGCTTCAACATGTGAATCTGAGGAGAGAGCAATTGGAGGTATCGAGAATATTGATTCTGATGCTTTTGATATGTTTGATTATGTTGCACTTGGACATATTCATGGACCACAGTATGTTGGTAAAAACAGACCAGGAGATGGGGGAACTGTAATCAGATATTGCGGTACTCCTCTTAAGTATTCTTTTTCTGAGGAATCTCATAAGAAATCGATTACGGTAATCGATATTGATGGAAAGTCTTTGGGCATTTCTGAGATTCCATTAATTCCTCTTTATGATATGGCTGAGCTTCGTGGAACATTTGAAGAAGTTATGAGCGATAATTTCAGACCTGATGTTAAGAGTGATGCCTATGTAAAAATTGTGCTTACTGATGAGCAGGAGATTCCTGATGTGCGAAGACAGCTTTCAAGGAAATACACTCAGATAATGAATGTGTCTTACGATAATACAAGAACAAGAACTGAGAATATTATTGATAATACTGCAGGTGAGAATAAGGTAAATCCAATGGATTATATTAAGGATCTGTATGAATTACAAAATGGAATGGCAATGGATGAAGAACAGGCTGAATTTTGTAATGCAATTCTTATGGAATTAACGGAGGATAAGAAATGAGACCAGTAGCGCTGACCATGTATGGTTTTGGCCCTTTTGTGACTGAAACTACTGTTGAGTTTAATAAGTTGGGAACAAAGGGAATTTTTCTTGTAACAGGTACTACTGGTGCTGGAAAGACTTCTATTTTTGATGCGATTTTGTATGCGCTTTACGGTAAAGCAAGTGGTGAAAATCGTGATGTGAGTATGCTTAAGACATTAGGTCTGCCAGATGGTGAAATGCCATATGTTAAGTTCGAGTTTGAGGCGAAGAATAACAACTATGAGATTACTCGTAATTTACCTTATAAGCGTAAGGCGAAGAAGGGTGATGGTTTTACGGATGAAGATTCTTACGCATCAATTAGCTGTAATGGTAGTTTAATTAAGAGTGCTAAGGTTACATCAAGAAGTGATGAAGTATCTGATGAAGTTGAGAAAATTCTTGGAGTTAATTACAAACAGTACAAGATGCTTTCAATTCTTCCACAAGGTGAGTTTGAGAGATTTTTACTTGCTTCAACTGATGAACGTAAGGTTATTCTTCAGAAATTATTTGATGTTTCAATCTATAGTAAATTTCAGGCAGCTGTGCAGGATAAGTATTCTGAACTTTATGGTAAGACTAAGGATCATAAAGAGGCGAAGAAGCGTTATCTGAGCAATCTTATTTGTAAAGAGGACAATCCTCTTTATGAACAGTTTGTTTTGGCCAAAGATGATAAGTTAACAGATGAAAAGATGGTCGCTCTTATCGAAGAGATTATTATCGATGATAAGAACCAGTCTTCAAAATATGATGCTGACAAAAAACTCTTAAATGGTGAACTTACAGTTATAAATCAGGAAATCGGTAAAGCAGAACAACTTGAAAAGAATCGTAAATCGCTTGCTGATGTAAGGGAAAAGCTAGCGTTATTAAAAGAAGCTGAGAAGACTAAGATTGAAGTTAAGAACACTGCTGATACCGATTATAAAAGAAAGCCTGGTATTGATAAAGAAGTAGGCGTTTTGGAAGGAAGTTTGGAAGATTATAGGAATCTTTCCAAGCTTAGAGTGGATAAGACTTCATTTGAGAAGAGTGTTAATGATTCTTTGAAAAACGTTGAAGAATTGTCAAAGAAGGAACAGGAATTATTAGATAAAGAAAAGAAAGCCAGGGAGACGATTGATTCGCTTGAGAAGGCTGGAGAGAACGTTGCAAATTATAATCAGGAAATTGAAAAAATAGATGCTTTGAATAGTCAGTTGGATGATTTAAAGAAGAAGGTTTCAGAGGTTGTTTCTGCATCGAAAACTTTAAAAATCAAACAGGAGGCATTGGTTGAAAAAACCAAGGAGAGAGAACAGGCCAGCAGTTATTATACTTGTCTTAGCAACAAATTTATTCTTGCTCAGGCTGGCATTATGGCACAGTCATTAAAACCAGATGAGGCATGCCCAGTTTGTGGTTCGCTTAGCCATCCTAATCCTGCTTCAATGGCTTCGGATGCTCCAACAGAAGATGAAGTTAATGCTGCTCAGAGTGAATACGATTGCGTTAATAAGGAATTAGGCGATGCTAAGTCGGCAGCTGAGGTTGCAAAATCTCAGTATGAGAATCAATCGAAGAATCTTAGTGAGATTTTTGGAACTTTATTTGAAGAGCAGATTGATTACAGTTCTTCTGAATGGAACGCAGAAGCTACTTTAAAAATTGATACTAGAAAGAAATCTGTTGCCAGTGAGAAAAAAGATTTAGAAGCTAAAATAGCGTTGGAAGAAGACAATGTAAGACTTCGCGAGAGGCTTAAAAAGTCACTTCCATCTATTGCTGAACAAATCAAATCAGTTAGTGAATCTATCCAGAAAGAGAATAGCAATATTAGCCAAAAGAAGGGCGAGATTGAGCAGATTTCAAATCAGATTAAATCGCTTGAGAGCAAACTTTCATATGAAAGTGAAGCTGAAGTTAATAAAGTAATAACTGAAAAGAAGCGTGAATCTGAAAAGCTGCAGCATGCTTTAGATGCTGCCAATAAGGCGTATAACGATTGTGTTAGTGAAATTAGCAGTTGTGAGGGTCAGATTACGTCACTGGAAAAATCAATTCGTGATGCTGGTGAAATTGATTCGGGAAAGCTTTTGGAAAAGCAGAAAGCCGTACAGGATAAAATCACAGAGATCGAAGAGAAATCTCAAAGTATTGATGGACGAATTAATATTAATGAGGCGTGTCTTAATAGCATTAAAGAAGAGATTAATGCTGTGGCAGATATAAACAAACAGCTTATGGTGATTGAGCCTGTTGCAAAGACTATGAATGGTGCCTTACTTGGTAAGGAGAAGGTGGAACTTGAGACATATGTCCTTCAGCGATTCTTTGGAAAGATAGTTCGTAGAGCAAATATCAGACTCAAGGAAATGACTAACGGTAATTACGAACTTAAGGTAAGTCCTTCTCATAACAAGTCAAGTAAAACGGGTTTGGAATTGTCCATTATTGATTATTTTTCTACAGATGGATTAGAGCGAGATGTTCATTCTCTTTCTGGTGGAGAGAAGTTTAAGGCGGCTCTTTCTCTGGCACTTGGAATGTCTGATGAGATTAGTGCAACAACAGGTGGAATTAAGCTCGATTCACTTTTCATTGATGAGGGATTTGGTTCTCTTGATAAGGAGTCTTTGGAGTCTGCAATTCGAATTATTAATCAGCTTACAGATGGTGATGTTTTGGTAGGAATAATATCTCATGTAGACATTCTGAAAGAACGAATTAACAAGCAAATCGTAGTTACGAAGCAAAAGACTGGAAGCGCCATTGATGTTTTAGTGTGATTTAGTTGTGGGAGCACCATTGGTGCTCCCTTTTTACTATTTGTTAAAAATTAACCCTCTGACTATCTTGTATAATTAAAGAGTTAAGGAGTTAGGAAGAGGTATTTTTTATGGAGTTTCGTTCACGCAGTTTGAAGCTGCTGGCAGCATTTCTTGCTGTTTGTATGCTTTTTTCGTTGTTTCCAGTAAATGTTTCAGCAGCTGAAGATGATGGCTTGATGCCGGAAGTTGAGAATTTGTTTATAGATGCTATTGAGAATCATCTTGGTGAAGAGGTAAGAAGTGGTTCTTACGAATTGTCTCCAGCTGAATTCTCATACCAGTTTACGCTTTTTATGGATAAACATCCTGAATACTATTATGTTTCGGAAGATCCATCAAATGGAGTGCATTTTGGTTATGTTACTTCGTTTACTGTTTATCGTGCTTTTACTGATGAACAGGGAGAACAGTTGAAGAAGAAAACAGATGAAATACTTACGGGTATTGATGAGAACTGGGATGATTTTACCAAGGTTCTTTATTGCCATAATTATATCGTTTCACATGTTTCTTATACTTATCAAGCATCCCATTCTTCTGATGCTTATGGTGGACTTGTTTTAGGTGAATGCGTTTGCGAGGGCTATGCATCATCCTTTAAATGGCTTATGAGAGAACTTGGCATTCCATGTTTTTATGCTGATAGTGGGAACCATATTTGGAATGTTGTTCAAATTGGTGGAAAATGGTATCAGATTGATTGTACATGGGATGATTCTTCTCCAAATATATATGGTTATGTTGGTTATAGTAATTTTCTTGTTAGTGATGAGAAAATTGCGGCTAATCATTCACCTTGGCACTGTTCAATCGAGTGCACTTTAACTGACTATGAGAATGAATGGTGGGCGGATTTAAGGTCTGATATTGCTATATATGACGGAAGTTTTTATTACCTCCAGAATAATGGTGGTGTTCATTCACTCGTAAAAAGAACAGGTGATAATGTTGAAGTAGTACTTCCTGAACTTACTAATTTATATCCTCATGATAATGGTTCTTATTATTATCATTCCGTGTATATGAGCGTTATTGATAATAAAGTGTATTACCATGATGCAAATCATATATATGAGTATAATCTTGAAACATCTGCTCTCGAAGCTTTGTATGAGACTAATGACGAATATATTGTAGAAATGTCTGTCTATGAGAATGGTGAAGCACGTGTTCGTTATGAGGGAATGGAGTCAGGTGAATATGAGACGATTAATTTGTTTGGCGAATCTGATTCAGAGCTGATTGAGTTTCCTGGTATTACTGATAACGAGACGTTCCTCTCTTTTGAATCTGATGTTGTTGAAGCATATGAGAATAATTTTGATGGACGTATCAACATTATGTCGTATAACCTGGATCCTACGACTGTTCTTACATATTATTCAATTGTTAGAATGCGTCATCCTGAATACTATTATTATGCTGAACAGCCACAGTATACTTTGGAAGGCGATATTTGCGATACTATTCTTATCACAACGTATTTGAAAAGTGACACCAAAGATGCTTTTGATGCAAGACTTGAAGAGATATTGTCACAGATAAATCCAGCATGGGATGATGTTACAAAAGTATTATTCGTCCATGACTGGATTACCACAAATGTAAGATACGGTTATAGTGATGAGTATACAAATGAATATTATTCTTCACAATATCCTTATGGTCCAATTGTTCAGGGTGGAGGTGTTTGTGCCGGATATGCTTCTTCATTTGCAGTGATAATGCATCAGCTTGGTATCCCATGCTGTTATGTGCGTTCAATCCCTATGAATCATGCGTGGAATATTGTTCTGATTGATGGGGAATGGTATCAGGTTGACTGTACATGGGATGATCCTGTTCCAAATACTGAAGGCTATTCTTCACATAGAAATCTTCTTGTGAGTGACGACAAACTTGAGAACGTTTGTGCTCATCATGACTGGCTGTCAGGATTTGAATGTGCATCTACACGCTTTGATAATGCATGGTGGAGTGATATTGAATCTGAAATTGCGATATATGGTGACAGTTATTATTACTTAATAAATCAAAATGGTTACTTTTCACTTGTTGAAAGAACAGGTGATGACATTGAGTATTTGCATACAAATCTGACTAATTTGCGTCCCTCTGATGATGGTAACTCCTATCTTTATGGTGTATATATGAGTCTTGTTGATGGCAAGATATATTATAACGATGCTAGCAATATTTATTCTTATGATATTGAAACAGGGCGAATTACAACTGTATTTACAAATTATGATAGATATATTGAGGAGTTGCATGTAAGTTCGAACGGTGATGCTTATATTCAGTACAGTGATATGCCAGCTTCAGGTTATGAAATTGTGAATATCTTTGCTGTACCAACTGTTACACCTACTGATATTCCAACTGCAACACCTACAGTTACAAGCACGCCAACGCCAACTGTAAGTTCAGGTCTGATTGAATTTCCTGGTATTACAGATAGTGAAGAGTATCTTGCTTTCGAAGCATATGCACTTGATGGATTAAGAAATCATGTGGATGAGCGTGTTGATATTAGTGATTTGAATCTGGATTATGCGACAGCCGTAAACTATTTTTCTATTGTTAGAATGCGCTATCCGGAATTCTATTATGTCTATGAGCAGCTTCACTGTTCTAGATCGAATGGTATTGTAGAAACACTGTATTTCCCTTCATATCTTACTGAAGAAACACGTGAACTTTTTGATGCTGAACTTGAAGCATTTATGGCGCAGATAGATCCTTCCTGGGATGACTTTACTAAGGTTTTGTTTGTACATGAGTGGCTTACTACAAATGTAAGATACGGAAGTCGTGACGAGAATGGAAATGGAATCCATCACACAAGTGATCCATATGGACCGCTTGTTCATAGAGCGGCAATCTGCGCAGGCTATGCAGCGACTTTTGGAATGATTATGCATAGGCTTGGCATTCCTTGTTGCTACGCACGTTCAGATGTTATGAATCATGCCTGGAATATAGTTCAGATCGATGGCGAATGGTATCAGATTGACTGTACATGGGATGATCCAGTTGCGAATACGGAAGGCTATTCAGGACATGGATATTTTCTTGTTAGCGATGACAAATTTCTTAATGATTGTGGTCACCATGACTGGATTACAGCATTTGAATGTACTTCCAATCGTTTTGATAATGCTTGGTGGAGGGATATAACATCTGAAATCGTTATTTATGACAATAGTTATTACTATCTGACATATAACAACGGCTACTATTCACTCGTAGAAAGAACGGGTGATGACGTTGAGTATTTGCTTGCAAATTTAACTAATTTGTATCCTTCAAATGGCGCAACATACCTTTATGGTGTGTACTTAAGTCGTGTTGGTGACAAACTTTATTATAACGATGCTCATAATATCTATTCATATGATATTGAAACTGGAGTAATTGAAACCGTATTTACAAATAACGACAGATATATCTGGGAGTTGCATGTAAATAGCAACGGTGAAGCATATGTTCAGTATAGTGACATGGAAGCTGATAGTTTTGTTAAATTTAGTATCATGAACAATCCTACAGAAACACCAACACCAACAGCAACTGCTACGCCAACTGCAACGGCTACACCAACAGCAACAGCTACACCAACTGCAACGGCTACACCGACAACGACTAATACACCAACAGCAACGCCAACGGCGACAGATACACCTACACCAACTGTAACAAATACACCAACAAGTTCTCCGACTCCAACAGTGTATTCGAGACTTCCTGCTTTCGATCCTGATGATATGGGAGAAGGTGTAGAAGGATTTGTTGGAAGACTATATTCCGTTGTGATGGGAAGAGATGGCGATGAAGGTGGAATTGATTATTGGGTGAATCTGCTTAATAATCAGTCGATAAATGGAGGAGACGCTGCAAAATCATTCCTGTTAAGCGATGAATTTGTAAGGTTCAGATACAGTAATGCGGATTTTGTAGAGATACTTTATAGATTGTTCTTTGGCCGTAATGGAGATGCTGAAGGCAGCGAATACTGGATTTCATGTCTTAAGAATGGACAGAGTCGTGAATCTGTAATTGATGGTTTTGTTAATTCTAATGAATGGGCAACAATTTGTGCTTCTTATGGAATTGCATCTGGTGGAGCGGGAGTTCCTCAGCAAGTAACCGATTTTGCTTCAAGATTATATTCAACTTGTCTTGGAAGAGACGGTGATGCACTTGGAATTAATTACTGGGCATCAATTCTTAGAAGTGGTGATATAACAGGAACTGAAGCTGCACATGAATTTTTCTTCTCAGGTGAGTTTATGAACGCTGGCCATAGTGACGAGGAATTTATAGCACGTCTTTACAGAACTTTTATGGGTCGTGAAGGTGATGATTCTGAGATTATTTACTGGTTGTCTGTAATGGAATCAGGTCAGAGCAGAGAAGCTGTATTCTATGGATTTGCATCATCTGATGAATTTGTAATACTCTGTAGAAATGCAGGTATTAATCCGTAAGTATTAGAAGGCAGGTTAAGTGACAAATGATAGAAGTTGAAATCAAACTTCCGATAAATGACAAAGAAAAACTTTGTGAAAAACTCTTATTAAGAGATTTTTGCAAAGGGAAAACATATAAAGAAACAGACGTTTACTTTAACAGGAATGATTGTGATTTACGGAAGTCTGATGAAGCTTTAAGAGTTCGTGAGACTATTGATTCAGATACCGGTGAAACAAAATCTGTTCTAACCTACAAAGGTCCAAAACTGGATAGTATTTCAATGAGCAGAAAAGAGGTTGAAGTTTCAATTGATAATCCGGAAGGAATAAAGGATATTCTTGTAAGTCTTGGATTTTTCCCTGTTATACCAGTCGTTAAGTCGAGAGTCTACTTTAAACGTTATAATATGACAGCAGCGGTGGATGAGGTTCAGGAACTGGGAACTTTTCTTGAGCTTGAGATTCTTGTTGACGATGAATCAAGACATGAAGATGCATTAAGTATTATTAGGGAAGAGCTTTCGAATTTAGGTTATAGTTTTGAGCGTACAATAACTACGAGTTATCTTTCGATGCTCGAGGGAAGCACAAAGGATTAATTATGTTTGAAGAATATTTGCGTGAAACAAAGTATATGAATTATAGTGATCCCCTTGTAAAAGCAAAGGCGGATGAACTTATGAAGATGTCTCATAACGATATTGAGCTTATTCGTAATACATATAATTTTGTAAGAGATGAGATTAAGCATTCATGGGATGCCAAGGACCACAGGGTAACAGTTACTGCGTCTGACGTTTTAAGAGAAGGCGTTGGAATCTGCTGGGCAAAGGCAAATCTTCTTGCGGCTCTTCTTCGTGCGAATAATGTTCCTTCAGGTTTTAGTTATCAGAAATTAACACTTGGCGATACTCCTGATACAGGCTACTGCATTCACGCGCTTAATACTGTTTATGTTCCTTCAATGGTTAAGTGGATAAGACTTGATGCACGTGGCAATAATGAGAATGTTCATGCAGAGTTTTCTCTTGAAGAAGAGAAACTTGCCTTCGAGATTAAAAGTGAAGGAGAGGTTGATTTTTATAATAATCTTGCTGATCCGGCACCGAACCTCATGAGAATTCTTGAGACCAGTACAGATGCGCTACACATGTATCTTAATAATCTTCCAGCACAGTTAGATCGTTAAAAAACAGGGGATTCCACTATAAAATAGAATCCCCCTTATTCTTACTCTTTGTCTGGTAAATCCAGAATCTTATAACCACATCCATTTATGATTTTTGTTCCTGATGGATGATCATAAGATGTCTTGATGTTTCTGTTGTAGTTTGTGTGCACGTGACCGTGGAACATGTATTCAGGTTTTACTTTGTTAAGGAACGAATCAAAACATTTAAAACCTCTGTGTGGGAAATCCTCCAGATCTCCATATCCTTTTACAGGGGCATGTGCAACAAAGATATCGATTCCGCCTTTGAAGAGTGATTTAACGTAGAGTTTAAAGCAACGCCATTTCATCTCGTTTTCTGTGTACATGTTGATGTTTCTGTTGTTGTATCTGATGCATCCACCAAGGCCTGCGATTTTGTAGCCTTTGAATTTGATAATTTTGTCTTCAAGTGACACTGCACCAAGGGGTGGTTGCTTCACAAGTGCGTTGTCGTGATTTCCCATAACATAAACCATAGGAACGTTTACCATTGTCATAAGGAAATCAAGGTAGCCGCCTCTTAAATCGCCACAGGCAATAATAAGCTCGACACCCTCAACTCGCTCTTTTCTGAAGCCTTCATATAAGAGGCGTTCTTCTACATCAGAAACAATCAGTACTTTCATTCTTTGTCACCACTAGTGCTCGAAAGCGGTATTCCGTTTGCCTTAACTGTCATCTGAGCACTCTCAGTAAGCTCATCGAAAGCAGGAATTGTTCCAATTACATTATCTGCAAGCCAGTTCATGTTGATGATTTCTTCGTTAGAAAGCCTTGGTGTCCCAGCTTCCTTGATTATGCCATCCTGGCTCCAGAGTTCACCATCAAAAGGATTACAAAGATCAGCTGTAATAATCTTCTTGATTGCGTTCATTATCTTGCGAGTGGAGTAGGAGATGTTCTCGTCTGCCAGCTTCACATCGATGACACCTGATGTCATACCCCACCAGTAGTTAATTGCTTTACCCTTAACTTCGTCAGATTCAGCATTCCATGCATCATTTAAGATTGTCTGAACGATAAGCTCGTAATACTTACCCCATTTCCATTCAGGGAATGCAATATTTGTGATACTGCTGTCTTCGTTAACCTTGAAAAGTCCATACGCATTGTCAGCGCCTGTAGGTCTTATTAGATCAGGTCCTGATACAATCTCGAGATTATTTTCCTTGATATATTCACGCCAGTATCCGTCCTTAATACATGACCATGTAAGGTAAATCTTTGCCTTTGGATCAACCATTGCAGCACCAATGGCAAAGGCATTGATGTTAGCGATGTTTCCGCAGATTGGATAAGTAGAAACGTATCCGATTCTGTGGTCTTCAGAAAGAGTAGCGGCAAGAACACCAAGAAGGAATTTTGCTTCGTACATTCTTCCGTAGTAAGTTCTTACAGCATTATGCGAAAGGTGAACAGAACAGTTAAGGAACTTAATATGTGGATACTTTACTGCTGCTCTTAATGCAAATTCCATTTGAACAGGTGAAGTTGTGATAATAAGTTCAACTCCATCACCAGCAGCGGCTTCAACTGCCTCGTCGAATTCTTCCTCTGTAGCCTTAAGATCACATGCAAGAGTTCTTACAACTCCTGGGAATTTCTCCTCGAGTTCCAAACGGCCCTTCTCGTGACCGTTAATCCATCTTGAAACAGTTGCATCTCCGTTATAAAGGAAAAGCACGTTAAGTGGGTGCTGCTCGTTATAAGGAGTCTTCTTAATGATGTTATCGATAATAGGGATAACTGTCTTTTTTTGGAGCTGTGGTTCCTCCGAAAATGCAATCTGATTTCCGTTATCGGCAATCTTAATTTCAGGCCATATCTGATTAAGATTCTTCTTCATCTCTTCAGGTGTTGAATTGATTAAAGTCTCGTATTTGAACATGTCAATATATACGAGGAAAGCATCACTGTTTGTCAAAGTGTTGACCTTGCTTTCAAGAGCCTTATAAGCCTTTGTAAAATTAAGAAATGCAGACTTTAAGTCCATAATCGTGTCTTCATCCCAGGCTGTTTCCAAATCTTTGCCGATTGCTTCAGCAAGTTTCTGGTATGAACCTTCCTCAGAAAACATGATGTCGTAAATTAAAGTGCACTTATAGAATTTTAAAAATTCCTCATACACCAGATATTCTTTTGAATCTGAAACCTGTGGGTGAACTCTTGTAACGCTTGCAAGAATTGTTGGCATTTCAAGATACTTCATTACAGATACGCGCTTGTTGCCTTCAAGTACGTAAAACTTACCCATATATTCTGTAACTTTAACAGCATCCTGGATTCCTTCTTCAGTCTGGTATTCCATGAGGCGAATCCACTTTGCACCAAATTCAGTTTCTGGAGCAAGAAGTGGCATAAAGTTGCGTGCGAAAGCTTCCTGTCTTCCTGTTGTTACTGTTCCTACTACCTGTGGAAGAGGTATTTCCCTCGTTCCAATATTTTCTTCTTTAAGGAGTGTTCTTGATTCAAGTAAGTCATCAAGAGCAGGGAGGTGTGGGTTAGAACCTTCACTTATCGCTTTCTGCTGTTCTTTTGTTCCAAGCTTTCTAGCTTTTGCGTAATCGTCAGCTGCTGTAGCCATAATTAATCCTCCTTTTTCCTTTTTATGTTGTTGTTGCGGTTATTCTATCATAAGTGACATATGGGGTTGTCTTGTATTATATTAGTAAACAAAACGATACTTTTAATGCAAAATACGAGGTGTTTGGTGGAATTAACTATAAAAGGCAAATCAAGAGTTTCAGAAAAACTGTTTGTTGCTATTCTTGTTCTGTTTGTGGTGCCACTGATTATTCGAACTACACTTTTTACCCGTAGCTATCTGTTTGAAAGCATTCTCTTTGCAATTGGAATTCTATTATCCTTTGTTAAGATTTTTGTTGTTGATAAAGCTTCCATTAAATTCAAATTGTGTGCAGTACTGTTTGTTTTATTTGGTTTTCTTAGTTATTCGTTATTTACTAATAGTTTGTCGATCCTTATTACAATTCTTCTTGTTCTAAGTGCGGTGAATATGAATGAAAGTTTTATTCTTAAGGTTTATTTTGTGGTTTCTGCATTTTTTCTTGTACTAATGACAGTTGCTTCTTTAATCGGAATTATCCCTGACTGGGTTTTTGTTTTGAGAGATGGAATTTCAAAGCATTCGTTTGGAAGTGTTTATCCAACTGACTATGTTTCGAGAGTTATGTTTATGTGCCTTATAGGGCTATATCTGTATGCAGAGAAACTTAAGGTAATTCACGTAAGTGTAATTGTATTTTTGGCAGGGGTATTGTTTTATTTTACAGGAGCAAAGATAAACGTTGTGTGTATTCTTCTTACTGTACTACTTTTCTATTTTGGAAAGAAATGCAGTGTTTTTAAGTTTGTTTCTGAAAAACTGATGGTATTTTTGATGCCATTATTTGCAGTGATGATTACACTTCTGTCAGTACTGTATTCCCCATCAAACTCATTTTGGAATGCACTGAATCTTTTTATGAATGATCGTCTTCTTTATGGGCATCAGGCATTCTCAGATATCGGTGTTTCATTGTTTGGAAAGGATGTTTTATGGGTTGGCGTTAGTGGAGCTATTTCTGGTGCTGAGTATAACTTTGTAGATGCATCTTATCTTAATTGTCTTTTTTCTTTTGGTGTTATTGGCCTTATTTCCTTTGTGGCTGCTTTTACTTTGATTTGCATGAAGAAGAGAGGACACATAGGATTTATGTTTGTAATTCTGATTATTTCACTTAATGCTGTTTTTGAGCATCATTTATTTGATGTTGCGTATAATCCTTTCCTGTTATTACTCTTTTCTAATCTTGATGTTGAAGATAAGTTTTGCGTAATGAGTAAAAAATGAGTTTGATTCCGATTGTTTCTTGACTAAAATGCGCAAAATAACTGATTTTGTTGAGTTTTCGGCTTTAGTGTGATAAATTCTTTAAGTATTTTTGCTTAAATAAAGAAATAATAAAGAAAATGAGGGTTGTTTATGGATAAGATTATCGCATTTATCCTTTATTTCGTTGTTGTTCTTTCTATTGGAATTTATTTCTTCCTTAAGAGTAAGGGCGGCGATGAGAAGGAGTACTTCCTCGGTGGAAGAGGCATGGGACCATTTGTAACAGCAATGAGTGCTCAGGCTTCTGACATGAGTGGATGGCTTCTTATGGGTTTTCCAGGGAGTATTTTTGCTTTCGGTATGGGTCAGGTTTGGATCGGTATTGGTCTTGCACTTGGTACAGCACTTAACTGGATTCTTGTTGCTACAAGACTTAGAAGATTCTCACAGGCTTCAAATGACTCAATCACACTTCCACAGTATCTTACAAACAGATTTGCTAGTAAGAATCCACTTTTGAAGGTTGTTTGTGCAATCATCTTCCTTATTAGTTTTACAATTTATGTAGCTTCAGCTTTTAACGCTGGTACAGCAGTATTTGCAGATGTAATTCCTTACTTTGCTAATCACCAGGAACTTGCAATGATTATCTTCGCAGTTCTTATTCTCATCTATACATTCCTTGGTGGTTATAAGGCTGTTTGCTGGACTGACTTTTTCCAGGGAATCATGATGCTCGTTGCACTTCTTGCAGTACCTATCGTAATGAAGGCTACAGGTGATTTTGATCCTTCAAAGTACGAGGCTTTTACTGAGGGCGTTTCTGCTTTCGGTACAAATCCATTTGCTGCTTCATGGCAGGAGATTATCACTGGTCTTGGCTGGGGTCTTGGATACTTTGGTATGCCACACATTCTTGTAAGATTTATGTCAATCAAGAAGTCTTCAATGATTAAGAAGTCTGCTACAGTAGCTATTATCTGGGTTGTACTTACACTTGGTGCAGCTATCTTCATCGCTTACTTCGGAAGAACATTCATTATGAGTGACGGAACAGCTCTTGCTGATCTTCTCCTTCCAGATTCAAGAAAGCTCATCTTCATTAAGGTTGTAGGTGATATCTTCCCAGGCTTCATCGCTGGACTTCTCCTTTCAGCTATTATCGCTGCTGCTATGTCAACAGCAGACTCACAGCTTCTCGTTGCATCTTCAGCATTCACATCTGATATCTATAAGCAGATTATCCGTAAGGATAAGGCTTCAGAGAAGGAAATGCTCTGGGTTGGTCGTCTTGTAGTTCTTGCTGTAGCAATTATCGCTTTCTTCATCGCAAGAGAGGGTCTTGGTAATGCAGAGTCATGGGCTAACGACATCATGGCAATGGTAGACGATGCATGGGGTCTCTTTGGTGCTTCATTTGGACCAGTTGTTATTCTTTCACTCTTCTGGAAGCGTTATAACTACGCTGGTGCTGTTGCTGGTATCATTGGTGGTGCAGTTGTTGATATCGTATGGCTTAAGCTTCTCACAGCTTCAACAGGCGTTTACGAGATCGTTCCTGGCTTTATCGCAGGTCTCATCATTTCAGTAATCGTTACACTATGTACTAAGGCTCCTTCAGCTGAAGTACTTGCTATCTATGATGCAGGTGTTAATGCTTCAATTGATGATTAATAGTTAAGATTAACTTTTATTAAATCCCCATTGTCTTTGTGACAGTGGGGATTTTTTGTTGCTGTTTCAGGGTATAATGTAGACAAAGTATGTTTCATGGAGATTATAGATGTTGAATTACGAGACAATATACAGGCATTACGAGAATTGTTATGAGAAGCACGGGGATAATAATAAAGGTGTAGACTGGCCTAATTCTGAAGACGCCAGAGTGCGCTATAAGATAATGCTTGATGTTATTAATTTTGACGCCAGAAGCGATACCAGTACTAATAAAACTGTGCTTGATCTTGGATGCGGACTTGCTCATCTTTATGAGTACATTTCTTCAAACAATATAGATGTATCTTATACTGGTATGGATATTTCAAAGGTATTTGTTGACAGCTGTAAGAATAAATATCCTGATATCAGATTCATTAATAAAGATCTTCTTGAAGAAGATTTTGATGAGAAGTTTGATTACGTAATCATGAATGGTGTGTTTACTGAAAAACTTCAGATGAGCTACGAGGATATGTGGAAGTTTTTTACTGCACTTATAACGCGTGCTTTTGAAATCTGCGACAGAGGAATAGCTTTCAATGTAATGTCCAAGGATGTTGACTGGGAGCGCGATGATCTATTTCATGTGCCCCACAGTGATTTAAGCAGATTCATTGTTAAGAATCTTTCGCGCAATTATATAATGAGAAGTGATTACGGACTATATGAATATACTGTGTATGTTTTTAAAGAAGCAAACAGATAAAAAACGTCCCCTTATGTGTTGTGTTTTTTCTGGATGATATAATTTCAAAAGGTTATTTTTAGAGGTGGAGTATGAACGAATCAGATAAGTTTATGCGTATGTTCGGAGGAATCTTTTTCTCTGTTGGAGTGTTATTACTGGGAATTGCTACATTCCTTCTTATCACTTGGCAGTTTTTTGCTGGTGGTATCTGTCTTCTTCTTGGTGTTGTATTTTCCGCGATTGGTGGAGGAATTCTGATTTCTCAGATGAAGGCATCTGCCAAAGTGAAGGCTGCAATGAAGAATGGAGTTAAGTATACAGGAAAGATTTACGGGTACGTTGATGATACCAGCTTTACAATGAACGGTGCATACCTTGTAAATATCAAGGTGCATTATTTTGATGAGCAGGGAATCGAGAGAGAGGCAGTTGTTCCAACAAGATTTACTCGTGGTACAGGCGGATTTCCAATTGGAGCTACAATCGATATTATCAAGGCCGATTCTTATTACACATGGGTACAGGGCTCTGTACGCTACGAGGCTTTGGACAGGGAAGATGAACTTATGGATGATAAGCCTCTTGCTCCAGAAAAACTTAATATGATCGCTGTTTCCTGTCAGGGATGCGGTGCAAGTTTTACAGCAGCCAAAGGATATGCAAGTAAATGTCCTTTCTGTGGTGCATCGATTAACTGCTGATTTGAAGCAAATTAAATCCCCTGGCGTTAAAAACCAGGGGGAATTTTTTTATAAAAACTATCAGCTATTATGTCAAAAGCTCGTTATAGAACTCAGAATAATCTGTACGCTCGTCCTTGATGAACTTAATAGCAGAACGTGGGTGCTGATTGAGAAGACCTGTCATGAGGTAAGGAATATCGTAACCCCATGCTGGAGAATTCTTCTTCATCTCGAGCATGTGTGACTCGATAAGCTTAAATGCAGGAAGCTCCTTGTACTTTGGATTCTTAAGGAAACCAAGGAGAAGCTCCATAGCACAGTTACCAGCGCCACGACCCATTGAGAAGTATGTAGCGTCAAGCCAATCTACTCCATCACCACAAGCCTCGATTGTGTTAGCGAAAGCAAGCTGCTGGTTGTTATGAGCGTGAATACCAAGCTTCTTACCGTACTTAACAGCAAACTCATTATAAAGATCACAAACACGTGCCATCTCTTCTGGATAAATAGAACCGAAGCTGTCAACAACGTAGATTACATCAACTGGTGTCTTACCGATCATATCAAGAGCACACTTAAGGTCGTTCTCCTGTGTCTGAGAAATAGCCATGATGTTACATGTTGTCTCATAACCCTTCTTGTATGCATCCTCAATCATCTCGATTGCTTCAGGGAGCTGGTGGATGTAAGTAGCAACACGAACGCAGTCAACTGGTGAATTTACCTTCTGATCGAAATCATCCTTGTCATGACGTCCGATATCAGCCATGATTGCAAGCTTAAGAGGTGTATCATTCTCACCAACAATCTCTCTGATGTGCTCATCAGATGCGAACTTCCACTTACCAAACTTTGTCTCATCGAACACCTTCTTTGATGCACGATAACCCATCTCCATATAGTCTACGCCAGCGGCGATATTTGTCTCGTAAAGTTTCTTTACGAATTCATCTGTAAAATAGAAGTCGTTTACAAGACCTCCGTCACGAAGTGTAGCATCGAAAACCTTGATACTCTCACGATATCCTAAAAGATTACCGATTTCTTTCATAGTAATCCCCTTTCTATAAATAAAAGTACGCAAAAAGCGACAAAGTACATAGTATAGAGTAGGTGCCTTAAGCGTCAATAAAAACATTTTGTTATAAAAAACAATTAGTGTTTATGCGAAAAAACGATAAGAAAAAGTTTTGCTTTTTAAGTGCGCAAATAACCCGAAGTTATGTTTTACGGTTTAAAAATATATTATTTATAAATAGTTCATACTTTAAAAATTAATCTTGGTATAATTAGTTTATAAGAGGATAGGGGGATTGCGTCTTTATGGGAGCAAATATGCTTGATCGTACCAAGAAGATTCTTGTTGTGTCATGCTTTATTTTTAATCTTATATCGTTTGTATGCATTTCCTTAATTAATCGCTATGCGTACGGTACTGGCGGTTTTGTTACAATAGGGTCTCTTTCGATTCCAGTTTCAACTGTAAGTGGAACAATTCAGTCGATTGCGCTTTCAATGTGCGTGCTTGCAGTTTGTTTTAAGCAGAAACTGGCGCTTGTGTTGTCTTATGTTTATTTCTCTATTTCAATAATTTCAATGCTTATTCAGGTTCTTGTAGCTGGTAATACAGGTGTTATTCCTGGAATTTTTAACCTTTGTGTTTCTCTTGTAACAATTACAATTATCGCTACTCAGTTTATTTCCATTGATAAAGATCGTGTTACAGATGTTATAACAAAGCTACCGAACAGAATCGGAGCAAATGACATTATTAGTAAACATATGGAGAAGAATGAGAGTTTTTCTGTATTAATGGTTCAGATTACAAACTATAAGCGTCTTAATGACGATATTGGGAATAAATATGGAGATATGCTTCTTCTTGAAGTTAGTAAACGTATTAAGGAAACTGTTGGTGATCGCGGTTTTGTTTGTAAGTTTGATGGCGCTGAGTTTTGCGTGATTATTGATAAGAAGGGCGTTGATACAATTGCAAAGCGAATAATCTCTTCTCTTTCGAAGAAGGTTGAGCTTACAACTAATGATGTAACAACTAAGTATTATCTCGATGCACGTATTGGTATATCGGAGTTCCCAAAGGATTCAAAAGATACAGCTGAACTTATTAAGTATGCTAATATCGCTATGTTCCATGCTTCAGCAGATAATAACAATAAATATAAATTCTTTAATGTTGATATGCAGACTGAAATCAGAGAATACATTGATTGTATTCGTAAGGTTCAGATTGCTTTGGAGAACGATTATTTCTCACTTGTTTATCAGCCACAGTTCACTTCAGAAAGCAAGTCGCTCCGTGGTTTTGAGACATTGATTCGTATGAATCTTCCTGAGGGAGATAATGTTTCACCTGGAAAGTTCATTGAAATTGCAGAGAGATCGGATCTTATTGTTCAGATTGATAAGTTCGTTGTAAGACGTGCATTAACAGAGTTTGCACCTGTTCTTAAGAAGAAAAACGCTGATTTTATTCTTTCTGTTAATGTTTCAGCAAAGACTATGGCTGAGCCTTCTTTTGCAGAGGATATAAGATCGCTTATTACAAAACTTGGTTTTCCTGCGTCTAATCTTGAGATTGAGATTACTGAGTATTCTTTAAGTTCTTCTGGTGATTATACAGAGAAGAATATTGATACATTGAGAAATCTCGGTGTTAAATTTGCTCTTGATGATTTTGGAACTGGTTATACATCACTTTCAAAACTTATGACTCTTAAGGTTGATCTTCTTAAGATTGATAAGAGTCTTATTGATAATATTACTGAGACAGAAGAGAACAGAGCTCTTGTTGATTCTGTTATTTACATGGGTCATCTTATGAACTGTGAGGTTATTGCAGAAGGTGTTGAAGAAGAATCCCAGCTTACTGCAATTAAGGAATGTAAGTGTGATCTCGTTCAGGGATATATTTGGGGCAGACCTGTACCATTTGAGGATGCCATCAGTATTTTTATGGCTGAGTCAGCCTGATTTTTAATATGAAAGTTGTAGTTGCGCTCGATAGTTTTAAGGGCAGTATTGATTCTTTAACTGCTGGAAATGAAGTTAAGTACGGCATTTTGAATGTTTTCTCTGACGCAGATATCGTTATAAAGCAAATCGCAGATGGTGGCGAAGGTACTGACAGAGTTCTTACGTCTGAATTGAATGGTGCCACTATAACACTGGATGTTGTTGGTCCGCTTGGTAATTCAGGTGATTTAATAACCTGTAATTATGGCGTTTCTGAATCTAAAAATACAGCTATCATTGAAATGGCTTCTGCTTCGGGACTTCCTCTTGTAAAAGAAGAAGATAGAAATCCATTATATACCACTACTTATGGTGTTGGTGAGATGATAAAGGACGCAGTAATACGTGGCTATCGTAATTTTATTATTGGAATTGGTGGAAGCAGCACCAATGACTGTGGTCTTGGAATGCTTACAGCTTTAGGATTTAAGTTTCTTGATATAAACGGTAATTCTGTTGGCATATTCGGAATTGATCTTAAAGATGTTAAATACATTGATGATAAAAATGCTCTTCCTGAATTAAAAGAATGCAAATTTCTGGTTGCATGTGATGTTAAAAATCCTCTTTGCGGACCAAATGGATGTAGTTATGTTTATGCGCCACAAAAGGGTGCCGATGCTAAAACTGTAGAAGACATGGATAAGTGGATTTTTGATTTTGCTTCTTTGACCAAAAGCAAATATCCTGATTCAGATATGAATTATCCAGGTTCTGGTGCTGCTGGCGGGCTTGGATTCGCATTTAGAAGTTTTTTAAATGCAGAACTTAAACCAGGTATTGATATAGTAATCGATGCCATTAATCTTGATGAAGAAATTAGAAACTGTGATTATGTGATTACTGGTGAAGGAGCAATTGATAACCAGAGTTTACAGGGAAAAGTAATATCTGGTGTTGCAAGTGCTTCAAAAAAATACGGTAAGCCTGTAATTGCACTTGCAGGTGCTGTGAAATGTGATATGGGGCTACTTAAGAAAGCTGGGATTGATGCTGCTTTCTCAATACACAGGGAGATTTTAACGCTTGAAGAAGCGATGAATAAGGAAAAGACGTGTCTTGATATCAGGGAAACTACTGAAATGATATTTCGAACAATTGCGTTAACGGGAGGCTAATATGAAGACAATTACACTTGGAAAAACTGGTATAACTACACCACAGAATGCTTTTGGAGCGCTTCCGATTCAGCGCGTTTCAAATGAAGTGGCAATTCATCTTCTGCGCAAAGCGTACGATGGCGGAATGACATTTTTTGATACGGCACGTGCTTACTCCGATAGTGAAATTAAGATGGGACTTGCTTTCGAAGGGATGCGAGACAAGATTTATATTGCATCGAAAACTCAGGCTACAACTCCTGAGAAATTCTGGAGTGACCTTGAAACCACACTTTCGAATTTAAAGACAGACTACCTTGATATTTATCAGTTCCACTGTGTATCTCAGTGTTACCGTCCAGGAGATGGTACTGGAATGTATGAGTGCATGCTTGAAGCAAAAGCGCAGGGAAAAATCCGCCATATTGGTATTACAGCACATAAGATTGGCATAGCAGAGGAAATCGTCGAAAGCGATTTGTATGAGACACTTCAGTTCCCACTTTGCTATCTTGCAACTGAAAGAGATCTTGCTCTCGTTAAACGATGTGAGGAGAAGAATATTGGGTTTATCGCCATGAAGGGATTATCAGGAGGTCTTCTTAATAATTCAAAAGCGTGCATGGCTTTTATGACTAATTATAATGTTCTTCCAATCTGGGGCGTTCAGAAGGACGAAGAACTTGATGAGTGGCTCTCATTCTTTGACGAAGAACCAGAGATGACGCCTGAGCTTGAAGCTGTTATTTTAAAGGACAGAAGCGAGCTTCTTGGGGATTTCTGTCGTGGCTGTGGTTACTGTATGCCTTGTACAGTTGGCATTCAGATTAATCAGTGTGCAAGAATGTCTCAGATGATAAGAAGATCACCTTCAGAAGGCTTCCTCGGCGATTTCTGGCAGGGTGAACTTATGAAAATTGAAAAGTGCATTGACTGCAATATCTGTAAGACAAGATGCCCTTATGAACTTGATATACCAACACTTTTAAGAAAAAATCTTGCTGACTATAAAGAAATTCTTGCAGGTAATGTGAAGATTTAAATGAGGCTATTTTCTCGTTTTTGAATATTATGCCCTTCTTAAATTCGTGTATAATGAGTTCATGAATGTAAAGGGGGTAAAGAGATAATGGCAAAATTCTCTTCAGGTAAATCATCAGGCGGAATGTCAAAGGGACCTTCAAGAAGTTCTGTTCCATCAAGAAGCTCAAGCGTATCCAGAAGTTCTAGCGTATCAAGAAGCTCAAGCGTTTCGAGAAGTTCAGGTATTTCAAAGCCTGCATCCAGACCTGTATCAAAACCTGTATCCAAGCCTTCGTTTTCTAGTAGTTCGAAGAGTTCAAGTGTTTCAAGAAGCGGTTTTGGCAGCTCTTCAAAGCCAGTTTCAAGACCATCAGAGTCTTCTTCAAAGAGTGGAATGTCAGGTGTATCAAGAACACCAGTTGCGCCTAGAACTCCATCAGCACCAAAACCTTCATCAGGTATTTTTGGTAACCGCGCAAAGACTCCTGTTAGTACTTCAGGTGCTGCTTCAAATAAGCCTGTAAACAAGCCATTAATTGGCAATGGTTTTTCAAAGAGCCCTTCAGCGTCACAGGTAAAACCTAAGGTGAATCCTATTGGTAATAAGTCGGTTCCAGTATCTTCATCTTCAATTAAGAAGCCAGCAATTGGTACAAATGCTTCAAGAAGTAAACTGAATGCTGTTCCTGTGGTTCCTGCTCCTGTTCGTTCAGGTTCATCTTATGGAACCAGAACCAAGAGCGTTCCATTAAGAGCAAAATCAATTACTTCCGGCCTTAGCCTTCTTGATAGTAACTATTCTGCTAATCAGGGCTATGCATATTATGGCGGCACATATGCAGATCAGTATTATGGCGATATACCTTTTGTTCCAAGCAGCAATATGTCAAGCAAGGAATATCAGGAGAACGTTCTTTTATCAAGAATTGCATGCTGTTTCTATGTTGCTTATGCAGATAATCTGATTATGGAAGGCGAGAAGAATCAGCTTGATTTCATCCTTGATGATGTTCTTAAGAGTAATAAGGTATCTTTCACTTTTAAGGGTAAGGTAAAGGAACTGGCAAAGACAAGAATTACAAGCTTTATTCAGGCTGAAAGTTATTTCCAGAAAGTTGAGCCAGAAGATCTGATTCCACTTATCTCTCTTGCTGAAGATATGGCGGATGCGGATAATGCTGTCGCAGCTGAAGAATCGAAGGCTGTAGCAAAGATTCGTTCATACGTGTCAAATATGACAGGCTACGATTTTGACAGTACATCAATGGATGATGCTAAGTATCAGGATGATCTGCTTCTCGCAAAACTCGCAGTATGCTGCTATATCGCTAATTCAGATGATGATTTTTCTGATGATGAGCGTAATGAAGCAGGAATTATCATCAACCAGATTCTCAAGAATGGTACTGTAACAGGAAGTCTCAGAGATGAAGTTCATGAGATTGTTAACAGCAATGAGAAGAGCTTTATTCTTGTTGAGAAGTATCTCCAGAGAATTAGCGACGAGGATTTAATCCCACTTATTAATGTGGCTGATGAGATTGCTGACAAGGGTTATCAGTATACTATTGAAGAGTCAAAGGCAGTTAATAAATTAAGACTTTATGTTACTGACAGAACTGGTGAGGATCATATGGGCGTTCAGGTTGACGAAGGTGATCTTCTGTGTCCTGGATGCGCAGCCAGAATGGAAATCCTTGCTGGTAACATTATTGAATGTCCTTACTGTGGAACAAGAAAGACTGTTACAAAATCGTCAGAGTCTGAAGAAGCAGAAGAATAAAATAATAGTATTTTAAAGAAATAAATAAGCCTCAGATCATTTTTATGTGACCTGAGGCTTTTTATCTGTGATTCAAATTAATTACTTAACAATAGTGAACTTGTCAAGATAAGGAATGTTGAATGTCTTTCCAAAACTTGCCTGAAAGATTCCTAATACTCTTACAATAATAAGAACAATTATAAAGATTACGAGGAAGATTCTTCCAACAAAAGGAATGAATGCGATTATAAGACTGATTGCATCAATAATGGAGAGAATAATTCCGTTATTGACATGTGCCTTTGTAAATTGAAAATTCTTCTCTGGTGCAATTAAAAGTCCAGGAAGCCAAAGAAGTGAGAAGTAAGCGAGTACTGAAAAAATGATAGCATTGCTGTTTCTTACTTCTTCGTTCATGAGTGAATCATCACCGAAGTTATATTCTTTTAAGTTCATGTGTAATACCCCTCCTAAAAACACATCTGGCTAGGATTGTAGCACGGCTTCAAAAAAGTTCAACCCTAAGAAAAAAGGACTGCCGTAGCAGTCCTTTTGAATTTGCAAATATTACTCTAAGAAATATTATTTAATGAGTTTAGGAAGCTTATCACCAATAACAGGGATTGTAAATGTGTTGCCCTGAGCAGCTGCAACGATACCCATGATTGCAAAAACAAATAATACAAGTGCAACAAGCTGACCAATAACTGGGATTACATTAACAACCTGACCAATGAAAAGCCAAATACCATTATTTACATGATTCTTTGTAAAAGCGTGATCCTTCTCTGGTGCGATAAGAAGACCAAGAAGAAAGAAAAGACCAAAGTATGCAAGGATAGCAAATAACTTATCGTTTCCAACTGGTGTTGTGTTTGTCTCTGTAATAGGCTCGTAATTTTCCATTTTATTTCCTCCTTTTTATGGAAACACAAAATAATAACGTATATTATAATAACACAATTTTGTCTTAAGGAAAGCAATTTATGAAGGTCACACGATACAAAAAAGAAGAGAAAATGACATATGCACTTGGTGCAACTGTTGTTATGGAATTCCTTTTAAATAAGCCACAGGTAATTTCTGGGATAATAATACATCCACTGTTTAGATCAGTAGAAACGATTGAAAAAATCAATTCGATATGTTCAGAACATAAGATTCCTGTGACAACAGAGGAGAAGCCTTTTAATATTTTATCCCAGAAAGAGAACTGCTTTGTTATTGCTGTTCTTGAGAAGTGGTCATGTGAACTTAAACCAGGAAATCATGTTGTTCTTGTTAATCCTTCCAACGCCGGTAATATGGGAACAATTATCAGAAGCTGTGCTGGATTTGGTGTTCCTTCAATAGCAATTGTTCCCCCAGCTGTAGATCATTTTGATCCAAAGACAATAAGGGCATCTATGGGAGCAACTTCCAAGGTTGATATAGAGGTGTTTGAATCGTTTGAAGAGTATCAGAAGAGATTTCCTGATAATAATATGTACCCTTTTATGCTTGATGGCAGCGTTATTTTGCAGGATACAGATATAGAAGGTCCATTTAGTCTGATTTTTGGTAACGAAGCTACAGGTCTTCCTTCTGATTACCAGAATGTAGGACAGCCTGTACGAATTGAACATACAAGTAATATTGACAGTTTGAATTTGCCTATTGCAGCCAGCATTGGTCTGTTTAAGGCAACTTCAAAAAACTTTTCTAAAGAAGCGTAATTTTTCTATTGCGCATGAAAAACAATCGTGATAAAATCTCACGGTGCATTAAAAAAGAAATTCGGCGATGGAGGTGAACGTCATGCCAAATATTAAGTCAGCTATCAAGCGTGTAGCAGTTACAGAGAAGAAGACAGCTGCTAACAAGATGAAGAAGAGTGAGATGCGTACAGAGATTAAGAAGGCTAAGGCTTCTATCGCTGCTAACGATAATTCAGCTGAGGCTTTGAAGACAGCTCAGAAGGTTCTTGATAAGGCTGCTGCTAAGGGCTACATCAGCAAGAACGCAGCTTCAAGATCAAAGTCACGTATGGCTAAGGCTGCAGTTAAGGCTGCTCAGTAATTTTTGTTTAACATTTGAACTTGTTTCATGGCATGGCTTTTGGCCATGCCATTTGTTTTTTGTATCTAAGAGGATGTTCGCATGGAAAATCAGTTTATGAGAACTGAGCTTTTACTTGGAAGGGAAGCTGTTTTTAAACTTAAGAATTCAAGAGTTGCTGTCTTCGGACTTGGTGGAGTCGGAGGGCATGTGTGTGATGCGCTTGTAAGAGCAGGTGTTGGCGCTATTGATATCGTTGATAACGATGTAGTTTCACTTTCGAATATTAACAGACAGCTTATAGCACTTCACAGCACAATTGGTATGAGAAAAACTGATGTGATGGAAAGACATCTTCTTGATATTAATCCCGAACTTAAAGTTAATAAGCATGACTGCTTTTTCCTTCCTGAAACTTCAGGTGAGTTTTCTTTCGAAGATTATGACTATGTTGTTGATGCCATAGATACAGTTACTGCAAAAATAGAACTTATTATGAAGTGCAGGGAAACGAATACTCCGATAATCTGCTCTATGGGAACTGGAAATAAACTTAATCCAATGATGCTTAAAGTATCTGATATAAGTAAGACTTCAGTGTGTCCTCTTGCGAAGGTAATGCGCCGTGAACTTAAAAAGCGCGGTGTTAATAAGCTTAAGGTGGTTTATTCTGAGGAAACTCCAGTTACACCTGAAGATACTACTGGTGCAGAAACAAAAGGAAATACAGGAAGAGTTGCTCCTGGAAGTATTTCTTTCGTGCCTTCTGTTGCTGGATTAATTCTTGCAAGAGAAGTTATTCTTGATATTACTTCACAATAACAGGGGAGAGTTTCCACTCGTAATCAGGCTCCATGTGAAGGTACTTTGCCTGAATATTATTAGCTCTTAAATCAAGTTCAAACTGTTCCTTGAGTGCAGGTCTTTCAGAATACAATTCGAGTGCATCGGAGCAGTTGCTGATTATAGGAAGTCTTGCACATTTGCTCATTATTTTAAGGCAGTAACGTCCATCTCTGTTGAAGCCGAGAACGCGAATGTACTGCACATGCTTTTGCTGTTCCACGTAATCTTTTTTCTGGTTTACAAGAAGTGATGTTAATGCGCGTCTGATTCTTGGCATTGTAAAATGCTTTGTCTGAAGACTTGCCATTACTTCATCGTAAGAAAAACTTCTTAAATTCTCGAAAGTATTACGAATATAACCGTCAAGACCATCAGTCATATAAGCATATTCAGTTAAATCACATCTTAAAACAAGATCTCTTAAATCACTTATATATGAATCCTTATCAGGGAAAGAAAAATTCTTAAATGACATTGAAGATAAAGCTACTGCGAGAGATTTGTCTGGCATAAGATTCATAAGAGCAGATGAAGCAGTTGCAAGCTGATTACAGGAAGCATAGGCCTTACGTGTGTCAGTTGCACTCATTCCTTCCTTACGATTAATCATATGAATCTTAAAGCGTGCGCCGCATTTTTTTACAGCGCGAATATAGTCGAGTGCCAGAATAGAATTCGGCAGTCTTAAAGTGTCTTTAATAACTTCAAGTTTATCCTCAGCCTTATTAGGGTTAGCTTTAACAAAAGCTGAAATCAAAGCGTCAGAACGGGCAGAAGGGTAAGATTTACCTTCTGAAAGGGAGGCCTTAAGTACATCTTCATCCATCTCAATTTCTGAAAGAGCATAAAGAAGATCAGGCTCTTTACAATCCACACCGAAAGCAAGATCAGTTACAACTCCGGTTCTGTACAAAAGCTCTACTGCACCAGAAGCAAAACGTTCAGAAGGACTTGAAGCGAAAGTAAAAGGTAATTCGATAACAACGTCTGAACCACAAAGAAGTGCCTGCTTTGCTCTTATGTGCTTCGGAAAAACAGAAGGTGTGCCTCTCTGCACGAAAGGTCCGCTCATAACAGACATTACAATTGCACGATTATCATTAACAAGTTCCCTTGCCTTTGAAATAAGATACTCGTGGCCGTTATGAAAAGGGTTATACTCGGCAATAATTCCGATTACTCTCATTTAAATCTACCTTTCTGCTTTTCCGTAAAGTTGCGATATAATCGTAGTGATTATATCTGAAATGAGACGATACTTACAATGCAAATAAACCGTAAAAAAATAATCATTATAGTTTCGATTGCTATTATTGCTGTTTTACTGGGTGGCATTTACATCTGGTATACAAATAATTATGGCAATATGAAAAAAGTGCAGCTTGAAGAAAATACATCTCTCGAGTATGAGTGGAAATCTGTTGCTTCTGAAGCTGGAATTACTGGTGACTATCTCTGGGCCAGAACAAAGGAACTGATGCTCGGACCTGACACTGATGGCATCCTGATTCCTTCAAATCTTATGATTGCAGGTCGTCTTGTAACAGAACCACAGGAAGATTCAGGAATTTTCAGATTAAGTGATCAGGCACTTCTTTTATCTTCTTATGTAAGAAGAGGAGATCGTTTTGCTGCTACAAAACTCGTAAATGAAGTTAACAGCAGATTTGATTTTGCTTCAGAAAGTAATTACGAGAAATCTAGCTGGCTTTTGGCATTTATGGAGTATTATGCGTCTTTTGGAAAGGCATCTGATTATGATCAGGTAGAAAATCTGGTCAGCCTGATTTTTGATGAGAATGGTAATGTTCGTCCTGAACAGTTGTCAGTAGCTTCCTATAACGATACTGGATATGTATCAACAGATAATCTTGATGATGACGGTCACTCTACAATTTCCGAAATCTATGGCGAAGGTGAGATTACAAATTACGATTTCAGTGGAGTAGTTTTATCTTCAGTTAATCTCAAGCTTATAAAAACGCTTGAAGACAGTAATCTTCTTCCAGTGGGTTCTTTTGAATCAAATTCAGGTGTTGTCCTTGATGGACTGATTTCTGATTCTGTAAGTCTTTATGCCTATGCTTATGAGGTACTGGATGATGGTACATTAAGTTATATTAATGTTCATAAAACTCCTGCCGCAGTTGATATTTATGAATCTGTTCTTACGATGCGTAATCTTTCTGAAGTAGGGCTTCTCCCATCTGCGCCATACCTGTGGCTTAAAAATACAATGATTAATAATCCATATATGTATTCCACATATTATTTCATTACAGGCCAGCTTGGTGGTGATGAATCAGTTGATTCGTATACGGATATTCTTCATATTGCTATTAATATGGATGACCAGGATTTGTTTTCACGTGTTATAAGATCTGTTGGCAGTAGAGTTGCTACTTATAACAACAGCCCTGCATTAAGTATGGTTTATCGTTCTCAGGATGACAGATATGTATTTTATGCCAGAGAAAATCTTGAATTGGAACTTATTCTTTTCTGATGTTTTTTACTCGTTAATTAAGGTGATTTCAGTTTGAAATCACCTTTTTATAAGAGTATAATTTTTTGGTAACTTTTTTCAGTTTGGAGGGTATTTACATGGCATTTATCGATGTAATTAAGGCAAGAGCTAAGGCAGATAAGAAGACAATCGTTCTTCCAGAGTCAATGGATAAGAGAACTTTCGAGGCTGCTGAGAAGATAATTAAAGAAGATATCGCAAATATTATTATTATCGGTACTCCAGAAGAAATCGCTAAGTATGGTGAGGGCTTCGATATTTCTGGTGCTACTATTATTGATCCATTCAACGATCCTAATATGCAGAAGTACCTTGATAAGTTCATTGAACTTCGTGGTGTAGAGACAATGGCTGCTGCAGCTAAGGCTAAGGCAGAGAAGAAGGGTCTTTCAGCAGAAGAGACAGAGGCAGCTGTTGAAGCAGCTAAGAAGAAGGGTATCACAGAGGAGAAGGCTCTCCAGATGATGCAGTCAGACTATATGTACTATGCATGTCTTATGTGCAAGTGCGGCGATGCTGATGGTGCAGTTTCTGGTGCTTGTCACTCAACAGGTAATACAATCAGACCAGCTCTTCAGCTTCTTAAGATGAAGAAGGGTGTTTCTTCTGTATCAGGTTTCTTCCTTATGGAAGTTCCAAACTGTGAGCTTGGTGAGAACGGATTGTTCATCTTTGCTGACTGCGCAGTTAACACTGATTTTGATTCACCTAAGCTTGCTGAGATTGCAAAGCTTTCAGCTGAGTCTTTCGAGCAGTTTGTAGAAAAGCCAGCAAAGGTTGCAATGCTTTCATACTCAACAATGGGTTCTGCTAAGCACGATGATGTTACTAAGGTTTCTGAGGCAGTTAAGATTGCTCACGAGAAGTATCCTGAGCTTGATGTTGATGGTGAGCTCCAGCTCGACGCAGCTCTTGATGCAACAGTAGGTCAGCTTAAGGCTCCAGGTTCAACAGTAGCAGGTCACGCTAATACTCTCGTATTCCCATCACTTGAGGCTGGTAATATCGGTTATAAGCTTGTTCAGCGTCTTGCTAAGGCTGAGGCTTATGGTCCAGTTCTTCAGGGTCTTTCAATGCCAGTTAACGACCTTTCACGTGGATGCTATGCTGACGATATCGTTGGTACAGTTGCTATCACAGCTGTTCAGGCTCAGGGCTAATTCAATAGTTATTTAATTTTAAGGAGACATATAAACATGAAAATTCTTGTTATTAACTGCGGAAGCTCATCATGTAAGTTCCAGCTTTTCAACATGGATAATGGTGATGTTCTTGCAAAGGGTAATGCTGAGAGAATCGGTATTGACGGTAAGCTCACATATAAGAGAGATGGTAAGGATGATGTAGTTGTTGAGACATCTATCCCTGATCACCAAGTTGCTGTATCACTTATCCTTGATAAGCTTGCAGATCCAGAGGTTGGTGTAATCGCTAACGTTTCAGAGATTGATGCTATTGGTCACAGAGTTCTCCACGCTGGTATGCACTACAGTGAGTCAATCATCGTTAACGAGGATGTTAAGCGTGTAGTAAGAGAGTGCTTCGATCTTGGCCCTCTTCATAACCCAGCAAACCTCATCGGTATCGAGGCTTGTGAGGCAGCTATGCCAGGTACACCTAACGTAGCAGTATTTGATACAGCTTTCCATCAGACAATGCCACAGAAGGCTTATATGTATGGTCTTCCATACGAGTACTATGAGAAGTATCAGATCCGTCGTTATGGATTCCACGGAACATCACACAGATATGTTTCAAAGAGAGTTTGTGAGTTCCTTGGTAAGGATCCTAAGGATCTTAAGGTTGTTACATGTCACCTTGGTAACGGTTCTTCATTCGCTGCTGTTGACGGTGGTAAGTGCGTAGATACATCTATGGGTCTTACTCCTCTTGCTGGTATCCTCATGGGTACAAGAACTGGTGATATCGACCCAGCTATCGTACCAATTATCCAGAAGAAGGAAGGTCTTACACCTGACGAGATGGATACACTTATGAACAAGAAGTCTGGTGTTATGGGTATCTCAGGAGTTTCTTCTGACTTCCGTGATCTCGAGGCTGCTGCTAAGTCAGGTAATGAGAAGGCTCAGCTCGCTCTTGATATGTTCGCATACCAGGGCACAAAGATTATCGGTTCATACGCTGCTGCAATGGGTGGTGTTGATGTAATCGTATTCACAGCTGGTGTTGGTGAGAACACATGGTTCATGAGAGAAGATATGTGTAAGCCACTTGAGTTCATGGGTGTTAAGATTGATAAGTCTGTTAATGACGGTCTCCGTGGTAAGGAAGCAATCATTTCAACACCTGATTCAAAGGTTACAGTTTGCGTTATCCCTACAAATGAGGAGCTCGCTATCGCTCTTGATACAATGGAGCTCGTTTCTAAGTAATAAATAGAATATTTAATTTTTCAAACCGACTGGTGAAGTTTTGCCAGTCGGTTTTTTATTTTTGGTGTAATTGTTCCATTAATGGTACAAGTTGTATTTTGAGAACAAATTTTCTTATTTTGCCTAATATAAAGTAGTACTAATCTGATATAATTGAGAAAACTATTTTTGTGGAGAGATATTTTGGACGAGTTTGGTAATGATATGTTTTCAGATTCCAGCGATTTTTTTGCGGAACTGAATGATATTTACAGTAATACAATTAATGATAATGGTTATATGCCAGCAGACGATGATGCAGATCAGCTTTTGGAGGGACTTAATCCTGAGCAGAAGGCTGCGGTAGAGCACCTTGATGGTCCGCTTCTTATTCTTGCAGGAGCAGGTTCAGGTAAGACACGAGTAATTACATATCGTATTGCTTATATGATGAAGAAGCATAATGTTGCTCCTGGTTCTATTCTTGCGATTACTTTTACTAATAAGGCTGCAAATGAGATGAAGGAGCGTATTACAGCGCTTGTTGGTAATCGTTCTAATTACATCTGGTCTGGAACGTTCCATTCTATTTTTGCGCGCATTATGCGTCGTCATGCTGATCTTATTGGTTATGACAAGAATTTTGTAATTCTTGATACTGATGACCAGATTAAGATTATCAAGCAGATTATGGGTGAGCTTAATCTTTCAGAGAAGATGTATAAGCCAAGGAATTTCCAGTATGAGATTTCTAATGCGAAGAATAGTCTTATTACACCAGAAGGTTATGAACAGCTTGCTGGTGGCGATAAGCAGCGTCTTATGAATGCGTCTGTTTATAAGAAGTATAATCAGCGCCTTAAAGAGAATAATGCCATGGATTTCGATGACATTCTTCTTAATATGGTTAAGCTTCTTAAGGAGAATAAGGATATTCTCGAGTATTACCGTAATAAGTTTAAGTACATTATGGTTGATGAGTATCAGGATACAAACCAGCCACAGTATGCTGCTGTTATGCTCCTTGCAGGTGGTCATAAGAATATCTGCGTAGTAGGTGATGATGATCAGTCAATCTACGCATTCCGTGGTGCTGATGTAAGAGTGATTCTCAATTTTGAGAAGGATTTTCCAGGTACAAAAGTAATTAAACTTGAGCAGAATTATCGTTCAACCAAGACTATTCTTTCTGCTGCCAACGAAGTAATTAAAAATAACAAGAGCCGTAAGAGCAAGGCGTTAAGAACTGATGGTGATGATGGCGATAAAATTATTGTCATGAATACCGATAGTCAGAACGTTGAATCAGCATGGGTTGCAAGTACAATCAAGAGAATGGTAACGAAGGGTAAGTTCCCATATTCTGATATAGCAATTCTTTACAGAATGAATGCGCTCTCACGTTCAATCGAGTCTGCATTAAGAGATCAGGGAATTCCATTTAGAATTTATGGTGGTATGCGATTCTACGACCGTAAGGAAATTAAAGATGTTCTCTCATACTTAAGACTTATTAATGATAATAAGGACGATCTTGCTTTTGATCGAATTATCAATGTTCCTAAGCGTGGTATTGGTGATACTACTGTTGATAAGATCCGATTAATAGCAGCAGAAGAGAATACTTCCATGATGGATGTTGCTTACAGATGCCTTGAGTATGAAGAACTTTCACGTGCTTCTGCAAAGATTCTCGGTTTTTGCGCACTTATTACAAAGTATCGCGATATTCTTGCTTCTGATTCAATGTCTTTTGCAGAATTTGTTGATTATATTGAGAATGATTCCGGTATTATTCAGGAGATTATTGAGCTTCGTGAGAGTAAGGGAGAACTTACAGATCGAGTTGAGAACCTCAAGGAACTTTTGTCTGAAGCTGCTGAATTTGAGAAGAATCACAGAGGTGATAAGACAGCTTCAGATAGCGATATGAAGCGAGAGATTGAGACTGATGAATACTACGAGGAAGAGAATAAGACAGCTGATTCTCTTCAGGGATTACTTGCTTTGTATCTTGAGAACTCAGCACTCTTTGCACAGGGTGACAGTGATGATGACAACGAGGATTTTGTTAAGCTCATGTCAATTCACTCTGCTAAGGGACTTGAGTTTGGGGCAGTATTCTTAATCGGCGTTGAGGAAGGTATTTTTCCTAGCTATCGTTCCAGTGAGACACTTGCTGAACTCGAAGAAGAACGCCGACTTATGTATGTTGCGATTACTAGAGCCAAGAAGAATCTGTTTATGGTTCTTGCAAGACAGAGAATGATTTTTGGTCAGACACAGTGCTTCCCACCATCAAGATTTTTGCGTGAAATTAGTCCTGTGCATCTTCACAAGATGGGTGGTGAACGTGTGGGTGAGAAGAAGCCAGCTGCAGTTATTAATTCACCTGCAAGAGAAGAAGCACGTCGTAATATTTCTGCGGCTCTTTCTTCTGGTGTAAGGGAGACAAAGAAGACTGTAGTAAGAGGTGGCATTAAGGCTTCTGAACTGTTCCCTGGTATGAAGGTAACTCACGACCGATTTGGTGATGGAATAATTGTGAAGGTTGAACCAGTTGCAGGAGATGCACTTGTTACAGTCGATTTTGACGGATTGAAAAAGAACATGCTTGCTGGAACTTCGGGTCTTAAGAAGGGAGTATAGTGTTATGTCTAACATGTTTGATCTGTTTAGTGATGAGTTTAGAGATATATCTTTTGAACCTCAGCTTATGAACAATGCTCAGGATCGTGAGTTCATGAAGATTTTAAGAGCTGAACGTGAGAGATCTTTGTCTGCGTTCGCTGTTAAGAGTGATGAAACACGTGGAAGAATTATTCCAGAGGAACCATGCCTTATTAGAAGTGATTATGAGAGAGATATGGGACGAATTATTTTCTCACAGTCTTTCAGAAGACTTCGCCATAAGACACAGGTTTTCTTTAATCCATCAAACGATCACATATGTTCAAGAATTGAACATGTTATCTACGTTAATTATATTTCTACCATTATTGGAAGAGCCTTAAATCTTAATGTTGATTTGATTCAGGCAATTGCAATGGGTCATGATATTGGACATGCTCCTTTTGGTCACACAGGTGAAAGAGCACTTAACAGATGTATAAAATCTGTTGATCCAGATATGTATTTTGAACATGAAGTACATGGTTTAAGAGTGCTGGATATCCTTGAGGAGCATAACGGTTCATTTGGACTTAATCTTACTTTCGAAGTAAGAGATGGAATTGTTTCTCATTGTGGTGAAACATATAACGAATATGTTCTTACTCCTTGTAAAGACAAGACAGAGGCTCAGATTTCTTCCAAGAAAGAGAAGGATAGAACAGCGCCTGCTACACTCGAAGGATGTGTAGTAAGATTTGCAGACAAGATTGCTTATGTAGGAAGAGATGCTGAGGATGCCAGACGTGCAGGAATAATTGGTGGTTCAAAGGACTTCCTTCCAACAAGTGTTACTGATCGTCTTGGTTCAACTAATGCAGAAACGATTAATATCCTTGTAGGTGATATTATTCATAGTAGTATGAATTCCAATGAGATCAGAATGTCTGAAGGTAATTTTAAAGCTATGAATGATTACCTCACTCATAATCTTGAAGATATCTATAAGGCACCTAAGATTATGACTTATGAGAAGACAGTAAATATTATGATTGATGCAATCTTCGAAGCTTTTATGAGAAGTACTGAAGATATTGAGAAAGCTTTGCATTCTGAGAATCAGACGATTAAGGAGTTTGCCAAGTATTATCTTACTCATCCGGAAAGAGACAGTGTTCCGGTTAGAAGAGTAATTGATTATATCGCTGGAATGACAGATGCATACGCTAACAGCTGTTTTGATGCACTTTACAGAGTTTAATGAGGTTTTTTATGAATAACGAGACAGATAATCAGTATGGATTTTTTGCTATGCTTGACCGAATGCAGTATATCGCTCGCTGGAGTCTTATGCGTAACAGCAGAACAGAGAATATTAAGGAGCATAGTTTTGATGTAGCAGTTATTGCTCATTCACTTGCACTTGTTCACAATAAACTCTATTCAGATGGCGTTATTCTTAATCCATATGAAGTTCAGTCATATGCTTTGTTCCATGACTGCACTGAAATCATTACTGGAGATATGCCAACACCAATTAAGTATAAGAATGAAGCAATTAAGACTGCATTTAAAGAAGTTGAACATGATGCAGCTGTAAGATTGTCATCAATGCTTCCTGATTTTCTTCAGGATGAATACCTTAATCTTCTTGATCCTGAATTTGAAGGCAACGAAGAGATACTGGTTGGTCGTCTTGTAAAAGCAGCCGACAGAATTTCTGCTTATATTAAGTGTTTGAGAGAAGAGAACTCAGGAAATAATGAATTCCTCTCTGCCAAGGAGACAATCAAGGAGTCTATTGATAAGATAGATTTGCCAGAAGTTAAGTATTTCATGGAGAAATTTGTACCAACATTTGGTCTTGATCTTGATCAGCTCAATAAAACTGCTTCAGAAAATTAAAGGGGTCTGATTTGAAGAAGAATAATAAAACACTTCAGTTTTTAATTTTTGCACTATGCTCATTTGTTGTGGGCCTGGTTTTTGTTGTGTTTTTTGCCGCTTCATTATCAGGAATGAGTACTCCAATTAAAAAGCAGAACAGCAAACAGGATGAGATTATTTTGCGAGCAGCGTCTATCGTTAATTCTGAAAGTTCAGCTGACAAAGCTTCTATGCGTGTAGCATCCGGAATGTATTCAGTTGGTGATTATGTTATCAGAATGTTCATCAGTAGTGATTATCTTATTCTGAACAAGAGTGATGAACAGTTTGCTGAAGATTTAACATATGTTATTTATGGTGAATCTAATGATAAGGCTAAGGAAGACATTCTTGATAACCTTGAAAATCACACAAGAATGTACGTTATTAACGAGGCACTTCGTGACGTAAACAAAAAATACGTTGCAACTGCTTCTATTTCATCTGCTTCCGGTGACAGTTTTGAAGAGTGCGTGGTTACAAAACCTTTGGAAGGGCAGAATGCTTATACAATTGGTATCCGCAGAGTTGAAGGTACAATTGAAACAACAGGAGATGAAGTTAGAACTGATTTCTTTGTTGACGGTGTGTTCTATCAGGGTAACATCAGAATGGATAGCAATAAATCTGGTTCATCTTCTGATTTTGTAATGGCATGGGATACTGCTGGAGTCGATGCCGGAACACATCAGGTTTTGATTCTTTTAAGATCTTCTGATGGTCGAGGAAGTATTATTTCTGGTGGTGAGATTACTGTTCCTAGATGTATGACGCTTGTTAATGACCGAGTACAGCAGGGTTCAATTGATCTGAATGCGCGCGATTCATGGTACATTCTTAACGCTGAAGACAGAGATGCTTACATTAACTTTGTTGGCCTTGGTGGCGATATTAAAGTAACTCTTTATGATGCTTATGGTGAGTTTGTCGGATCAAATGATCTTGTAGACAGTGATTATGAAGTTTTACGTGGACATGCACAGGATATTGAGGCTATCAAGGAAGAAACTGGCCTTAATTTTGTTAACAATAATTTCTATGTGCAGGTTGAACGTGGTGCTAACTTTGAAAGTACAAGTAATTCCGTTAGCTATACTATGGTATTAAGTCAGAATGTTGCTGTTATGGATGGTTCATACTATGCAGTAGTTGATGACGTTGGCGCTGTACCAACAAGTGCTCCATCAGGTGCTGTTGATACCAGTAGATATGGTAGTGAAGTACGACTTGTTGATCTTAATAATGAGGTAAGTGTTTTTCAGTATGAGAATATTTCTTTCCTTCCAATTGAGGGATTCCTTACTGAACTTGAAATGACTAATCTTGTGACTGGTAATAATTTGGGATTATTTCCACAGTTTGCGAAGAAGTCTGTTGATTATGGTTATTATTCAGCGGATATGAGTTCTTTCAGTATTAATTATGTAACTCAGGAAGGTTATGCTGCTACATCAGTTGTAAGTGTAAACGGTACAATTGTTGATGATCTTTCGAATATTTCTCTTAAACAGGGTGAGAATATTATAAGAATTACAGTTAATTCTTTCTCAGGCATTCAGAAGGATTACTCTTTCTATATGCTTAATGGTAATGACGATGGAAACTTTTTTGAATCAACACTTCAAAATTTCCCTGAGTCATATTATGGTGGATTATGGCTTCTTCATAATTTGCATCCGAACTATAATTTCAGAGCATATAATACCGGACTTGATTTTAGTACAGTGCTTGATAATGAAGATAGTGGTTCACGTAGCCTTGCTAATGTGTATTCACATCCAGCATGGTGTAAGGATGGAAGTCCTGTTTATGACGGTGGCGGATGGCTTGCTGCAACAAATTCCGTTGTTCAGTATTTCCTTGACCCTAGAAGCTATCTCGATCCTCAGCATATCTTTGCTTTTGAAATGCTTTCATTTGATGAGACATGTCAGACTATAGAGGGTGTTCGTACAATCGTTTCTGGAAGCTTCCTCGCTGATACTTCTGAATATGATTACGCTTCAATTATTTATGAAGCTGGAAGAACAGCAAACGTATCTCCATATTTTCTTGCGAGTCGTATCCTTCAGGAAATGGGATATCAGGGACAGTCAGATTTGTGTCATGGAACACTTCCTGGATATGAAGGATATTACAATTTCTATAACATTGGATCAGTGCCAGATCCTTCAATTGAAAACGGTGCATTAATTAATGGTGCGCGTTATGCAATGTGGGGGCAGAATCCTGATGAAGAGGAGATCACTGATGTTGAAGCATCACTTCTCCTTCCATGGGATAATGTTCAGGATGCTATTACTGGTGGTGCATTATGGATTGCTTCACGTTATACAGAAGCTGGACAGGATACACTTTATTTCCAGAAGTTTGATGTAATTGATAATGAAGATGGTCTTTATGAGCATCAGTATGCCCAGAATATTTCCATGGCTTATTCTGAAGGAGCACGTTATTTTTCAGGTTATGCTTCAATAAATATGATTGATAGCAGCTTCACTTTTGTTATACCTGTATATAGCAATATGCCATCTGAATATGGTGTAATGCCTAGAGGATATTAAAGGCGGGAGTATTTATGACTTTTTCTTATAAAAATAAGTCGTTTCTTTTTAAGATGATTTGCACGATTGTTGTTGCAGTTATCTTTTCTGCGCCTATTCTTTCATCAGATGTTTTTGCTGACTCTTACATTTATCTTTCTTTGTCTGGACCATCAGAAGAGATTCATGCAGGAGATGTAGCGACGATTACAGTTACTGCAAGTAAACTTGAACATATTACCCGTTTTGGACCAATTGATTTGGCTTATAACAGTGATTCTCTTGAGTATGTTTCTATTTGGCCAGTTACTGAGCTTGCAGCTTTTACATATACAGTTGACGATTCTACAAATGGTCATTTCCTTATTTCTGCTGTTGATCAGGCGGTTGAGGCTGATATTGCACAGAATCAGCTTTCAGGGGATAATGAGGACCATTCCGTATTTTATGATTCTGAAGTAGTATTGTTTACTATTTCTTTCCGTGTGACTTCATCTTCAAGTTCTAATATCAGATTCTGGATAGATTCTGCTAATGGTTTCCGCGACAGTTCAATGAATGACTGCCCTGTTACAATTGGTGATGGAATAACAGTTAATGTTGCACCTAGTTTGTCCGATGATGCATCGTTAAATAGCCTTTCAATTGAAGGAACAACTTTGTCTCCGGAATTTCTTCCAGAAGTTTTTGAGTATTCCGCAACAGTAGGTCGTGATGTTGATTCAATCGAAGTAATTGCAGAACCAGGTAATATCTGGGCGGATATTGAAATTGATGGTGCTGATTCACTTCAGTTTGGTGAGAATATTGTAACTGTTAATGTTACAGCGCAGGATGGCCTTTCTGTTGCTACATATACTATCTATGTAACAAGACAGGATGATAGTGTAGCTGGTGGATCTGGTTTTATTGATGCATTTGGTAAGAGCTACACGTTTGTTGACTGGCCAACAAATTATAATGTCCCTTTTGGTTTTGAAGAGGGAACAAGAATTATAAATGGTTATAACGTCCGAGTTCTTGAAAGAGCAGGATTAGCAAGTGTTCTTGTGTATGCATATGATGGTACAAACGAACCATGTTTTTTCTTCTATAATCCATTAACAAAGATAGCAACACGTTACGATGTATCAAACTATGTAATTATGCCTAGCCGAGTTTTGAATGTAACTGTTGTTCCAAGCATTGTAAAAATACCAGATGGTTTTGTAGCTGCTGTATTGAATGTTGAGGGTGTAGACATTGATGGATATCAGAACGCAGATGGTGTTTTTATTGCTTACATGAAAGACGAAGAAGGTAATGCTGAATTTTACCGATATGATGAAGTCTCAGGAAGATTTGTTGATTATAAGAGTGTTGATAAGACTTTGGAGAAGATATATAGCGTGCTTTTCCATGTGTTCCTTATTTTAACAGCTGTGGAAGCAGTAATTATTATTGTTATTGTTTGTATTATTCGAAGAGTTATTATGGTTCGTAATAACCCTAAGCCGAGGCGTGTATGACATTCAAAGAATTGCTTTATGGCAGTGACAGATTTTCTAGAAAGCAGGAAAAGTTCAGAAAATTCTTCATGTATTTTCTTTCAGGTATTTTTACGACACTTGCGAATGCCGTATGTTTTATTCTGTTTGATAAATTTGTGACAGCTGAAGCATATATTACCATTATCAGATGGAGATTTGATATGTTCCTGATTCTGAATCAGGCTATTGCATGGGTTGCAGCAACGCTTACTGCCTTCTTTACAAACAGAGCATTTGTTTTTACTTCGCATGGAAATATTTTTCTTGAACTGCTCGGATTTTGTGCTGCAAGATTTAGTACTTTCATAACAATTGAGATTGGACTTTTTACCGCTATGGTAATGGTTCTTGAGCATACGTTTGGAATTGCAAGTGATGCCCTGATGTTTGAGATTGTTTCTTTCGATGTTACATATCTTTATCTGGTCAAACTTGTTAATTCAATTGTACTTATTGCTGTTAATTATTTTATGAGTAAATGGCTTGTATTCCGTAATCGTGATTCAAAGAAGCGACGCGGAAATGAAGCGCTAGAAATGGAGATATTGGAAGCTTATGACGGATTCACATCAGACACCTGAGTTTTTAAACGATGCATTGAAATTTGGTATTAACCTTGGGCTTGATAGAATGAATAAACTTGACGAGCTTCTTGGAAATCCTGAAAAATCAGTTAAGGCAGTTCATATTGCAGGCACAAATGGCAAAGGATCTACTGCTGCTTACATTTCCTCAATTCTTGCAGCTTCAGGTAAAAAGGTAGGTATTTATACTTCTCCTTTTCTCGAAAGATTTTCTGAAAGAATGAGAATTATTGATGGTGTGAGTGGTCTTTCACTTTTGACACTCGATGAATCTTACGGAGAGATTTCAAAGGAAGATCTGGACAGATTATCTTCAGAAGTTGAGAAGGCATGTAACCAGATGGTTCAGGAAGGTTATGAGCATCCAACTGAGTTTGAACTTGTTACAGCACTCTGCTATTTGTGGTTTAAGGAGAACAAGGTTGATGTCGCTGTTCTTGAAACAGGACTTGGTGGACGTCTTGATTCTACTAATGTGGTTGAAAATCCTGTTTGTACAGTAATTACTGCAATGGGCCTTGATCATACAGACAGACTTGGAAATACCATTGAAGAAATTGCTTATGAAAAGGCTGGAATTTTTAAGTCTGGTTCTCCTGCTTTTGTAAGTGAACCATCAGAAATGATTCTTGATAAGGAATCACAGGAAAAGGTTCGAGAAGTATTTGTAAGACGTGCAGAAGAAGTTGGTACTACAGTAGAATTCCTTTCGAAGGGTGATGCAGTAGCAAAGTATCTTAGTAATGGGCGAATGGAGTTCACTCTTGATGGGAATACATATTCTACATACCTTCAGGGTGATCATCAGATAAGTAATGCGGCTACTGCAATTAAAGTATGTCGTAAACTTGGAATTTCTGAGAGGGATATTAGAGCTGGAGTTTCCAGCACTTTCTGGAAGGGAAGATGTGAGATAATGTCTCTTAAGCCACTTGTAATTATCGATGGTGGCCATAATTTTCAGGGGGCTACAAGCCTTGCAACTACACTTAATAAAGTCCTTGATGGTAGTTTGAAGGATAAACCAATTCGTGTAGTTATGGGAGTTATGAAGGATAAAGATGTTGATGGTATGCTTCATGCCTTATGCGAGGGCAATGTTAATTTACGTGATGTTTATGCAGTTAAAGTTAACAATCCAAGAACCATGGATCCTTCTGAACTTTCTATAAAAATTAAAGAAGTGTATAATAATTTAGTTGAGGTTTTTGAAAATGACGTTGCTTCACGTGCTGTTGAAGAAGCATTTTTAAAATCCTGCGAGGACAATTTGCCACTTCTCATAACAGGTTCTTTGTATCTGTTAGGTGAGATAAGAGGTGGTCTTAAGTCACTTATTGAGGAGAACGAAGGGAAGTAATATGCACGATTATCAGAGATACGCTGCAGTTCTTAAGCCAATCGAAGAGAAGGATTTGATTCTTTTCGAGATGAGTCCTGAGGAGAAGATACATGCTGTAAAGCAGTATAACAGAGCTCTTATTAATGCTCAGCGTGATGGTACCGATGTATCACAGATTATTCTTAAAAGCCTTATTGAAAAGTATCCTTACTGGGGAGACTGTGCTTTGGTTTTTGCTTTGTGTCTTGCAAGAGACAAGAAGTTTAAAAGAGCTGAAGAGGCACTTCAGTATGCCGTAAATAATACTCTCGGTTCTGAGCAGAATCTCGCAGTTGCTCAGGAAGCTATGAGACTTGTTCGTGAGGATATGAAGAATCCTGAACTTCGTGAAGAAGCTCCAAAGACTACTAAGAGCTGGACACAAATTGCGGCTTCTGAGAATAATGCATCCGCTTCCATGAAGGCACCTATTCTTGTTAAGGCATCAAGCCGTATGGATAATTTCCAGATGGCATCCGAGAAGGAGAGACGTGACATTATGATGCGTTCTGCTTCTGTTGGCGATGAGATGGCAAGTGATGATTTACGAGTAGAGGATGTTATTACTCCAGCGGACAGACTTAGAACAGCGACAAAGATTATAGTAGCTATTTTAGTGTTGACGGCTTTGATTTTGTTGATATACTTTGGTTTGATTCCAATGATTACACGAGTTAGAAACAGTAATGATAATGAGGCTCGACTCAATTATCTTATTTCAAAACTCGAGGAGAATAAGGAAGATCCTGAGGTTGGTTCAATTATCAGAGATTATGCAGCCGAGTTTGGTGCAGGTGAAGCTACTGTGGATTCATCAACTACTACTGTAGCAGAATCAACTACAGAGACAGTTGAGACAACAACTGAGGCAACAACCACATTTCTTGCTCCTGTTATAAATCAGGAAGAAACAACTGGCGAGACATCTGAAGAGTCAGCTGAAACTGGTGAAACATCACCTGAGACTGAATCAACAGTTGAAGCATAAGATACAGAATAAGGATTAAATGTCTTTTTAAGACAATGGAGGATATATATGAAGTTTATTAGTACACGTGGTTATGATAAGAAGTACAGTGCAGCTGAGGCTATTGTTCATGGAATTGCACCTGATGGTGGTCTTTTTGTACCAGAGTCAATTCCTTCTTTGCGCGATGATGAAATCGAAGAAATGAAGGATATGAAGTATTATCAGATTTCTGCAAAGGTTCTTTCAAAGTTCCTTGAAGATTTTACTGAGGAAGAGCTTCTTGACTATACATTCCAGGCTTATCATGAGGATAAGTGGGGAGAGAACACAGTTCCACTTGTTCAGCTTAATGCTTATAACGATCGTGAATATATCCTTGAGCTCTGGCATGGTCCAACAGCTGCATTTAAGGATGTTGCTTTGCAGCTCCTTCCACACCTTATGACAGCATCTATCCGTAAGACAGGTGTTGAGAAGAAGGTATGTATTCTTACAGCTACATCAGGTGATACAGGTAAGGCTGCGCTTGAAGGATTTAAGGATCTTCCTGGAACAGAGATTATTGTTTTCTATCCAACAGGTGGTGTATCTGAGGCTCAGAGACTTCAGATGGTTACAACAACAGGTAACAATACACATGTTATTGCTGTAAATGGATGCTTTGATGATGCTCAGACAGGTGTTAAGCAGATTTTTGGTGACGATGAGTTCAACAAGATGCTTAATGATAAGGGCGTTATGCTTTCATCTGCAAATTCAATTAACTGGGGTCGTCTTGTTCCACAGATTGCTTACTATGTATATTCATATGTTGAGCTTCTCAGAACTGAGAAGATTACTAAGGGCGAAGCTATTAACGTAGTAGTTCCAACAGGTAACTTTGGTAATATCCTTGCTGCATGGTTTGCAAAGCAGATGGGTATCCCAATGCACAGACTTATCTGCGCTTCTAACCGTAATAAGGTTCTTTGTGATTTCTTCTCTTCAGGTAAGTACGACAGAAACCGTGAATTCTTTAAGACATCTTCACCATCAATGGATATTCTTATTTCATCTAACCTTGAGAGACTCCTTTTCGAGATCACAGGTATGAATGCTGAGCAGGTAACAAGCTGGATGAAGGATTTGAATGAGAAGGGTGTTTACCAGGTAGATCCTAAGACACTTAAGAGTCTTCAGATGACTTTTGTTGGTGGTTTTGCCGATGAGGCAGGCGTTGCCAAGACAATTCTTGATGTTTATGACCGTACAGATAATGTTATCGATACACATACAGCTGTAGGTTTCAATATTTATAACCGCTACCACCAGAGATCAGGTGATGAGAGAAAGACAGTATTTGCTTCAACTGCTTCACCATTTAAGTTCTCACCATCTGTTATGGATGCACTTAAGGGTAATGGTTACAGTAACGGACGCTCTGTTGAGACAATTATCAAGGAGCTTTCAGAGGAGTCTGGGCTTCCAATTCCTGAGGGTATTAAGGATCTTTCTAAGAAGGAGATCCTCCATACTGCAATAATTGATAAGGAAGACATGAAGAAGACTGTTGAGAATATTTTGATTGGATAATCCAGGTACTGATGATTACAAAACTGAATCAGCTGATTGATAAGAATGATAAGAGTATTTGTTCCAGAGTGTTCCTTTGGTCTTTTATTCTGAAACTTTTTTATTCATTGCTGGTTCAGTATAATATCTCAGCCCATGATTTGTGGGATCCGTCTGACTGGTCAAATATTACTACTGGAAGTCTTGGTTATATCCAGTACATTTTTCAGTATCATACTTTGCCACCATACATGGATGGTCAGTTTTATCACCCACCACTTTATTATGCATTTTCATCTTTAATCTTTGGTTGTGTCTATGGCCCAACCAAAGATATTTCTTTGGCATTTGAAGCAGTTCAGACAGTAACGATGATTCTGGCTTTCGTGCTTACTTTTGTATGTTATAAACTCTTCCTTGAATTAGGTATCAGAGGACATAAGCTTTTTTACGCAACGCTTTTTATCTGCACATGTCCTACTTTGTACAACATGGGTGCATGTATTAATAACGATTGCATGATGACGCTTTTTTGCGTGTTAGTGCTCCTTTTTGCAGTTAAGTGGCATAAGTCATACAGCTGGCTTTCAATCTTTCTTACAGCGCTTTTCCTTGCTCTTGGAATGCTTTCGAAAACGTCCGCAGTTTTGCTTGCACCTGCACTTGGTATTTTGTTTATTTATGTTCTTATCAAGGAGCGAAAGAATAAATCTACAATTAAAATGTTAATCGGGCAGTATGCATTGTTTGCAGTAACATCAATTCCTCTTGGAATGAGTTTTCTTATTCGTAATTACAGAATGTTTAAGATGCCATTTAATTATGTAATGCCACTCAACGGAGTAGAACCATTTGATATTCCATTATGGGGAAGAATCGGTTTACCTTCAATTAATCAGATGACAAGCTGCATTACTGATTTTAAAGATGTTGAACATTTCTCAAATATCTGGGGACAGCTTTTGCAGTCTATGCTTTTTGATGAGATGCTTTTTAACACAGATACAGTTTTCTTTAATGTTCTTGGAATTGCACTTATCTGGATTACAGCAGCATTAATGATTATGCTTCTTGTTACTTTTGTTAAGTATCTTGTTTCAAAGGAGTCCTGTATCCCTAACAGAATTATTCTTGGAATTAGTTTTATTACTTTGTTTGTAAGCTTCATGGTATTTTGCTTCCAGTACAAATTCATCTGTACAATGCACATGAGATATATCTTTGTGACACTTGTAGCTCTTGTATCCGGATATGCATTAATGCCTGAGTTTAAGAATGAGAAAATTAGCAGAACAATGAATGAGTGTATTTCAGTTCTTGTTATGATTTTTGCGCTCTTTAGCGTTGTAGTTTATATACTTCCAGTACCTATGTCTTTTGGTGTTTGATTCTGGTTTGAAGTTTTCTTTGATTACAATTTCTAATTTCAGTTCCTTTGTTACAATTTGATGTTTTTTATTAGGCTTCTGTGTGATATTATTCTATGAAGGATTTTATACACATGGGGGTTTTAATATGCCTAAGAGAACTGATATTAATAAGATTCTTATCATTGGTTCAGGTCCAATTATCATTGGTCAGGCTTGTGAGTTCGACTATTCTGGAACACAGGCTTGTAAAGCTTTGAAGAAGCTTGGATACGAGATTGTACTTGTTAACTCAAATCCAGCTACAATCATGACTGATCCAGATGTAGCAGATAAGACTTATATTGAGCCACTTAATGTTACTCGTCTTGAGCAGATTATTGCTAAGGAACGTCCAGATGCTTTGCTTCCTAACCTTGGAGGTCAGTCTGGACTTAATCTTTGTTCTGAGCTTGCTGAGGCTGGCGTACTTGAGAAGTACAACGTTCAGGTTGTAGGTGTTCAGGTTGATGCTATTCAGCGTGGTGAGGACCGTATTGAGTTTAAGAATACAATGAATAGCCTTGGTATCGAGATGCCAAGAAGCCGTGAGGCATATTCAGTTGAAGAAGCAATGAAGATTGCTGAGGAACTTCATTATCCAGTAGTTCTTCGTCCAGCATACACAATGGGTGGTGCCGGTGGCGGTATGGTATATAACGTTGACGAACTCAAGGTTGTATGTGAGAGAGGTCTTCAGGCTTCACTCGTTCACCAGGTACTCGTTGAGGAGTGTATCTCTGGTTGGGAAGAGCTCGAGCTCGAGGTAGTAAGAGACGCAGAGAGCAACAAGATTACTGTTTGCTTTATCGAGAACATTGACCCAATCGGTGTTCATACAGGTGACTCTTTCTGTTCAGCTCCAATGCTTACAATTTCTGAGGATGTTCAGAAGAAGCTTCAGGAGTATTCATACGCTATCGTTGATGCTATCGAAGTAATTGGTGGATGTAACTGCCAGTTTGCTCACGATCCAGTATCAGGAAGAATCGTAGTAATTGAGATTAACCCACGTACATCAAGATCATCAGCTCTTGCTTCAAAGGCAACAGGTTTCCCTATCGCTCTTGTATCAGCTATGCTCGCTTGTGGTCTTACACTTAAGGATATTGAGTGTGGTAAGTACGGTACACTTGATAAGTATGTTCCAGATGGAGAGTACGTAGTAATTAAGTTCGCTCGTTGGGCTTTCGAGAAGTTCAAGGGTTCAGAGGATAAGCTCGGAACACAGATGCGTGCTGTTGGTGAGGTTATGTCTATTGGTAAGACATATAAGGAGGCTTTCCAGAAGGCTATCCGTTCACTCGAGACAGGTCGTTACGGCTTGGGCTACGCTAAGAACTTCAATGAGCTTTCTAAGGATGAGCTCATGCTTAAGCTCGCTACACCTACATCAGAGAGACAGTTCGTTATGTACGAGGCTCTCCGTAAGGGTGCTACAGTAGAAGAGCTTTATCAGGCAACAAAGATTAAGCATTACTTCATCGAGCAGATGAAGGAACTCGTTGAGGAAGAAGAAGCACTTCTTAAGATTAAGGGTGCAGTTCCTGCTAAGGACATCCTCCGTCAGGCAAAGCTTGATGGTTTCTCAGACAGATATCTTTCACAGATTCTTGAAGTTTCTGAGGATTCTATCCGTGCTGCTCGTTACGAGTATGGTATTAAGGAAGCATGGGAAGGCGTACACGTAAGTGGTACAAAGGATGCTGCTTATTACTACTCAACATATCACCTCGCTGAGGATAAGAGCCCAGTAAATACAGATAAGCCAAAGATTATGATTCTTGGTGGTGGTCCTAACAGAATCGGTCAGGGTATTGAGTTCGACTACTGCTGTGTACACGCAGCTCTTGCTCTTAAGAAGCTTGGTTTCGAGTCAATTATTGTTAACTGTAACCCAGAGACAGTATCAACAGACTACGATACATCAGATAAGCTTTACTTCGAGCCACTTACTCTTGAGGATGTTCTCGCAATTCATGAGAAGGAGCAGCCAGTTGGTGTTATCGCATCTTTCGGTGGTCAGACACCACTTAACCTCGCTGCTGATCTTAAGAAGAACGGCGTTAAGATTCTTGGTACATCTCCAGAGACAATTGATCTTGCAGAGGACAGAGATCTCTTCCGTGCAATGATGGATAAGCTCGAGATTCCTATGCCAGAAGCTGGTATGGCTGTTAACGTAGATGAGGCTTTGGAAGTAGCTAACAGAATCGGTTATCCAGTAATGGTTCGTCCTTCTTACGTTCTTGGTGGACGTGGAATGGAAGTAGTACATGATGATGAGATGCTCAGAGTTTATATGGCAGCTGCTGTAGGTGTAACTCCAGATCGTCCAATCCTCGTAGACAGATTCCTCCATCACGCAACAGAGTGTGAGGCAGATGCTATCTCTGATGGTACAAACTGCTTCGTACCTGCAGTAATGGAGCACATCGAGCTTGCTGGTGTTCACTCAGGTGACTCAGCTTGTATCCTTCCTTCAAAGAACCTTTCTGAAAGCCAAGTTGCTACAATCAAGGAATACACAAAGAAGATTGCTACAGAGATGGGCGTTGTAGGTCTTATGAACATGCAGTACGCTATCGAGGATGACGTTGTATATGTACTCGAGGCTAACCCACGTGCTTCACGTACAGTACCACTCGTATCTAAGGTTTGTGCTATTAACATGGTTAAGCTTGCTACAGAAATCATGACAGCAGAGCTTACAGGTAAGGAATCACCAGTTCCTGCTCTCAAGGATAAGAAGTTCAAGCACTACGGTGTTAAGGAAGCTGTATTCCCATTCAACATGTTCCAGGAGGTTGACCCAGTTCTCGGACCTGAGATGAGATCTACAGGTGAGGTTCTTGGACTTTCTCCTAACTTTGGTGAAGCTTACTTCAAGGCTCAGGAAGCTACTAAGACAGAGCTCCCACTTGAGGGTAAGGTTCTTATCTCAGTTTGTGATAGAGATAAGGGAGATCTTATTGAAGTTGCTAAGGGATTTGAAGAGGATGGTTTTGAGATTCTTGCTACAGGCGGAACATACGATATGATCGTTAATGCCGGCATCAAGGCTGAGAAGGTTAAGAAGCTTTATGAGGGTCGTCCAAATATCACTGACCTTATTACAAATGGTGAGATTGCAATGATTATCAATACACCAGCAGGTAAGACTTCTGCTCATAACGATAGTTATATCCGTCAGGCTGCTATCAAGCACAGAGTTCCTTACATGACAACAATGGCTGCAGCTAAGGCTTCTGCTGAAGGTATTAAGGCACTTAAGAACAATACACTTGGTGTTAAGTCTTTGCAGGATTTCCACGCTGAGATTGAAGAATAAGTTTTTGTATTTAGTTTGATTGATAATCCCGGAACATAGTTCCGGGATTATTTTTTGTTCTCTTTTTGTAGACTGGCGGCTAACCACTTTTACGGTTCATATTGTTAGCATTAATAAAACAGACAAAGGAGAATAAGAATGAGCGAAGATAAGAAAAATTCTCAAATTGATTATAGGAAACCACTGAATAGAAAAACTATAGTGATTGTTATTGCATCTTTAGCAGTAGTTCTGGTGACTGTTGGACTGATTTTCGGTTTGTTTTTACCGATGCATTATTATTCTAATGGTGATAATGCTTTCGCTGCTGGTAATTATAAAGAAGCTTACAACTGCTTTTTAAGTGCAAATTCTTATAAAGATTCTGCTACTCGTGCTGCTATATCTTTAAAGGGTGTCTACTATAATGATGGAATGCTGGCACTTTCTGAGTATAGATTTGAAGATGCAAGAGCAGCACTTCTTCTTGCTGATGATTTTTTGGATGCCAGAGAACAGTATGCAATTATTGATAAAGCTGAGGCTTATCATAATGCTGAAGTTGCTCATGATACTGGTGATTATGAGACTTCAAGAGAAGGCTATGAAGGTCTTGGTGACTATCTTGATTCTGAATATAGATATATCGTTTGTACATATGATTACGCCGATGCTTTGTTTGATGAAGGTAGATATTATGATGCAGCAGCATTGTATCGACAGATCAGAGATTATGAGGACTCTTCAGAAAAGATGGTTTTATGTGCTGAAATGTTATTTCAAAATGAAGATTACGAAGAGGCTTCAAGAACTTTTTCCTTTATAGGTAATATGGATTACTATAATTACTGTAAGGGCATGGTTTCATTTTTGGAAGGCAATTATAGTGAATCAAGAAGTTATTTTATTCTTGCTCATGGAGTTGAGGATTCAGAAGAATATATAAATATTGATCTGTTCTACGAGGCAGAAGAAGATTATGCAGAAGGTAATCTGGATGATGCACTTGAAAAATACAGTATGCTTCCTGAGGATTATGAACTTAATGAGGTAGTGATTCAGGATAGACTTGAAATACTACAGCGCTTTCATTTCTATGTTGATATATGTGGAACTTATATTTCAAATGATAATGTAATTCGAACTCGTGAGAATTATGGTTATGGCTGGCATGAATGGTATCGTGAAGATATATATGGTGGCAGACTTGATATTAGAGTTATTATTCATGATGATTTGTCTGTTACAGTTATAGGCTGTGCAAAGTACAAGATTTTTACTAATTATTCCATTTCTAATTATTTGTTAAATGTAGCTGACCGTGAGAGTAATTTCTCAATAGATATACCATATAATGGATCTGTACCAACAATGCCAAGAACGATAAATGGCTCTGGAGATACAAGCATCACATTTTCAAATGGTGTTTTCAGACTTCAAAAGACAGTTGCAGATGGTATTGATGCTTATATAGCTGATTTTACATATGATGAGCATCGTATTTATTAATTGAATATAAGCGGGATATATTGAATCTTTTTGATTTGATATATCCCATTTTAACTGATTAGGTATTCGTAAAAAATGCAAGAATCCACAACGATTTATTCATAAAAAGTCCTCTGATGCCCCGATTGCATGCAAAAAATCGAATAATATGCATATTTTCTATTGAGATATTCAAAAAATCACTTTAGAATAAAGTGTCTGATTTTAATTTGTATATTATTAAAAAGGAGAGTGCTTTTATGAATGGATTTATCGAGACATTAACAAGTGTTAATGATTCGGTTAACAGCTTCGCATGGGGCTGGTTTGGACTTGTTCTTTTGCTTGGTACGGGTCTCATCTGTACAGTAATTACTAAGTGTTTCCAGATTACACATCTTCCACACTGGTGGGGTAAGACAATTGGTTCTGTATTTAAGAAGGATGCACATAAGAAGAATGAGGTTGGTGCTGTATCTCAGTTCCAGGCTCTTTGTACAGCTCTTGCTGCTACTATCGGTACTGGTAATATCGCTGGTGTAGCTGCTGCTATCTGTGTTGGTGGTCCTGGTGCAGTTTTCTGGATGTGGGTTGCTGCTATTCTTGGTATGATGACTAACTATTCTGAAAATATTCTTGGTATTTACTATAGACGTAGAAATGCTGAGAACGAGTGGTCTGGTGGTGCTATGTACTATCTCCAGGATGGTCTTGGTGCTTATAAGGGATGCAAGCAGGTAGGTAAGGTTCTCGCTATTATCTTCGCATGTTTCGCAGTACTTGCTTCATTTGGTATTGGTAACATGGGTCAGATCAATAAGATTACTCTTAACATTGAGTCTGCTTTCTTCTCAGGTATTGAGGCTCCTTCATTCCTTGGTGCTTCACTTGTTAACTGGATTATCGGTATCGTTCTTATGGTTATCGGTGGATTCATTATTCTTGGTGGTCTTAAGAGAATTGCTGCTTTCGCTGAGAAGGTAGTTCCATTCATGGCTCTCGTATATGTTCTTGGTGCACTTATTATCGTATTCATGAACGTTGGTAAGCTCGGTGCAATCTTCGCTGCTATCTTCAAGTTCGCTTGGGGTGTTAAGGCTGTTGGTGGTGCTGTTGCTGGTATCGCAATTAAGGAAGTTATTAAGGCTGGTTGTAAGAGAGGTGTATTCTCTAACGAGGCTGGTCTTGGTTCTTCAGTTATGGTTCACTCTAACTCAACAGTTAAAGAGCCTGTTAAGCAGGGTCTCTGGGGTATCTTCGAGGTATTCGCTGATACAATCGTTGTATGTACAATGACAGCTATCGTAGTTCTTTCTTCTGGTGCTATCGATCTTACAACAGGTATTACAGCTGAGGGTACAAACGATGCTACACTCGTAGCACAGTCATTTGGTTTGGCATTCGGTAAGCCAGGTGAGTGGTTCATCGCTCTTGCAGTTCTTCTCTTTGCTTTCACAACTGTTATGGGTTGGTCACACTATGGTTCAAAGTCAGTTGAGTATCTTGCTGGCGTTAAGGGTGCTAAGATTTATCGTGTTATCTTCGTAGTTATGATGATCTCTGGTGCTGTTATGCAGTCTTCACTTGCATGGGATATTTCAGATACATTCAATGGTCTTATGATGATTCCTAACCTTATCGGTGTACTTGCTCTTACACCAATGGTTATTAAGATTACTAATAACTATGTTGCTCGTAAGATCAAGGGTGAGAAGATTGATCCAATCCTCTCATACGATCCTGAGATTCAGGCTGCTCATGCAAAGTATATTGCTGAGACAGGTGAGGATTAATAGTTAATCTAATCAGTTTTTAAGTAAACTATAAAGGTCTTCGTTTTATGAACGAAGACCTTTTTCTTATGTTTTCATTATTTCAAATGAATCAGTTGCAATAGAATCCACAAATGCTTTATCGTGCTCGATAAAAAGCATCGTTATATTACTTTCAGAAAGCATTTCTTCTATAGTCTGTCTTATATAAATATCTATGAAGTTAAGTGGCTCATCCCAGATATAGATATTTGCATCCTGACAAAGCGAACCTGCGATTAGTACGCATTTCTTCTGACCTTCCGAAAGGGAAGAGATATCCTGCTCAAGGTTGTCCTTACTAAATCCCATCTTTCGAAGAATTGACTTAAAGCGAGGTTCGTCTGCTTTAACTTCAAATGCGTATTCACGAAGCGTTCCCTTAAGGGAAGAAATGTCCTGCTTTACAAACGAGAAAGTCAGGTTTGATGCCTTAATTAGTTCTCCTTCGTAAGTAAGATTTGATTCTGCGTCTCCTGTGATTAGTTTAAGAAGTGTAGATTTACCACAGCCGTTAGTGCCCTGAAGAGAGAAAAACATGCCCTGACGAATCTCCAGATCAACTGGTTCACAAATTCTGATTCCATCATAAAATAAAGTGAGATTCTTTGTCTTTATGAGTAAATCAGAGTAATGTTTTGTTCCACTGATTTTTAATGACTCACGATTCTCATGGTTCTTAAGAAGTGATGATTTTTCCTCGATTTTACCTTCAAAGCGGCGCTCCATGTTTTTTGCAAGTTTCATGGTTTTCTTCGCTTTTGCTCCTTCGTAGGAACGCCTGTTTATAGATTTTTCTTCTTTCCGTGGATCAAAACCGATCTTTTTGGATTCGGAAATGTTGGACCATTTTTCTACAGTTTCTTCGGCCTTTTTAAGTCGCGCGATATCCTTCTTAAGTTTCTCATTTTGAGCTGCTTCTGATTTCTCGCGGAGTTCATTTTGCTCCCACCATGTTGAGAAACTAACAGGACTAATCTCGATATTCGTTTTATTTATTGCCATCGTATGGTCAGTGGATAAATCTAGAAAGTTACGATCGTGGCTTATAAGAATAAATCCATTTTTGCGCTTCAGGTAGTTTGCAGTAACTTCGCGCCCGTGAGTATCCAGATGGTTTGTAGGCTCATCGATAAGCGGGAAACGCACTTCATCCAGAAACAGGGAAATCAGTTGCAATTTTGTTTTCTCACCGCCAGATAGAACACAGTAAGGCTTATATAAAATGTCTTCATCGAGTTCCAGGTAATTCATCTCGCGTCTTATCTCCCAGTCCATAGCATTTGGAGCGATAGAGCGGATTACGTCACCACCAAACTCATATTCATCATTAACTTCAAACGGGAAGGAGACAAATTCTGGAAGTCCTGATATAGTTCCACCATAGTGAAGTTCTCCTCGAAGAATCTTGAAGAATGTAGACTTACCACGCCCGTTTCTTCCGATTAGACCAAGCTTCCATGAAGTGTCTATTCGCATATTTACTCCATCGAAAAGCATAACGTCGCTGCCGTCATATCCAAAACTTAAATTTCTGATATCAATCATTGTCATAGTAATCACCTCCGTAGAGGCGGAGAAAGAAATGCAATTGTATCTACACAAAAATTGCAATAAAAAACTGCGTATAAAAACGCAGCGTCCCGAAAAAATATATATAAATGAAGTAAATCGAGAATAAAAATCTCCGCCGCATAAAATATTAAGTTATCAGCAGAAAATCTTCTTCATCGGTCTACCTCCTTGTTGTTATTTCCATAGATACTTTTACATCAAATGAATTTTCTTGTCAACAAAGAAAGTGAATCAGATGGTATACTAATCACTTGAATGGAGATAGAAACATGATTATTCAGACAGGTATGAGAACAGACATACCGGCTTTCTATAGTGAGTGGTTTAAGAACAGACTAAGTGAAGGGTATGTTCTTGTAAGAAATCCATATAACGAGAGTCAGGTAACAAAGTATGAACTGGATCCGAATGTAGTGGATCTGATTGCTTTTTGTACCAAAAATCCTGAACCGATGTTTAAGTGCATGTCTTATCTTGAGAAGTTTGATCAGTACTGGTTTGTAACACTAACTCCTTATGGGAAGGATATTGAACCAAATGTTCCAGATAAAGACAGGGTTACTGATTCGATTATCTACCTTTCGAAGATGCTTGGAATAAATAATGTCGCCTGGCGTTATGATCCTATCCTTATTGACGATAAGTATACGCTGGAGTTCCATATTAAGTGGTTCGAAGAAATGTGCAGTAAACTTGATGGATATGTAGATACCTGCATTATCAGTTTTGTGGATTTATTTAAAAAGGTGTTGAAGAATTTTCCTGAAGCAACTGAGGTCTCAAGATATAATCGTGTAAGAATCGCTGAAGAGTTTGTCCGTATAGGAAATATGCATGGCATCACAATCAAGACCTGTGGAGAAGGGGACGAACTTGAAGCTTATGGTATAGATACCAGCGGATGTATGACATTAAAAACATACGAGAGAGCACTTGGAACAAAGATTACCCCGCCTAAGGAAAAGGGTAAAAGAGAAGAATGTGCATGCATTCTGGGTAACGATATCGGGGCTTATAATACATGTCTTCATCTGTGTAAATACTGTTATGCAAATTATAGTAAAGAACTGGTCGAAGCAAATATTAAATTACATAATCCGTTATCGCCTTTTATGTTGGGGGATAGTCTTCCTGGTGATATAATTCATGAGGCTAAGCAGGAATCCTGGAAAGATAACCAGCTTAGTCTATTTGATTTATAAGGGATTAGGTACAGGTAGATGTTTGAGAATTTGAAGGCAGTTTTTAAGGATAACAAAATGGTTAAATACTTTTTGTTATCACTTCTTATTACTGGAATAGGGTATGGAATTTATAAGGGAATAATTGATAATTATTTCGCAGAAGTTGTTGGTATCGGGGAGTTTGACAGAGGTGTAATCGAGTTCTTTCGAGAGATACCAGGTTTAATACTTGTGTTTATTCTTGCTGCACTTTATATGTTTTCTGCAGAGAAGATGTATAAACTTGGTGCCATAATTATGCTTGTAGGCATGCTGATGCTTTCTATTGTGTCACCAGTAAAGATTCTTGTTACTCTTGCTGTTGTTATTTATTCTCTTGGTGAACATATTCAGCTCGGAATGAAAAATACACTGTCTCTTGAATATTCAAAGAAAGATAAAGGCGGACAGGCTCTTGGCTATCAGCAGGCACTTTATCAGATAGGTACTCTTGTAGGTTACGGCGTAATTATTATTGCCTTTTTCTTCTTTACAGCAAATAAGCCTTATAAGCCATTTTTTCTTGTATCAACAGTTCTTATGGCAATCGGTTTTATTTTTGCACTTGGTATGACTTCAAAAAGCGAGACCGACAGTACAAAAAGAAGACTTTATTTCAGAAAGAAGTTTACTAAGTTTTACATGCTGGAGCTCTTCTATGGCGCTCGAAAGCAGGTGTTTTTTACATTCGGTCCATACGTGCTCATTCTTTTTTACGGAGCATCTGCAACTACCATCAGCCTTTTATTTGCAGTGTCAGCGCTTTTAAGTTTTTTCTTATCTCCAGTTATTGGAAGAATCATTGATAAGCTTGGTTACAAGGTAGTAATGGTGTCGGATACTCTGATTCTTGTAGTGGTATGCTTTTTCTATGGTTTTGCACACCATATTTTCCCAATGCATGTGGCATTTCTTGTTTGCTGCTGTAACTATATTCTAGATTCGATTATTTCGCTTGCTTCCATGGCATCTAATGTTTATGTTCAGGATATATCTGACAGTAAAGAGGAGATGCGTGCAACAATATCGACTGGTATTTCAGTAAATCATCTTGTAACACTTCTTATTGCTCTTTTTGGTGGATGGATCTGGCAGACGCTTGGTATTGAGACACTCTTTATGATTTCTGCTGTGCTTGGACTTTGTAACAGTGCATATGCAGCAACAATTAAGACAAAGAAGGCAGCTGATTAATGGTTTCATTTAAGGATAAGTATTCTGAGTTTATTAAGAACAGGCCAGAGAGGCAGGAACTTTATAAGTCCCTGCTTGTTCTTGTTATTCCTATTGCTGTTCAAAATCTGCTGTCTTCTCTTGTAAATTCAGCTGATATTCTGATGCTCGGATATGTTGGTCAGGATGAGATTTCTGCAGTATCACTTGCTGGTCAGTATATGTTTATTTTGTGGGGATTTTTCTTCGGAATAAATTCTGCAACATCTCTTATGAATTCCCAATACTGGGGCAAGGGAGACCTTCGCGCTATCCAGGCGGTTTTTGGTATCGCTTTTAAATTAAGTCTCGTCATTACTGCACTTGTTGCAGGCGCCTGCATATTCTTTCCAAGAGTACTTATGACGCTTTACACGGGCGATGCTACACTCATCGAAATAGGTGTTACGTATCTTCGTGTTATTGGTATTTCATATTTTATTATGTCTTTTGCACAGTGCTATCTTTGTACTTTAAGATCAGTTGAGCAGGCTTTGAAGAGTACTGTAATTTCTACGATTACTTTGTTATTAAATGTATTTTTGAATGCTGTGTTTATCTTTGGACTTTTTGGCGTTCCAAAGATGGGTGTAATTGGAGTTGCAATTGCTACCGTAATATCTCGAATTGTTGAACTTATAATCTGCCTTATAGATTATATTCGAGGAAGTATCTTTAAGCCTGATATGAAGCTCCTTTTTGGATTTCATAGAGAACTTCAAAAGGACTTTATTAAGTATGCAGGACCAGCACTTGTTAATGACCTAAGCTGGACTTTGGCATTCTCATCTTATTCGATTATCTTAGGACATCTTAATAATGATATAGTTGCTGCTTCTTCTGTTGCTACGACAATTAGAGATATCTTTACAACAGTGTGCTTTGGTATTAGTTCTGGTGGTACTGTACTTATTGGTAAGACATTGGGTCAGAATAACCTTGCCAAGGCTAAGCGAGATGCATCTACAATTTGCTGGGTAACGTTTGCATTCACTCTTTGCATGAGCGTTGTGCTTATCGTTTTAAGGCATCCGATGATGAGTCTTTTTACACTTACGGAAACTGCTACCAAATATCTGGATATCATGCTACTTATAAGCAGTTACTATATTATCGGTCAGGCAATGAATACCCTTCTTGTTGGAGGTATCTTCAGAGCTGGTGGTAATACAAAGTTTGGTATGATTTGTGACACTATTACAATGTGGTGTGTTTCGGTGCCATTAGGATTCTTATCAGCATTTGTGTTTAAGTTTCCTCCGATGGTAGTCTACTTTATTTTGTGTCTTGATGAGTTTTGGAAGATTCCTGTAGTTTATAAGTATTATAAATCAGATAGATGGCTTAATAACATCACAAGAGACGATGTTGTATAAGTGATTTAGCACAAAAAAACTCCAAAGCGCTTGCTTTGGAGTTTTAAACTATAACCTATAAGTTGGGCAAATGAATGAGGAGTTATTAATATGGTTATTAGTTATCGTATGGGTTAATTGTGATGATTGTTCCATCCTCGTTGTACTTAAGCTCACAGAACTTAACTGAACGCTGACTGTTGATTCCACCTGAAAGTGAAGAGTCGTGATAGAAGATGTACCAGTCACCATCTACTTCAACAATTGAATGGTGAGTTGTCCAGCCGATAACTGGCTCGAGAACTCTTCCCATAAATGTGTAAGGCCCTTCTGGCTTATCACTTACAGCATAGTTGATGTAGCATGTTGTTCCTGTTGAATATGAAAAATAATACTTTCCATTGTACTTGTGGAGCCATGGATCCTCGAAGTATCTTCTCTTCTCGTCTCCTGCCTTAAGTGGCTCACCGTTCTCATCGAGAATAACAAGTGGCTTAGGGCCATCCTTAATGGAAACCATATCATCGTTAAGTTCGTAGAAGTATGGACAAAGAGCATTCTCGTCACCCTTAGGACCATCTGCTCCAGGAATCATATTAGGATCTCCTGCAACGAAAGAACCTGTCTGCCACTTCTCAAGCTGGCCACCCCAGAGTCCGCCAGTAACCATATATGCGCGATTGTCATCATCTACAAGAACGCATGGGTCGATACTACGGCTACCTTCGATTGGTGTATCCATAGGAACGAAGTCACTGTCTGGCTTATCTGAAACAGCAACACCAATACGGAAGATTCCATCCTTATCCTTTGCAGGGAAGTAGAGATAGTACTTGCCATTCTTGAATGCACAGTCTGGTGCCCACATCTGGTGGCTAACCCACTTAACATCCTTCTCATGAACTACTTCACCACAGTCAACGCACTCAGAATCAATAGAGTCCATCTTAAGAACGTGATAATCTTCCATTGAGTACTGATCACCATTATCGTTATCTTCGCACTCGTGTGGAAGATCGTGTGAAGGGTAGATGTAAATCTTTCCATCAAAAACATGAGCTGATGGATCTGCTGTATAAATATGCTTTACAAGTGGTTTATTCTGATTCTTGCTCTTCATAACAAAACTCTTTTCTATTAAATGTTATGAACTCAATTTAATAGAAAAAAATGACTGATACAAGGGCGTTAAGTGAAGTTAGCAATAAAGCACAAAAAGTTAGCAAGAAACGTCAATCGGGAACTTATTTTTTGCTATTAAAAATGCCAGTCCACTATGAACTGGCATTCTAATAATCTTAAATATTGCGAATTACTCGTCTTTTGTATGGATATCTTCGAAGCGAAGTTCCAAAGACTTATTATGGTCAACTGCCCAGTCGATAGCCCAGTCAGATTCGAAGAGAACTACTGGCTCATCGTCACGGTCAAGAACAAGCATTGATGTTGATGTCAAAGTCATGTCGTGATAATCAAAATCTGGCTTTGCGTCACTCTTTACCCAGCGAGCGAGTCTGTATGGAAGTGGTGTGCGGAGAATATCAACGCCGTACTCACTCTTAAGACGATACTCGAGTACTTCAAACTGGAGAACACCAACTACACCCATTACGTATGTTTCTGTACCGATATCAGGCTGCTTATAAAGCTGAACAGCACCTTCCTCCGAAAGCTGCTCTATACCCTTAAGGAACTGCTTACGCTTCATGGAATCCTTAGGCATTACCTTCGCGAAATTCTCAGGTGGGAAGACAGGGATTGGATCAAACTTAAACTTACGGTTTGTTGAAATCAAAGTATCACCAATTCTGAAGTGTCCCGGATCAAATACACCGATGATATCACCAGCATAAGCATCCTCAACGATGTTTCTGTCCTGAGCCATAAACTGCTGTGGCTGAGCAAGAGTAATCTTCTTGCCAAGTCTTGTATGGTTAACAGTCATGTTCTTCTCATACTTACCAGAGCAGATTCTCATGAATGCCATACGGTCTCTGTGGTTAGGGTCCATATTAGCCTGAATCTTAAATACAAATCCAGAGAACATCTCATCTGTTGGTTCAACGATACCAATATCGTCAGAAGCATTATGTGGCTGTGGCATTGGAGCAACCTCAAGGAACTTCTTAAGGAATGGCTCAACACCAAAGTTTGTGATAGCAGAACCGAAGAATACTGGTGTAAGCTGACCTGCAAGAATCTTCTCCAAATCAAATTCGTCACCAGCCATATCAAGAAGCTCGATATCATTGCAAAGTGTTTCGTAGTGACCAGCAGACATCATATCCTTAAGCTTTGGATCGTCGATACCTGCAACAGTCTCCTTAACCATGGATGCACCGTGGTCCTGATTGTTGGCATCAAAGAGGAGAACCTCACCAGTTTCTCTTGTATATACTCCCTCGAAATCACCATCAGTACCGATTGGCCAGTTTACTGGAGTTGAACGGATACCGAGTACTTTCTCGAGTTCATCGATAAGATCAAAAGGATTCTTTGCAGCACGGTCCATCTTGTTAATGAATGTGAAGATAGGTACACCACGGTTACGACAAACGTGGAAGAGCTTGATTGTCTGTGCCTCGACACCCTTCGCACCGTCAAGAAGCATGACAGCTGCATCGGCTGCACAAAGTGTACGGTAAGTATCCTCAGAGAAGTCCTGGTGACCTGGAGTATCAAGGATGTTGATACAGTAGCCATCATAATTGAACTGCATAACTGAAGATGTTACGGAAATACCACGCTGCTTCTCGATTTCCATCCAGTCAGATGTTGCGTGCTTTGCAGCTTTTCTAGCCTTAACAGAACCAGCCATATGGATAGCACCTCCGTAGAGGAGAAGCTTCTCAGTCATTGTTGTTTTACCAGCATCAGGGTGAGAAATAATGGCAAAAGTTCTTCTTCTTTTGATTTCTTCTTCTGTAGAGTAATTCATTTTTTACCTCAATAATGTATAATAGACCAATGGTTATTTTGTTTTTTCTTAAAAATAAGCCAAAACATTATATCAGTTTGCGATAAAAGTCGCAAAGAGGAGGAGTTATTAATATGAAGCGTGGAGGCGGAGTTCTGATGCATATTGCATCTCTACCTGGTCCATTTGGAATCGGAGTTTTCGGAGAGGAGGCAGTAGCTTTCAGCAGACAGCTTAAAGAGCAGGGTATGAAGTACTGGCAGGTTTTGCCATTTTCTTATCCAGGTATGGGAGATTCTCCATATCAGAGTTTTTCAGCTTTTGCTGGTAACTGGCTTTTCATCGATCCTAGAAGACTTATGAAGAAGGGTCTTCTTAACGCCAGCGAAGTAGTTGGCGCAGAGTATAACGTAAATAAGTGGAGAATCGATTACGATTTTCTTAGAAATGCAAGAATGGATCTTTTGAGAACTGCTTACAGTAGAGCAGATGAGAATCTTAAGAACGAAGTAAGAGCATTTCTTAATGAGAATAAGTGGGCAGATGATGTAGCACTTTTCCAGACAATTAAGTCAAGAAATTACGAGCAGGCATGGTGGCAGTGGTCAGATGAGGCTCTCCGTAATTACGAGGAGAAGGCAATTGCTAAGGTAAGAGAAGACGATAATTACATGTTCTATGCTTTCCTTCAGTATCTTTTCACAACAGAGTGGGCAGCTATCAAGAAGGAAATCAACGATAACGGTGTTCAGATTATCGGTGACATGCCTATTTATGTTTCATGTGATTCAGCTGATGTATGGGCAGCAAGAGATATGTTTAAGCTTGTAAAGCCAGGTACAAAGGTTGAGACTGAAGATGGCAGTGAGCCTTCTGAGGTTGCAAAGATTTTCTCAAAGGTAGCAGGTGTACCACCAGATTATTTCTGTGAGGATGGACAGCTCTGGGGTAACCCAATTTATGACTGGCCAAAGCACAAGAAGACAAAGTATTCATGGTGGATGTCACGAATTGAGGAGAACTACAAGCTTTACGATATCGTAAGAATCGACCACTTCCGTGCATTTAGTTCTTACTGGGAAGTTCCATCTACAGCAAAGACTGCAAGAACTGGTGAGTGGGTTAAGGGCCCAGGAATGGATTTCTTTAAGGTTCTTAATGAGAAGTTCGGTGACAGTTCAAGACTTATTGCTGAGGATCTTGGTGAGAAGACACCTGACCTTGAGGTATTCCTTAAGGAGTGTGGTCTTCCATGTATGAAGGTTATGCAGTTCGCATTTAATCCTTGGGAGGACAGCGGATATCTTCCACATAACTACGAGGATAACTGCGTAGCATATACAGGAACACATGATAACAACACAACGCTCGGATGGCTTTGGGAAGCTAACGAGAACGAGCGTGCTGAGTGCCTTAAGTATTGTGGCTTCGAGGGCAACAACTGGGGTGACGGTGGAACATACAGCGGATCACTTCGAGCAATTATTAAGACACTTTGGATGAGCCATGCAAACTGCGTAATTATTCCTATCCAGGATATGCTTGGTTATGGTGGCGATACAAGAATGAATCGTCCTGGAACACCTAATGGTAACTGGGTAGTAAGATTCACAAAGGAAGATCTGGATGGTATCGATAATAAGTGGTACACAGATCTCAACAGACTTTACAGAAGATGATTTTTTGATAGGGAGTACCTCGTATGAGGTGCTCCTTAACGCTTAAAAAAAGGAACAGGAACTACGAATTATGAAGAAATACATTCTGTCAATCGATCAGGGTACAACATCAACAAAAGCTTTTCTTCTTGATAGAGACGGCAACTTAATCGGGTCTCTTCCTGTTCCAATTACTCAGCATTATCCAAATCCAGGACATGTTGAACATGATGCCAGAGAAATCTATATTTCCGTACTTAAGACAATGGCTTACCTTATGCAGAAGTATAGCGAGATAAGTGGCAATATTGATTCCATAGCAATTACAAATCAGCGTGAGACAACAGTCTGCTTTGACAAGTATTCAGGTATGCCTATTGCGCCTGCAATTGTATGGCAGTGCAGAAGAACAACTGAAATATGCAGAAGACCTGAGTATGCTTCCCGCGAAAGCGAGATTTCCCAGATTACAGGTCTAAGACTTGATCCATATTTTTCTGCTACAAAGATGCGCTGGATTATGGAAAATGTTCCTGGAGCACGTAAGAAGGTAATTTCGGGCGAAGCTTTATTTGGAACAATCGATGCATTTCTTGTTTATAACCTTACAAACCGTAAGAGTTTTAAAACAGACTACTCCAATTGTTCAAGAACAATGCTTTTTAATGTGACTACTCTTAAGTACGAAGATAAGCTCCTTGAACTTTTTGATATTCCAAAATGCTCCCTTCCTGAACCTGTTCCTTCATGCAGCGATTTTGGTGAGGTTCATTTCGAGGAGGATGAGCTTACTTTGCTTGGCTTAAGCGAAGAAGATATCAGCGCTCTTTTGAAGTATAACGGGATCTCAATTACTGGTGTTGCTGGTGATCAGGCTGCCGCACTTGCGGGTCAGAACTGCTTTAACGAGGGTGATACAAAGACAACATACGGAACCGGATGCTTTACTCTCATGAATATTGGAAGTAAGCCGGTATTTTCGAAGAGTGGTCTTCTTACATCAGCTGCATGGTCTTATAACGGTAAAACTGTTTATGCTCTTGAAGGTTCAGTTTTTCAGGGAGGATCTGTTATAAGCTGGCTTAAGGATGAGCTTGAACTTATTGATAATCCTTCAGATTGTGATAATATCTGCATGTCTTTGGAGGATAACGGTGGCGTTTATCTTGTTCCTGCATTTACAGGTCTTGGCGCACCTTACTGGAATCCAGATATGCGAGGCACTCTGACTGGTATTACAAGAGGAACAAAGCGTGCTCATATTGTAAGAGCAGGAGTTGAGTCAATTGCATATCAGGTAACTGAACTTGTTAACCTTATGAATGATGATACTGGTATTACATCTACACATATGAAGGTGGATGGCGGAGTATGTGCATCTGAATTTTTGATGCAGCTTCAGTCTGATTTACTTGGTATTAACATAACAAGAGCAAGATCAGATGAGATGACAGCCATGGGTGCAGCTCTTCTTGCAGGAAGAACTACTGGATTTTTTGAATCCATGGAGGATATCAGAAAGCTTTATAAGGAGAGTAAGACTTATAACCCAACAATGTCTGATATCGATTCTTCAAAGCTTATGCATGAATATAAAAGAGCAGTTAATGCTTCTCTTGCTCATGCCAACGATTAATATTATTAGGAAGTGAATAAATAATGGTTCAGGTTTTAATCGTATTTTTCAAAATGGTTGTAACTGTTCTTCTGGGACTTTTTCTCCGTAAGAAGAGAGTTATCGATGAAAGAACCCAGGGGTCACTCTCTGATATTCTTTTAAGAGCTGTTCTTCCATTTACGATTATTTCTTCAAGTCAGCATGAGTACTCAATGGATACTGTAAAATCCATTATTGCTGTTGCTGGTGCCGCTATCCTTTATTATCTTTGTACTCTGGTTGTTTTAAGACTTTTGGTTTTTAAAACAAAGATTGAAGCACAGGAGAAAGTAGTATTTGTTAATACAGCGGTTTTTGCAAATACAGGGTTTGTTGGATTCCCTCTGATGCTTAGTCTTTTTGGAGACAAGGGTCTTCTTTTAGGATCAATTTATAACCTTATGTATAATCTTTTCTTCTATACATATGGAGCAACACTTTATTCAAACCGTAAGGGTGAGATAAAGCAGATTCTTTTTAATCCTGTATCAATTGCCTCAATTGGTGCGATTGTACTTTTTGTAATTCCATGGAGAATGCCAGCTTTTATTCTCGATACTATTAATATAGTTGGAAATATGACTGTGCCACTTTCAATGATTATTCTTGGATCAACACTTGCAACAATTGATGTTAAGAAGCTTTTCACAGACTATAAGTCTTATATCGTATCTGCATTAAGACTTATTATCTTCCCACTTCTTATGCTTGTAGCAATTGTTATTGTAAGAAAGTTTGTATGGGTATCACCTGAGACTGCTGTTACTCTGGTTCTTATGACAGCTCTTCCATGTGGTACTATGAATGTAATTTATGCTGAGAAGTATAACTGTGCACCTAAGTTTGCAGCAAGAACAGTTGTAATGTCACTGTTTTTGATGTCAATTACACTGCCATTAATGCTTTTCTTAAGTAGTTTTGTATTTATTAGATAATTAAGAGGTTTTGCTGTGTCTGACGATATATTTATTAATAAGCCAATAAGAAATCCCAAGCTTCTTAAACTCCTTAAAGAGGTTAAGAAAGAAGGCTCATCAGAAGTTATGCTTGAGGTACTGAAGGAAGCTTCAGTTGCTACTCTTGTTGTGCCTGTAACTGAGGGCGATAATGGTGTTTCCTTTAATGCTGTAACAGATTCAAAGAAGCGCCGCTTTATTGTGGTCTTTTCTGATACAGACAGTTTTGATATTAATAAATCTTATGATTCTCAGAAGGCTGTAACAGCTTCTTTCGAAGATCTTATGGATGTTGTTATGACACCTTCTTTCTATCTTGATGGAATGATTATTAATCCAGGAAGTGAAGATGTTCTTTTTGGTAAGGATCTTATCAGTATGATCACTGAGCAGATGGATAGTAATTCAGATGATGTTGAGATTAAGGTAGGTGCACCAGATCACTATCCTGATAAGTTCTATTCAATGATGAAGGAATTCATGATTGATGAGACTTCTGTAAACAAAATTTATGTAAGACTGTTCCATAAAGTTAAGGAAGATGAGACATCCTGGATGTTTATTCTTGATATCGATTCTGATGATTTGGAAAAGCGTAAGTATATTTGTGAAACTTTCAATCGTTTTATTGCGCCATATACTGATGGTCTTTCATCTATAACTATTGATATTAATGAGGAATACGCTAGAGAGGCAGTTGCTGACGTTAAGCCTTTTGTTATCAGATAGATACTTTAATATTATTTAGGGTATCTGATTAATATTAAGGAGTAGAAGATGAGACGAAGTAATCCTCAGGTTGCGTTTTTATTTGTAATAGCAATAATGCTTTTTGCAGGTCTTGCTATTTATGTTTTATCAGCGAAAGCAAATGAATTATCGCATCTTTTAATTGCAAAGAGTTCTCATGACAAAACTGAGAGTCTGATTCTTGATGTAAAAGATGAAGATTTTACTATTTATTTTTTGGGAAGTATTCCTGAAGAATTAAAGCCAGTAGAAGACCATATTATCAATATTGGAATGGATCCTTTAAGTGAAGATAATATGCCTGTTTATTGGAGCGAATTTGAGTACACGATTTATGACGAAGAGGGTAATGTAGAAGATAGTCACAGAAGACGCGATTACCCTGACAATATGATTATTGTGGTAAATAGTGATTATCTACTTGATGATGCTTCTATTGAAATTATCCGTAACTGCACAGTAGATAACGGTGTTCCTGTATTCTTTGTAGGTGACAGGAATATTGGGTTATTCAGAAATGCATTGATATTAAATCCTATGACATTTGGCGAGAATGGTGTCATGTATTTCGAGGAGCGTAAAACTATCGAAGGTCCGGTGCTTGCTCCTGATGGTGAAAAAATATATAGCAGAGATTTAAGTGATGCCATTCTTCAGTATGTGTATCATATTGTAGGACTTGATAATGTAGAAGAGGAGACAGAAAATGGCAATTGATGAAGCAAAGATTAATACGATTTTAAGCAGACACGATGAGATTCTTGCTTCTATGTCTGACCCTTCTGTAATTAACGATCAGACTCGTTATATGAATCTGAGTAAGGAATTAGGTGAGATTTCATCCAAGGTTGAGATTATTAATGAGTATAAAAATGCCCTTAAGGATGAAGCTGATGCACTGGAGCTTTTGTCTCTCGGTGACGAAGAGATTCATGATCTTGCTAATGAGCAGCTTTCGAGTGCGAAGGAAGCTATCGAGCGACTTGAGAAGGAACTCATTATTATTCTTTCGCCAAAGGATCCCCGCGATGACAGATCTGTTATTGTTGAGATAAGAGCTGGTGCTGGTGGTGAAGAATCTGCGCTTTTTGCAGATACTCTTTATAAGATGTACAGGTACTATGCTGCTCTTAAGGGGTATACGATTGAAGTAATTGATTCCAATGAGACTGAGCTTGGTGGATATAAGGAACTTGTCTTTGAGATTGATGGTCGTGGTGCATATTCAAGATTCAAGTTCGAAAGTGGTGTTCACAGAGTTCAGAGAGTTCCTGTAACTGAGTCAGGAGGAAGAGTTCATACGTCTACTGTTACGGTAGCGGTACTTCCTCAGGCTGACAGCACAGATGTAGTAATTGATCCTAAGGATTTGAAGATTGACAGGTACAGAGCATCTGGTGCAGGCGGACAGCACGTAAACAGAACTGATTCTGCAATCAGAATTACACACCTTCCAACTGGCCTTGTTGTTCAGTGTCAGGATGAAAGATCACAGTATAAGAACAAGGATAAGGCGATGGCAGTCCTTCAGAGCAGACTCTGGGAAATGGCAAGATCCAAGGATAAGGATGCTGAAGATTCTGAACGTAAATCCCAGGTTGGAACTGGTGACAGATCGGAGAGAATCAGAACATATAACTATCATCAGGGAAGAGTTACTGACCATAGAATTGGTCTTACACTTTATAGACTAGAGTCAATTCTTGCAGGTGATATTGATGAGATAATTGATGCACTTACACTTGATGCAGTAGCAAAGCTTGAAGAGGGTAATGCATAATCGGAGGATATATGGAAAGAGTTAAGAAGTTTGAAACAAAACTAATTAAGGCTAATGACGATGAGGCTTTGAAGGAAGCTTCCAAGGCTCTTAGAGATGGCGAGGTTGTAGCTTTCCCAACTGAGACAGTTTACGGCCTCGGAGGTAATGCTTCAATCGGTGAAGCTGTAAGTAAAATCTTCGAAGCAAAGGGGAGGCCAGCTGATAATCCTCTTATCGTTCATATTTATGACAAGAGTCAGGTTGATGAACTTGCTTTGGAAATTACTCCAATTGCAAGAAAACTTATGGATGCATTTATGCCAGGTCCTGTGACAATCGTAGTTAAGCGTAATAAGGACGCTATTGCTGATGAAGTTACATGCGGACTTGATACGGTTGGTTTAAGAATGCCTTCAGATAAGACATGCCGTAAGTTCCTTGAGTACTGTAACTGTCCTGTAGCAGCGCCTTCAGCTAATCTTTCAGGAAGTCCTTCTCCAACAAATGCACGTCACGTTATGAACGATATGGATGGTTATATCTATGGTGTGATTGATGGTGGTGAATCTGTAGTAGGCCTTGAGTCTACTGTAATTGATGCAACAGGTGAGGAGCCACTTATTTTAAGACCAGGTGCAATTACACTTGATATGGTAATGAGAGCTGTTGAAGGTGATGTAGCTTATGCTGACGCACTCGTTGAAGGTGAAGCTCCAAGATCTCCTGGAATGAAGTATCGTCACTATGCTCCAAACAGTGAAGTAATTATCATTCCTATGTCTGACAAGGTTCAGATTAATGAGACTATCGCTATGCCTGAACCAACAGAAGAAGAGGAAGATCCGCTTAAGCTTCTTGATAAGGAGAGTAAGATGAAACTCTTCGATATTGCTTCTCCTTATATGGTTAAGTGTCGTGAGATTTTGGAAGGAAATCCAATTGCAAGAATTGGTATTTTTGCAGGAGATGAAGTAAAGCTTCTTATGGAAAAACTTGATGATAAGATTCTTGCTTCACATGTTCATTTCTTTACATATGGTGATGCTACAAGTCCTGATCAGGCTTCACACTGTCTCTTTGACGGACTTCGCCATCTTGACCTTCAGGGGGTTAATTACATCCTTGCAGCAGGCTTTCCGGAAGATGGTATTGGAAGAGCTTACATGAACCGCCTTTCGAAGGCAGCCCTTAAAAAGGGGGATTCTGTTAAGGGTATGGAAGAGAGTAAGGAGCTTTCACGAAAGGTAATTTCCATCGATGATCTTCCAAATGTATTTACAGCATCAGTTTTGTTTGTTGATGAGCAGAACAAGAACTTAAGTGCTGCATGTGAGATTATCTTCAGAGACATGCTTTCGAAGAATGAGCCTTTCTGTCTTGCTGGTGATACAAAGACAGGTGCAGAAATCTATACAGAATCTGCAGGACTTCATGCAATAGATGATGATCTTGCTGACAAGAAGATGGTTGATGTAATTCTTGAAGAGACTGGCCGTAATCTTGGAGGTCACAGAACTCAGAGAGCTAATCCTGCAATTTACGATGGTAACGATCTTATTATTGCAATGCGCGATGAGCAGGCATTTGAAATAGTAAAGTCTTTTCCTGAGATTAAGGAACGTGTTTTCTCTATTTCTTCTTATGCTGCATCCAAGGGGCTTGTAATTAAAAACGAAGCAGGAAAAATTGTCTCAGTTTCAATTCCTGATCCAACAGGAGAGAACCGTAAGACATATGAGCATACAGTAAAAGCACTTAAGGCATGGCTCGATATTTTGTTCCCTTATATTCTCAAAGATCTTGGGGCAGAATTGCTGTAATCTGATTTGCTACTGTACCAATAAAAGTACTATAAGACGTCCGCTGACTCTCTGTTGTTTACACGTAAGTTGGCGGACGTTATAATTGATACCAGAATGACAGTTGAACGAACAGTAATTTAGAAGAACAAACTTGACTTAAGTACATCTCCGTGATATTCTACCCAATGCTGCATTAACGGCAGCATCCTTGCTCAATACAAGATATTGAGCCTAATGTCCACAAGGAGGTGAATAGTTATGGCAAACCAGTATAAGTTGGTACTTGTCCTTAATCCTGCAAACGGTGAGGAAGCAACAAACGCTCTTATCGAGACACTCAAGGCTAAGATTGAGTCTGTAGCTACAATCGATGCTCTTGATAACCTTGGTTCAAAGAAGCTTGCTTACGATATCGAGGATCAGAAGGATGGAGTTTATCTCGTAATTACTTTTACTGCAGAGGCGGAAGCTCCAAAGGAGATCGAGCGTGTGCTTAAGATTACTGATGGCGTTCTTCGTTTCCTTACTGTTCGTATCAGCGAGTAATAGCTGATTCGGAGGCAGATAATGAACAAAGTAATTTTAGTTGGTAGATTGACAAAGGATCCAGAAGTTAGAAATACTTCAAGCCAGGTTCCATTCTGTAATTTCACAATCGCAGTTGACCGTAGATTTAAGGATCAGAATGGTCAGCGTCAGGCAGATTTCATCAATTGCGTAGCTTGGAGACAGACAGCAACATTCATTAGTTCTTATTTCCGTAAGGGTTCAAGGATTGGAATCGTTGGTAGTCTTCAGTCAAGAAGTTATGATGATAACAATGGCCAGAAGCGTTATGTTACAGAGGTAGTAGTTGAGGAAGCAGAGTTTGTTGAATCAGCTAATGGTGGTAACAGACAGGATCAGGCTCCTGCTGCTCCACAGTCTTATGGAAGTCCAGTGGCAGTTTCTGCACCACAGGCACCTAAGGCTCCTATCGCACCTGATTTGGATTCCGATGCACTCAATCCAGGCGGAGATATAGATCTTCCGTTCGATTTTTGATTATCCCGCTAATGAGTGGGAGGAGCATCAATGAGATGCTTTTATAACCTGAAAGGAGATTAAGGTAATGGCTGAGAATAGAGCACCTAAGGCTGGAAGAGAGTTTTCCGGCAATATGAGACAGAGACGCTCACGTAGAAAGTCTTGCGCATTCTGCGCAGAGAAGGTTGAAGTTATCGATTTTATGGATACAGTACGCCTTCGTAAGTTCATTTCAGAGCGTGGTAAGATTCTCCCAAAGAGAATGACAGGTACATGTGCTAAGCATCAGCGCGAGCTTACAACAGCAATTAAGCGTGCTCGCCAGGTTGCACTTCTTCCTTACATCGCAGACTAATCTTGCGTGGTAAAGTAAGAGTTCATAGTATATAATAAACGGGCGTTCTCATTTGAGAACAGCCCGTTATTTTTTGTTAATAATTGTTTGGAGGATATATATATGAAACTCATTCTTTTACAGGACGTTAAGGGTCTTGGCAAGGCAAATGATGTTGTAGACGTTAACGATGGCTACGGCAGAAATTTCCTTCTTAAGAAGAAGCTTGCAAAGGAATCTTCAGCAGCTAATCTTAATGAGGTAAAGCTTCAGAAGGGTGCTCAGGCTGAGCACGAGAGAAGAGCTTTGGAAGCTGCAAAGGAGCTTTCTGAGAAGCTTGGAGGCAAGACTTTTACACTTAAGATGAAATCTGGTGAAGGTGGAAAGCTTTATGGAGCTGTAACAACAAGTGATGTATCAGCTGAGCTTAAGAAGAATGGTTTTGATATTGATAAGAAGCAGGTTGTAATTAAGACTGCTATTAAGAGCGTAGGTACTTTCAGTGCAAGAATTAAGCTTCACCCAAAGGTATCCTGCGAGGTTAACATTGAAGTTGAAGCTCTTTAATTAATAATTGAGGTTTAGTACTTTGGATAGAAATCTAACGGACAATCTAGTTGATAGTCAGGTTATGGAAGCACAGAACGTTACTGTTGATAATGAGACAGAGAAGGCGGTGCTTTGTCTTTGCATGCGTAGCAAAGATGCACTTAATCAGGTTGTAGGTAAGTCTTTTTCTGCTGACGATTTTGCAGATAAGAGAAATGCCCTGATGTTTGGTGCCATCACTACTTTGTATCTTGATAACAAAGAGATTGATCGTTATACAGTTTTTGAGAAACTTGAAGAGTTAGGTAACATTGAATCTGCTGGCGGATCAGAATATGTCTTTTCCGTAGCTAATGTAGTGGCTGTTCAGAGTAACCTTTCTAATTATCTTGATATTCTTCGTGAGAAGAGTGACAAGCGTAAACTTATTACCACTTTAAATGAACTTCAGATGAAGGCAAATAAGGGTGGCACTGGTGTTAATGATCTTATTTCATTAGGTGTTAATCAGCTCAGCCTTCTTCGTGATAATAATCAAGATGGTGGTTTTGAATCGATTGGTGCGATTGTTAAGTCCAATATTAATCACATTGTTGAAGTAGCTGGTGGAGCTGACGACGATGTGTATAAGACTGGCTTCCGTAAGCTTGATGCAATGACGGGAGGATTTAGACCAGGTACTCTTAACATTCTTGCTGCTCGTCCTGGTATGGGTAAAACAGCGCTTGTTATTAATATCGCAACAAATGTTGCAAGTCTTTATAATCGTCCGGTTAATGTATTCTCTCTTGAGATGAGTAAATCAGAAATCGGTAACCGTATTCTTGCTGCTCAGACTGATTTTTCAGCAAAGCAGCTTCAGCGTGCAAATATTAAGCCTGAGGATACTAAGAGACTTGCACTTGCTCTTAAGAACTTGTTCCATTGGCCGATTTACGTTGATGATACTTCAGCTGTAAATCCAGTTTCAATGATGTCCAAGTGTAAGGAACTTAAGCGTAAGGGGCAGCTTGGACTTGTAATTGTCGATTACCTTCAGCTTATGTCCATGCCTGATCTTGGCAAGAATTCTTCAAGACAGAATGAAATCTCAGCTATTTCACGTTCGCTTAAGATTCTTGCAAAAGACCTTGGTGTTCCTGTTATTGCGCTTTCACAGTTATCAAGAGACTCAGAAAAGCGTGATGACCATACACCTATGCTTTCAGATCTTCGTGATTCTGGTGCTATTGAGCAGGACGCTGACTCAGTATTGTTTATCAATCGTAATTCGTATTATAAGAAGGGTGAGGCTCAGCCTGAGATTCAGGATGCCGAGATTATCGTTGCCAAGAACCGTCATGGTGAGACAGGCCCTGTTTATGTTAAATGGTGGGGTGCAAAGACATTGTTCTTTGAGCCTGATCGTAAATCCGATCCTAAGGAGCCTGAATCTTCATTTACCAGAACACAGTCAACTGGTTCTGCCGCTTCTGACTATAGTTTTGAAGATGCACCTCCTCCAGAACCACCACCAGTAGATAATATGGGAGAACCACCATTTGACGTGGATTCCAATTATGAGCCTGTACCACCTCCAGAGAATGACGAGAATGCTGCATTCTTTGAGGGAGCTGGAAATGATTTCCCAGAAGGATTTTAATGGCTGGCAACTTATCTGATATTTCAAAAAAGGTAAAAGCATACGCTTTCGAAAGGGGACTGTTTGACTGTTCGAACTTAATTGTTGGACTTTCAGGTGGTCCTGATTCTGTTGCTCTGCTAAGTATTCTAAATGAGCTTAAATCAGCGTCTGATGGAAGTTTCCCTGGTATTATTGCAGTTCATGTTAATCACATGCTTCGTGGAAGTGATGCTGATAATGATGAGAAGTTTTGCGAAGAACTTTGTAAGTCTTATGGCTTTGAATTTATTTCAGAAAAGTATGATATATCAACGCTTTCAAGTGAGAATCACAGATCGTTTGAGGAAATGGGAAGAATCAAGCGATATGAACTGTTTAACAGAATTTCTGATTCTTATGAGAATTCAAGAATTGCACTTGCACACCATAAGGATGATGTGGCAGAGACTATGCTTATGAATATCTTCAGAGGTTCAGGACTTGATGGTCTTGTATCTCCAAAAAGTATTAATGGTAATATTATTCGTCCACTTTTATGTGTCAATAAGAGTGAAATTCTTGAGTATCTTAATGGTCTTGGAATTTCTTACTGTACTGATGCGACTAATTTTGACAGTGATACAACAAGAAATAAGTGGCGTAATGATGTTATTCCTGCTATTTCGAAGGTTTCACTTAAGAATCCATCAGATGCATTAAATGATACATATGAACTGCTGTCTTCTGATGATGATTTTCTTAGCGGTATCGTCGACAAAGAGTACTCTCGTCTTGTAAGAAAGATTGGAAGTTTTTCGCTTCTTAACATCAGAGAATTTGAATCGACTCATTACTCTTTGAAATCCAGACTGGTAAGAAAACTCTGGCTTGATACATTTGGAAATCTCACCGATTTTATGAAGGTTCATGTGGATTCTGTAATTGATTTCTGTGAATCGAAGGTGAGTGGTACTGGAAGTCTTGATATGCCTTTTTCGAGATTCTGCATTAAAGTTAATGGAGAGATTTCTTTTACAGAAAATGGCGATGTTAAGAAGTTATTTGAAGAGTTTTCGGAAGAACTTGGTTTTGTGATTTTGCCTGAGGCCAATCTGTCTTATGAATTAGGTGAGAAAACAACAAAAATACCTAACACTTCTATTAACATTAGTCTGGTTTTATTTGAGAATAATGCTGGATTAGAGTATAATAGTTTGTCTTGGTATTTTCCTTTGGATGGAGATATATCTGGTAAGAGTATCTTTTTGAGAAGTGGGATTCAGGATATGCCTTTTACGAAGGCTGGTTCTTCTTCGGGAAGAAAACTGGGGAAGTACTTTCAGGACAGGCATGTACCTAATAGTGTTCGAAGCAGCATTGCAGGAATTGTCATTGATAATGAGGTGACTTTTGTTCCTGGGATAGGTCATTCTGTTGGTTTTTTAAGTCAGGCTTCTTACGAAGCGTGGAAGAAAGCAAATCAAGAATTCACTGGTTGCTTTTTGAGGGTTGAATTAGTAGACAGAGGTAATTGTGATGGATTTGTCTGAAGTAATGATTTCTGAGCAGGAGATTGCTGATATGGTTGATCGCGTTGCAGCGCAGATCAATAACGATTATCAGGGTGAAGAATTAATAGTTGTCAGCGTGCTTACTGGTGGTTTTGTATTTACAGCTGATCTTGTAAGGAAACTTACAATGCCTGTTAAGATTGATTTTGTTCAGGCTAAGAGTTATTCAGGCACAACATCTACAGGTGAGCTTTTAATTAAGAAGGATATCAGCATGGATATCGAGGGTAAGAATGTTCTTATCGTAGAGGATATCATTGATACTGGTAATACACTTAAGAAACTTAAAGAGTATTTGTTGAGTCGTAATCCTAAGTCACTTAAGCTCTGTACAGCTTTTGACAAGCCAGACAGAAGAGTGAACGATCTTACATCTGATTACAACGGAATTGTAATTCCAGATGAGTTTATTGTTGGATATGGATTAGATTATGACGACTCCTTCCGTAATTTTAAGGAAGTTAGAATTGTGAGGTAATTGATGAGTAATAACATTAATAAGAATGGAACTGCAGGAAACGGTAGAAGAGGTCCTCAGTTTTCTGGAATGATTTTCTACGTTATTCTCCTTTTGGTCCTTATTGGTTTCTCAGTATGGATGTTTGGAGATACGATGGGAAAGAGCAAAGATGCGTCTCTTGCTGATGTAATCAGTTATATCGACAACGGCGATTACGAGGTTACTCAGGTTGATGTAACAGGAAGAACTGTTGTTATTGAGTACATCGATGAGACTGGAAGAGAAGTAGTTACAACTCAGAATATTCCTGATGAGTATGTAGATGAACTTCTTACAAAGCTTGCCAAGGCTAAGCAGGCTGGAAGAGTAGGAGACTATTCTTATACTGAACCATTCAACTGGGATATGGTTGTTCAGATTGTAATGATTGTTGGTGTAGTTGCTCTTACAATCATTTTCTTCACAAATATTTCAAGGGGTGCCAAGGATGGCAACAGTGTATTCAGCTTTGGTAATAACAGAGCAAGACTTACAAACCCTAATGAGATGAAGGTAAAGTTTACTGATGTAGCTGGTTCAATCGAGGAGAAGGAAGAGCTTTCTGAGATTGTTGACTTCCTTAAAGATCCTAAGAAGTATACTGAGCTTGGTGCAAAGATTCCTAAGGGTGTTCTTCTTCACGGTGCTCCTGGTACAGGTAAAACTCTTCTTGCAAGAGCTGTTGCTGGTGAAGCTGGCGTACCATTCTTCTATATTTCAGGTTCAGATTTCGTAGAGATGCTCGTTGGTGTTGGTGCTTCACGTGTTAGAAGTCTCTTTGCAGATGCTAAGAAGGCATCACCTTCAGTTATCTTTATCGATGAGATTGATGCAGTAGGACGTAAGCGTGGTGCTGGTCTTGGCGGTGGTCAGGATGAGCGTGAGCAGACATTGAACCAGATTCTCGTTGAGATGGATGGATTCGATTCAAAGACAAACGTTATCGTTATCGCTGCTACTAACCGTGTCGATGTTCTTGACCCAGCTCTCTTAAGACCAGGTCGTTTTGACAGAAGAGTTATGGTTAATCCACCTGATGTAGATGAGCGTGAAGCAATTCTTGCAATTCACTCTAAGGGTAAGCCAATCGAGAAGACAGTTAGCCTTCACGAGATTGCTCTTTCTACAGTTGGATTTACAGGTGCTGATTTGTCTAATCTTCTTAATGAAGCAGCTCTTCTTGCAGCAAGAAGAAATAAGAAGACAATTTCAAAACTTGAGATTAACGATGCTATGTTCCGTGTAATGATGGGACCTGAGAAGAATAGTAAGAGACTTACAGATAAGGCTAAGAGACTTACTTCTTATCACGAGGCAGGACACGCTGTAGTACTTCGTGCGACATCTGACTGGGAGAAGGTTGACAGAGTAACAATTATCCCTGCTGGTCAGGCTGGTGGATTTACAGCTTATAAGCCAATCGAGGATCTTGATTTCTATACTGAGAAGATGCTTCTTGATACTATCAAGATGTCACTTGGTGGACGTGCTGCTGAGGAGATTTTCCTTGGTGAGATTAGTACAGGTGCTGCATCTGATCTCCAGCACTGTAACAGAATCGCTACTAATATGATTAAGCGTTATGGTTTGTCACCTAAGTTTAAGAATATGGTATTTGGTGACGAGAATCAGGAAGTATTCGTTGGTGGTTCATTCGGTCAGGTTCAGAGTTATTCTGATGCAACTGCTTCTGAGATTGATAAGGAAATCCAGAGAATTATCGATGAGTGCTACGAAGATGCTAAGCGAATTCTTCTCGAGAAGAAGAACGTTATGGAAGGTTTGGCTACACGACTTCAGGATGTTCTTAAGGTTGACGGAGCTGAGTTTGAAGAAATCTATGTAAACGATGGTGATCTTACAAAGCTTAGTGCAAATGTTTCAGAGAACGCTGTTGAAGAAGTTAAGGAGCCTGCTCCTGAAACTGAGAAGACTGAAGAGAATTCAGAAGAAAAGCCAGCTGATTCTTCTGAGAATAACGTAAAAGTTAATCCAGACGACAGTAAGTTTGATCTTTAATAGTTCAAAATAGTACGACTAATTAAGGGATGCCGTGAGGCATCCCTTTTTGCATTAATGACTGAAATCACTAGTTTTGTAACAATGTTAAATGAATCCTTATTAACCCCACAAAGCAGTGAGCATTGGGATAATCTGCTTTTTACGAGACATAACGCCTTCGAGGAAAAGCTGATTATCTTTTGGTTCTTTATTGAAAGCATAACGGATTGTATCTTCGTTTCCAATAAAGAGAAGTTCTGTTCCTTCGATAAGTACATCAGTAAGCATAAGAAGTACGATGTCGTATGCATTTTTCTTCTTAAGAGTTTCCATTGTCTCAAGGAACTCATCTTTACGGTCAAGGAACTTCTGAGAATCAACACATGTAATCTGACTTACGCCCAAGCGCTGACCAGCGATATGGAACTCCTTAAAGTCCTGAGCAACAAGCTGCTCACAAGTTTTTGTTGTAGAAGAGTTAGAGTCAAAGAGGACTTTACCAATCTCTTCAATTGTAATTCCAGCAATTCTCGAAAGTCTTTCAGCGAGTTCGATATCTCTCTTTGTACATGTAGGTGACTTGAACATAACAGTATCTGAAAGAATAGCAGAAACCATAAGACCTGCCATCTTAGGAGAAGGTGATACACCACGCTCCTGATACATCTCAGCAACGATTGTAGTAGTACTTCCAACAGGCTCGTTACGAACATAAATTGGAAGACCTGTCTCGATATCAGCAAGGCGGTGATGGTCAATGATTGCAACGAGATCAGCCTGCTCAAATCCAGGGACAGCCTGAGCTGCTTCGTTATGGTCAACAAGAACAACCTGCTTTCTTCTAGGACGAAGGAGATGGTATCTCGAAAGTGTACCAACAACCTTCTGATTCTCATCTACAATTGGATAACTTCTGTGTCTGCTCTTAAGTACAACTTCACGTACGTCATCAACATAATCGTCAATGGAGAAACATACGATATCTCCTGTTGTACATGTTCTTTCAATTGGAGTTGCAAGGAACATGAGACGTGAGATCTTTACCGCATCAAGAGGTGAGTAGATAACGCATGTTTTGCTGTTAGGATAATCCTTAATAATCTCATCTGCTGAACCAGAAGCGCAAAGGATAATAGCATCAACTTCTGACTCGAATGCAGCCTTAATTATCTCTGGCTGATTTCCGCAAAGAACAATAGTATTCTTTGAGAAAACTCTTGAAGAATCATCGTTAGATGGAGTTGCAATTATAACTTCACCGGAAAGAGAAGTCTTCATGTCAGCGCCATCAGAAATGATACGGCCTTCAATAACACCAAGAAGATTAAATACCGGAATATTCTGAGCAACAGGATTATGGATAGTGCCGATATCGAAGTTAGCAATATCGTGAACTGATAATGTTCCGTAAAGTGTGCCATCTCTGTTAACTACAGGAATACCTGAAAGATGATTCTCTTCCATTGCTTTCCATGCGTGATCAAGCGTAACTGTAGGCTCAAGTGTAGGAGGAGTATCAAAATCAAGATCCCTTACCTGAGTTCTTACGTCTTTAATTCGAAGTGGAGCATTAAGCCCAAAGTAATCGAGGAGACGCTTTGTCTCGTCGTTACAGTGATCAACTCTTCCTGCAACGAATTCTCTGTCACCAACAGCATTTCTAAGTGCTGCATATGCCATAGCAGAAACGACAGAATCTGTGTCTGGGTTTCTGTGGCCGATTACATAAATATTACCCTTTGTTTCTCCCATGATTGGAATACCTCAAAATCTAAAAACTTTTCCATACGCATTTTACATTCATAAGGAGGCAACTTCAAATGAACAAAATGTAACAAATTACACTTGTTTTTTTATAATCTCGTGTTACAATTCACTTCGTACCAGCGATAAATGGGGGCGTTCTTTCTTTCCCCTCCATAGCAGTACTTTATAAACACTGAAAGGAAGTAATTTAATATGCGTGACACTAGCATTTTGGGCTGTGTCGGAGGAGCTTTTAAGCTGCCCCACAGTCTTTGTAATGGTCCAGACCACCTTATTGCCGCTGTGGCTTTATAAGGTCGAAGGTCATGGCGGCTCTTATTCTTCAATAACTTAATACAAATATCAGGTATGAAGTTTTAACGACCTCAATATTTTGATGAGGATTTTTAATTATGAATAAGAATAAAAAGAGAATTAATCTTGTAGTATTTTCAGGTGTGCTTGCAGCTTTATATGTAGTACTTACTTTGCCTGTTGCACAGTTTGCTTTTGGTCCAATCCAGTTCAGATTAGCTGAAGTATTAACAATTCTTCCAGCTTTTGCGTTTGGTTCTATTCCAGGTCTTACTCTTGGATGTTTCCTCGCAAATCTTTTGAATCCAGGAAACCTCGGCCCAATTGACATTATTTTCGGTACACTTGCAACTTTAATCGCAGGTTTCTGGAGCCGTGCTATCGGTAAGAAGAATAAGTATCTCGGTATAATTCCACCAATCGTTGCAAATGGCGTTATTGTAGGTGCATACCTCCCATTCCTTCTTGCTGAACCAGGTAGTCCCGTTACAATTCCTGCAATTTTGATCAGCATGCTTTCTGTTGCTGCAAGTGAGGCTGTCCTTCTTGTTGTTTTGGGACTTCCACTTATTGCACTTATTAACAAGACACCTAAGCTTAAGGAGCTTGTCGAAAAGGCTAAATAACAGATAATTTTCCATCATGGATGAAATAATCGCTGAATTAAACAAATTAACTGAATAATTATTTGATGCAAAAATCCTTTCTTTTTAGAGAGGATTTTTTGTTATTGTCTCATCTCGAAATTTCTCTTTTCGTGATAGAATTATACTGAGTATTAATGTTTACTTATGAAGTGTGAAAATTAAGGAGAATGGATTATGGCTCATTATTATGACAGTACACCTGAGACTCCATCAAATAGAAGATTTATAGAATACAGACAGAATGGAATGAATTTCCGTTTTGTTACTGATACTAATGTTTTCAGCAAGAATGAGATTGATAAGGGAACAGACCTTATGATTGAAGCTGCAATTGAAGATATTAAGGCAAGGGGTGCTCATAAGGGCGAGAGACTTCTTGATCTTGGATGTGGTTATGGTGTTGTAAGTGCAGTAATGAAGTCTACATTTATGTCGTTTGATGTTACAGCTGTTGATGTAAATCAGAGAGCTGTAGGTTTAACAAAGGAGAACGCAGAACTTAACAGAGTAAATCTTAAAAAGGCTGTTGCTTCTGATGTTTTGGCTGAACTTACAGAGGATGATGTTTTTGATATCGTTATGACAAACCCTCCTGTAAGAGCAGGCAAGCAGACTGTGTTTGCATTTTATGAACAGGCTTTTGCTCATATGGCTGATGGTGCATCAATTTATGTTGTATTGCAGCGTAAGCAGGGTGCTCCTTCAACAGAGAAGAAATTGATTGAATTATTTGGTAACTGTGAGACTCTGGCAATCAGTGGAGGCTATAGAGTTATGAAGTCCTTTAAGGAGACTAAGTAATGCCACAAATTCCTAGTCCGTACACGATTATTTATTTCCTGAATAATTTTCTTCCATTTCCATTCTTTGAGTCTATGATAATGTTCTTCGTTTATTCATTCATTGGGTGGATTGTCGAAGTGTGTTATTACGGTGTGACAGAAGGTAAGTTTATAAACCGCGGTTTTCTTGGAGGCCCAATGTGTCCTGTATATGGACTTGGTTTCTACGGTGTAATCTGGTTCTTCAGACCTTTTGTGGATTATTTCCCAATTCTTTTCTTTGGATCAGCTTTTGTCGCTACTACGGTTGAACTTATTGCAGGTGTTATTCTTTACTGGATTTTCCACTTAAGATGGTGGGATTATTCTGAGTACAGATTTAATTTTAAAGGCTTTATCTGTTTAAGATTTTCAATCTACTGGGGCGTTGCATGTTCTCTTGGAATGTATCTTTTGCATCCTACAGTTATGTGGATTATAGGTCTTATGAACAGACCTGTTATTCACGGAACAGTAATTATTCTTTGTATTCTGATGGTAACTGATATTGTAATCAGTATCTGTTGTATTTTTGATTTCAATGACAGAATCAAGTTTATTGACAGAATGTATCACCAGACACATCTTGTTTCAGATAAACTCGGTGAGCAGATTTATGATACCGTAGATACTATCATCACGAAGACTTCTCCTGCAGTTAATACAACACAGAACTCCATAAATGAATTCAGAGTTTTGTATGCGACAAATCGTAAGGAAGAGAAGGAACTTGCAGCTTTACACAGAAATCGCGAAAGGGAACTTGCTGAACGTCACAGAAATGAAGAGAAGAAACTTCTCGGAGAATATGTAAATCTCGGTAAGACTTCAATTGCAAAGACGAAGGATGCTGCAACTGAGAAGATACTTGGTACAGTATCGATTATCAGAAGCGCTGATATCAATCTTCTTAAGAGAATTCATATCAGCAAGAATGATATTAACAGTGAGACACTTAAGTTTCTTAAAACTCATTTTGATAATAACTATGATTCCATTAGTGAGGAATTTCGAAAGGAAAGACAATGAAGATATTAGTTGCGTCAGATATTCACGGCTCTATTGGATGTGCAACAAAGATAGTAGACAAGTATTTTGAAATCGGGGCAGATAAGCTTCTGATTCTTGGTGATATTTTGTACCACGGTCCACGTAATGACCTTCCTGAGGATTATGCTCCAAAGAAAGTTATTGAGCTTCTTAATGCCAACAAAGAGATAATTATGGCTGTACGTGGTAACTGTGATGCTGAAGTTGATCAGATGGTTTTGGATTTCCCAATTATGGCAGATTACATTTATCTGGTATCAGGTGATAAGAACATCTTTGCAACTCACGGGCATCATTATAATCCTGAGTGTCCCCCAAAGATGCTTAAGAAGGGTGATATCCTTCTTACAGGTCACACACACGTTGCCTGCGATGTTATGTATGATAATTTCCGCTATATGAATCCTGGTTCACCATCTATTCCAAAGAATGGTACAAAACCATCTTATATAGTTATTGAAGACGGTAATTTAAGTCTTCAGGAATTTTGATTTGATAATTATTGAAGAATAAAGGAGAAAGATTATGTCAGCATGTGATTCATGTCCATCAAAGAGTGGATGTACATCTCAGAGCACCTGTCCATCAGCGAATGGTCAGAAGGGTCCTTCTAAGGAGCCAATGAATGCAAATTCAAACATCAAGAAAGTAATTGGTGTTGCAAGTGGTAAAGGCGGAGTAGGTAAGTCATTTGTTACAACAATGCTTGCAGTTAACCTTGCTCGCAAGGGATTAAAGGTAGGAATTATGGATGCAGATATTACAGGTCCATCAATTCCACGTGCTTTCGGTCTTAAGGAAATGCTTACAGCAACAGAAGAGCAGCATATTATTCCTGCTGAGACAAAGGAAGGAATTAAGGTTGTAAGCCTTAATCTTCTTATGGAAGATGAGAATGCTCCAGTTATCTGGCGAGGTCCTGTTATTTCTGGTCTTGTAAGACAGTTCTGGACAGATGTTGACTGGGGAATGCTTGATGTACTTCTCATTGATATGCCACCAGGCACAGGCGATGTTCCTCTTACAGTATTCCAGTCACTTCCACTTGATGGAATTGTACTTGTTTCCACCCCACAGGATCTCGTTTCCATGATTGTAAGCAAGGCTCGAAATATGGCTACAATGATGAATGTAAACATCATTGGTCTTGTTGAGAATATGAGCTATATCAAGTGTCCACACTGTGATGAAAAAATCTCACTTTTTGGTAATGATATGGCACTTAAGAAGGCTTCTGATGAGGCTGGTGTGGAGATTCTCGATAAACTCCCACTTGATCCTGAAACAACTTCTTATGTTGATACAGGAAGAGCAGAGTCTGTTACTGAAGAGTTCCTTTCAAATACAGTTGAAAAGATTGAAGCATTGTTATGAGTTTTGGAAGAAGAGTAGTCAGTTTTTTGCTTTCGCTTGTAATGCTGGCAGGTGTTTTCTGCTGTGCTTCCTGTCAGAAGAAAGAAGACGAACCCACGACAGTAAAATCTATTGAAGAGTGCGTCGGAGCTTATAACTACGATGCATCTGTTGTAGCATTTGTCTATGAGCAGATTGAAGGTGAAGAGGAAGGATTTTATGGTATTCAGTATCGTGAAGTCCTTGATCTGGATTCTATTCTTCGTCAGGATGATATTGCAGTTTGCGTATATTTTTATAATTCTGCAAACACATCAACTCTGGGTATTACGGCAGGTGTTGAAGACCTTGCCCAAACGCTTGTAGGACGTGTTGTTGTTATAGGAATAGATGCATTCAGAGAAGCTGATTTAAGTTCAGCTTTTGAAGTTGAAGCATATCCAGAATTCATCCTTATTAAAGGCAATGTTCGTATTGCTACCTTTAATGGTTTGAATTATGAATCCTGGGATATGAATGATGTGGTTTCCTGGATGAGTGCTAATGGCTATACACCAGATTATTCCATGCTTGATTATTAGGAGATAATTATGGAATACGAGTATTAATCTACAATAGGGCAGGACAGTCATCGCTTTCTTGAAGGTGAGTTTAACCCTGAAGAAAACAGCATCATGTTAGGTGGTGTAGCAGTTCCCTTTAAGCGAAAGTTTTCTGCAAATAGTGATGGTGATGTAATTTTACATGCGATTACGAATGCGATTTCTGGATATACCATGATTAATATTCTTGGTGGAGTTGCAGATAAGCTTTGCCTTGAAGATGGCATTATGGATAGTCGAGTTTTTCTTGATGAAGCGATGAAGGATTTGGGAGATGCAAAGATGACACATTTGTCGCTTACTATCGAATGCTTAAGACCAAAACTTAAGGAGCATATTCCAGCTATTCGTAATTCTATAAGCGAAATTACAGGTATTCCAGCTAACAGAATTGGAATAACTGCAACAACTGGTGAAGGTTTAACTGATTTTGGTAAAGGTGAAGGTATTCAGGTGTTTGCCATACTTACTATCCGTAAGCCTTTTATCGAATAAGTGTTGTGATTTATGTGAAAAAACGCTATTAAATATCAAAATGCTTTGTGCAATGAGCACAAAGCATTTTAAATAAATTAGACAATTAATGAATGATACCCCTCGATTCTATATTGCTATACTTGTTGTGTAGTGTTTATGGTAGAGAGGGTATTTTAATGAGAATTTGTGTACTTTCATGTAGTCCGAAGGCTGAAGCTTCGCTTACTTTGCAGACTGTAAAATTTCTTAAGAAGTTTTTTCCTGAAGATGAGTTTGATATTCACATGACAACAACAGTTGACTGTAGTGATGAAGTTGCTAGTGCAGCTTGTGAATCTGATCTTGTCATGATTCTTTCAAGTATTTTCCATCTTAATGTTCATGCTCAGATGATGACTATGCTTGATCAGCTTGTTAGCAAAATGCGAGCAAAGCTTGGTGAAGATATTAATAAGAAGTTCTTCACATATGTAACAACAAGTAATTTCCTTTACGATATCGGTGCACACAAGTATGTAAAGAGTTGGGCAACAGGCGAGAAGCTCAACTATTTAAGACACCTTTCATTGAAGGATGATTCAATGCTTTCTAATAAGGGCCACGAAGAGCTTTATCGCTGGTTCAATTATACAAAGGATACAATTAATACTTTACGTAGTGGTGCTACACCAAGTGTAACTGAGAAGCGTAAGGTTTCTATCGTTAATGACTGCCTTTCAGAAGAAACAGCTACAATGGTTGCTGATCTTTATAAGGATAGAGGCTGTGATGTTGAGGTATTTAATCTTAACGATTACAAGATTATTCCATGTACAGCATGTTTTGCATGCTACAGTAATCGTCAGTGCTGCATGAAGGACGATTTTGAAACACTTGTTGATAAGATTGGTACTGGTGCAGATCTTGTTATTAATATCGGAACTCTTCGTTACGGTATGCTCAGCCAGAAGTTTAAGATTTATACAGACAGACACGTACAGTTTGGCCGTTGTGGCTGTGGAGATGAGTTCGTTCAGCTTTCACTTGTAGAGTCTGATGAGGATATCGAGACACGTACAATCAGTATGGCTGATTTCTCACAGTGGGAAACTGCTACTGGTGGAATTGGACGTACATATTATGCTGGTGCTCATTTTATGAGAATCGGTGATGAAAGAATTGATATTTCTTCTGCTGTAAATGACACAATTCTTATTATGAACAATGATCTTATTGGTCAGAGATCAGTTTTCAGTGAGTGCCTGAACACAAGATTTGCAGAGCTTGCAAATCATCTTCAGTATATGTGTCCACTCGATTATGCACACTATAAGAAGGATGGCTACTATAAGCCACAGCTTCCTAATCCTAATGTTAAGTACATTAATGATGTTAAGGGTGGAAAGATGTCCTGTACTATGAGACTTATGGCTTATGAGCAGGTTCTTAATAATTGTGGTGACAAGCCAGAATTTACAGAGCGCCATAAGTATAAGGATATGTCTTACCTTGAGCATATGCGTAAGGGTGATGCAGATGATAATAAATCCGATAAGGGCGGTTTGTTCGGACTTTTCGGTAAAAAGAAATAATATTTATATCCATATTTAGGGGAGGTATTTTTATGGACATGAAGAAAATCGGAAGAACAATGAATATCTACATGGGTCTCACAATGAGTGCAGCACTTTCAATCGTAGGTACTACATTTGGACAGGCAACAAGTGCAGCTGGCATTCAGTTCCCAGGAATCATCATTGGAATTTTGATCAGCTTTGTAGCAAGCCTTGTTGTGAGCCTTATCATTGGTTTCATTATCCCAATGAAGAAGGTTGGTGATGGTGTTTGTCAGCTCGTAAGAAAGCCAACAGATTCATTCGTTGGAAGACTTTTGTCAGCACTTGCATCAGATCTTATCTACACACCAATTATCTCAGCTTTGATGGTTGCTCTTGCAAGAGCACAGGCAATGAAGGCTAGTGGGGGTCATGCTCAGCTTCCACCATACATTGTTATGTATCTTCCATCTTTGGCTATTACATTTATCGTTGGTCTTGTTATCATCTACTTTGTACAGCCACTTTTCCTTAAGAATATTCTTAAGAAGAATGGAATTGATATCTAATTGGATTAAATAAAACTGAATTATAAGAAGAAGCCAGACATTAAAAGTCTGGCTTCTTTTTTGCTGTTAGGAAAGTCACTATAAATCACAAATATTTAATAGTTATTAGGTCTTATTAGGTTTAAAATATCTTCTGTAATTCTATTTTTTGTGGAGAGGGATTAATGGATAGAGAAGAGTTTATTCAGCAGAAGTTTATTGGAGAGAGAGCACTTTATGACAGACATCATATCAGAGTAATTGATAGTGTCTTTATGGATGGTGAATCACCTCTTAAGGAGAGTTCAGATATTGAACTTATTAACTGCAGTTTTAAGTGGAAGTATCCACTTTGGTACTGTAAAGATATTAAGGTAGAGAATTCCAGCTGGCTCGATATGGCAAGAGCCGGAGTATGGTATACAGAAAATGTATCTGTTAAGGATTCATTTGTTGAGGCACCTAAGAATTTCAGAAGATGTAAGAATCTTGAGTTAACAAATGTAAATATTCCTAACGCTTCTGAGACTTTATGGAACTGTGATGGTGTTAAGCTTACAAATGTAAATGCCAGAGGTGATTACTTTGGTATGGGAACAAACAACATTACTATTGATGGATTTACTCTTGATGGTAATTATTCTTTCGATGGATGTAAGAATATTGTTGTTAGAAATGCGAAGATGCTTTCCAAGGATGCTTTTTGGAATTGCGATAATGTAACAGTTTATGATTCTTACATTTGTGGTGAATATCTTGGATGGAATTCAACAAATATTACACTTATCAATTGTACTATTGAGAGCCTTCAGGGTATGTGCTATATCGATAATCTTGTAATGAAGAATTGTAAGACAATTAATACTAATCTTGCTTTCGAGTATTCAAGTGTAGATGCTGATATAACAAATAATGTCGACAGTATTCTTAATCCTAAGTCTGGTGTTATTAAGTGTGCTGGTGTCGATGAACTTATTGTTGAAGAGAACAGAGTAGATAAAAATGCGACTGAGATTCTTTCAGATAATATTAAGAAAATCAGCCCTAAGCCTGAGTGGATTGACTAATATAGAGGTATAAGATGTACGATTTTGATACTCCTGTTAACAGACGTAATACTGGTTCGATTAAATGGGACTGCGGTCCTGATGAACTCCCTATGTGGGTTGCTGATATGGATTTTAAGACAGCGCCTGAGATTATTGATGCCTTTAGTGAGAGGGTTAATCACGGAGTATTTGGATATAGCGATGTTACTGAAGAATGGTACGACGCATATATTAACTGGTGGAAGAATCGTCATCATGTTGAGTATAAAAGAGAAGATCTTATTTTCTGTACAGGTGTAATTCCTGCGCTTTCTTCTTCTGTTCGTAAACTTACAACACCTAATGAGAATGTTGTAGTAATGACACCTGTTTACAATATCTTTTTTAACAGTATCGTGAACAATGGCTGCAGGCCAATCGAGGTTGCACTTACATACGTAGATGGTGTATGGGGAATTGACTGGGATTTACTTGAAGAGAGTCTTAAGAATCCTCAGACTACATTAATGTTTCTTTGTAATCCACAAAATCCTGTTGGAAAAATCTGGGATAAAGAGACACTTTCAAAAATAGGTAAACTTGCTTTTGATAACGGCGTTATTGTTATCTCTGATGAGATTCACTGTGATCTTACTTTGCCAGGTACAGAGTATGTTCCATTTGCTTCCGTTGACGATACATGCAGAATGAATAGCGTTACCTTAATTGCTCCAACAAAGACATTTAATATTGCTGGACTTCAGAGTGCATGTATTGCTGTACCAAACCCAGGACTCCGTCATAAAATCTGGCGTGCTGTTAATACGGATGAAGTTGCTGAACCTAATTCTTTTGCTCAGATTGCTGCAATTACAGCTTTTACAAAGGGTGAGGCGTGGCTTGATGAACTTCGCGAATATATAAAGACAAATCGCGATTATGTAATTAATAAACTTTCAGAAGAATGTTCTGAAATTAAGGTTGTTTCAGAAGATGCTACATATCTTTTATGGATAGATGTTTCCAAAGTGAGTGATAACGTTGAAGAGTTTGCAAAGTTCCTTCGCAAGGAAACAGGTCTTTGGATAACAGCAGGAAGTCATTATGGTGTGGCTGGTGAAGGCTTCATCAGAGTAAATATTGCATGCCCGAAGGTGACACTTGAAGATGGTGTTAGAAGATTAATTGAAGGCACTAAGAAATACAAATCTTAATTCCATGAAAAGGGAGGTTACCCCTTTTTCTTAAGTAAACCTTCAGCGATTAATATGTCCTCTTGGGTGGTTATCTTAATATTCTCGTAAGATCCGGGTGCGATAGCAACTTTGTATCCGAGTATCTCGGCAAGAGCAGTGTCGTCCGTTGCTTCAATATTGTTATTTATCGCATTCTCGTAACTACGCTTAAGCACATCATATTTGAAACTCTGAGGTGTCTGTACTTCGACAAGACTTGAACGTTCCAAAGTCTCAACAATTATTCCATCTTCTACGCGCTTTATTGTGTTCTTAACCTGAGTTCCAGATACACATACATCATGAGTACCCATAAGTGTTCTGCAATTCTCAAAGACTTCATTAGTGGCAAGGCATCTTGCTCCATCGTGAATAAAAACTATATCGTCTGATTCAGGCGTATTGTCAAGTTCTTCCAATGCCTTAAGTCCGTTATAAACAGAAAGTGTTCTTGAAGCGCCCCCAAGAGTAATCTTCTTTACGCAGGTAATACCGTTACTAATAATTACATCGTTAATAGGTTCAACGTTACTCTCATTAGTTACAACAACAGCATTTACATCTACGCCTGTCTTTTTATAATTCTCGAAAGCAAGAAGAGTACGGGTAATAACAGGAATACCACAAACTTCCATGAAGAGTTTGTTGCTGTTAGGTCCCATTCTCTCGCCCTTACCAGCAGCTGGGATAATTACATATAACTTATTCATTAGATACCTCGTTACGAAAATAAAACGTCAGCGGCTTCAGAAATATTATCAACAAAAAAGAATTCGATTCCTGATTTGCTGGTACTCTGTTCTTCCAGCGCATTCTTGCAGCTGCTAGGCAGAACAACATTTGTTACACCAAGTCTCTTAGCATCGTTAATTCTTGGTATAACCTGTGATACAGGTCGTAATTCTCCTGAAAGACCAACCTCGCCTAAGATAAGTGTATTTGACTTAACTGGTATGCCTCTTGTAGAAGACAATACTGCAGCTATCAAAGCAAGATCACACGCAGGGTCTGTGATTCGTAATCCTCCAATTATATTTATGAAACAGTCTTTGGAATTAAGATTAAGTCTGAATGTCTGTTCTGCAACAGCAAGAAGCATTGCAGCTCTGTTCTTGTCAGGTCCTGATGTCATACGCTGAGGTGTGCCGTAGCATGTGTCAGAAGCAAGTGCCTGAATCTCAACAGTAAGTGCTCTTCCTCCTTCGATAGTGGAGGAGAGTGTACTTCCAGGAGCATTCAGAGGTCTACCCATAACAAGAAGAGCAGAACTACTGTCAACTGGAACAAGTCCACGCTGCTGCATGTCAAAGAAAGCAAGCTCATTGCTTCTTCCAAATCTGTTCTTTACAGATCTTAATATGCGGTAGCTTCCTGTATTGTCACCTTCAAAGTAAAGAACAGTATCAACCATGTGTTCGATAGTCTTAGGACCAGCAATTGATCCTTCCTTTGTGACATGACCAACAAGGATAATTGGCATATTGTTGCTCTTTGCAATTCTTACAAGTCCAGCAGTTACTTCTCTTGCCTGTGAAATGCTTCCAGGGGTTCCTGATACTGACTCTGAATACAAAGTCTGTATAGAATCGATAATGCATAATGCTGGCTTAGTCTTAAGCATCTCTTCAGCAATAATCTCGAAACTTGTCTGAGCGCAGATGATAATCTTCTCGTTATCTATTCCAAGTCTTTCAGCGCGAAGTCCAATCTGTGAAGGTGATTCCTCACCGGAAACGTATAGTATATCTCCGTCAGACTTAATTGAATTAGCGAGCTGAAGAAGAATAGTGGACTTACCGATACCTGGTTCTCCACCTACCAGGGTTACTGAACCATTAGTAAGTCCTCCACCGAATAAACGGTCGAGTTCATCAATGCCGGTAGGTATTCTGGTATAAGTTTCTTTGCCAGCATCCTTAAGTCGAATTGTTCCTGTCTTATTAGTCCAGCTGTAATTATTCGCCTTAAAAGTAGGTGCATCGACCTTGGCCTTAACACTTGAAGATGATCTAGATCCTGTTACAGAAGTAGATTCAACAAGAGTGTTCCATTCACCGCATCCAGGACACTTGCCCATCCATCCAGATGTCTCGTGTCCGCATTCTTTACAAAAATAAGTAGTTTTAATCTTAGCCATGAATAGAGTATAGCACAAAGGACTGTACCATTATTCGCACTATATCTTTAAATTTGGTGCTTTTTGATGCAAAATTATATCATTATATTTTGATTGGTGTTTTATGTTACTTGCAATGAACCAGCCTTATTTCTTTCCATATATTGGATACTGGCAGCTTATCAAAAGCGCTGATGTTTTTGTGCTTATGGACGACTGCCAGTTCATAAATAAAGGGTGGGTTAATCGCAACAGAATTCTTGTAAATGGCAAACCTTCTTTTTTCAGAGTTGAGGCTGATCATCTGGATGTAAGAAAGAATATTAATGATATCAGAATCCTTCCTGTAAATATCGAAGGTAAAAAGAATCAGTTATTTGCTGCTTACAGAAAGGCACCATATTTTAATGAGACAATGGACCTCATTAATGATGTTCTCACATTTGAAGATTTAAATCTGGCTTCTTTTCTTGAAAATTCTATAAGAAAAGTCTGTTCATATCTCGAGATAGATACAAAGATTGTGCGTTCTTCAGATTATGAAGGAAATTCCAGTCTTAAGTCACAGGAACGCATATACGATATGTGTAATCATTTAGGCGCTGACTCGTATGTTAATGCAATCGGAGGAACGACTCTTTATTCTTTTGAAGAGTTCAAAAAGCGAGGAATTGAACTTAAATTTATTAATCCTAAGATTACTCCATATAAGCAGTTTGATAATGAGTTTGTGTCTCATCTTTCGATAATTGATATGCTTATGTTCATGCCAAAAGAAGATGTAATTAAAAGTCTTGATAATTATACTTTCGTAACGGGTGAGACTCATGAGTGACGGTGGAAGTATTGTTTCAAATCTTATCTGGCGCTTTATGGAAAGAATGGGCGCCAAGCTCGTGCAATTTCTGGTTACGGTTGTTCTTGCAAGAATTCTGTTGCCAGATGATTTTAGCCTCGTAGCGCTTGTTGTGGTAATATCTCAGATTTTCTTCGTTTTTGTTGACAGTGGCTTTGGAAATGCGCTTATTCAGAAGAAGGATAGTGATGATCTGGACTTTTCGTCAGTATTCTATTTTAATGTTGCGTTGTGCCTTGTGCTTTATAGTGTTTTGTTTTTTACGGCACCTGTTATTTCTTCGTTTTTCTCAAAGCCTGAATTGATTCCGGTTTTAAGAGTTCTGGGTTTTATTATTGTTGTATCAGGACTTAAAAATGTTCAGCAGGCGTATGTGTCAAAGACGATGCAGTTTAGAAAGTTCTTTTTTGCGACACTGACAGGAACCATTATCTCTGCAGTAGTTGGAATTGCTGTTGCGCAAATGGGATTTGGTGTATGGGCGCTCGTTGCACAAAGACTTACAAATCTTATTGTTGATACTCTTTCTTTGTGGATTATTGTTGACTGGAAGCCAAAGTTAATGTTTAGCATGGACCGACTTAAGGTGCTCTTTAAGTATGGATGGAAGCTTTCAGTGTCAGCTCTTGTGAATTCTGTTTATAGTAATGCCAGAACCCTTGTTATTGGTAAATTTTATACGGATGCAGAACTTGGATATTACAATCAGGGTGAGCATTTCCCAATGGTAATTGGAACTAATATTAATTCGTCGATTGACAGTGTTCTTTTCCCTGTAATGGCAAAGCATCAGGATGATAAAGCAAAGGTAAAAGAAATCGCCAGAAATATGCTCAAGGTTTCTCTTTATATTCTTGCGCCAATAATGGCGGGACTTGCCGCCTGTTCACCTGAAATTGTTGCACTTGTTCTTACAGAAAAGTGGCTTCCATGCGTTCCATTCTTCGCACTGTTTTGCATAATTTATCTTTTCTATCCTATACATACAACAAACCTTAACGTCATTAAGGCAGTTGGCAGAAGCGATATTTTCCTTACGCTCGAAATAGTGAAGTGCATTTTTGATTTTGCTTTGCTTATAGCAATGTATAGGTATGGTGTAATGGCAATTGCCATAAGCCTTCTCATTAGTGATGTAATTAGTCAGATAATTAATAGTTTCCCAAATAAGAAATTTATAGATTATGGTTATCTTGAACAACTTAAGGATATGAGTGGAACCATACTTCTGACTGCGTTTATGGCAGGTGCTGTTTATGTGCTTGGTCATCTTGGCCTTGGTGTAGTATTGACGCTTATTCTTAAAATTGTTGTGGGTGTTATAATTTATGTGTCGGCTTCATTAATTTTTAAATTTGAAGAGTACCATTTCCTTATGGGTTATATAAAGAAATTTTCGAAGGGGACTAAGAAGCGTGGATAAGATATATGTAACAAGACCTTCTGTTCCTGATTTGCAAGAATATATTGATGAGATCAGAAGCTGCTGGGATAGTAAGTGGTTCAGCAATATGGGTGAGAAGCATCAGCTTCTTGAGAAAAAACTTAAAGAATTATTTGGCTTGGAAGTAACACTATTTTCAAATGGTCATCTTGCGCTTGAAGCAGCAATAGAAGAGATGGATTTGCCAGCAGGAAGTGAAGTTATTACAACTCCGTTTACTTTTGCTTCTACAACCAATGCGATTATTCGTAAGAATCTTGTGCCAGTATTTTGTGATATCAGAAGTGATGATTTTACTATTGATGCATCAAAAATAGAGAAGCTCATTACACCAAAAACCAGAGCGATTATTCCTGTTCATGTATACGGTAATGTGTGTGATGTGGAAGAAATAGAATCTATTGCCAGAAAGCACGATTTAAAGGTGATTTACGATGCTGCACATGCGTTTGGTGTTAACTATAAAACCCAGCCTGTTGTTAAATTTGGTTATGCATCTGTTATGAGTTTTCATGCAACAAAGGTTTTTAATACTATTGAAGGCGGAGCTGTTTTTTATTCGGATAATAATCGATCCAGAAATTATGATCTGATTAAAAATCACGGAATTTCTGATGAAGAGAATATCGATTATCCAGGTGGCAATTCCAAACTCAATGAGTTATCAGCTGCCATGGGTTTATGTAACCTGAGACATTTCGATGAGAACCTTGTTAAAAGGAAAGAGCTTTTTGAAGAATATAAGAGAAGACTTGCTGGTGTAGAAGGAATTATTCTGCCTTCTGAAAATAAAGAGACTGAATCTAATTATTCGTATTTTCCAGTGGTTTTTGATAGCTTTAAGCTGTCAAGGGATGAGGTAAAGGAAGTGCTTTCAAAGAATAATATAGAAGCGCGTAAATATTTCTATCCACTGACATGCGATTCTAGTTATATTAGAGAGAAATATGATGTTTGTGATGATGATTTGTCTGTAGCAAGATTTGTTGCGGAAAGAGTATTAACACTTCCATTATATGCTGAACTTACAAAGGACGATGTTAATCGTATCTGCGATATAATTCTTGGTGATATTTCGGAGGGATTTAATGTTTAAGGAAACTGAATGGTCTCATTTTTATAAAGATCTTAAATATCCACCATCAGTTAATATCCATACTACATTGTATGGTGCTCTTTGCGAGTCTGTTAATAAGCATCCTTCAAGAGCAGCTCTTGTTTATGCATCAAGAACTTATACCTACCTCGAGTTAAAAACTGAAATAGACAGAGCAGCAACTTATCTTTCAAATCTTGGCGTAAAAAAGGGAGATAAGATTATAATTTGTGCAGGTGGACTTCCATCCGTAAATATTATGATATATGCATCAAATGCTATTGGTGCAATACCAAGTCTTTTTTGTGGTGATTATAAGACACAGATTTTTAAGGAATATGCTACTTACGATGACTTTAAGTATCTTATCCTTGCGGACAAGCAGCTGCTTAATTATGCGCCAGTTTTGAGTGATACAACTATCACTGACATTATCGTTGCAGCACCTAATGATTTTATTAGTAAGCCTGCTATTTTTATGGCGCATATGAAGGGCTTTGTAAAAAAGTTTTATCGTGCGGCTGATATTTCTTCTGTGCCAGCTGATAAAAAGATTCATTACTGGAAAGAAGTTAATGAGACTACAATTGATTCTGAACTGGTTTCAAAGTGTTCAATGAATGTTAGTGAGCATGATCCTGCGCTTGCATTTCTTCTGAGTGGTAATTTTAAGAACAGAAGATTTACTACTTACGATTCAAATTCGATTCTTGAACACGCCAATCTTACTGGCTTTTTGTTTGATGATACAACAGATGAATCAAAGGTAATGAAGTACTTAAGCTACGTGGATCTTATGTATGCAGCAGGGTTCATTTTTGGAACTAATTCTGTGCTTTTACATGGTCACACTTTGTGCCTTAAGTGCTGGGGTGATAATGTTGATAATGTAGCACAGATTTCTTATTACGAGCCTGACATTGTGTTTGCGTTTACAACAACGCTTAATGAAATTGCAGGGCATGAGAGCATTCGTTTTTCAAAATTTAAATGTATAAAGCGACTTATTGTTCATGGATTCCCTCTTAATGGTACTGAATATAACAGATACGTTTCCTTTTTCGAAAGGTATGCTCCAGGAGTCAGAATAGATAAAGTGTACGGTGTTGTAGAAACAGCGTCAGTGTTTGTTTATAATCCACCAGAACTTGAGAATAGCAGAATACTGGGAATCCCTCTTCCTGGTATCAGAATTAAGATATTTGATGATGATGCAAATGAACTTCCACTAGGTCATCAGGGAAGAATATGTATATCTACGCCTGCAAGTGCCATGGTTTCAGATGAGGATGGTACAAATCTTCTTAAAAGACAATTAAGAGATGAGCGAACATGGGTGTTTACTGGAACACTTGGACATATAGATGAGAATCGATATGTGTATTTCGATGGAAGTATTACGCGTAAAATTGATATTAACGGCCGTTATTTCTACCCATATCTTTTGGAGAATGAGATTCTTCAGGTAAATGGTGTTAAGGATTGTCTTGTGTTTGTTAGTAAAGATGACCACAAGATTATTGCGGCAGTTGTTCCTGAAGAAGAGTTCCTTTTTGATAATGACCTGCTCTTAAAACTTAAGGATGATATTGAACTTCAGACAGAACTTGCCTACAAAGAGGACATGCGTCAGAACGAGATTGAATTTCTTGCATCTCTTCCAAAAACCAAGCGAGGAGATAATGACTATGCTGCATTTGAAGTGCAGTATGAAGAGCGAATATCCACCCCCTTGGATGACATTCTTGAAGGTGATTTATAATTTCTTTAAACTTTGGAGTAATTATATTAATTTTGCTTGTTAATAATTCCAGCGTATGGAGGTATTAAGAATGAATAAGCGTTTTTCAAAATTTCTTGCAGTAATGCTTATTATTGCGATGAGTCTTTCAGCTGTTTCATGTAGTGCAGTTGAAGAGTTTTTTACAATGGATCATGATGGCAGCAGAAGACATCATAGCCGCGATAAGGATGACGATGACGACAGAAAGAAGCCAGGTTCTGGAACTTCTGAGACTGAAGAGGAAGAAGACTTCGACGAACCTTCAGATTCAGATGAATTTGTTTTTGATGACAGCATCACTTATCCAGATCACGTTCCAACACTTGAAGAACTTCACCCATATCATGCACCTGGAAATATTTCGGGTCAGGCAGCATCTGATCTTCTCGATGAGATTGAACATGAGTATATTCAGATGGTAATTAGTGGCTCATATGTTAATGCCTGCATTTTATTTGAAGATGTTGAGTCAATGGGATATGAGATTTCTGATGTTTCATGGGGCTCAATAATGGATGAGACTGAAGAGTCATCAGACTATACTGAATCAGTTCTTGAGCAGCTCTATTCTATTGATTATGAATCACTGGATTTCCAGGACAGAGCATTCTACGATAAGATTGTTTATGATTTTGAGATTAATAAGTACATGGAATCTTATACTGCCTTTTCTTATTATTCTGTAATTCTTGATCCACTTCTCGGTCCTCAGACAGAACTTCTTTTTATTCTTGATATTCTTGATTTTAATACTGTTCAGGACGCAGAGAATTATCTTATTCTTCTTAACGACATTGATCGTTTTTACGATGAACTTGCGCTTTTCGAAGAAGAGCGTTTTGATTTGGGTTTCCAAAGTACTTCTGCTGTTTATGAAGATATAGCAGCAAGCTTTGACGGTCTTGCAGTTCAGGTTGATGACTGTTTCCTGTATGAATCATTTGAAGCAAGACTTGATAATATTCCTGGTCTTAAAGATGAAGACAGGGAAGATCTTATCAGAAGACATAATGAAGTAATGCATAATGTAGTATTTCCTGAGTTTGAGGAAGTAGCTGACAGAATGCGTGTGCTCGCGTCTGAAAGCACTGCTGTTCAGCATGGTATCTGTGATTATCCTGGTGGTCAGGCATACTACTCAGTACTCTTTATGGATTATGCCAACTCCAATAAATCAATTGAACAGTCTGTTGCTGAAGTTGAAGCAATGGTTCAGTCAAGATATTCAACTATGATGTCAATCGCTTATTCTGGTGATTCTTCATGGAGATCTGAGTATTCATTCCATAATTATTCTTATGGAAGTACGACAGCAAATCTTGATTATCTTGAAACTGTTATTCCAGCAGATTTTCCTACGCTTCCAACTCACGCATATGTGTTAAGAGATGTACCGGAGTCACTTCAGGAGAATTTCAGCCCTGCAGCATACCTTGGATATCATCTTGATAATTTTAATTCAAATATGATCATCACAAATCAGGCTTCTGTTACTGATACTTTTGGTGTCACATGTGCTCACGAAGGTTATCCTGGACATATGTTCCAGTCAGTATATACAAGAAGTATCTGTGAGCATCCATATCTTTATCTTAATGATTCAGTTGGATATACAGAAGGCTGGGCAACATATGTTGAGAACTATTCTTTCAGATATTTTGTAGAGAATGAGAATGCAGGAATTCTTATTCAGATAGAGAATGAGTTTAATATTCTTCTCTTTGCAAGATTTGATATAGGAATTAACTATGAAGGCTGGGATATCGATGACTGCAATGCATATTATTCAAGTGTTTTTGGTACTGATATGAATAGTGAAGGTATCGAACAGATTTATGCTATTGTTACTAATCAGCCAGGCTACGGCGTAAAGTATGGTCTTGGATATATTAATACCGGAATAGTTATGACACAGGCGCATCGTGATTTCCCTGATGCAACAGATCTTGAGATTCATACAGCATACCTGAATGCTTTGCCACTTACTTTCGAGATGATTTATGAGAGAATGACAGCAGAACTTTCTGGTAACTGATAAAAATTAAACTGCAGGGTGTCATTTGGCACCCTGCTTTATGAAGGAACTTGTAATGGATAATAGAACAGCAATTACAGTTGGCAGATATACAGAATTTACGGCTTTTGACAGAGCTGATTTTGATTCAAAAATGAGAGCTGGTTATTCTTTTGATCAGTACATGATTGATGAGAAAAATGCTGGTGTCAGAATTGCGATTGGACCGTATCAATCTGCAAAGAACAAATTTCAGATATATGTTTATAATGTTGATGGAAAAGAATACTACAAGTCAACTTCTATACCTGTAAGCTGGGACATAAGGGCGAGACGCAAGGGCAATCCTATTGGTGTCAGATATAATCCTAATGATCCTTATGACGCAGTTATAGATAAGTCTGTGAATGTTTCAGGTTATAGAGTTGATGAATCCTATAATGACAGTGCCAAGCAGACTGCTTACGATGTTCCTATAATAGTTGCGCTTGCGCTTTCGATTTTTTCTGTTTTAACAGGATTCTTTGGTGTGGGATGGATGCTTAGTGTAGCTGCTCTTATTGTACGGGCCTGTTACAAAGGCGATTCACAACTTAAACCAGTAGTACTTATTCTCTCTATTATTGGAATTGTCGTAAGTGTTTTCTCAGTGGCTTTATTTATATTATTCGTATTGTATTCTGTAAGCATTTAAAAACGTCCCAGTTTCTAACTGGGACGCTTCTTTATGAAACTATTATTTCAATTAAGCATTTGCCTTGGCAGCCTTTACATACTCTTCAAGGTTATTGAAGAAGTGCTCACGGCCAACCTGATCCTGGAATCCAATCTGCTCAAGTGTTGACTTAACGTAATTGTTCATACCAACGAAGCAGAAGTCAGCACCAAGTTCCTTAATGTAGTTAACAGTCTCAATGAACTCTGTCTCAGCAGAAACGTCAGTGAATACTACACCACGGAATGAGAGAATATAAGTATCGTACTTCTTCTCGCACTTTTCGATAGCCTTCTTAAGCTCTTTACCGTTAGCAAAGAAGTAAGCACCTACGCTATAAACAACAGCTGCATCCTTATGCTCGATGAGTGTTTCTTCCTCGACATTAACGCGAATCTTTGCAAGTGTGTTGATTGTAAGAATCATTGAAAGACCTACACCAATAAGAATTGCATATGTAAGATCAAGAATTACTGTAGCAAACATTGTAACGAAGAAGAGGATGATAGCGTCTGTAAGCTTATGCTTGAAGTATCCCTTGATTGTAGCAAAGTCATTCATGTTCCATGATGTCATAAGAAGTACACCAGCAAGTGCTGAGTATGGAACCATACCGATAACTGGGGCAAGAATAAACATACAGAGGATAAGGAATACTGACTGGAATACAGAAGTAAGTCTTGTCTGGCATCCGCTCTTAATAGCAACAGAAGTACGTGCGATAGCAGCAGTTGAAGGTACACCACCTACGAAAGGTACAACCATGTTGGCAACACCCTGAGCAATAAGCTCTACGTTAGAGTCAAACTTCTCTTTCTTCATTGAAGCTGCGCATGTACCACAAAGGAGTGACTCGATCATACCGAGAAGAGCGATAGTGATTGAGTAGCTTGCAATTGACTTAAGCATTGTCAAATCAACGGCCTTGATGTTAAGTACTTCAGAGTTAATTACTGATCTTGGGATAGAACCGATTGTTGCAACGTCAATCTTAAAGATAGCAACAACAGCTGTGATTATGATAAGTGAAACGAGAGATCCTGGAACATACTTGGCAAACTTCTTAGGATAAACAGCCATAATTACAATTACTGCAATTGTGCAAAGAAGTGTAGGAAGGCTTGTCTTTGCGATATTTGAGAAGAAGTCGAGAAGCTTGTCGATTGTTGTTTCTCCAGCTGCTTCAACGCCGAAAGCATTCTTAAGCTGACCAATTGCAATTACAAGTGCGATACCTGAAGTAAAACCAGTAACTACAGGCTTTGGAATAAACTGAACAAGCTTACCAAATCTTAAAAGACCTGCTAAGAGAAGGATGATACCAGAAATGAATGTTGCCATGAACATTCCCTGAATACCATAAGTTCCAGATACGATTGTACCAAGTACAACAGCCATGGCTCCTGTTGGACCAGAAATCTGGAAAGAACCACCACCCAAAAGTCCGCTGATGATACCGGCAAAGATAGCTGTGATAAGACCACCTGCGATACCGATTGCTGCGTGTGCTGCATCAACTGAAGCTGCACCGAAAGCAAGAGCGAGTGGGAGAGCAACTGCACCAACTGTGATACCAGCTGCAACATCATTAATTAACTTTTTACTGTTGTAACCTTTAAATTCATTTCTGAAAATCTTCGCATAGTGTGCGAAAAAAGGTCTCTTCTTGGTATTTGCTGCCATGGAATTAATCCTCGATTCAATAAATTTATGTTTCATTAAAAATGCCAATACTATTTATACTTAATATTCGGTGCAAAACAATCTGCCAAATAAGATAACTTATTATGGCCAAAATGAATTTTATTTGTGGCATTTTATTAAAACCACTTAATATATATCGGCTTAAGGTGTTAACAAGGTGTAAAATGGCATCAGTTAGCGTTGGCTAACCTTTGATTTTTGCACTATAATCTATTCAAATTCTGTCAAAAGGAGAACTACTATGATTTACTCAACAGAAGTAAAGAATATGTGCCCTGTTCATCAGGGTGTTCACCACGGCGCAGCTCCAATTCCGGAGGAAGCAAAGTGGGTTAAGGCACAGCAGGTTTCTGATATTTCCGGTTATACACACGGTATCGGCTGGTGTGCTCCACAGCAGGGAGCTTGTAAGCTTTCCCTCAACGTTAAGGAAGGTATCATCCAGGAAGCACTCGTAGAGACAATCGGTTGCTCAGGTATGACACACTCAGCAGCTATGGCAGCTGAAATTCTTCCAGGTCTCACAGTAATGGAAGCTCTTAACACAGACCTCGTTTGTGACGCTACCAACACAGCTATGAGAGAGCTCTTCCTCCAGATCGTTTATGGTCGTACACAGTCTGCTTTCTCAGAGGGTGGTCTTGTAATTGGTGCTGGTCTTGAGGATCTTGGTAAGGGATCACGTTCAATGGTTGGTACAACTTACGGTACTCTTGATAAGGGACCACGTTACCTTGAGCTCACAGATGGTTACATCACAGAGGTTGCTCTTGATGAGGACGATGAGATCATTGGTTACAAGTTCGTTAACTTCGGTAAGATGATGGACTTCATCAAGGCTGGCGACGATGCTAATACAGCATTCACAAAGGCTTCAGGTAAGTACGGTCGTGTTGATGATGCAGTTCGTTGCATCGATCCACGTAAGCAGTAATAGAGGAGGGCTTAATAATGGCTTTATTTGAATCATATGAAAGAAGAGAGCCTCAGATCCTTGCAAAGATCAATGAGTATGGCATCTCATCTATTGAAGAGTGCAAAGAGATTTGTGACGCAGCTGGTATTGATGTATATCACCTCATCGAGGGAATCCAGCCAATCTGCTTTGAGAACGCTAAGTGGGCTTACACAGTAGGTGCTGCTATCGCAATTAAGAAGGGTTGCAAGAAGGCTGCTGACGCTGCTGCTGCAATCGGTGAAGGCCTCCAGGCTTTCTGTATCCCAGGTTCTGTTGCTGACACACGTAAGGTTGGTCTCGGCCATGGTAACCTTGGTAAGATGCTCCTCGAGGAGGAGACAGAGTGCTTCGCATTCCTCGCTGGTCACGAGTCATTCGCAGCTGCTGAGGGTGCTATCGGTATCGCAGAGAAGGCTAACAAGGTTCGTCAGAAGCCTCTCCGTGTTATCCTCAACGGTCTTGGTAAGGATGCTGCTCAGATCATCTCAAGAATCAACGGATTTACATTCGTAGAGACACAGTATGATCCATACACAAATACAGTTAAGGAAGTATCACGTAAGTGCTACTCAAAGAATCCTGATTCACCACGTGCTAAGGTTAACTGCTACGGTGCAAACGATGTTTGCGAGGGTGTAGCAATCATGTGGAAGGAGAACGTTGACGTATCTATCACAGGTAACTCAACTAACCCTACAAGATTCCAGCATCCAGTAGCTGGTACATATAAGAAGGAGCGCCTCGAGGCTGGTAAGAAGTACTTCTCAGTTGCTTCAGGTGGTGGTACAGGTCGTACACTTCACCCAGATAACATGGCTGCAGGTCCTGCTTCTTATGGTATGACAGATACAATGGGCCGTATGCACTCAGATGCTCAGTTCGCTGGTTCTTCATCAGTTCCTGCTCACGTTGAGATGATGGGTCTTATCGGTGCTGGTAACAACCCAATGGTTGGTATGACAGTTTCAACTGCTGTATCTATCGAAGAGGCTGCTAAGGCAGGTAAGTTCTAATTTAGAACTGACTAATACTAATTAGTTATCTACACACCCTTTCGTTTATTCGAGAGGGTGTGTTTTTATGCATATTAAAAGGGTGTCATCGCTGACACCCATTTGTCTTTTGTTAGCGTTTTACTTTTGATTAGTAAGAAGAGTAAGCGGAATATCCGTATACTGAATCATCAAAACCAAGGATTATAATGAAAATAGCTGGTAACAGAGCAAGTCCAATGCAAAATCCCACGCTCTTTTCAAATTCCTTTCCGATGAAGAAGAAGATAATCATCTCAAGGATGGAAGTAACAATATTTAGAACACTCATAATCAAGATGTAGCCAGTCAGCATGCTTTCCATTTGGTCTACGAGTGCAACAGATTTTTCTCTCATAGTATTTTCATAAACTTCGCGTGAGATGTAGCCAGAAGAAAGTGTATCTGCCTGAATCATTAAATCACTATAAGACTCCACAATTTGCCTGATTACCACAAATGCGAATAAAGCTCCAATAACCATAAGGATAATCAGGATGATAGCTATTATTTTTTTGTTTGCAACTGTTCCCAAAAGATACCAGCGATATGGAGCAACTAGTACAGCTAAAACAATCTGTAAAACTGATGCGCCGGCTTTTGATAAAACACTTATCAGTCCGATTAAATAAAAAATACCAACAAGTATTAAAATAAACGATGTAAAAATTCCCATAAAACCCTCCAAAATTTTTTCTTTACGTTTATGCATTAATTGTATGATTGTGCGCAATTTAAAATAGATATTCTATGGAGAATTAGAGAATAGTATTTCGCTTTTTTGTAGCTCTTTTTTGTAAGATATGCGACATTAGTCTTACAAGAAGATGATAATTTTTACCCCCATGCGTATTGTGTTCATTTTTAAGGTATATTGACTATGTAGAATTGTTTATATGACTCTTTAAGGAGAAAAGTATGGAACAGAATGATAATGGTCTTAGTAATGAGAGATTAACTGAACAGTTAATGGCACTTACAAAGCGTGTTTATAATCTTGAGCAGGAAGTAACTACTCTAAAAAGCCAGTTAAATGGTGGAGTAGCTATGAATAAGGTGCCTTCAAAAGCATCTGTGTCTTATCAGCAGCCTGTTGCTGTAAATTGTCCAAAGCCACAAAATGTTGCTGCAGTTAAACCTGCACCTGCTGCGGCTGTTTATCAGCCACCAAAGGCTCAGCCAGTAGTAAAAAAAGAGAAGAAAAATATGGAAAGCAATATTGGTAAAAACCTTATGGGTATTTTTGCCTCACTGCTTATCCTTTTGAGTTTCGTTTTATTTGCTGCATTTGCATTCCCATTCCTTCCTGATGTTGCAAAAGTTATTATTCTTTACGTAGTAAGTATTGCCTTTGCTGCGTTCGGCCTTCTTAAAATGAATAAGAAGAGCTCATTTAATGTGCTCTTTACATCTTTTGCAGGTATTGGTGTCAGTGGATTTTATGTAGTTTCTTTCATTGCAAGTTTCGTGTTTAATATCATGAATGAGTTCGTGTTGCTCGCAATTATTATTGTGTGGCTTGTTGTTACTGGTATTATTTCAAAGTACAAATCAAGAATGTTCATGTATATCTGTAATATTGGCCTTGTGATTGCTTCTTTCCTCATGTTTGTTGAGTGGAAGGACGTTCTTGCTGGACTTATCATGTACTATGTTGGTGCATTCCTTCTTTACTATATGAATAAGTCTGAAAAACTCAGCAAAGATTTTTACTGGCTTATTCAGATTCCTGTTATTTCTTTGATTTATGTATTCCTTTATTTGGATAATACGGTTGCGCTTGTTATTATTGCAGTTCTTTCAACAGTGTTCATTGTAGCTCCAATGTTCCTTTATAAGGTTAATGATAAGAATGGCGCAGGATTTATTTTCCTTAATTTACTAGGCTCTTCTGTATTGTTTTTTGCTCAGTATGCACTTTACGATGAAATTGATCTTTG